>NZ_JBHZRV010000002.1:208274-595779 GCF_043641955.1 Pseudoalteromonas atlantica
GGGTCATTAGCTCAGTTGGTAGAGCAGTGGACTTTTAATCCATTGGTCGATGGTTCAAGTCCATCATGACCCACCATTCTTGGTATCCCTTATTTTTATATTTAATTCCCTCTGAGTTCACACCAATACTGTTATTTAGTACTAGATTCTCGTATAATTCACCCCATAATTGCACTGTAAATTTAAGTGGTCGAGAAATGAGTTTAGCTCAAACTATTATGCCTGAAGGATATATTTTTCCTCCTAAGCCAGCTCCATTGAATATTGATGAGCAAGCGCAGTATAAGGTACGTATAAAACAACTATTAATTGATAAAAATGCGGTACTGGTTGCCCATTATTATACTGATCCTGAAATTCAAGCGCTTGCTGAAGAGACCGGTGGCTGTGTTGCTGATTCACTAGAAATGGCTCGTTTTGGCGCAAAGCATGATGCAGATATGATCATTGTTGCTGGGGTTCGCTTTATGGGCGAAACAGCTAAAATTTTAACGCCAAATAAAACTGTGGTTATGCCAACACTTGAAGCAACATGCTCGCTTGATATTGGTTGTCCAATTGATGAGTTTTCAGCATTTTGTGATCAGCACCCTGATCGTAAAGTGGTTGTATACGCAAATACTTCAACAGCCGTTAAAGCACGAGCTGATTGGATTGTTACGTCATCATGCGCGCTTGAAATAGTAGAGCACCTAGATGAAATGGGTGAAAAGATCATCTGGGGCCCGGATAAACACCTAGGCGCTTATATTCAAAAAAATACTGGCGCAGACATGATCATGTGGGATGGCGCCTGTATTGTGCATGACGAGTTTAAAACCAAAGCACTGAAGGACATGAAAGCACTATATCCTGATGCAGGCGTATTGGTTCACCCTGAGTCACCTGCTGAAATTGTTGCTTTAGCTGATGCAGTAGGGTCAACCAGTCAGTTGATAAAAGCAGCGCAAACAATGGATAACCAAAAGTTTATTGTTGCCACAGATCGCGGTATTTTTTATAAAATGCAGCAGCTATGCCCTGATAAAGAATTTGTTGCAGCACCAACAGCAGGCGAAGGCGCAACCTGTAAAAGCTGTGCGCATTGCCCGTGGATGGCAATGAACGGCCTCAAAGCCATTGAGGAAGCTTTAATAGATGTAAATGGTAAAGAAGTGTTCGTTGATATGGGTCTTCGTGAAGGCGCACTCAAGTCGCTTAATCGTATGCTTGATTTCTCAGCGTCATTACAGCGTTAATATCGTAAGTGTTATTACAAAAGGCCGTTAATTTAAACATTAACGGCCTTTTTTGTTTATATACTAAGCAATTGAAATACAATGCTGAAAAACACCTTGCACGAGTGTGCGCTATTTCATACTATTGCATCGCGTTACACATTAACGCATGTGGTGAGGTGGCTGAGTGGCTGAAGGCGCACGCCTGGAAAGTGTGTTTAGGTTAATCCCTAACGAGGGTTCGAATCCCTCCCTCACCGCCATTATTCTATATCAGGACGTCTCAGGACGTCCTTTTTTGTGTTCGGTTAAATATCTTCCTCTACAAAAACATCAATATAATCCATTGAACTCAAACAAGTTCCATTCAGTTTAAAACTTGGCTATGATGCTGGCTATTCAACAAAAGGATTCTTGATGAAGCATATTCTCCTTATAGTCACAGGTGCAAGCCCACAAGTGTTGACCGAAACCCTTTTCGCTCTTCACGCACAAAACAAGCAGCTCCCAGATGAAGTATTTGTCATAACAACTAAAAGTACAAAAGACACGTTAATTAATGGGTTATTTGTTCAAGGCCATTTAGCTAAACTGATTGAGGACTATCAACTTCCTGATATTAAACTCCCCGATGAGAATATATGGCTAATAGAAGATGATAACTGCCAACCTATTAACGATGCAAAATCTGAAATTGAACAAACATATATGGCAGATTTTATCACTCGTAAAGTGTTTGAGCTTACAAATAATAACGATATTAGTATTCATGCTTCTATTGCGGGTGGCCGCAAAACAATGGCGTTTTATTTAGGTTATGCTATGTCGCTACTAGGGCGTGAGCAAGATTTGCTAAGCCATGTATTTGTGAACGACGAGTTTGAGTTTGTTGCTGACTTTTACTATCCCACACCTTATGATCACATTATTCAAGGGAAAAGTGGAGCTACAATAAATTGCAAAAATGCCCAAGTCACACTTGCTGAAATACCATTTGTACGAATGCGCCAATCAATTGATGAAAATCTAATTTCAGCCATGAAAAGCGCATCGTTTAGCCAAACGGTTGCAAGTTTAAACTCAGCACATAAAAAAGATTTAATCCTCGAAGTAAATGCCAAAGCAAAAACACTCACATTTGCGGGGGTTGAAATAAAACTAACCGCAAAAGAGAGCGCTTTTTATTTATGGTTACACCAATACAGCCAAAGTGAACAAGCTCAATTAACTGTTGGCCGCAAATTCGAAGAAACCTTGCGCTACAGCAAAGAATACTTAACGTTATTACAGCAACATAGTGCAGACTTACGTGTGTTTAGAGACACATTTAGCATCGAGCCCGAAGACTTTCGAGATGGCTTGCACCATACATTAAAATGTATGGAAAAAACCTTTATTCAGCAAGCACGTAGCCGCATTAATAATAAAATAAACAAAGCGTTACCAAATGAACTTGCCAGCAAAATAGATATACGCTCTAATAAACAAGGGTTGGCTACTCACTATTCATTGAGTGCAAGAACACACAACATAAAAATAAAGTTAATAGATTAAATTTCGCAAGCTTGTAAACGCCTAAAAATAAAAATGCTTGGTAGATTAGTACATAAGGAAGTAACGAAGTATGAAGCAATCAATGAACTTTGAACACATTCAAACAAAATGGCCAGAGCTACACCAATTAGCCGCTTTTGCAGAAGAGTATGCGATTACTGATCCACAAAGTTCATTGGTTAAATTGCGCTGCTTTGCTGAGAAAGTCGTTGGTTTTTTATATAAAGAGCTGCGATTACCTGTTTTACCTACCTCGAACATTTTCGATAAACTCACCGCCGATGACTTTACCAGTGCAGTACCGCGAGAAATCACCGATAAACTTCACGCAATCCGTAAAAGTGGTAATCAAGCAGCCCACGAAGGCAAAGTAGACCAACAACAAGCTATATGGATATTAAAAGAAAGCTATTTTATTGCCTCTTATTTGTATATGGCTTACGCAGATGGCACGCAACAAGAGTGCCCTGAATTTAAAGCGCCAGAGCAAACACAGCCTAGTGATCAAACTGATGCCCAGTTTGCAAAAAAGAACAAACAACTGTCCAAGCAATTAGCTGAGAATCAAGCTCGTCTAAAGCGTGCACTTGAAGAGCTAGAGGCCGCAGAGCTTGCGCAAAAACAAGCCCAGCAACAGGCTGCAAAATTAAAGCAAGTGATTGATCAAGAAAAGCTTAAACAGGTGCAAACCCGTAACGAGCAAATAGTTAACTCTAGCTTTAATTTTAACGAAGACGAAACCCGCAAACGAATCATTGATTTAGACCTACGCAATGCACGCTGGCATGTTGCACTTGATGACGAATCAACAGAAGAGGTTGGTAAAGAGGTAAAAGTAGATGAGCAACCAACGCCAACAGGTATTGGCTATGTCGACTATGTTTTATGGGATGACGACGGCAAGCCACTAGCCGTTATTGAAGCAAAGCGCTCACGCGAAAATATCGAAAAAGGCCGCCAGCAAGCAACGCTTTACGCCAACGCGCTTGAAAAACAATATGGCCAGCGACCCGTTATTTTTTACTCGAACGGCTGGGATATTAAAATACTCGACGATGCACAAGGCTATAACAGCCGAGGTTTATACGGTTACTACTCAAAAGACTCACTGCAATACCTCATAAAGCAGCGCACACTTAAAAAAGATTTAAATAAAACGCCGATTGATACAACTGTGGCAGGGCGTTTGTATCAAATGGAAACAATCACCCGAGTATGTGAACGCTTTAGCGATAAACACCGTAAAGCGCTTATTGTGCAAGCTACAGGAACGGGTAAAACGCGTGTATCTATTGCCCTTGCAAAACGATTACTTGATGCTGGTTGGGCTAAGCGCGTACTGTTTTTATGTGACAGAAAAGAGCTGCGTAAACAAGCAGGAAACGCCTTTACAGAATTTACGAATGAGCCAGTACATATTGTGGGCAAAAGCGCTAAAAACACTGCAGCCAGTGCCCGCGTATTTATCGCAACGTATCCAGGTATGCTGCGTATAATGAACAAGTACGATGTAGGCCATTTTGACCTAATCGTTGCCGATGAATCGCACCGATCAATTTACAATATTTATGGTGATATTTTTAAATACTTTGACGCGCTAGAAGTCGGCTTAACCGCCACGCCAGTAGAAATGGTATCGCGGTCAACGTGTGATTTGTTTGGTTGCGATTATAAACTACCCACCGCAAACTACCCACTTGAAGACGCCATCGAACAAGGTAACTTAGTGCCCTACAAAATTGTAAGTTACACCACACAGTTTTTACGCGAAGGCATTAAAAAAGACAACTTAACCGATGAACAAATAGCGCAATTAGAAGAGCAGGGCATTGACCCTAACGAGCTCGACTTTGACGCAAAACAAATAGACGAAACCATTAAAAATAAAGACACCAACAGGCTAATACTGCGTAACTTAATGGAAAAAGGCCTGCGTGATAAAGATGGTCAACTGCCCGGTAAAACAATTATATTTGCCCGTAACATAGCCCATGCCGAATTAATGGCGCAGCTGTTTAGCGAGCTTTACCCACAGCACGGTGCTAATTTTTGTCGCGTTATTCACTCAAAGTATGAACGCGCCGAAGAGCTAATAGACGACTTTAAATCAAGCGACGAAAACAGCATGCGTATTGCGGTATCGGTCGATATGCTCGACACCGGCATAGATGTACCCGAGTGCGTAAACCTCGTTTTTGCAAAACCCATAAAATCAAAAGTAAAGTTTTGGCAAATGATCGGCCGCGGCACGCGGTTATGTGAAAACCTATATGGCCCAGGGCAGCACAAAACTCACTTTTTAATATTCGACCACTGGGCAAACTTTGAATACTTTGACGAAAACCCAGAAGAAGAAGACGTAAAACAAGCTAAATCATTACTACAAAAACTGTTTGAAGCGCGCGTAAACCTTGCACAAACCGCCCTCAAAAAAGCCAATATGGATGTGTTTGATCAAACAATTAAATTAATACACGACGATATTTGTTTACTGCCGATGGAATCAATCTCTGTGCGCGACAACTGGCAAGTGGTCGAAACCTATAAAGATCTAAAGCGCCTTAACCAATTTACGCCTAATACAGCCAGCGACTTACTCGAAAAAGTCGCGCCACTTATGCAATGGCGCAACATAATGGGGCAAAGTGAAGCGTATAAACTTGATTTTGAGCTAACAATTATCCAAACACTGTTATTAACTGATGCAAATCAAATTGATCTAGCCAAACAAAATGTGATGAGTAAAGTTGAGTCGCTACAAATGCACTTAAACGAAGTACGCACAAAGGCCCCTGCAATAGCAGACATACAAACCGAGCAATATTGGCAATATCTAACACATGCAGCACTTGAGCAAAGTCGCACTGATTTACGCAGCATTATACATTTACGCAATAAAAGCGTAACGCCGCCGACAAATGATTTTGTACTTGATATAAAAGAAGACACAAACCAAATACACGAAACCGACAGGCTGACAAAAATAGTCTCTATTGATTATCAAATATACCGCCAAGAGGTTGAAAAAACACTTACCCCGTTATTTGAAACCGACAGTGTACTGAAAAAAATTCGCAGTGGCGAACCAGTAACCGAAGCTGACTTAGCGCAATTAAGCTCGTTAGTGCATACGCAAAACCCAAGTGTAGATTTAAATACATTAAAAGAGTTTTTTCCCGAATCAACCGCCACGCTCGACAAAATATTGCGTACCATTGTCGGTATGGATAAAAACGTCATAGAGCAGGGCTTTACTGCCTTTGTTCAGCAAATACATACTCACGTAAACTCTAAACAACAGCGCTTTATTGGTATGCTAAAAAACCATTTAATTCGCCACGGCTCTATTGAAATAGCCCAGCTTTACGATGCACCTTTTACCCAAATACACGACATGGGGCTAGACGGCATATTTAGTCAGCAACAAGCCGACGTAATCGAACAATTTATTAAGCAGTTTGATGTAGAATTGGGCGATAAAAATCAATCTGTTGAAAAAGAGGTGCGGCTGTAAATGGCTAATCATGTAGAAGTGTTTCAATCTGATGATGGTGCCTTACAATTATCAGTTTCATTAAAGAACGAGTCAGTATGGCTTACTCAAGCAGATATGGCAGTATTGTTTGATAAAAACAAACGTACAGTGTCTGAACATATTCGTAATATTTTTAAAGATGAAGAGTTAATAGAAGAGGCAGTTGTCCGGAATTTCCGGACAACTGCCTCAGATGGTAAAAGCTATACTGTAAGCCATTATAATCTCGACGTTATTATTTCTGTGGGTTATCGCGTTAAATCTAAAAATGGGGTGCGCTTTCGCCAATGGGCGACTAAAACGTTAAAGCAGCACTTATTAAAAGGCTACACCTTAAACCAAGAGCGACTAGCACAAAACGCAACAGAGTTAGATAACGCATTACAACTCGTTAAACGTATAGCTGTTTTGCCACAAAACAGTGAGTTTGGTGCAGGGCTTGTAAATATAATTGCCAGTTACACGCAAACCTTCTTATGGCTACAACAGTATGATGAAGGACTGCTTAATTCATCAAAAGGGGAATTAGGCGGCGCACTTACACCACTTAATGATGCAAAAATCGCGATTTCACAGCTTAAGCAAAACCTTATAAACAAAGGTGAAGCCACCAAGCTATTTGCACAAGAACGTAACAACGGCCTAGGCGCCATTTGGGGCGCATTAGATCAAAGTGTATTTGGTGAGCCTGCCTACCCAAGTATAGAAAGTAAAGCGCGCATTTATTGTACTTTGTTGTGAAAAAGACACCATTATTCGCTTAATCGAAAATTTATTAAGCCAAACTGAAATAGCATAAAACGTAGTCGGATAAGCCAAAGCGCCATCCGACACCATGATAAAAAATTTAATCAATACAACGAGCGCTATAAAGCGCTCAGACTAGGAATACTATGATCACCGGACCTTTAAAAAGTAAAATAGACAAACTATGGGAAGAATTTTGGACAGGCGGTATAACTAACCCGCTGACCGTAGTAGAGCAAATTACTTTTTTAATGTACGCCCGCATGCTCGACATGAACGAGCAAGCCGACGAAAAACGAAGTGCACGTACTAAGCAGCCGTTTAACCGCCGCTTTAACGACGACGAGCAACACATTCGTTGGCAAAACCTGCGCCATTTAGGGGCCGAAGAGTTATACAAACTGGTTAAAGATGAGCTGTTTCCGTACTTTTCAAAAACATCAGACGACGTATCGCCAGAAGGCGTGGTATTTAACGAGTTTATGAAAGACGCGCAATTGATGATCCAAAAGCAAAGCTTATTGGTAAAAGCCGTTGAAATGGTAAACGACTTACCACTTGAAAATGCCGATACCAAAGGTGATTTATACGAATACTTGCTTAGTAAACTTACTACCGCAGGCATTAACGGCCAATTTAGAACCCCGCGCCATATTATACGCGCCATGGTTGAAATGATGGACCCAGATGTTACCAGCCAAATTTGTGACCCATCAACCGGCACCGGTGGCTTTTTATCGGTAAGTTACGAATACCTATTACAAAAATACACATCAGCCGAGGGCATCGACCGTGAACCCGTGCTTGATGTAGATGGCAACGTTCAATTGGACGACAGCGGTAAACCGCTCGAAAATTTGCTCTACTCAGGGGATTTAATAACCCCAGAGCAGCGCAGCCACATAGATGCTCACATGTTCAACGGCTTTGACTTTGACGCCACTATGCTGCGCGTAGCCGCCATGAACTTAGTAATGCACGGCATTAAACAACCGGGCATTCATTATCAAGATACCTTAAGCCAAAACTTTAAAGAGCACTACCCGCAAAAAGCAAAAGAAGGGTACGACATAATACTCGCCAACCCGCCATTTAAAGGCAGCCTAGACGAAGAAGACGTATGCCCTGAGTTATTACGCAAAGTAAAAACCAAAAAAACCGAGCTGCTGTTTGTTGCCCTTATTGAGCGCATGCTAAAAGTGGGCGGGCAGTCGGCTACTATTGTGCCCGACGGCGTACTCTTTGGCTCATCAAAAGCGCACGTACAACTGCGCCAACTATTGGTAGATAACAACCAGCTAGAAGCCGTAATCTCACTGCCAAGTGGCGTGTTTAAACCCTACGCTGGTGTATCTACAGCTATACTTATATTTACCAAAGGCGGCAGCACAGACCACGTATGGTTTTACGACGTACAAGCCGATGGTTTTAGCTTGGATGACAAACGCACCCCAATAAAAGCTAACGACTTACCAAGCCTAATCAGCGAATTTAAAGCCCGCGATAAAGCTCAGGCAACAAGTGATAAAAATGACAAAACCCAAAAGGCGTTTTGGGTCAGTAAAGAAGACATAGCCAGCAATAAATACGACCTTTCAATCAACCGCTACAAAGAAGTGGTGTATGAAGAAGAAACGTACGATCCGCCAAAAGAGGTTTTAGGTAAGCTAGTGAGCTTGGAAAACGAAATACTCGCTGATTTGAAAGAGCTGGAGGGGATGTTGTGAGCTGGTCTGTTGTAAAACTAGGTGATGTAGTTAAGTTTATTGGTGGATCACAGCCCCCTAAATCAACATTTAAATATGAGCCAATGGAAGGCTATATTCGTTTATTGCAAATTAGAGATTATAAATCGGATAATAATTTAACGTTCATACCAGAATCATCAACCAAAAAGTTCTGCTCTAAAAAAGATATTATGATAGGACGTTATGGTCCTCCTGTATTTCAAATACTTCGAGGGTTAGAGGGGGCCTATAATGTTGCTTTAATGAAAGCGGAGCCAAGTAAAAGCGTCGATAGAGATTATCTGTTTTACTTTCTGAGACAAGATACTTTATTTAGACTTATAGATGGTTTATCGCAAAGAACTGCTGGCCAAAGTGGTATTGATATGGATGCATTAAAAAGCTATCCCATGCTGCTCCCACCACTGGACGAGCAAAAGCGCATTGCTGCGATTTTAGATAAAGCCGATGCTATCCGCCGCAAACGCCAACAAGCAATCCAACTCGCCGACGACTTCCTACGCAGTGTATTCCTAGAGATGTTCGGAACTGATTTGCAGCGAAGTACTAGTGTTACAACATTTGGCGATGTATCAATTCTTGACGCAAAGATGGTAGATCCACGAGAAGAAGAATATTTAGATTTATTACATATAGGACCAGATCGTATTGAAAAAAACACAGGGAAATTATTACCTGCATTAACAGCCAGAGAAGAGCAACTAATAAGCAAAAAATTCTTATTCGATAACCAATATATACTTTACTCTAAGATTCGTCCCTATTTAAGAAAGGTTGCCGTTCCTGATTTTAAAGCATTATGTTCTGCGGACATGTACCCGATTAAGCCTGTTAAAGGAAAGGTAACACGTGAATTTATGTGGATGTTACTTCTATCAGATTACTTTGATAATTACGTTTCTTCATTGCCAGCGCGAGCTAACATACCAAAACTTAATAGAACAGAATTAGCAGCATTTAAATTTTCATTACCTGATTACACCAAGATTGAAAAATTTACTGCGGTAGTACAAAAATCACATCAGGGTACTAAAAGTATAAAAAGTAGTTATGTTGAATCTAATAACTTATTCGATGCACTAAGCCAAAAAGCCTTTGCGGGCGAACTATAACGCTAGTTATAAAAATAACAACATGGATGTTACATGACCCAACGTAAATTAAATAAAAACATAACTGAGACCCCGCTTTTAAGACAAGCCGCTTATTCAACACGGAAGGATAAATAAAAGTGCAGGGACAAATAAGACGCATGAATGAAGTGGGTGATACGGTATTTTTAGCACCCACGCCATTACTCGGCTACGAGGAATTGGTATTAAAAAGCTTAGGCTCGAATACCTACCGTGGCTTTCATCGTAAAAATAATACTTGCTTAGGCGCATCACATACCTTTAGAGATGTGTTAACTAAAAAAAAGGATTATTTAATAAACGCACTCAATAATCTCACCTCTGAAATAGAGTTAAACAAACTTGCAAACGAGTTATGTAGTGAGCTAAAAATTGAACTGAGTAAAAACATTAAACCTTCGCAGTTGCAGTCGTTTAATAAAGCGCGAAAGCCCGTTGATATTGTATTCGAGCACTTTGTAGCAATGGGGGAAGACTTTGCACCAGCAAGAAAAACCGTCACACCATGGCTATTTTTACCCCTTGATAGCCAAATATTTCAGTCAGAATTTATATTCACCGCCCAAGAAGCCATGGCTTTAGACATTAAACGCCGTTTTACTTATAAAGATATTAAAACAGCCCAGCACTACGCTGATATACAAAAATTTTTAAAAAATAAAGCGGCAAAAATAGGTTTAAACCACCGTATTTATTTTGATTTGGTTTGGAATAACCGCTATGAAAGCAACGGCACCAATTTATTTTTAACCAACCCAAGAAGAAAATGATAAACAGTTAGACAGATGAAATTATGTTGTTAATACACCGTGGTTTAACAGTATAGTTTAAGTTGTTATGACTTGATTAAAAACATATACATATCTATAAAATGAGGATTGTGGACATGGAATCACCAGAGGTTTTTTTAAAAGAGCTTAATAGTGCTTTACGCAGATTACGTGGTGCATGCAATGTACTAGCTAATGATGAAATAGATAAAAAATTATTAGCTGTGATGCGACGCTTACTTTTAGCAGAAATATTAGGTAATGAATGGATAATTGCAGTCGGTGGCTCGCAAGGGGTTGGTAAAACAACTTTAATGTCTAAAATTTATGACTGTGGGGATTGGTTGCAAGGGAATGAAGGGCGCGGTGAAAAATTGCCAATTATGATTATAGAAACTGATGAAGTAAATGCACCGAAGGGCTATGTGAGGCGTTTAAAAAGCGGTCATAGTGAAAATCAGTTAATAGTAAAAGATGTACCTATTGATGTCGAAAATTTTAATCGAGTTATAACAGACCCTTCAGCAGAAGATTTACTCCCAGTCTTAAAAGTACCAAAACGTTATTTTAAGAGGGAGAATCAGTCTTGGCTACTTTTACCAGGCTATGAAAAACAAGATCGCGATAATAAAGATTGGCAAGAGTTAATGCGTCAAGCAATGATAGCTGCAGGCGGTTGTATAGTTGTTACAGACGAAACAAGAGTGGCAAATCAACAACAGCTTGATATTACAAAGGATATTCTTGCAAATGATTTAAAGCATTGCGAACCTTGCGTTGTTATATCTAAAACGGAGTCATACAAAAATGACTTAGATCGCCAAAATCAATTAAAAAATAGTGCGATGAACACTTTCAAAATAGATGAGAACCGAATTGATAAGCAGATTATATTGACTGGAACGGATGATTCTGATTACTGTGAAGAGTGGATGCCAAAATTACGAAGTATGATCGATGAACTAAATTATACAGGGCAATCGAATCGTGTTTTTCAAATTAATAATCTAGCACAGTTAATTGGCCGAGATTTAACTAAAGTTTTAAATAGTATTAGATCTAAGGCTAGGCTTATCTTTAATAGTTCTGAAGCAACAGAGAGTGCATTAATGTGTAAAGAGCTTCTAGGTGAATTTGATGATGCGGTTGCATCATTAAGAGAAGAGCACAAAAAAATTGCAAGAACACATGTAAACGATAACCTGAAAAATGCGACTAAGAACCTAGACAAAAAATTAGCTTCAGATCATGAAGGTTTGAAAAATTGGATTACTAGTGCGTTTGACAGCACGACTGAAATAAAGACAAAAGCACAGCAAACTGTTGAAGAAGCTTGGCAACAAGAAGGAAACAACTTTTTTTCTGGTTATGCTACTAAATTAAAAGGTTTGACTTTAGAAAAATTAGGAGCAGTAAACAATTCTGAGATAGAGATAAGTAAAAATGAAACTCCTAAGTTACCGAACACTAAAAAACTTATTGAACTTGGTTATGCTGGGAAATCAGGTCAACCAATTCAGTTTAAAGTATTAAGTGAAGAAATAAAGAACGACATCAAAATAGTACTAAGCCATAACGCTAATACCAGTAGCGAAACAAGTAAAAAACTAGCTGAAAGTGTAAGGTTGATACCTATTATTTCCCTTGAATATACAAGGTTGTCATACTCTGTGCCAAAATTGTTAGCTGATGAACTTAAATTAAAGATGAATGATAATGGTGAGTTAATAGAGCAGAGTGTGGAGGCAATTAGTAAAGGCGCAAATGAAGGTAGAAATGCTCTCAAAGCTGTCGCTGCTTTATTAGCTGTAGACGTGATTAGTGATGGTGATTCAGACATACTAGGTACACTTTTTGGTCATAGTAAAGATAAAGAATCTGAAACCAATTCGAATGATGATTCTACAAGCGAAGAATCAACCAGTGAGACAGAGGGCGGCAGTGTTCCCCCTGTTATGCTTCACCCTGCTGCCATTGCTGTTACTGCCGTTGTTGCTGCTTGCTATATAACAACCAAAGCTATATCAGGACTTAGGAAACAAGAGCAAGAGTTAAGTATTCAAGCACACTCTTTGCTTAATGCAATTTCCGATTCTCACTACGAAAACTTTTGCAGCAGTTTTGATGAAGTAATGCGCTCAGCAAGAACTAGATTAGAGTTTACTTTACGACAACGCTATCACTTAGATGAACACTTAATGCGTAAGGAAAGATTAACAAAGGCTTTAGCTGATGTAATTGTTTTATCAAATGATCTTAAAGCTGAAATTGATTCTTCAGCAAGCGGTTTAAATCCATTATTAGTTGGGCAAACTGCTGAGTATGATTAATGATTGGCTAACTGAATACTGGTCTGAGTTATACCTATCAAATTTGGGCTGGGCGTTTGATGCATACGAGCGATTAATAAGCTCTATGAGTCACGATATAAAAAAAACCTTATCGATGAAAGGAAAGCAGGTAGATCCTTTTGTAGTTGTTTTCGGCAAGACTCAAGTTGGAAAAACGACACTTCTTCTTGATTTACTCGGTATTCATTCAGATAAAATAAGTGATGTTTCCCAAGTACTAAGGGGAGGAAGAGAGGCTGGGAAGTCTGCCACTGCAACTACTATGGAATACTGTCGTTCTACAGGTGAAGATTGGGCTCTAACAATAAACTCTAAAAAAGAGTTCTTTGCTGCTGAGTCCGATATGATAATAGCTCTAAGTGATTTAAGAGAGAGTATGGAAAATGAAACTCAGTCTTTTAATTCTCCATGTATTGTAGATATACCAACACGTTTCTTTCCTATCGCGGCTAAAAAATGCGCTAATATACGTATTTTAGATTTACCCGGTGATAATCCTGCGAATGCTACAGAGCAAAAGCATGTATATGCTATGGCAAAAGCTTATCTCCCTTTTGCTGATTTAATTTTATTAGTTGGAAGGGGAGATGATTTGAGTTTTCTAAACTCAGAGGCTATGAGTCTTCCGGGGCTAGAAAATTGGCAAGCTATGCTGGGGCGTTTTCGTATAGTAACGACATTTTCTTATTCAGCTCAATCAATAAGAGACCTAATTCGTAAGAAAGAAGAAGTTAATATTAGTGATATTAGAGCGAGACTGATTGAGCAAATTCAGCGCTTTGGAGAGCTAAGTAATGAAGGTAAAAATCAGAACCTATTTTTCCCTCTTGAATTTGGAAATAGCTGGCAGAATCTAGAAAAGCAGGAACCTGTACTTTACAGAAAATTAAAACCATTAATAAATAGTCTTCGAGCAACATTAATTGTTGAAATACATGCTTCTGTATCGCCTCTTAGTCGTCTTCGTAATATGCTCGATAGTCATGTAAGAATCGAATATATTTATAAAAAGAAATTAGAGAGGTTGAAACAGGATGAAAAAAAAATCATCAGAGAGATTCAAGCTATTGATGAAGATGCTCAAATCTATAAAAAATTAAATGAACGAGAGCTTGAACAATTAAATAAAAAAATTAAGTTAATTGAGTACGGTACAAGTGAAAATTTAAAAAGCAGTATTAATAACTTGATAGCTGATAATAAAAGTGAGTGTCGCTCTAAAATTGATAGAAATCCAGAGGAAGAAAATGTTACTTCTCTCAAAAGGTTGATAGTTATTTATAAATCTCAATTGAATAGAATTGATTTAAGCCAATCCTTAATTATTAATAATAAATCATACAAGAGAGATGTTGAGAAAACTTTTATTGAGCCAAATCCTAACGTGATTAATAATGAGGTTCGATCTATTTTTGGTCAGGTGGAAAAATATTTAGATAAATACTTAATAAAAAAATACCTATCAAGTATAAACTACCACCATGATAAAAATAAAATAGAAGCGGCTAGGAGTAAATCAGAAGAGTTTACTCTTTCACAGTGGAGAAACTCTTGGATTAAAGCAATTGAAACATTGAATAGAGAACTTAATATTGAAAAAAGCCAACTTGAGACGAGTGTCTTGATAAATAAAGAAGAACAAAAAAAGCTACAAAAAGAATCTCATTTGAAAAAAGTTTTATTAAATAAGTTGAAAGTAAGAGTTATAAATACTGAAAAATTAATGAAGGAAGATATAACAAAGTTTGAAACTTTTATTAATATATTGAAGCAAGAGTATCATGCATCAATAACAAAGAAAATTGATGCATTTTTAGGTGAAGATGATGAATGTGATGCTTTTATGCAGTTGGTTTCATTTTATGAATTAAGTACTCAAAGAAAAGTGTTAGAGTTATTAGATACGGAAAAAGAGATTAAATTATGATTACAAATAGTGAGACTAATAAAGAAAAGCAATTAACTGATTTAATGAGAAGAATCGTTGAGCAACCACTAGCTCCTATTATCAATGATTTGGAAAAATTAAAAAATGATCTTTTATCTCTAGGGGATGCGCTAGAAGAGGCCAATGAAAAGCTGGATTTAGTGAGTACAGATAAAGATGAGTTACTAAAACAATTAACAAAAAAAATTTCACGTTTAGAAGAGCGTGTTTTAAACGATATAGCTAAAAATAGCGCAGAAATTATTAGTGACAATAAAGATTTAGTCGAACATCAGCAGTTAGTTTTTAATAAGTCTATTGAAGGTGCGGTGTCTGAAACAATATGCTCAAGTAATGCCGTTAAAGATATGTTGGCTTCTTTTGGTAACAAGATAGATGAGCGTCATAAAGAACTGTTAGATAGGAATGGTTGTTTAGATTCTAAGATTGATGCATTAGTAGATGGGTTAGAAGGCACTAATAATAAAATAGCTAAAATTATTGAAGAACAAGAGAAAACAATATTGGAATTGACTAGCAAAAATGATGAAATTAAAGGCCTAATATTTAAAGTTAACAAAAAGATTAATTTATTTTCACTCGTTTTATTAGTATCAGCTTTAATTGCTACCTCTTATTATTGTTTTCGAACACTTAGCAATTAACAGCTCAGAATGAAACTCCAATTCAGCGCCTCAAACGCACTCAACAAATACCTAAAAGCTGATTTACCTCGCTTACCACATGAACACGGTAAACAAGCGGGGGTAAATACCCTCATTAGCGATAGTAATTGTTTTAACTGGCAATTGCAGATTATTGATAACAGCTATAAGTCCCGTGAGAAAACAATCATTGTTTGCGAAGCGAATAGTCGCTTTACGTTCTTTATACCCGTAAATTTAAAGTTATCACAACAAGAATTAACTGAGCACTTACAATATGAATGGCAGTTAATGATGGCTGAAACGCTTGAGGTATATCGACTTATCCCTCGCAGCGATATTGCTACACTGCTAAGTGACCTTTCACAAATTGACTTTAGCCCACAATGGGTTAAGAACACTGATTTAAGCATCAGCGGCCATATTAACGATGCCGCAATTTGGGTTACACAAACACTACAGGAAGAGCGACTCCATAATCTACCAAGGGCCCTTGCTATTGAGTTAGCAGTATATTTAAACACTCAGCCAAAGCGTATTACGAATAAAGCAACGCGACGAAAAGAGAAGTTTATACCCATAGAGCGTTTATTAACTTATTGCCAATTGCTTGCCACTGCACGTCATCTGGATGATGGATCATCAAACGAAATAGTTGATACCAGTAATATCATTAATTTTAGTGATTATAAAAAAGATTAAAGCCAGCTAGATTAAATTTTCACAAGCTTGTGAAATTATATTTTCATAAATTTTTGTATAGCATTACAAAAAATAAAGCAGTACTAACAAACACCTCATTGTTAGTTAAATATTTAAGGAAGAAAATGACCCTCTCATTACAAAATTTTAATAGAGCCCTATCCGAAGCTGAGCAACTATTAGCATGCTATGAAACGTTAAATAACCATCCAGAATTATGCTCATATGATGTTTTAAAAAAAGCGAGCTTAATAATGACGTTAACAGCATGGGAAACCTATGTTGAAGATGTAGTAACTGAAATTTTTGATGCCAAATTTAGCTTAATTAAAGGTTCTCAATTTGGTCGCTTTGCAGAAAAACAATTACATGAACGATTAAAGTTTTTTCATAATCCAAATTCAAATAAAACCAAAAAGCTTTTTGAAGAGTTTTTTGGTGTAGATATTACCGAGCAGTGGATATGGCCAAACGTGTTACCAAAAGATGCCAGGGAGCAGCTGAATAAATGGATTTCTAAACGGGGCGAGGCCGTACATCGCGCACAGCTTGATACTACTCAACCACAAATAATTAAAAAAGATGAGCTTGAAAAGTGTTTGCGCTTTTTTAAAGCACTTGCACAAGCAACAGACAAAGCATTAGCAGTAATTTAAAGGAACAAGTAATGAGTTTACAAACAAGAATAAAAAAATTAATTGATCAAATTTCAGTAGGTATGCAGACACTAAAAGGACATACAAATAGTAATATTCGTTAATTGATATGGAGATTCCTCTCCCTAAAAATATGCACATTTTTCATTAAGCTTTAGTTTGATTTTTAAGTCTTGAGTTGTAAGACCAATATTAATTGAAGAAAATAATCAAGTACCTTAAAAGTAAACGAAACTTTTACTCATTATTTTATGGATACAAATATGTCAGGAAAAATATCGTTACCTCATAAATGCCCGAAATGTGGTGTTGCAGCCACAACTGCTTCTGAATTAGAAACAATTTTTGGTTACCGAAATCAAAAAAGTGGAGTGACTAATCAAAGTCAATGTAAAAAATGCAGATAGAACTTTATGTAATAAAGCCTAGTTAGCCAATATTTATTAGAAGAACAAGATTGTATTTTTAGAAGTTAAATTAAAGGAATTTATATGAAAGCGTTCGATCCTAGTGCATTTACAGCACCTAAAGCTAAACCATTACCTGTCATTCTTTTACTAGATGTTAGTACTAGCATGAGTGGTTCTTCAATTGAGAACTTAAACTCAGCAGTAAAAGAAATGGTTGTAGATTTTGCTAAGGCAGAAAAAAGTGAAATAGAATTGTTAGTTTCTATTATCACTTTTGGTGCTGAAGTTAAATTAGAATTACCTTATACATCTGCGTCAAATATAGAATGGAAGGATCTCCAGGTGAGTGGAGCTACTCCTATGGGGTCTGCATTTAAGATGGCAAAGTCTATGATTGAAGATAAAGAAACTACGCCATCACGTGCATATCGTCCTACTATTGTTTTAGTTTCTGATGGTGCTCCAAATGATGAATGGCAACGGCCCTTGCAGGCGCTCGTGAATGAAGGACGTTCTAGGAAATGTGACCGTATGGCAATGGCGATAGGAACTGATGCTGATAATAACGTTTTGAATCGTTTTGTAGAAGGCACTGAAAACGGGGTGTTTACAGCAAAAGAAAGTACAGAAATAAAAAAATTCTTCCAATTTGTCACTATGTCAATAACCACACGTACTGCATCACAAAACCCAAATTCATTGCCTACTCAGCAAGAAATTAAAGACATCTCTCCTGCAGCAAAAGCGCTTGTTGATTCTGTTGAAGAGTCAATGTCTGTGGAAGATAGTGAGTCTGATTTTATCTAGAATTTATTATTTTTAACCATTGAATACATTTTTGTATTCAATGGAAATTTCTCTTTATATTTTGGACGATTATGACAACTACCGTAGCAAATGAGATGAATTTAAATAAGGTATTGACTGCATTATCAAAACCAATTTCTCCAGATATATTTAAAAATATTTTACCAACAATCTCTCTTGAGAGTGGTGAATATCATTTCTATAAATTGACTCGTGTTTCTGTAGCTGAAGAACAAAGTAGTCGTCAATCACTGGAAAATATATTTAGTGTTATATCTGGGCTAGGGCTTAATGGTGTTTATATATTGGAAGGTGATGAATACGGGGTCAGTTTATATTTTGGCCTCGTACGGAATTTTTCACGTATTTCTGCACCTATGACAGCGAAGCTTGCTGCGGAAATGATTTTGAAGCCAAGCTTTGAAGGGAACTTTTTTGGCAGTGAATTAGTAGAACTTGATGATCAAAATAAAATTGTAGACTCCCTTAAAAATTATTCCCATGTTGGTCTTTTACAGGGGGCAGTAGGGGATCAAGAAGCAGGAGAAGCTTTAAAATATCAAAGTGTAGATACCATTATTAATATAATGATGGGTAAACCATTTGCACTAAGCATTACATACTCTCCTCTTCAACCCAGTGAAATAGACGAAATAGAAAACGGCTTACACGATGCCTTTAAACAACTTAGTTTATTAGCCAAAAATTCATTGCAACTAGCTAAAAATAGCAGTGCAAATGCCTCAGCTTCGACTAATAAAAGTCATTCTGATGGCCTAAATAATAGCCTTGCGAAAAATACCGGAAGCAGTGATACAGAGAATCATGGGAAAACAACTAAGAATTCTGAAGATGTTAGCGAAACGGGGGGCGATAGCCACACCAAAAGCAAAGGAGAAACTAACACAGAAGGCAGCAACCATAGTGATACTCAAGGTAGCTCAGAAAGTTGTAGCCAAACACTGGGGGCGAGTGAAACCCTAAGTTTAGAGGTTATCAACCCTCAAGCTAAAAAATGGGCAAGCTATATTGAAGATGTTTTATTACCTAGAGTTGACTATGGGCGAAGTCGTGGCCTGTTTGTTAGTAGTATTAGCTTGTTTACTAAAAGTAACCCCACGTTATTAGCGCTTGGAAATAGTTGTAAATCTATTTTTTCAGGTAATAGTAATAATTGCTATCCACTACAATTAGTCACAATCTCCAATAGTCAACAAGCTGTTCATGCTGCGCAGCAATTTCAAATTCCGATTGCGGACGTTGAAAAAAAACAAGTTAGTAACCCGCAATATAAAATGAATCATTGGCTTAAATCTCGTTGTATTTTTAATAAAAAAAGTTTGATGCTAGGTGCTGTTTATTCAACAAAAGAGCTTAGTCTAGTGGCGGGTATTCCGCAGGATGAAGTTGCAGGTATTGCCCTAGAGCCTAAGGTAACATTTGGTTTAAATCCTCCATACATTACTGAAAAAAGTGATCGTCTTACGCTTGGTAGCTTGGTGAAAAACTCTCACGTTTGTGAAGGGCACCCCGTTGCCATTAATAAAAATGAATTGAATAAACATGTGTTTATTGCGGGGGCTACAGGTAACGGAAAAACCACGACCTGTAAATATTTATTAGCAGAAAGTAAGTTACCTTTTTTGGTTATTGAACCCGCTAAAACTGAATATCGAGAGTTGATCACCGAATATGATGATTTGATTGTATTTACTATAGGAAGAGAAGATTTAGCGCCTATGAGGTTAAATCCTCTCGCACTCTTACCTAATGAAACAATTAATAACCGCGTTGATACGATTAAGGCTGCATTTATGGCTTCGTTTGATATGGAAGCTGCCATACCGCAAATATTTGAAGCTGCATTATACAAATGTTACGAAAATCTTGATTGGAATTTATGTTACTCCAAATATATGGGCGTTCAAGAAATAGCTATTTACCCAACACTGAGTAATCTATCTGCAGAAATTGACAACGAAGTTGAACGTCAAAATTTTGATGAGCGTTTAAAGAAAGATTATATAGCCTCGATTAAGTCAAGGCTTCAAGGATTGATGGTTGGTGCGAAAGGGCAAATGCTCAATTGTACTCAGACTATTGATTTTGATGCCTTACTTGATAAGAGAGTCGTTATTGAACTGGAAGAAATTCGTAATAATCAAGAAAAATCCTTACTGATGGGATTTGTTATTACTAATTTAATGCAGGCTGTTAAAAATAGGCATGAAAAAGACTCAAGTTTCAGGCATCTGACTTTAATTGAAGAAGCGCATCGGCTATTAGCTAACCCAAGCATTGCCGCTAGTAGTAATGAAAAATTAGGTGTCGAAATATTCGCTGACATGTTAGCTGAGATCCGTAAATATGGCGAAGGTTTAATTATTGTTGATCAGATCCCTAATAAACTTATGCCAGAAGTCATAAAAAGTACGAATACAAAAATTATTCATAAGCTGATTGCAAAAGATGATAAAGATGCTGTTGGTAACGGGATGGCATTGAATGAACAGCAACAAAATTACTTATCGCAACTAGATGTTGGCCATGCCGTTATTTTCAGCCAAGGCTGGCGACAATCTGTTCAGGTGAAAGTAAACCCTGGTTCAACCAATGCACTACCAGATCGCAAGCTTGTAATATCTAAAATCAAATCTGAACATGCTAAATTTTCATACGAGTTATTGAAGCGTATAGAGGATGTTGAATATTCTTTTACAACATGGCAAGCACTTTTGGAAAGTAATTTATTACCTGCTTACGAAAACGTTATTAGTTACGGTTTTGATAATAGTGAAAAAAAAATGGATTTAGCTAATAAAATTAACGTATTAATAGATCAAAGTATTAATTTAAGTTGGATATCACACTTCATTGCCGCCAATGTTTATTTTGAACAGAATAATGATGAATTATCAGATTGGCAAGAAGCCGTACATGCGATGTTGGAAGCTCAAAAAGAGCAAAAACCTTTTTCACTCCAGCAGTATAATTTAGATCAGTCGAATAGAAGGAAGATAATATGTTTGGTATAGGAGCCGTTTGTAGTGCTATTGGTGGGGCAATTAGTGCCGGTTGTAGCGCAATAGGAGGAGCGCTTGGTGCCGCATGTGGTGCAATTGGTGGTGTTTTAGGTCCAATGTTAAATATGAAAGGCGGAGTAATTACTACCGCCTTCAATATAATTGGAGGATTAGCTAAAGCTTTTAATATAATGCCTGTGCAAGCTAATATCGAAAATGACATGGTTGACCTTGGGGCTCGAGTAGATAAAAGTGATCTGAATTCGGAAGCTTTTTCTAGTGCTAAGGAATATATTGACCACCTGCGAAACAGCATTGAAATTAGTCGTGAAGAGATCAATTCACTTTCCGATGAAAAGAAAAATATACATAAAATAATTGGAGCTAGTTTACTTGCTAAGGGAGTTTCGGAAAATTATACGATGGATATACCGGCAACTTTTTGGGGAGAAGTTGCTTTGTCTGCTTTGTCTTCAGATCAGGTATATAAAATATTAGATGGTTATAAAGTGATAGGGATACCGGCTGATTTAAGATCTTTTACTGAGCGAAACCTATCGTTGGGGGATAACAAGTCTGTTTATAGTATTTTGGCTGATGCCTTAAAAAACGTTGACTCAGATAATGTGGTGAATACGCCGGAAGAGCTTATTATACAAAGAAATAGTGAATATAAAAAAGGCATTACCAATGCATAAGATATTGTTTGACAATAGTGGCAGCATGTCTGAATTAGGAAAAGAGCAGTTACTCATTAATACATTGCGATTTTGTCGTCAATATATTGAATTAAACAATATTAAAGAGTCTGTTGAGTATTATCAGGCAAGTAATGATATTGAGCATATTCAGTTCGAAAAAAACAACGACATTGTTATATCAGAGCCAGCAGGCCAAGCCTCTGGAAAAGTTATATCTGACTGGCTTAAGTCAAATAGTAATAATTTTATTTTATGGATAACGGACGGTTATACAAACTTCAGCGAAGAGTTACTGTTAAATTTATGTAAGAAATCAAATCTAATTATTGTCGCCTTAGGTTGCGATGCTGATATTGATCAGCTGAAACGTTTTCAATCTAGTCTGTTTCTCGTGGATAATTTAGATGCTGCGTTAGATCAATTTTTTATGCCTATTTCTAATGTGGCCGTACTGCCTAAAGTGGTTGAAGAAGCGGCAACTGAAGATGCATTCAGTGACGATGATGAATGGTAAATACTTAGGCTACTTTGGTCATAGCGAAATTGGACCAAGTCATGTTAAAAATAAAGTTAATAATCAAGATGCATGGTGTGTCAAACATTTTGACTGGGGACAAGTTATTGTCGTTTCAGATGGCGTTGGTAGTAAACCACTCTCAGAATTTGGTAGCAAAGCCGTATGCCAAGCGGTTATTAGACTTGCGCATCTTTGGCATGAAAATATAAATTATCAACCTGATATGTTGTTGAGTACATTTCATGAATATTGGATTGATGCACTAAAAAATAGAAACCCTAACCAATGTAGCTGCACAAGTTTGTGGGTGATTCACTGCCATGGTCTTATTTTTATGGCGCAACTGGGAGATGGGCTTTTATCGTTCATTAATCCGCAAGATGAAGTCGGTTTTTTAATAGATAATTTTAATGAAGTATCTTTTAGTAATCAAACGTTTGCTCTACAAGAAAAATATCATGAAAACCAATGGAATTGGAAGGTAAGAAGTGCTGAAGAGTTTACCTCTTTTTTATTAATGACTGATGGTATTAGTGATGATTTATTACAAGAACAAAAAACTTCATTTGTAAAAGGTGTTGTTGAGCGTTATTCGACATTAGATAAAGAGCAAGCAAAAGAAGAAATCCAATGGTGGCTTAAATCATGGCCAGTCCCTAATCATCAGGATGATAAAACTATCGCATGTATTTACACAGTGAAGGATTAATGCAATGAATCAAGGCAGTAAGGTAACGGATCAATACCATCAACAGCACGAAATAGGGGCAGAGTTAGGAAGAGGTGGGCAAGGCATTGTTTATACAACTAGTGATCCTGATATTGCAATCAAACTAGTATTAACTAATGACGGCGAACCTTATACAGATAAGCACTATATCCATCGCTATCAAGAACAATTAAATAACTTACTAACATTACCTGTAAACCAAGATATCAACTTAGCAAGGCCAATCTATAAACTAAAAGATCATGCTGGTTATGTTATGCAACTGCTACGTGACATGAAACCTATAGAAGATTTTTTTGCCATTCCTTCTAAAGATCTTGAAAAACGAAAATATCCGCAATGGCTTGATGGTTTTGTGAAGGAAAAGCGTTTTCAGGACGCACATGCATTAGCTAATTATGCTCAAACAGGCAGTAGTAAAAGGCGTTTTCAAGTATTGATGCAGTGTGCTACACAACTTGCAAAGCTCCATGGTCAGGGGCTTGTCTATGGTGATATTTCAAATGAAAATGTTTTCTTCAGTGAAAATAAAGCATTTAACCATGTTTGGTTTATTGATGCTGATAATTTACGTTTTGAAAATAAAAACTCGAAAAAAGCAGTTTATACACCGGGATATGGTGCTCCAGAGCTGGTATTGGGATTAGTTGGATCAAGTACACGCACTGATGCATATTCTTTTGCCGTTTTAGCATTTAAATTGTTATCACTACTACATCCTTTTGATGGAGAAAAATTGCAAGGAGATAATGGGGTAGACTGGGCAGATGAAGAAGAATCAACATCAAATATGTCACTCGATGAGCAAGCTAGTGCTGGATTACTGCCTTTTATAGACGCTCCTGATGATGACTCTAACCGCAATCAATCTGGGTTGCCTCGAACATTAATTTTAACAGAAAAGCTTCAAGTACTTTTTAACCATACATTTAATAAATCACAGAAACACTCTTGGAAACGTCCACTAATGTTTCATTGGCCAAAGGCGCTAGCTCAAGCCGTAGATCTAAGTATTGAATGTGAATCATGCAATATGAGCTATCTAGAAAAGTATGCTTTAGCGGAAAATAAATGCCCCTATTGCTCAGCTAAAACTCCTCGTTATTTTTTGATACAGCGACATGCTATTAATCAATTCACTGGCTCTGAACTATGGCGTGCAGCTATACCTCGTCAGGAAGACGAAATTTGTTTGCCTAAACGGTTATTTACACCTTTCTGTTTGGATGATTTTGATGATGAATTCGCTAGGATATACAAAGAAAGTGATCACTGGGTATTATCATTATCCTTCAGTTATAGCCAACAAATAAATGTTGCGTTAAACGCTCCTGGAGAACATTTTTCAAAATTTGTTTCAAAATTAGAGTTAACTGAGGAAGAGCTTAAAAAGGGAATTTTATTACAGATTGACTGTGTTTATCCGCAACTTGTAACGATCATGCTTAAGGATGTTAAATGAATATTTCAGAAATAAGAACAGAGATTGAGTGTCAAGTATGGATACGCCTATTAAATGATTCTAATGTATTAAAACGAGAGCAATTGTGTGCATTATCTTATGATCATGGAAAGTTACAACTTATTTCGAATGGCCAGTGCATGATGTTCAAGTGCACTCAAACCAGAGAAGAAAATGATATAGTGATGCAATTTGCTAAGGGGTATAGCGCCCTTGCTAGTGTGACAAATATAGCACCTAACGGTACATACTTAGTGCGAATTGTTTATATTCATGGTGGCACTATTAATCTTTCTAATATTGATTTAGCTTTAGATGCTAATACCTTAGAACAAGCTAAAAAACTAAAAGTAGGAAATAATTTTAAGGAAATTTCACAGACATTAAAGTCTAAATTTATGTTTAGGTTTGATAGTAATAGTAATGACTACTATGCATTATCCTATCTGAGCCAGGTTGCTTTCGATGAAATAAGACAAATCGAACATTTAGAGAAGAAAGCTTTAAATGGTGATGATGCTGTGGAGCAGGATTCATTTAAAGAGCTTGCTTTAACTAACAATATGGTTCTTATTGGTGAAGGTATTCAACTTGCGGTTGGTGAATACAATATAGGTGAAGATACTTATTTAGGTTGTAAAAGGTTAGTTGAAAAAAGCAGGAAAGAAGTTAATAAAGCCATTCGATTAATTAAAATTAACTTAAGCTTTTCAGATATTGATAACCCTGCTGTTTTAGGGGCTTATGCTAAACAACAAATGCAAACTTTATCTAATCAAGAACAAGGGTATTTAAGTACTTGGGATAAATACGGTAATGAAGAGGGTAACATCTTACTTGAAAAAGCGAGATGGATTGATTACGTGTCGTATACAAATTTTGAACTATATAAAGATGGCAGCAGTATTGAAGTATTTGTAAATCAAGATTATCGCAAACAATTGCAATCAGGTGAATCCTTAGAGTTAGTCTCAGAAGATCCTGAGTATTTAGTAGATAAAGAAATGACATGGGATCAATATAGCAAAACTCAATTTGAGAAATATAAACAAAAACATGGTCTAAATTCAGGAATCGAATGGGGGAAATTTGATCCTCAAGAGCAAACTCTAGAGGAAAATGCTCAAATCGATGGAAGAAATAGTAACAAGATTACCCAGAAAAAAGATAATGATAGCCTTATCATTAGTATTAAAAAGGTGAATCAGCATAGCTTGGTGTTAGATGTCGACACCTTACCTGATAATGCAAAATTAATTTACTCAATAATGGGTGACCAGATACAAGTTGAAAGACGCATGGCAGCGAGGGAGCGCATTAGTCAGGGCACTAGCGCAATGCCATTGTTAGGGCTCATTATTGAAGAAGACGGTGTGGTTCCTCAGCGTAAAAAAGCAAACACAATAAAACCACTTACTAGCCATGTTGAGAGTAAAATATTCCCTAAAAATCGACCGACAGAGATGCAAGAAAAAGCTATTAAACTTGCTTTAAATACTCCAGATATTTGCATTATTCAGGGACCTCCTGGAACAGGGAAAACGACAGTAATCTCAGCTATTATTGAACGTTTAAATGAAATTTCTGATAAAAAAGAAGGGGTGCAAGGTGATATTTTAATATCTGGTTATCAGCACGATGCTGTTGATAACGTCTTATCAAGGTTAAGTGTTAATAGTTTGCCGTCAGTCAAGTTTGGTCAAAAAAATGGTGAAGAGTTAAATGCATCTAGTAGCGATAGTAAAATTGATTTTTGGCGTCATAATGTTGCTCAAGATGTACGGAATGTTAATCCAGAATTAACCCTTAGTACTAGTTACGATTCATTGCATCGCTTATATCAGAATTATTTATCTGCGCCTGATACGCATAAAGCATTGAGATTATTAAAGCTGGGATTAGATGTGGTTACAGATTTTGAACCACAGTCACTTTCAGAGCGATGTAAAGCTTTATCAGATGAGCTCGTTGAACAATCACGTCCTAAAAATCAAAGCGAGTTAAGATGTGTTCGCGCACTTCGCATAACTCTCAATGCTTTTTTAGATGATGGCCCCGCTCGAGCTTCAGTTCTTTTAGATAAGTTTTCTGATGAACTTTCAGAGTCAGACTCGTCATTATTAAAAAAGGCTATGATCTGGGAAAAGGGTAATAATCTAGACTTCTTAGACGAATTGAAACAGTTAAAAAAGAATTTATTAGCAAGATTTAGAGAAGAAATTCGTCTGAATACGTCTAAAGTTCGCCGGGATGTTGTTGAACTCATTCAAGATTGTTTAGCACAGCTTGAGTCAAGTACTAGTATTAAAGATCCTCAAAATAAAATTTTATCAAATTACTTGTTCGAGTTAGAGAATAACCCTTTAGGAATTAAGAAAGCTATAAGTGAATACAATCTTGTTTATGGAGCAACGACAGGTCAGTCAGAGGGGAAATCATTAAGGAAGGCTAAAGCTGGCGGTAAAGGATCCATTATTTTTGATTCCGTAATTATAGATGAAGCTGCGCGAGCTGCGCCAAGGGACCTTATGATTCCAATGGTACAAGCGGAAAATCGGATTATCTTAGTAGGAGATCATCGTCAATTACCACATATGGTAGAAGATCGAATTGTTGAAGCTCTGAAAGATGAAGATGGTAATAGCAAAATATATGAGGAGCATATTAAACACAGTATGTTTCAATATTTATTTAATAGATTAAAAAAACTAGAAAAACAGGACGGTATAACGCGGACTATTACGCTTGATGCACAATTTCGCAGTCATCCCTTACTTGGTAAATTTGCAAGTGATACTTTTTATCAACCTCATAGTGAAGCATATCGCTCTGATTTACCTGCTAGCTTATTTTGTCATCAGTTAAAGGGTATTGAAAACCAAGCTGCAGTTTGGGTTGATGTTCCTAATATTTCAGGAAAAGAAGAAAAGGATGGTAATAAGAGTACCTACCGAACAGCTGAAGCGAAAAAAATAGCTAAAAAACTGAGTCAATGGATAAATAGTGAGGAAGGCAAGACGCTATCATTCGGCGTAATAAGCTTTTATAAAGCACAAGTTAGAGAAGTATTTAAGGAATTAGTCAAATATGGAATAACTGAAAAAAACGGCGATGAATATCAAATTTGTGAGCAATATAAAATGCTCAGGGATACAACTGGTAAGCCCATTGAAGAACGGTTACGCATAGGTACTGTTGATTCTTTTCAAGGTATGGAATTTGATATTGTACTGCTATCTATTGTGCGTAGTTGTAACGAGCAAATACTAAATAAAAAAAATGTAAAACAGCACTCTATTTTTGGACATTTAATGTCGGTTAACCGTTTGTGTGTGAGCATGACAAGACAAAAAAGAACGTTAATTACTTTTGGGGACGTAAATTTTGTCTCGTCAGATAGGGCTCACAATGCGATTCCTGAAGTGGAAAGTTATTTAAAGCTTTGTCAGAAGCACGGATTAGTTATTAACGACAAAAATGAAAAAGTAGAGGTGGTTTAACGTGAGTAATTCTCCTGATTATATTGATGTTATTAGTGGTGATGAATCGATCACGAGACATAATCCGATAGCCGATTATGACCTTCTTTATCCATTATGGGCGTACAACATTACCTTACCGGTGGTTTCAAATAACAAGCTTAACCCTTTAGAAAATGTAGTTTATGAACTTATCGCAAATAAAGAAAATGATGCCGAAAAGATTGCAATGCTTATCGGATTAAAAGGCGAGTTAGTCGAATTTATTATTAGTCGCCTACAGCAAATAGGATTCATTAATAGTCGACTACAAACAATAGAAAGTACTCAGCAAAATATCTTAGATAATGATATTAAATATATTGCAGCGACAGTTTACTATGACATAAAGAATAAGATGTATTTACCGAGGGTAGTTAAAGAAGGTATGCCCATTTTTTATGCAAAAAAAGATAAAAACAAGTATAAATTTAAGATTGGCACTAGTGGTGAGTCAGAGGAAATAGGAGCTACGTGCATAAGTTTTGACAAGCAAACTGCCCCAAAGTTAATTCCCACCGATGCTTTAAATATTATTCGTAATTACCGTAATACATTAAAAAAAGAGCGCTTAACAAATAGCGAACCTAATGAATATTTAAACATTCCAGAAACTAGTATTGAAGTAGATAAATCTCCTCAACTTGTATATTTACACCAGCGGGTTTTTATTCCTGATAATAGTGCAGATGTATTTGTTACAAATGGTTTTAATGGAAGTATTAATCCTGCAGCAAGTAGAAGCTTTGAATGGCATAACAATTGGCTATATAACAAACTTAAAGAGAAGGCAGATAATAAAACATTACGTTCTAATCGTATTGAGGCTGCTATGGACTACAGCTCATTAGAGAAGTTAAATAGCGCATACCAACGATTAATAAGCAATACAATAACGTCATCAGCAAAGCGCAATTTAGCGGTTGATAACCAAGCTGATTTCTTTAAAACTGTGTATAGCGAATTAGAAAATTTACTAGCAAGATCTGCGTCATTGATACCTGCTAAGAATGTATTAACGCATATTCATTCAACTAATGCATCAGTTAATGGTCGAAATATTGCGAATAAAGTCAACGAAATAGGGTTTAATACTAACAAGCTTCCTAATTACTTCTTTAATGTTAAAAAAGGTACGTTTAGTTACTTAGATTATAACGATCCCAACATGACTGCAATGATTGCGTTAAATGTGATATCTGCAGAACAAGCAGTGAGTCATCCTTTTATTAAGTTAGCAAAAGAGAATCCTGATTTCTTTGAAAGAATCAATGTGCTCAAAAAACTGAGAGATGCGGCAAGCCATGGCGATATTGTTAGTGAAATTAAAGATAAATTAGAAATTAAAGAATGGTACCAGTGGATAGAGTCTGTATGCAAAGTATTTGGAAATGATATTTCTTGCCGAACTGTAAAAAATGGTATTGATCACCGAACAAATTTAGAACTAACTCTGAGTCGTGAAATAGATAAACATTTTAATTGGCATCAAAAGGCTTCTCTTCCTCCTGATGTAGTTGAAGTGATTCGTAGTGCATTAAAAAAACAATTGGAAAATAATTTGAGCGATACAGTGACTGATTGTGCATCGGCACTACAGAAGAGCTTTTACCATGCAATGAAATATTTTGAACCAGTGCGCAATATCTCTGAGTTACTCGCGGAAAGTCGTTCTGATGTGATTGCAAGAAAAATCACACCAACCAAAATTAAGCATGGACTTAATTCGAGTAAAGAACGCCTCGAACGGGCTTGCCAAGGAGTTGATAGTACTCTAGGTGCGAATGCGATGGCATTTATCTATCGGGCTGATGTTAATGACTTAGCAATGTTGTCTAATCTGGATAACTTAGTGTTAGTTACATCTCGATTGATTGAGCTCAGAGGGCACAATAGAAGATTAACAGAGGCTGATATATCGTTAGTAGATTTAGAGAAGTTAGTCACTACCGTATTTAAAATGATCAATGATTTAATGGAACGTTTTGGTGAGTAAACATAACCAATCAAAAGGTTAACCAAAAGTATTTTTAAGGAAGTAATCTCATGAATAAAATAGAAAAAAAGCAAGTTAAAAATAATGAACAAGCGCAACAACAAAATAATATAGAAGAATTATTGGCTAAACGTGAAAACGAACTTAATGCGCAGAAAAGTAAAATTGTGCGAAAGGAAAAAGATATTGATCAAGAGAGAGCGTTGCTTTTAGAAGAAAAAAAACAGCTATCGATTGAACTATCTAAAGCTAAAGAATTACAGAGTGTTCTAGAAAAAGAAAAAATAGCACTTAGTAACGAGCGTATTAATGTTGAAAAAGGATTACCACATCAAGTTGCTAACTATAAGAGGCAACTCGATGAACAAGTTAAACACAAAGAAAAACAATTGGATTTATTGAAAAATACTCTTGAACAATCGCGTGATAAATTATTAAAGGAACAGCAAGCTTTAATCGATAGGGCCGATCGTTTATTGCAAAATGAGCAAAATTTTGAGCTTACATGTCAAACAGAAAAGCAAGCATTATTAGATGCTGTTAATGCAGAAATTACAGCAAAGCGAGATGCTGTTAATGCAGAAATTACAGCGAGTAAAAATACCGCACATAATGCCCTTGATAATGAGCTGAAAGAAAAAAGAGAACAATTAGAATTTCAATACCAAGAATTAGCTAAGCAAACTGAAATTGTCACCAAGCAAAAAGCAGAAAATCAACTTAAAAAAGTAGATATTAAAGCAAAGAGGGAAGCGCTTGAGCAGCATATCAGTGAAGGTGTAGCAGATATAAGGGTAAGCTTAGATAAAAGTTTAAAACAAAAAGAAGATGAAATAGTGCGCTTACGTAACAGTTTAGAAGGTGCACAAATATCACTCGGTTTGTATAAAGATCTTGAGAAACAACTTGGTGCTGAACCCGCTCGAGTACTCGCAGAATTATCGGCAACGAAAGAGGAATTGAATCGTTTAAATGGTGAGTTGTTAGAAAGGCCAACGAAAGAGATAGAGGATTATTATGATAAGACTAAAGCTGAACTCATTAATGCTCAAGATCGTGCTGATCGGTTTGCTAATGAAAATCAACAGTTACAAAACCAAGTAAAAGACATAGAACAGCTTAGTTATCAATTACAACGTGCGGAAAGTGAACTTGATACATCGGAAAGTCTTTTTAGTTCTAAAGAAGCTGAGAATAACAAATTGAAAGCTGAAATAGATCGGTTAAAAGTAAGCTATGAAGATGAAAGTAATCGTGAAGAGCGTTTGCAACAGATTCAAAGCGGCGTGATTAGTCGACTAAAAGGCGAAAATGAATTACCCGTTTGGCCTGCTGACACTAAGGAGATATCTTGGCTTAATACTATTAAGAAGAAGATATCAAATTATGGGTTAGAGTTTGACTACCGAATTTTATATTCTTTTCATACGGCACTTAAAATTTCTGAATGGTCTCCATTAACAGTATTAGCGGGTGTTAGTGGAACTGGTAAATCTGAGCTTCCAAAATTATATGCTCACTTTGGTGGTATTAACTTTATGAGCGTACCAGTTCAGCCAAATTGGGATAGCCAAGAATCGATGCTTGGTTATTTCAATGCTATTGATAATGTCTTTGATGCACAACCCATCTTAAAGTTTTTAATCCAAAGTCAAACGGAAAAGTCTATTAACCCGAATGGTTTAAAAGACATGATGAATCTAGTGTTATTGGACGAAATGAATCTTGCGCATGTAGAAATGTATTTTGCTGACTTTTTGAGTAAATTAGAAGATAGACGTGGTGCGACAAAAGATAACTTACCTACGATAGAAATTAAACTTGGTGCTAAACACGAACCACATAAATTGGCGTTGGGTAGAAATATGCTATTCGCTGGGACCATGAATCAAGATGAAACCACGAAGGCACTATCTGATAAGGTACTGGATCGTGGAGTAACTATTTACTTTCCAAGGCCAACGACATTAATCGCCCGTAAAAAATTAGAAAAAAAAGAGGCTCCAAGTCATTTTTTATCAACGCAACAGTGGCATCGTTGGGTTAAGTTAGAAAGTAGCTTACCTGGTGCAGAGCATAAAAAATACAAAGGCATTATTGAGAGTATTAATAACCATCTTGGGGAGGTTGGTAAAGCGTTAGGTCATCGTGTTTGGCAATCGATAGAATATTTTATGGTTAATCATCCGCTTGTTTTAGCATTTTCAGCTAATGGATTTGATGATGCTAATTATAAAAAAGCATTACACTTTGCTTTTGAAGATCAGTTAGTGCAAAAAGTTATGCCAAAATTACGAGGCATTGAAACCCGTGGGATTGGTAAGGAGCGCTGTTTATCACCTATTCTAAGTTTATTAGACGATAAAAAATTCAACATAGTTGCTGATTTTGAGCGTGCTATGGTTATGGGACATGGTCAATTTATGTGGTGTAGCGCTGACTACTTAAATGATGATGAGAGCAAAAAAGAGTATCTAGAACTTGTTAAAGCAATACCTAATGATGTTAACAAACAACAACAACCAAAATTACAAAATAATATACAGAAGAAAATAGCCAAAAAAACAAGTCTAAGTCCTGAACAATTTAACGATTTAAATACATATGCAAGGAACAATAAGGTTGAAATTTCCGATTTGTCCTTCGAACAAATTGCAAATTGTCTTCAAATAAGTGGATTTGATGCCAAAGATATTAAAGAATATTTAGTAGAGAGCGCACCTAAGGTGCACGCATGAATAATGAGATAAAAAGCACGGTAGAATTGAGCACTTTTGCTCAATTCTACCGTGCTTTGAATAACAAAGATGCCAAAGCCCTGCTTGTCGCTTATTTACAAGATATATTCTTATCAAAAAATATTATTGAGCCTGTTACCGGTGAACCTAATTTAATGGCATTGAGTCACCTTGCTACCGCTCCTGAGCTACAATCTCAAGATAAATTTACACAACTATTATCTTATTGTGATGCTGCGTTAAAAACGGTGATCAACCATCCGCGCTATAAAGTTGTTCGAAAGCATGATTTTGTGCCTATTTATAAGGCGCAGCAGTTAGATAGCCGTTCTGTACAATGGTTATCACGTCAACCAGGGAATAATATTCGCCAAAAATTTTCTGCTAATCCCCATGTTTTAGCATTAACGCGGTGTAATAGTTTGGATACATTAGAAAATAGATTTGTTCACAATACGATTCAATACCTTGATTATTTGTTAGAGAGTAAGCGCGAAAATGGTGGTTTAAATGATGAGCAAGATTGGTTAGCACAAGAGCTAGATTTATGGGGCAGTAAAGAAGAAGTCAAAGAAATTAAGGCATGGCAGGCAATGCCACCCAATAATGTATTGCTCGAAGACAAAAGCTACCAAAAAATATGGCGAGTTGGTAATAAACTTAACCGACTTGATGATGAAATTGCACATATTTATAATCATGTTGAGATTAGTTTTTTACATCGATTGTGGTTAGGAATTGTTACGCATATTCAATCTGTTAACGGGGCTCACCTGTTAGAAAGCATGTTGTCATCCGATGTAACTGATTTGACCTATAAATATGCTTATGGCTCAGTTGAAATACTTGGTAAAAACCTAGAGGCTAGAGGCTCTTATAGATTAAATGAAAAAAAATATATTGATATAAGTGTTTCATTTAATGATCAAGAATCTAAAATAATATTAGTCGCTAATTTTGATGTGAAAAAATATTATACGATAAATATTTCGAGTGTTGGGGTTGTAGTATTTGATGAAAAAAATCGTCAAATAGAATCTTACTCATTGTTCAATCAAGATTTGCAAATGATGGGTGATCAAATTGTTCAATCTTGGCTTGGAGAGTCTGGTTTACCAAGAGTGTTTAAGGCGATAAACTCTGATTTTTTTGCAACGATTAATTTGTCATCCAGTATTCCATATGTTCGCTTCATGACTTCTGATATAGCTAAAGAAAAAGGGTCAGTAAAAAAACTACAAAGTGAAAGCCCTTTGCCACTACGATTGCTTGCCCAAAAAGATAATCATACCGGAGAAGTGTTAGATCTCTCGTTATCAACCGCAATTGACTTAGACCAAGATGCCGAGTTATTAACCTACGGATCTGTTTATGATGAAGATAATGCAAGTGTAATAGTAGACCTAATTGCTAAAAGTTTAAAAACACCCAAGGTTAATTATTTAGTTAGTGATTACATTAGTGATTTTGATTCTAAGGTAATTCGCAGTGAGTTCAATCGTGCTTTCTACAGAGCGACGCCTTTACCAAAAAGTATTGCAGCCGTTTTTGCCGTGCAAGCTAAAACAATGTTACCCATAAAAAAAGGAGAGTTATTTGTTGTATTAGAGCATGGGGGAAATGGGCTTTATGCAACACCAGTTATTGGTCAAAATAGCAAACAAAAAATTTATTGGGAGAGGCATCCGTCTTTTAAATTAGATAATAAAGGAACAATTAAACTTATTAATCAAGCTCTCAAGGGGGAATACCCCCAGGATGTCATAGATGCTTTCTGTTCGTCATTTAGTTATGCAGAGTTGATAAAAAATAATAGAAAGCCTGCGATAAAGTATAAAAGAAACTGGTATACATTGAGTGAAAGTAATAGGAATAAACTAGCATCTCATCATGTTGATATTGCTAAAAGTACTTTATCTCACTCACTCAAAGAAAATGGTATTAATGCATTTACATCGCTGAATATTATTACATTAGATCCATCGATAAAAACGAATGGTTTTGATAGTAAAAATACCTATAAAAACCTAGATATCACTCATGGCTCCCAAGCCCTTTTTGAATTAATGTCAACAAAAAGAAATACAGTCTATTGGCGAGATCATCTCCCTAAATTATTAACTCGCTTGCCAATGGAGGGTAGAGAGGTTGAATTGGTATTTGTAGATGATAAAACAACAATAGAGCCTAAACGAGGCAAGCGTATTTCGCTTGAACTAAAGAACAAGTTTACAATTCCTGCTGGAAAAACAAAAATTACGTTACCAATCTTTCAGGGACAAGGAAAAGATGTTAAGCGTTACAGCCTGACTCTAGAGCACTCTGCCTTTCCACTAACAACTGATATAGAGTGTATATTGGATTTAGGTTATACCTACGGCGATGAAGAACCTTATCAATTAGTCTTTAGACCAACTGGCGGTAATGCCCCTTTTAATCAGGTAATTGCAAAGTGGTCGAATTGGGAGATGACTCAAGAGCAAAAAAGAGTATGTCCAGAATATCCCAAAGTACAAACAATTCCTGAGCTTGCTGAATTTACTTCTCAAGGTAGAAGAGAGACAGACATATTAGAATGGTCTGAACGTGTTTTCAATGAAGTCCATGATTACTATGAGTTTTTAGTTAATGGGAAAAGTTCAAAACGTATTTCTATGCAAATAGATCCTTCTAGCTATTTCCAAGATAAAAATGGTAATAAATGCCAAAAACTTAATTTGGGTATAGGTGAAGTATTTATACATCAAGCCCAATTTGAAGATGGTTTATTTGCGCAATTACCGGATAAGATTTCAGGGAATTTAATTAAAAATGATAGGGGCCGCTATAAACTTAATGATATAACAGAAATTGGCGCAATACCTATGAGTGAGGTTAATCGTTTATCTGGAAAATGGCGATTCCCTATTTTAACTCTATTTGACCAAGAGCGAGAGATATCGAGCCTTGATTTCCCTAAGAACTTACACATAAGCGCTAACCTTGCTTTGAATAATGCAGTAGAGCTTTTAGGTCTCAATGTTCCAAATAAATTGGAACAGGAATTAAGGCAGTTCATCAGCTACTTTCATTGTAAGGTGCCTGAAAATATTGCGAATCAATGGATCGAAGATACTAAGTGTAAAAAGGGGTTACGACAATCAATGTTGAATATCTCCTATGCCCTGGGTGATTGTTCGACTGAATGGCAAAAAAAGCTGCTTAATAATATTCTAATGCCAATTGATGATATAGGCGGTACGCGCGCTGTTAGTTTAGAGATATTGGGTACAGCTATCTGGCGAAGTAAATCTTTGGTCTTCCAATTATCAAGTAAGCAAATTGATGTTTTGGTAAATAGAGTCTCTGATTTCATAACCAAGGATGAGTTAAACATTAAAAGCAATGATAAGCACTTCAAATGGAATTCTTTACTACGTCGATTAGAGCTAGTCTTTGCACTTATACGTCTTCGAGAAAGCGATAAACTAGGTATAGCAGGCTCTATGGCTGTAGGTAGTGTAAATTCAGATAAATTATTAAATGCAATACAATTATTAAATGAAAATGTAGGCGGCACATTATTTAATGTTATGGAACGAGATAACAAAGTAAAGAGTCGGGTTCATTTAGGTAATATTAATAAGCCAGAAGCATTTAATAAAACCCCTGATTTACTATATGCTCTTAATATGTATTTATCTGGTGATGATGGAGCTAGTAGTATCATGATTAGTGAAATTTCTGCGGAATAGTAATGGATAGTTTCAGCCATAGTAATTAGCTATCACTTAAATAAATTCACGACACGAATGGGCCAAGCAAGCATCAAGAGTATCAATTAAATCACTGTGTTTTGAACTTGTAAATATTACATTGTTAAGGTAAGAATCACTGGGCTCAACTAATTTTTGTACTTGCACCATCTTCTGGTGCAGGTCCTTAACAAATGCTGAAAATTCAACTAGTAGTACATAAGATTAAACGACTTAATTAGAAACGTTATTTAAGCAATTTGAAATATGAACTTAATTGGTGCGTGCGGCTGACTGAGGACGATTCACATTACCCATCAATAAGCGGGTAATGTGCATCGCCCCAAAGCTCTTTGGGGTTATTCATCATAATATCGATAATAAATGGTACAAGTTGCGATAAAAATTGCACTGCGTCTTTTAGTTGCTCTCTATTTGCGCTGCTGTTCCATGTTGCGCCGCCATGCATAAGTTGGTTGCGCAGTGTGTATAAGCGTTGTAATACGATGGAGGTGAGTTTGGCTGTTTCGTTGTTTGCTAGAGCAAAGTTTGCAAATTTTTTGGCTTCACTCAATTTGTGTTTAAATTCTTGCTCAGTGATGTTGCCATTTTGAAATTGCCAAAAGGGCTGAAAAACGAACTTATTGTTTAATAACACGCGAATGCTGTTAGGAAACTCATTCCATAGCAAGTTATAGATCCGTTTTTGTTGATCGAGTGAATTGAGTTTTTCTAAAAACTGGGTGAATGATTGTGTTTCATTTAGGTTCAAGCATTCTGTATCTTGAGCGTAAGCGGCATTGAATGACACCCAAAGAAAAATAAATTGCGAATCAAGGTCATCACATTGCTCAGACTTATTTAACCAGCTTAATGCTCTGTGTACACGTAGTGCTAGTCCTTCGGGGAAGGTGTTTCGTAATTGACGTTGTTTTTCTTTTAGTTTCATGTGTTTCATAACATCTTAAATCCATTTAAATCAATAACTAATAACATACTGATAAAGATATATAAAATCTAGGTATTTGTCTTAAATTAAATTTCAGCAACCTAGCTTATTGGATAAAATTGTATTGAGTAACTCACTTAACCGGAGTTTTTGGCTAATAGATAGGGGTTATTAGCAATAATTGAACAGGCAATAAAACGGCTACGGTAGCCGCTTTATCTGTGTTGAGGGGGTTTTAACTATTCTAAAAACGTTTCTTTTTCGCTCTTAATTGTGAATCAAACTCATCAGGGAATAAAATGGTGCCGTCGTCTTCTTCAGTAGGGAATACGGCAATCAGTAAGTCATCTTGCTCTAGGCCCGGTGTCCATCGGCTTTGCCAGTCTTTAATGCTAATTGCTTTTGCAGTGCAGCCTTCCCACTCCCCAGTTGCCCATGCTTCTGCGTAAATTCGTTCTGGCCATACTGGAACGCAGTCGTCATCTTCGTTTGCGAGCATGACACATCCATCATCGTCGTTTAATATCCAAACTTGTTTAAACTCTTGAACGGTTTCAAACATAAATGCCAGTCTTTTTTTTGCTCCTAAACCCAAGATAGTTTCAAACTTTTCGGTTGCGCTCGCTGTTGCGTTATTCATATAAAGGCTCACTTTTGTTTGGCTGTCTTCTTAATTAGTATATTGAAAAATATGACAGCTTGTCGATTGCTTAAAAATTAATTGCTAATGGCGTTGAATAAATCATCAGCTAGCTGGTTGATGTCTTCGGGGTTGTTATTTGTTAAAGCGTAAGTTCTAAGTCCGTATAAACTCATTGCAAAAAAGCGAGCAAGTTGTTTAGCTGAACGCTTCGTGCTTATTTCTTGCTGTTCTATAGCACGGTTAAGTTGAAAAGCGAGGGCTTGTTCATAGGCATTTAAGTTATCGCTTAAAACTTTGCTTATCTGGCTATCTTGTCCTTCTACCTCTGTAATGCTTTTAGTGAGTAAGCATACTTTCATGCTATCACCCCCTAAACACTCCGCTACTACTAATTCTAAGTATGCGCGTAAGCTTGGTAAAACGAGTGTGTTTGCACAAAATAAAGCATTGAATTGCTGATTTTTGTCGGTTTGGTATTGTTCTATAGCTGCTAAGAATACGCCTTTTTTATTTTTAAAAGCCGCATATAAAGAACCCGGATGCAATCCAGTTACTTGGGTTAACTTTTGCATGCTTGTTTTTGCATACCCGCATTGTGTAAATGCAAGCATGGCTTGTCGTAAAACAAACTCACGGTCAAACTCGGCTACCCTCATAAATTCTCGCTACTATTAATATGTTTACTTAATAAGAGGTATCAGTTTACTTAATCTTGAACAAATATTCAAAATAGACTTGAATAATCGCTTTAACGACCTTATCTTGAATGTACACTCAAGATAAGGAACACAAGAATGACTATCGATTTACTAACACCCTACAAGTTAAATAACAGCATTGAATTACAAAACCGCGTGATGATGGCGCCATTGACCCGCTGTATGAGCGATGACAATTTAGTGCCAACACAGGCTATGGTAGATTATTATGCGCGCCGCGCAGATGCCGGTCTTATAATTGGTGAAGCTACAATTATTCGTCCAGATGCACAAGGTTATCCAAATACGCCAGGCTTATTTACCAGTGAACAAATACAAGGCTGGAAAAAGGTAACTGATGCAGTCCATGCGAAAGGCGGTAAGATGTTTGCTCAGCTGTGGCATGTTGGACGTGTAGCACACCCTTACTTTTTTGACGGTGGTGATGTGTTAGCTCCTTCGGCTATTGGTGTTGAAGGCTCAGTGCCAAGAATGCGTGAATTAACTTACCAAACACCTAAAGCAGCGACTGTTGATGAGATAAAGCAACTGGTAGCCGATTATACAAAAGCAGCAGAAAACGCGCTTGAAGCAGGCTTTGATGGTGTGGAAATTCATGGAGCCAATGGTTATCTAATTGATCAATTTTTACATTACACAGCAAACACTCGTGAAGATGAGTACGGACAAACGCCAGAAAATATGTCGCGTTTTGCGCTTGAAGTAGTTGATGCTGTTATCTCGTCTATAGGTGCAGACAAAACAGCGCTAAGACTTTCTCCTGGTGCTTATTTTAACATGGAAGAGGATAGCCGTGACAAAGCGGTATTCGACTATTTATTGGCTGCCCTTAATGAGCGTGAACTAGCTTACGTACACGGCGGTATTTTTGACGACAGCATGCGTTTTGCAAGTTTAGATAATCAAACGACTTCAGAGTACTTAAGAGCCCATTATACCGGCAATCTTGTTGGCGTTGGAAGTTACAGTTTTGATTCTGCAAAACAAGCAATTAGTGACAATAAATTTGACTTGATTGCAATCGGACGTCCATTTATTGCGAACCCTGATTACATCAGCAAAGTGACTAATGATGAAGAGTTAGTGGCTTATGATGATTCTATGTTGAGTGAATTAGTGTAAATAGCGAGAATTAATTACTAAGTGCAGTACAAAAATACTGCACTTGATTGATACTAAAAGGGGATTTTTCTTTACTGCCAAGCTATTAACTAACTTTTTAGAGATAATTAACTTATAATCTAATAAAACATTCCAATGAGAATAGAAGTTGGCGGCTATTACGTACATAAATAATGGTTTTACACGCTTTGCGCATTCGCGATTTGTATTATCTTTACGTGAATCTTTTATCGCTTTATTACCTTATTTTGTTTGCTCTGCATTAGCTATTCTCGCTCTTAACGTTGCTCTTAATTTTTCTTTTTTGTCACCAGCGGATTCAACTTATGGAATAGTCCAAAAAAGCTCCCGTGCAATTTTATTATTGTTTCCGGTTATGGTGGTGTTATCTGTCGGTTATCATTTATCAAAAAATTTAGGGCAGAGTGCTGTTGTTGGCAGCATGTTGGCAATAATCTCTTTTACTATCCATAGCAACTTTCTCGTTTTTAGCGCTGGGGGCGTCTTTGTTGATGCTACTGGGGCATCAGCATACGCTATTTTGATCCCCTCATTGACGAGTTACTTGTTAATGCTATCTTATCGGCTCTTGCCACAAAAGTATTTTGATTCAAGCCTTATTAGTGGTTTTTTAAAAGAAAAATTAATGTTGATCATGCCGTTTACAGTCGCATTTTTTGCTCTGTTTGTAATAGTGCCGATCATTGAACAGGTAATGCATACATTACTAGTTTACTTAGTTCCTATGGAAAGCGGCAGCTCTGTTGTTGAGCAGCTATTTAAACGAATGGTGATGATACATGGCTTTTGGTTTTTTGGTGTACATGGCGACAACGTTTACTCAATGATGTTTAACCAAGCATTTTTAGATGCTGATATATTTCCCGGTTTAACAGCAAAAACTTTTTACGATACATTTGTACTAATAGGGGGAACTGGTTGTTTTATTGGTTTGATCCTTGCCGCATTTTTTATGTCAAATGCCAGCCATGAGAAAAATATAGCGCGTTTATCTTTGCCTTTTTCGGTGTTCAATTTTTGTGAGATCATTCTTTTTGCCTTGCCTGTATTTTTAAATCCGCTTTTATTAGTCCCTTTTATACTGGCACCCTGTTTTAACTTTATTGTGAGTTATTTTTTAATTTCAGCTGGCGCTGTAGGTTATCAAGAAGTGTCTATAAGCTGGATGACTCCTACAATTATAAACGGCAGTCTGGTTGGAACCGATGTTGTTGCGCCGATATTGCAGGTTTTTTTAATAATTTGTAATGCATGTATTTACTATCCATTTTTAAAGTTAAGCAGTGAACGTAATGACTTTCAGCTAGCATTTAATAAACTCAGTGGCCAATTAAACGTAAGCGAGCGGTTTGCTGCAAAATCTGAACAGCGGTTTATTCAACAGCAACGAGAAACAAATAACTCAATGGGTCGCCTTACCGATGTGCTCAATACAATTTCTAAGTCACGCTTGGCGCTTTATTATCAGCCACAAATAGATATCAATACAGGCCAAGTGAATGGGTTTGAAGCGCTGCTACGGTTAGTAAAAAGAGATGGTTCGATAACCGGACCTTACTTTTTAGACACCTTAATAGCCCATAAGCAAACAGCAATTATAGATCACTGGGTTATCGAACAAGCTCAGCGCGATCTTCGGCAATGGCAGAATATAGGTTTTGAGCCAGTGATCAGTATTAACGTTAATCCTGATGTATTAACCAGTGAATCAATGATCAATAAAATATGTGATTTGTTCACTGATTTTCCTGATCAAGTTAAAATTGAAATTGTTGAATCAAGCTATTTAACGCAACAATCTTTAGTGACTAAACACATTGAAAAACTGCGCGATAATAAAATAGAAACTGTACTTGATGACTTTGGTACAGGCTATTCAAGCTTATCAATGTTGGCTAACCTACCCGTAAAACATGTCAAACTAGATCGCCAGTTTTTGCTGCAATGCGAACAACCGGCTGGCAAGGTGCTTTATCAGCAAGTAGCAGAGATATTTTCGCAGCTTGGTTTTTCAGTTGTGGCTGAAGGTATTGAGACCGAAGATGAACTTGCTTGGGTTAAATGTTTAGGTATTCAAACCGCACAAGGCTGGCTTTACGCACCTGCGCTGCCAAAGAATGAGATTCATGATTTTGCGTCAAAGCTTAATAAATAACTCATTCTTAATCATCTGCTTAGACATAAAAAATACATACAGCCGTAACTGTTCCGTAAATAAAAACGCGTTTTTCTGTCACTTACTATCACCATAATGTCCCCGTAAACAACACTATAATTGCAAATGGGACAATGATGTACACTCTTAAAAATAAAAGCGCACTGAGCTTAGCAATCGCATTAGCTTTCTCCTCGAATAGTTATGCCAATAACAATGAAATAGAAGAAGTAACGGTGATAGCAAAACCCACCAGCTATGCAAATAACGTTATTGAGCCTGCTATGTTGGAGCAGCAAAGTTCGGTGTCTAGCGTACTCGCTGTTATCGACAATCTGCCAGGTATTAGCATAAACGAAGGCGATGCTTTTGGCGGTGATGATTGGTCAACAACGATCACTATGCGTGGTTTTAGTATTGACGCGAACCAACAGCAATTGGGTATGACCATTGATGGTATACCTAATGGTGGCTCAAACTATGGCGGTGGCGCTAAAGCGAATCGTTACTTAGACAGTGAGAACCTTGCCACTGTAGAAGTAGGCCAAGGTACGTCAGATATCGCATCTGCTTCGCTTGAAGCACTTGGCGGTACATTTAACTTTGTTAGTAAAGACCCAAGTCTTGATAAAAGCACTACATTTGCTTACACCAATGGCGATCACGACGCCACGCGTTATTACTTTAAGCATGAAACCGGCACTATTTTTGATAATACCCAAGCCTATGTGAGCTATTCACAAACTGACACCAGCCGCTGGATTGGCGATGGCAGTAATGGCGGTAAAGACAATCAACACGCTGAAGCTAAGTTTGTCTCTAACTTTGATGCATTAACGGTTACTGGCCGTTTATCGTATGATGATGTTAGCGAAACTAACTACAACAGTGTCAGCCTTGAGCAATTTGCACAAACACCCGATTGGGACCAACTTACGTGGAATTGGACCGGTGTGCCACATTTTGACCAAATGTTTGCTGAAGGCTGGGGTACACTGCGTGAAAATACCTTAGGCTATGTAAAATTTGAATACGCTCTTTTTCCATCTTCATTATTAACTATCAGCCCTTATTATCATAAAAACTCAGGCCGTGGAGATTGGATCCCACCTTATTTAACATCTCCTGTAGATGATGAAGGAAACCCTACAACAGAAGGTGGCTCAAATGCGGGTTCATACGGGTTTGCAGACAGTGAAGGTAATCCACTCGCACCTGATGCAAACTGCACGCAGAGCCTAAGTTGGCCGTGGGCTTCAGGCCCTGGTTTAAACCCTGCTTGTTATGATGATTCAGCAACCCCGGTTATGTCATATCGTCATACTCACTATAATAAAAACCGCTTAGGTTTAACTGCAGATTATAGTGTAACGTTTGGTATGCATGATATTGAAGCAGGTATTTGGTATGAGCAATCAGAGCGCGATGAATCACGTGATTGGCACAAAGTTATTGATGCTCGCGTATATCATCATTTTGATAGTACACCGTACTGGACACAATACAAAAACACCTTTGATACGGATACGTTCAAATGGTATATCCAAGACTCAATGGCATTAGGGGATTTCACTTTAAATCTCGGTGCTAAGCAATACTTGGTTGAATTACAAAAGTACGACCACTTTAACGATATAACCTCTGATAAAGTAAATAGTGATTCAGACGTATTATTTAGCGCAGGTGTGCTTTATCAGCTAAATAACAGCACTGAATTGTTTACCAGCTACAGTGAAAACTTTGCCGCGATTAAAGACGGTGTTCTAGAACGAGATAGTTCAGCACTGACAGACATAGAGCCAGAAACAGCAGAGAATATTGATTTTGGTGTACGTTACCAAGCTGACCGCTTAAGTTTAACAGCGACCGCTTATTCAATTGAATTTGAAAACCGTATTACCTTTATTGCACCAGGCAGTGACACTAGTGGTATTGATTACACTATTGGCACCAATGGCTCATACATAAATGTGGGCGGTATTGAATCACAAGGCATTGAATTATCAGCAAGTTATATGCTAACCAATGAGTGGAATATCTACACCTCGTATACTAATAATAGCTCTGAATATGCATCTGACGACCCAAGTTCATACGCTAATGGCGAACTGATTGAGGGTGCCGGTCCAAGCTTTAGAGCCGGTGATGATGTAATTGATGCACCTAGTGACATGTTTGTGCTCTCTACTGATTACTACAGTGGTGATTTCCGCTTTGGTGTGTCGGCTAAATACACTGGTGAGCGATTAGGTTCATGGACTGACGAGCAAACTCGCGCTCGCAATGAGGTTGATGGTTACACAGTGATTGATTTTAACGCAGGTTACTACGCAGAAGTAAATGCCGGCGCATTTACCTCAATTGATATTGCCTTTGCAGTGACTAACGTAACAGATAAACAATATCTTGCCGGTGGTACTGGTAATGGCTCTACCTACTTTATTGGTGCACCACGAACTGCAGCACTAACATTTACAGCTAACTTTTAAAAATTAGTTATAAATCATGAAGCCCATCTTTGATGGGCTTTTTACTTTTTAAGGTAATAACATGAACACATTAATAAAAATAACAGTGCTAGGGCTACTTACTATAACGAGTACATTGGCAAATGCCGCACAAAATGTGGTGTTAGTGACACTCGATGGCGTACGTTGGCAAGAAGTGTTTATTGGCGCTGACAAAGCATTAATCAACAACGTGGATTTTGTAAAAAATAAAGAACAATTAAACAATGAGTTTTGGCATACCAACCCTAAACAACGCCAGCAATTATTGATGCCCTTTGTAACTCAAACAATGACAAAAAACGGCGTTATTATAGGCGATAGAGAAAATGGCTCACGTATGTCGGTGAGTAATCCATGGTATTTTTCATACCCGGGGTATAACGAAATTTTAACCGGCACTGTTGATGAGAGCATTAATAGTAACGATAAAAACTATAACCCAAATAAAACTATTTTAGAGCTGTTACACGAGCAGCCAGAATACAAAAATAAAACGGCATTATTTGGTAGCTGGGATGTGTTTCCTTATATCGTTAATGATAAGCGCAGCGACGTGTACGTGAATGCGGGTTTTATGCCTATCGACGATGAACTATCAGATGATGCGCACTTACTCAATGCCATGCAAAATGAGATCCCGAGCCCTTGGCATAATGTACGTTTAGACAGTTTTACTTATCGCTTTGCTAAAGCCTATTTACTGGCTAAAAAGCCCAAGCTATTAGTCATAAGTCTTGGTGAAACCGATGATTTTGCCCATGACGGCCACTACGATCATTATTTAAAATCGGCTAAACAAAGCGATGCGTTTATTAAAGACTTATGGCAAACGCTACAAACAACCGATGGCTATAAAAATAACACGACCTTGATTGTTACTACAGATCATGGCCGCGGCAGTCATGCTAATGACTGGCAGCACCATAGCTCAAAACGTGCACTGGCTAAATCAGCACAAGGCCGTAAAGCGTTTCCTGATGGGATTGTTGGCTCTGAACACATATGGCTGGCAGCAATGGGGCCGGCTATAAAGCAAGCTGGTTTAGTGAGAGCAGAACAAGAATTTAAACAAGCACAAGTTGCAGCTACTGTATTAAAAGCCTTAGGGCAAAAGCCACAGCAACTTAACCCAAATATGGCACCTGCGATTAACGAGATTTTAAAATGAAACAACTTAAAACAGCCCTCATAACATGTGTATTTTTCAGCTTTAGTGCAGCTGCTGCAATAGCTCCGAATAAAATTCTGTTTGGCTCATGTGGCCACCAAGATAAAGCTATTCCTATATTTGATGCCATCAATAAAGAAAATGCTGATTTGTTTATCTTTTTAGGGGATAACATTTATGGCGATACTAATGATATGACTGTGCTTGCTAATAAATACCAAAAGTTGGGAGCAAAGCCAGGGTTTAAAACGTTAAAAGCGAACACACCTCTTATTGCCATGTGGGATGACCATGATTTTGGTCAAAACGATGCAGGCAAAGAATACCCACACAAAGAGCAATCACGGAAAATCATGCTCGACTTTTTTGGCGAAGCAAAAGATTCAATACGCCGCACGCGTCCTGATGGTATTTATACCTCGTACATGTATGGCGAAGGCGAGCAAACAGTGCAGGTGATTATGCCTGATTTACGCTGGAACCGTGATGCACTTAATCATGTCAGTGAAACACAGTACTACATCAAACGCAAAGCGAATAACCAAGGGCCTTACAGCCCAACAGAGGTTAAAGGTGCATCAATGCTGGGTGAGGCGCAGTGGCAGTGGCTTGAACAAGAGTTACAAAAGCCTGCTGCTATTAAACTCATTGCTTCAAGCTTACAATTATTAACTGATTTTACTGGTTGGGAGTCATGGGCAAACTTTCCTGAAGACCGCGCTCGTTTATTTTCATTGATAAAAAAACATAAAGTGAATGGGGTCATTATCGCAAGTGGTGATACGCACTGGGGAGAAATATCAAAATATAGTGAGGACCTTAACTACCCATTAGTTGAAATGACCAGCTCTGGCCTAACAGAAAAATGGAAAGACGTTAGCCCAAATAAACATCGTGTAGGCGATTTTACTCATCAAGTTAACTATGGCGATTTAAGCATTGATTGGCAAAAGCCTGATCCTGCGATTTCACTTAAATTAAAAGGGCTTGATGGTAAAGTAATTATGCAAACTAATTTTGTCTTATCGAGCATTAGCCCATATAACTAAAATGCTATGCACAGGGTAAATGTTGCTCTGTGCGATTAACTTTAAAGCTAACCACCTGATTTATTAGAGCCATTAACCGTTAATGGCTACCGCTGTAATTGAAAATATCTTACACTGCTTTTATCTCATGCAAGGACAGTGTCGCAATGCTCAATATTATTCAATCTAACCGAATGGAAACCCTGCAAGCGCAGTTCCATAAGCTGTTAACTGTTGACCCACTTACCAGCCCATTTGAAAAAGAAGTGGTACTGGTGCAATCCCCGGGTATGTCGCAGTGGCTAAAAATAGGCTTAAGTGAAAACCTCGGTATTGCAGCGCAGGTGGACTTTCCTTTGCCTTCAAGTTTTATTTGGCAGCTTTATCAGCAATTATTGCCAAACGTACCCAAAGAGTCTGCGTTTAATAAACCCAACCTTGCATGGAAAATATTTACGCTTTTACCTGATTGCATTGATGAGCCGTTATATTTACCCCTTAAAACGTATCTTGAAGGTGATTTAGACGGGCAAAAAACCTTTGCTCTGTGTGAAAAAATAGCCGATGTGTACGACCAATACTTAATGTATCGCCCGCACTGGATTGCAACGTGGGATAGCGGTAAAGATGACCTTGATGACGTAGATATTAGTATTTCTCCTTGGCAGCCCGATTTATGGCGGCGCATTGTTGCTTTAAGTGTTGAGCTTGGCCAAAGCCAGTTTCATCGTGCCAATATGCAAGGTAAATTACTGGCAGCACTTGAGACCATGGACGAGAGCTTATTGCCAAAACGCATTAGCCTATTTGGTATATCGGCCATAGCCAGCTCTCAACTGGAAATTTTTGATGCATTAAGTAAAAAAACCAAAGTGTTTTTATTCTTTTTTAACCCCAGTGAGCATTATTGGGGTGATGTGGTTGATGAAAAAACCGCAGCAAAAATTGCCGCTAAATACGCTAAAACCCCGTTAATTGATGCCGCTGAGCATACGCCGAGCAAACCAGACGATGAATATTATTTTATTGGTAATCCGCTGCTGTCATCGTGGGGTAAATTAGGCCGTGATTATTTTGAGCAACTAGTGCAGTTGGATGCCCGCTGGATTGACGGCTTCACTGACAGTTTTGATGACTCATTATTGGGTAAAATTCAAAGCGAAATATACCAACTAGCATTTAAAGGTGAGTCATTAACGCTAGGTAAAGAGTGGTTTATCAATGACGAAGGCAAATTGCCAATAAGCGAGGCTGACACCAGTATTATCGTAAGCGATTGTTATACGCCGCTTCGCGAAGTTGAGCGCCTGCATGATTATTTACTTAACTTGTTTCATCAAAACCCAGCACTTACACCAAAAGACATCATCGTAATGATGCCCGATGTGGGCACCTACAGCCCCTATATTGAGGCGGTATTTGGTGGTGCGCATGGTAAGCGCCATATTCCGTATGCGTTAGCTGATTTAGCCATAGAGCAAGAAAAACCAGTACTGAGCTCGTTTGCCAGTTTAGCCAATTTACCATTTTCGCGCTTTGGCGTGTCTGACATTTTAGACTTACTGCAAGTTACACAAATTGCCGAAAAATTTAGTTTAGAGCCCCATGAGTACGAGCAAATTCAATACTGGCTTGATCGAGTAGGGGTAAAATGGGGCATTAACGCCGAGCACAAAAGTGGCTTTGACTTACCTGCGATAGATTTAAACACTTGGCAGCATGGCTTGAACCGTTTATTACTCGGTATTGCACAGCGCGATGAGCAAATCCCGTTTGAGGGCATTTACAGCGCCGATGAAGTTGAAGGGATGGCGCTCGATACACTCAATAAACTGGTGCATTTTATTGATGTACTGCAAACATTTAAAGAACGCTTAAGCCCCGATGACACCCTGATTAATAAAGCCGATATTTTAGATGAACTACTTGAAGCCATTTATGAAAGTGAAAGCGATGACAGCTGGGACTTACTCATCCTCAAAAAAGTGCTCGATGAGCTGAAAAAACACCATGAAAACGGTGATTACACTCAGGCTGTGTCGCAGCGCATTGTGAGTTATTTAATCAAACAAGGCATTCAAGAAAAAGGCGTTGGCCAGCGCTTTTTAGTAGGTCAAGTTAACTTTTGTACTTTGATGCCGATGCGCGCCGTGCCATTTAAAGTGGTGTGTATGCTAGGGCTAAACGATGCCGACTACCCACGTACTGTGCAGCCCATTGGTTTTGATTTAGTGCCGTATTCTAAAAAACAAAAAGGTGACCGATCACGAAAACTTGATGATCGTTATCTATTTTTAGAAGCGCTCCTTAGTGCCCGCGATAATTTATATATGAGTTACATTGGTCGCTCGTGTTTTGACAACCAACCACGCATGCCATCAACGTTGGTGAGTGAGTTGTTAGAATACATTGGTCGAAGCTTCACCTTAACTGAGCAAAGCGAGCAAATATTGCCAGGTTGTTTAGTTAAAGCGCAGCGACTACAGCCATTTAATCACCATTATTATATGCCAAGCCAGCAGTCACCTGCGCAATTGGCGTTTAATGAGCACAGCTATAATCCTGTGTGGTTGCCAGCAGAGGCTATAACGCCTGAGCCACTTAGCAAACTCGATATAGTTATGCCTGAGAGTCTTGATCTTGATGTATTTATTCGCAGTGTATGTAACCCGCATGAAAGCTTTTATCAGCAAACATTGGGGCTTCGCTTACCTGAGTTTAATGATGTAGCCAAAGATGAAGAGCCGTTTAGTGTTGATGCACTGAAACGTTATTTTTATTTAGATGAAATACTCGAAGCGGCCATTTTCGATAGGCCCCTGAGTCGTGAACAAATACTGCAACGAGGGGAACTGCCTCAAGCTCATGTCGGTGACTTGATTTTTGAAAGTATGGAGCACCGAGTTGACGCGCTTGCAGGGCAAGTGAAAACACATATTGCGAATGGCAAAAATGAGCCCGTTGAGGTGTCTTTAACACTCAAATGTGAGGGTGCTGATGGCAAAACGCAAAGCAGCCAGCTTGAAGGCTGGCTCAATCATATTTATCTACAAAAACAAGTGTTTTACAGAAGTGCCAGTATTAAAGCTAAAGACCTAATTAAAGGTTTTATTTATCATTTAACGGCTCAAGTGATGGGCCATCCTGTGGAAACCTTAATTTTAGGGTTAGATAAACAAATCGCTTTTACACCATTAGATGCAGAGTATGCACAGCAACAATTAAACCAGTGGTTTGGTTTATACGCGGCACTTAGGCAATCGCCGGTGGCGTTTTTTCCGGCCAGTAGTTATGAATACGTAAAATCTGAGGGTGATATTAATAAAGCGATTAATAAATTTAGCCCGCAGTACATTGGCCGCGGTGAGGGAGAAAACCCTTATATTCGTTTAACCACACAGTCATTATTAGATTGCCAAGAAGAATTCACCCAGTGGAGCAATACACTCCTTACGCCATTAATCGATCACGCTAAGGAGAGCGATTATGCAAGCGCTTAACCCGCTCAAAATGCCACTTACGGGCCAAAGTTTAATTGAGGCCAGTGCTGGCACCGGTAAAACCTATACTATTACCGGCTTATATTTACGTTACTTACTCGGCATGCAAATAGCGGATGATCCGCATTGTGAGGTAAATAAACCTCTGAGTGTTGAACAAATTTTGGTTGTAACCTTTACCGAAGCCGCCACGCAAGAGATTAAAGACAGGGTACGTGCGCGTATAATCTCCGCGCGTGATGCATTACTTGGCTTAAAAACCAAAGATGATTTGGTAAGCGAGCTCATCCAAAACATCGAAGATAAACACCGCGCCTTTGATTTACTCGACGCTGCGGCAAAATCGATGGACGAAGCAGCCATTTTTACCATTCATGGCTTTTGTCAGCGCATGCTAAAGCAACATGCGTTTGAGTCTGGCGTGGCGTTTAATTTAGAATTTATACTCGACGAGCGCGAAATCCTACTTGAGACCATTAAAGATTTTTGGCGTACTTTTGTCTACCCGCTGAATAAAGAAAAAACCGACGCTATTTTAGATGTATTCCCAGCCCCTGAATCACTGTTTAGTCAGGTATCGAGTTTGCTTAATAAAGGCAATGCGCTCATTACCCCTACGGTTAAACTTGATGATGTATGGCAAGCACGTGAAGAGTACTTAGCTAAAATACCCACTTTTAAAAAAGCGTGTTTAGACAGCGAGTTTATTGCTGCCGTAAAAGCATCAGGGCTCAGTGGCTCTAAAACACCAGCGCGCAAAGGCAGCTTACAAGCGCTTGAGGATTTTTGCCGTGGTGATGAGCTATTTTTTAAATTTGGTACAAGTAAGTATTCGTTTGAAGTTTGGAGTAGCGATAACTTAAGCGACCCGGGTAATTATAAAAAGAATCAGCCTTTATTTAGTCATGAATTACTGCCTCAATTTGATGAGCTTGCAAAGCTCAGTAGTACCATTAACCAAGGGCTTGGCATAGCCATCGTTCAAAACGCTGCAAGCTGGGTGAAATCAGCCATCGTTAAACGTAAAACAGAGCAAAGTGTGATCACCCCTGATGATCTATTAAGTAATTTACACAGTGCACTTAACAGTGAGCAAGGCGATACGCTTTCGCAAAAAATAGCCCAGCTATTCCCAGTGGCGATGATTGATGAATTCCAAGATACCGACCCAATTCAATACGGTATTTTTAGTAAAATTTATGGCCAAGAAAAAACAACGCTGGCGATGATTGGTGACCCTAAACAAGCGATTTACGGCTTTAGGGGCGCAGATATTTTTACTTATATTGGGGCAAAACATGCGGTTAAAAATGAACAGCAATTTACCTTAGGCACTAACTTTCGCTCAAGTAGCGATGTAGTAAGCAGTGTTAATAAACTATTTGCTAAGCACGACAATAGCTTTATTTATAATGATGCAATCCCATTTAATCCGGTGGCTGCAAAAGGGAAAGAAGCCGATAAATCATTTTTAATCGACGGCAAACCCGCCAAAGCTTTTGAGTTTTGTGTATTCAACGACACAGCAGCCGATGACAGTAAAAAACCCACCAGCAAAGGGGTTGGGCAGCATCATTTAGCAAGCCATTTTGCCAACAAAGTTGTCATCTTACTCAACCAAGCTCAAGAAGGCCGTGCCTGCATTGGTGAGGTACCGGTAACCGCTGCCGATATTTGTATTTTGGTACGCGACCGGTTAGAAGCACAAATTATTAAAAAAGCACTGAGCGACGCTAAAATTGCCAGTGTGTATTTATCCCGTGATAGCGTATTTAGCCAAGAGCTTAGCCATCACCTACTTAACTTTTTAACCGCGCTACATGGTCAATACAATGAATCATTACTGCGCGGTGTATTGGCGGGGCCGCTGTTTTGTTTAAGTTATAACGAGATTTACGCGCTGGCTGATGATGAAGAGCAATGGCAATCGTACCTTAACTTTTTTGCCTACCTAACGGCGCTGTGGCATAAACAAGGTGCCATGGCGATGCTAGAGCACCTGTTAAGCCACAATCAACTAAGCGCGAAATGGCAAGGTTTAGGGTATAACGTAGAACGTTGGCTCACCGATTACCGCCATTTAAGTGAAATACTCCAGCAAAAGCAAATTGAGCTTGAAGGCACATTAAGGCTATTACGTTGGTTTGCACAAAAGGTTAGCCAGCAAGATGGTGAGGCGGTGCAAGTACGCCTTGAAAGTGACGCTAATTTAGTGCGCATTGTGACTATGCATGCATCAAAAGGGCTTGAGTTTCCGTTGGTGTTTATGCCATTTGCTAGTGGTTATCGTGAAACTAAAGAGGCTTTGTATCATAAAGATGGGCAACTTATTTACGATTTAAGTAAGGCGGATGATGCCCTGCAAAAAGCCGAGCAAGAACGCCTAGCTGAAGATTTACGCTTATTGTATGTGGCACTCACACGAGCCATTCATTTTTGCGCCATTGGCATGTATAACTTAGGGCAAGGGCAAAGTAAGCGATTGGCTATTCAAAGTAGCTCGCTGGGTCATGTTTTATTTGCAGGGCTTGATATTACCAGTAGCGAAGTATGGCGAAATCATCTAAAAGCATTCTGTGATGAAAACAAAGCGATGCAATACACTGAATTTACAAGCTCTGAGTTGCTAGAGCAGGGCACGTTGCAATTAGCATCAATGCAAAGCTCGAAGCACAATCTCAGCGTTAATAACGTAACTGTTGAAATTGAAAAAGATTGGCGTGCCACTAGCTTTAGTGCCTTGAGCTTTAAAAAACACACCGATCACATACAACCAGGGCGCAGTGACGAAGATCACGAAAAAGACGAGTTTGCCGCAGAGCAAGAAGACGTTAAATCGCCATACAGTTTCCCTAAAGGCGCAAAACCCGGTAGTTGCTTACATGAAATTTTTGAACAGATTGATTTTACCAGCCCCATAACACACCCAACTAACAGTGAGCAAAACCTCGCGTGTGTCGTTGAAAAAAGCTTAAAAAAATATCATATAGATAGCAGCTGGCAAGAAACTACAGAGCAGTGGATACAGAGCGCCCTACAATGCCCACTTAATAACATAGGGCTAAGCTTAAGTGTATTGCCACCGAGTGATTGTTTAGTGGAAATGGAGTTTAATTTACCCCTTGAGAGCTTAAACGCTAAACAGCTCAATGCGGTGCTTATAAAGCATTTTGGTTTTAACCAAAGTAACCTTGAGTTTTTTGATGTTAAGGGCTTATTAAAAGGCTTTGTCGATTTAATATTTTGCTTTGAAGGGCAATATTATATTTTGGACTATAAATCGAATTACTTAGGAAACAAGCCAAGCGACTACGAGCAAGACTCCCTTGAGCAAGCCATGAGCAGCCATCAATACCATTTACAGTATTTAATTTACACTGTAGCGCTGCACCGTTTGTTAAAACAGCGCATTGCAAACTACAGCGTTGAGCAGCACTTAGGCGGCGTGTATTACACCTTTTTACGGGGCATGGGTGAAGGGAAAGGCATCTTCTTTAATAAACTCACCACAGATCAAGTGGCTATTTTAGATGGTTTATTTACTCAACCCGTGGTTATAAAAGGAGAGGCATCATGAGCGAAGTCGATGCAATAAATGAATTACCATTATTAGCTGCTGAGCCTGATAACACAGTAGATACCGTACCGTTAATTGACTATTTAGTGAGCGAGAACCGCATACGAGTAGTTGATGTAAAACTCGCTGAACTTTTAACCGAGCATGTAGATAGCGGCGCTGATAATAGTGATGTATTTAATTTAATTTTACTGCTGTGCTTAGCAGGGCAAAGCCAACACAGCTGCTTAAATTTAGATGATGTAAATTGGCAAAATCCTTTTAACTTACGAAAGGCTGACTTTAATAAAGCACAAGGCTCATCACCCGACACAGTTAGCCCATTTAATGATGCGTTTGATATTCAGCAAGCGGTTCGCTGTTTAGAGTCGCACCCAAGTGTGGGTGAGCAACAACCACTGTGTTTATTTGGTAATAGACTCTACTTTGCGCGCCTTGCAGGGTACGAACAAACGCTAGCCTCGCGCTTATTAGCCATGAGTAAACGCGAAATCAAAATAGATAACGCAGCGCTTGCTAAGTTACTCAATGACTATTTCCCGGAAGATAAAGCACCAAAAGAAGGGCTCGATTGGCAAAAAGTAGCTTGTGCTATGGCGGCCACAAAAGGTTTTAGTGTCATCACCGGCGGCCCAGGCACAGGTAAAACCACCACAGTGACCAAGTTATTAGCCATATTACAATCACTGTACCAAAGTGCGCCGCTAAGCATAAAGCTGGTGGCACCCACAGGTAAAGCCGCCGCGCGGTTAAGTGAATCTATTTTAGGAGCAAAGCAGCAATTAAAAGCGCATATCCCTAGTCATGTTGAGCCACATATTCCGCAAACGGCGCAAACTATTCACCGTTTGCTTGGGGTTAAACCCTTTACCAATAAATTTAAACATAACAGCAGCAACCCATTACATGTTGATGTATTGATCATCGATGAAGCGTCGATGGTTGATTTATCACTCATGGCTAAATTAATCGAGGCATTGCCCGCTCGCGCAAGGTTAATATTACTCGGCGATAAAGACCAATTAGCGTCGGTAGATACCGGCAGTGTAATGAGCGACTTATGCCAAGGCTTGGCTCTTGGGCAAACGCCGAGTTATTCAGATGCGCGTTGTAGGGAGCTTAATCAGCTGTGTTTTAAAGGCGAGCAAAAGCTTCAACCACAACAAAGCCCATTTGCACTGGCCGATTGCATTGCGTTTTTACAACATAGTTATCGTTTTGATGCTAAAAGCGGAATTGGCGAGCTGGCTTTTGCGGTTAACACCAACAATATGGGTAAGCTCAAGTATGTTGAGCAGGAAATCTATTCAGGTAAGTTTAACGACGTTGTTTTAGATTACGATATTGTTACTAAGCCAATTGAAAAACTGGTGCAAAGTGCTGCCAGTCATTACAGTGAGTATTTAAACCTCATTAAACAAGGTGCGCCGAGTGCAGATATTCATCAAGCATTTACTCAGTACCAATTACTCGCCGCCGTGCGTGAAGGTGATTATGGCGTAAACAGCTTAAACCTTCGCATTGAAAAGCAATTACATAACCTCGGCTTAATTAATACTCATGCAAATAACCGCCATTATTTAGGTTTACCTATAATGATTGCGCAAAACGACTACCAATTAAAACTGTTCAACGGTGATATTGGTATTTTACTGCACGATGAAAACGCGCAGCTAAAAGCAGTATTTATTGATGAGCAGGGTAATGAACGGGCATTTTCACCGGCACGACTCCCTGCCCATGACAAAGTGTATGTAATGACCATACATAAATCACAAGGCTCAGAATTTGCCTACACTGCAATGGTGCTGCCACCAGCAAACCAAGCAACCGCAGGCATAAACCGCCAATTGGTTTACACCGGCATCACTCGTGCAAAACAAACCTTTGAGCTGGTGGCCGACAAAAAAGTATTACTCATGGCCATGAATAAATCAGTCAGCCGCGCATCAGGGTTGTATGAGAGGTTGGTGGAGTTATATGGCTGTAAGCGGTAAGTTTAAGCTGCTCGGTGTTAAATTTATTATGTGGGAACTTGCTTTAGCTGTGTTTTTTTTAAATATAGTAGGACGTGCTTTAGCGCGTAAAATTGTGCAGAGTGTTCCTGAAATAACAATACTGTTTACTTTGATATTTTTAAATGGAATTATTTGTACGTGTGATACAAGGCGTTATATGAATCGAAAATCAGGTGTAAATAAAAGCTATGTACCAATGGAGTAAATTAAAATCAGAGTTTGAAAATGATGGAAGCTTAAGAGATATATATGCACTTGATACTAATGCGGATTCATGGAACCTGTTTCTAGATAGTTTACGGTTGTTGAATTACAAATTTGAGTTTCAACACGGTGATGAAGTTCTAAGTTGACCAAGCAATTATAATTGTTGTAATTCAAGGTAAAACCTAAAACCTATTTTCTCACCGTTCTTTTTCTAAATATATTAGGCTGCCAGCCCCAGTGTAGGGCGCTAAGCCTTAAAAATACGGTGACAAATAGCGAGCCGATAATACACCACAGGTAATTTACTTCGAGTAAAAACAGTGCAGCGTAAGTGAGGCCACCACAGAAGCAGGTGGTGGAATACAACTCATCTCGCATGACAAGTGGCACTTCACGGCATATTACATCACGCATTAAACCGCCGAATATCCCTGTGGTCATGCCCATAGTGAGAGCGACAATCATAGTGGTGCCTTCTATAAGCGCTTTTTCTATGCCCACTATGTTAAATATAGCCATGCCGATTGCATCAACTAATAACATATAATAATTAGATACATCGGGTAGGTAGCGAATAAACATAACGGCTACAAATATCGAGCCATAGGTTGCATATAGATAGTTTGGCTCTGCAATCCAAAATATCGTTTGATCAAGCAATACATCACGTAATGTACCGCCACCAAGAGCAGTGACAGTTCCAACGACAACTACACCAAACCCGCCAATGTCTTTATCGTGCCCGAGTAACGCGCCAGAAATAGCAAAGAAAGCAACACCAATCAAGCTTAAAAAATTAAAGTACTCCGCAGTCATTTAAACACATTCCTTGTTTAGCAATAATGATAACGTTAAAGAAAGTTTCCTTTAATTACGCTGAATAGCAGTAAAAATGTACACAGTCGCTCTCTATATAGCTCGTAAAGTACGTGGTAGGATGCTTTTTATCACCCTCATAGCAATTTTGTACACATGGTTAATGCGGTTTTAAAAGTAATAGCTTGGCATTTTCGCCGTCGGTTAAGATAGCAATGTTGCCGTGGGAAGTAATAAAAACATCCCTTAAACGACCAGACACGTCAGGAAAAGCCACTGATTGATTAAACTGACCCGTAGCTAAATCAATAGCGTATAACTTTTTATCAACTAACGTGGTGATAATTGCATGCTTTTGTAATGAAGGAAATGCTGTGTGTTTTGAGCCGTAATAAGCCATTCCTGAAGGCGCTATTGAAGGTGTCCAATCGACTAATGGCTGTTTCATCCCAGGATAATCTTGAAAAGGAGATATACGTGCTTGTGAGTAATCTTTGCCATAGGTTATAACTGGCCAACCATAATTAGTGCCTGCGGTTAAGTAATTTAGTTCGTCTCCCCCTGCAGGTCCGTGTTCATGACTAATGATGTGATTAGCGTCGTAGTCGTAAATAAGCCCTTGAGTATTTCGATGGCCAAGTGAAAAAATAGCGTGAGCACGACGGTTTTCATGATTAATGAACGGGTTATCTTTGGGTATAGTGCCATCTAAATGTATGCGTAAAACTTTGCCAAGTTGACTAGTCAAAACTTGTGCTTGCTCGCGAAAGTCAAAGCCATCGCCACTTGAAAACAATAGGGTATTATCAGGTAACACAAGTGCGCGACCAGCATAATGTTGTGGTGTATTTTTGTCTGTCGCGACTTTATAAATAACCTCTGGCTTTGAAAATTGAACACCATCAAATATAGATTTAGCGATAACTAAGCGGTTTGCATCAAGTTCACCTTGAGCATAAGTAAATATAATTTCTTTAGAACGTTTATAGTCTGGCGATAGTACTACATCGAGTAAGCCGCCTTGTCCGCCAACATATAGCCCTGGTAAGTCTAATTTAATATGTAACTGCTGGCCTTCTTTTACGACAACTACATGGCCGTCGCGCTGAGTAACTAACCATGCGTCATTAGGTAGTTCTACCATACTCCATGGAGACTTTAACTCACTTGCAATTGTTGTGACCTTGTAGTTTTTTGTGGGTAATATAGAAGCTGCATTTACTGAGGCTGCAAATAGGCCAAAAAGTAATAAACAACAGGCACATTGTTTAGTGTTAAAGCCTTTGGTAATGTGAATAAAATGATTTACTTTAAGTTGAGAAAACCATGCCATTTTTAACACGTTTATTGCCTTCATTTTTAGCTTCCTGGTTACTTACTTTCACGCTTGCTAGCTTGTTTCATAGTCAATACGTTGTCAATCAATTAGTTAATGTAGATGTTGAAATTGCTTTAAGTGATCGTATTAGCTTAACTCTTGCTGATTGGTTAGGGTTACTACCTACTTATGGGGCAATCATCGCCATTGCATTGGCAATTGCATTTACCGTTGCTCAATGGTTTGCGAAAAAACATCCTAATTTAAGGTCCCCTTTATTTATAGTAGCAGGGCTAACCGCTTTTTCAGTCGTACTTATTGCTATCGAATCAATTATGAATATACACATTATTGCTGGCGCCAGAGGTTGGGGGTTTTATACTCAACTATTAGCGGGTGCAGTAGGGGGGTATGTTTTTTCAGAGATAACTCAGCGCACTTTAAAAAAAGGCGCTGAATATTAATTTATAGTGTGTCGGTAAGCCTAAGGTGCCTTTAAAATAAATAAAAATTAAAGGTACAAAGGTTGCGGTATTAACTCACAATTTCTAAACAATCATATTGATAAGCTTGTAACTACTTAATCCAAGTATGAGTAATAACATTGGCAATGTCAGTAAGTTAACAAGTGCAGAGTTAGTGTATTTTCCCATTACTGCTTTTTGGTTAACCAGCCAAACAAGGTAAAAAGTAACAATAGGTAAAAGCAAGCCATTAGCAGCTTGAGCAAATATGATGACTGCAATGGGGTCTAAGCGAAGAGAAGCGACTGTTGCCCCAAATACTAATATAACCAGCGCCACCCACTTAAACTGACGGCTCTTCATATCATTTGACCACCCAAGCATGCCACACACGGCATATGCACCCGCTAATGGTGCTGTTATTGCGCTTGTTAAGCCTGCAGCAAATAAACCAACTGCAAAAAAGTACTGTGCGGCATTACCAAGTAGTGGCTCTAATTGTGAAGCCATATTGGCTGCGCTTATCTTACCAGCATCGGTGCCATAAAATGCTACCGATGCTGTAGATAATATAGCTAGCGTAATAACCCCACCTAAAGTAATTGATATACCTGTATCGAGATTGGTCTGTTTTATGACTTTGTCAGTATCGCTGTTTTTGTCGTGTTTTGCAGCCAGAATACCCGAATGCAAAAATAAGTTATAAGGCACAATGGTGGTGCCTATTAATGCAAGTACGGTAGTCATAGAACCATCAGGAATACTGGGTATAAACCCTTTCAGTAATTGTTCAATAGGGGGCGCTGCGATAATCAACGTTGAGATAAACACTAAGCTCATTAAAAGTACGAGTATTATGAGGGCAGACTCCACCACTTTATGTTTTCCGCTATAAAGAAGCAAAGCGCTAAAAATGGCAATTAAAGGTGTCCAGATTTGTGAGTTAACCTCTGGGAAAATACCTACCAAGCCCAAACTTGCACCACTAAGGTTGCCGGCTTCATAAGCTGCACTACCAACACCAATGGCACTGATCACTAATATAGCTGCAATTATTTTAAAAAGAGGTGTGTGTATGTGAGCACGTAATGCTTGCGCTAAGTCTTGCCCTGTTGCTACACCTAATCGCGCTGCCATTGATTGCAATGAGATGGTTACTATTACTGAAAATAATAGAGTCCATGCCAAAGTAAAACCAAAATTTGCTCCCGCAATACTTGCACTAGTAATTGTGCCTGGTCCGATAAAAGCGGCAGTGACTAAGAGGCCTGGTCCGAATCGCATACAATACCTTAAAATTGTTATTTAAATTGAATTTACCTTGCAGAGCATACATATAAAGCATGATTGTTAAAAGTGCAGCGAGGTGGTTTGGGTATATTCATAGTTTTTATCGTAAATATAACGGTTAACAATGAATATTTAGACTTGAGTATAATAGCCTTACCGTTAAATCATGGTAACTTACAGCAACTTTTTTGTAACAACTCATCATTCATAAGAATTAATAATAAAACTACTGTTATAAAAATACCGTTTTTGAAATTAAAACAGGACGTACCGTGTGAAAAACTTACTACGAGGCTTTAACTTATTTAGCTTAGTGTTACTTTTATTTTGCTCCCCAACGTGGGCGAGTGAGGGTCAATTAGATTTAACCAGTTCAACCATAGGCATGCTTTGCATTTTTATATTCTGTATTGCTTATGCTGTGGTCATGCTTGAAGAGAAACTCCATTTACGAAAATCAAAACCCGTTTTAGTAGCCGCTGGTTTGATCTGGATTTTGATAGGTGCTTTCTATGTAAATAATGATATGCCTGGCATTACAGAATCTGCATTTAGGCATAATTTGTTAGAGTTTGCAGAGCTGATGTTATTCCTATTAGTGGCTATGACCTACATTAATGCATTGGAGGAACGGCGTGTTTTTGATGCTTTGCGATCTTGGATGATACAAAAAGGTTTTAATTATAAAAACCTGTTTTGGATCACTGGGTTTCTAGCCTTCTTCATTTCGCCTATTGCGGACAACCTGACTACTGCATTGTTAATGTGCGCCGTAGTGATGAAAGTTGCTGAGGGTGATAAACCATTTATAAATTTAAGTTGTATCAATATCGTCATTGCCGCTAATGCTGGTGGTGCATTCAGTCCATTTGGAGACATTACAACATTAATGGTTTGGCAAGCAGGGCTGGTTCATTTTAATGAATTTTTAGTGTTATTTATCCCTTCATTAGCAAACTACCTCGTACCCGCTGCTATTATGAGTTTTTATGTTGCTGATAAGCAGCCTTCGGCGCAGTACGAAGAAATAGAGCTAAAACGAGGGGCACTTCGCATTTTAACTTTATTTTTATTAACCATAGCGACAGCCGTGGCGTGTCATAGCTTTTTACATCTACCGCCGGTACTTGGCATGATGATGGGGTTAGGTTATCTACAGTTTTTTGGTTATTTTTTAAGAATGACGTTGCCGGGTTCATTAGCACGTAAAAAGGCACATGCTGAACAAGTTGGTGATAATGATCGCTTAGCTAAACTGGGTAGTGTTGTACCGTTTGACGTATTTAGCAAAGTATCTCGCGCTGAATGGGACACTTTATTGTTTTTCTACGGCATTGTTATGTGTGTTGGCGGCCTTGGCTTTTTAGGTTATTTGAATCTTATGTCAGAAATGCTATATGGTAATTGGTCTGCGACTTCTGCCAATATCTTTTTGGGCGTAATTTCAGCCGTAATAGATAATATTCCTGTCATGTTTGCAGTGCTATCGATGCAGCCTGAAATGTCTCATGGGCAGTGGTTATTAATCACTCTTACTGCGGGTGTAGGCGGCAGTCTATTATCGATAGGCTCAGCGGCGGGTGTTGCGTTAATGGGGCAAGCGCGCGGTTATTATACCTTTTTTGGCCATTTAAAGTGGGCTCCAGTTATTGCGCTTGGTTATGCTGCAAGTATTGCACTGCATTTATGGTTAAATGCGTCACTTTTTTAAAGTAATGTAGAAAAACACCCAGCAATGTCGCCACTCGCGTCATTGCTTTTTACGTAGGCAAGCATGCGACATGTTTGCTTACATTTTACACCTGTGTTTACCTTTAAATTAATAAGTTATTGTTTTAAATTAGTTATAATTAATTTAATATTGAGTTATACATGGTTTTTAAATATAAAGTGCTGCTAATAACAGTTTTGTCTACTCTTGCTATTGCATTGAGTTTAACGACACGCGCTTATTTGAAAAATTACACATCTGAATTTGAAGAACACACACTTTATTCATCCTCTTTAGATGAAAATCGTAAGCTATTTATTCGCCTACCGACTAATTATGATGCCACTAAAGCATACCCATTAATTATAAAAACCGATGGTAATTTCAATCTCAATCGATGGCACAACACATTAACTATTTATGCCGAGCAAGGCATAGTAGAGGAGTCAATTTTAGTCGCATTACCAAATCAATTTTGGACAGATACCCGTAATCGCGACTTAGTGCCGCCATACGCCCGAAAAGAAGTCAATATTGAAGCGCGACCAGCGTTTGAAAATGACCCTGCAATATTTGGTAGAGCCGATGTATTTCTAGCATTTATTGAAAAAGAGTTACTGCCTTTTTTAGAAGCTAATTACAGTTTAAATGATAATCGTATTTTGACAGGGTTTTCAGCAGGCGGTAGTTTTGTGTTATACACATTGAGTACAAAGCCTGCGTTGTTTGACGGTTATTTTGCTTTTAGCCCGGCGGCGTGGTACGACGACAGCGTTGTGGTAAATGAGTTTACTAACAGTCTACCTGCGCTCAATCAGGCCGATAATTTTTTATATTTAAGCCTAGGTGCAGATGAAAACCCAATCATCACAGGGTCATTTAAAGGTTTGCTAGCCGCGCTTGAGCAAAATAAAGAGCACACTATAACGTGGAAATTTAGTTATAGTGAAGGCGCTGGTCACAATGAAAACCCTTACGTGTCTGTCCCCAAAGCATTGCATGAATATTATCAGTTTAGAGATGCAACTTTCAGTGATTAAATAGGGTTTAACCTCATGTAGATTTTATAGGTTGAAGGTAACTATTTACACTAAAAAAATCCTTTCATTTTAAAGTCGTTATTATTCAATTGGTTATGTTTGGCTTGTTTTTTGCTGATATTGTTTATCTTAAAAATAATAGGAATGACAATGACTGAACTCGCTTTATCTGCATATTTTGCACTTTACATCTATTTAATTATGATTTTCGTACAATGGGCTGTTGCTACTTTTAGCAAAGCAAGCCAAGACAATGCAGTGCCCGGTAAACTTGATGCTGATTTAAGCCATGAAAGCTTTGTTTTTAGAGCCCACAGAACGTTCCATAATACACTTGAAAACAGTGCCTTGTTTTTAGGCTGTGTATTGTTTGCTTTCACAATGGGGTATCACAGTGGAATATTTGCTATGTGTATGTGGGTTTATGTCATCTCACGCTTGATTCATATGACGCTTTATTATGTTATCGCTACAGAAAAGAACCCAAGTCCACGAAGTTACTTTTTCTTAGTGGGTGTAGTCGCTAATTTTGTTATGTTGGTACTAATAGGGTTGCGGTTAATTGCTTACTAATACATTGATTCAAAACTAAAAGCAGCAAGTTTACCTTGCTGCTTTTTGTATTTAGTGTCTAAAATCACTTAAAAGAGCAGGAATACCAGGTAGCATGCCTACCATGGCCATCACACTCGTTAAAAGTACAAACATAAATAATGGAATTTTCCAGCGGCTCATAGGTGTTAAATCAGCACTTCGCTCTTTACACCCTATAAGGCCTAAATTATCAAGTAACATAGTGAGTGACCAACCAAATGCAGGGTTTACCAATGAAGATGCAAATACCACAATAGCTGCTGATTGGGTTGTCTTACCTTCTCGGGTCATTTCCATTCCAGCCTCGAGCAGTGGAATAAATACCCCGACAATTAAAGCAACGCACAATACGGGTTGCCAAATTGCTAAATCCATCGGGTAACCCCATACGCCAGCTATAATACAAAATAGAGCTGTTAAAATTGCGCCAGCGGGAATGGGGCGTTTAGCAATAGCAGCAGGAACAATATAAGTGCCCCATGATGAGGTAAAATTAGAACCTCCTAAGATAGAGCCAAAGGTTTGTCTAACTGACGCGCTAAGCATTGTATCGTCAATATTCATTTGTACTTTTTCTGTACGCTGTGGGTAGCTTATTTTTTGAAAAACTTGGTGTCCTAAAAAATCCGGTGACCACATTGCTACAGCTAAAATTGCAAACGGTAGCACAACTACAAAACTTTCCAGCGTCGGTAACCCGAGCATCCAACCTGTGTTTTCTCCCCACCAATACATTGGGTTCATATTAGGTAAGCCAGGTGCGGTTTTAAATTCAAATGGTGCGCCTAGTGCAAACGCAGTGACTCCGCCAATAATGCAACTTAATGGTACTGCTAACCAACGCTTTTTAAAATGCTCTAATAGCGCATAAAGTAATATAGTGGTAAGAATAACAATAAACGCAATATGGCTCATATTAATGCTTTCAGCCCATGCAAATAACTTTTTGACTTGGGATAATGTGCCGATGAAGCCAAGATAAAGCAGCAACCCGCCACATACGCCCTTACTGGTTAAACGTGCCAGTAAACTACCACCTTTGCTAATAGCAAGGATAAAACCAAAAGCACCTATTAACAGGCCAAATGCCATAGGGTGGCCACCCGCAGCAACTACAATCGGAATAAGTGGAATTAATGGGCCATGCGTACCGGCTAAGTTGGCTGTAGGCAATATAAAGCCAGAAAATAAAATAATAAATAGCGCGACAATTAACAATTCATAGCGGACATTTTCAAGTACAAATGCATCACTTAAACCCAAAGGCGCAGCAAATGTTGCGGCAATAGCGCCTACCATGACGACTTTCCCAATAGTGCCTGCCATTGCGGGAATGGTATCTTCAAATTCAAAACGATAATCTCTAAATGGAAGATTAGGCCGCCAGCGTTTTGGCTGCATTATTTGCAGCTCGTGTTCAAGGTACTCGTCGCGAGTAGAAAATTGTGAACTGGGTTTATGTAAGCTTTGGTAGCTAGCAGACACGTTATCGTGTGTGTCTTTAAGGTTTTCTTTTTGTGGAATAGTATCTTGCTGTGATGTTGTCATAACTTCTCCGGCAACATGGTTATTGCGCTTGTTCAAACTTAAATACGGCTTTTTGCAAAGCACTAAATATTGAGTGCTTAGAGTAAAGCAAGCGTGAACAAGTTGGGATTAGTCAAAGGTCTAGGTTATTAAAAAACTTAAATACAACACCCTTTCTAGGTATTAGCTATAGATGGTATGCTGTATTCTTTTATACGAGAAAAATTATGGATGCTATCGAGCTTTTATTAACAAGGCAATCTGATCCACGTTTAGTTGAACCTGCACCAACTAGCGAGCAATTGGAAATTATTAAGCAAGCTGCATTAAGAGTACCTGATCATGGATGCATCGCTCCATGGCAGTTCATTGTTGTGACTGGAGACGGACGAAACCGTTTAGGTGAAATCTACCATCAAAGCGCTATTTCTGAGCAACAGGAAGAAAAAGTAATTAACAGGGCAAAAGAGTTACCTTTAAGAGCGCCAATGTTAATTATTGCTATCGCAAAATACAAACAGCACCCAAAAGTTCCTCGTATTGAACAAGTTCAAAGTGCAGGGTGTGCAGTACTTGCAATGCAACAAGCAGCTTTTGCACAAGGATTAGGTGGTGTATGGCGTACAGGTTACTTTGCACAAAGCAAAGGCGTGAAAAAAGCGTTAGAGCTGACAGAGCAAGACGAAATAGTTGGGTATTTATACTTGGGTACGCCCGCTGTAGAGTGTAAAAAATCTGCCAAACATAAGCCAGAACAGTTTTTTACATATTTATAATAGACAAATTGAACTTTACCTTCTTTGTTTAGTCAGATTAGATTAAGGTCGCAGTTATTAAGCTACTTATTACTGCTCACTGTAAGAAATGTAAGGACACTTAAAGTATTTTTCTTCACAGTCTGTTTTTTAATCTGTTGTTTTTTGCTACTGTATGGAACGTCTTAACAAAAACAACAAAGAAGACGAGAACAATGGGAAATTTATTTTTACGTGAAAAAGAACAATGGCTAACGTGGTCACTCTGGGGTGTAGTGGGAGCAGTTCTTACTTTATATACTGCTTTTAACACGCAAACACCTCATTTAGTCGCAATTGCATCTGTATCAATTCTTGTGGTTCTGACTTGGTGGATGCAACGAAGCAAGCGTTTTGATTTTGGCCGCGCTTTTAAGGTGTGCTGCTACGTTTTAATGTTAAGTATTTTGCCTGCGTTTGTGCTTGTTATAATGCCCAGCGATGATTTAAGCCGCTTTGATTTAATATTTCAGTGTTTAAGTTTTGCAGCGCTGAGTTTATTATTGTGCTTAGTATGTTCGTGGATAGCTAAACGACCCAAACAATATTATTGATTGAATTTTATTCGTAACCTGTTTAATTACTATTTATTTACTTTTAGGGGTTTACAACTGTTCTGCTTAGGCCTATTATTCGCGCCGTACGGAGAGATGGCAGAGTGGTCGAATGCACCGGTCTTGAAAACCGGCAGGGGTTTGTAGCCCCTCTAGGGTTCAAATCCCTATCTCTCCACCATATTTGAAAAGCCGCCTTTTGGGCGGCTTTTTGCTATCTGGAGTTTAGTATGTCAGAGCCTCGTCAATTAAATACATTTCAGCGGATCTTAAAGCACACTTTATTGTGGGTTGTGTTTGCATATTGTTATCACAGTGCAATTAATTTACTGGTCAAAATGGCATTGGATGCGCAGCCTGATCAACCTTTAATTACATCTTTACTTTATTGCTTGGGTTTTAATGTATTAAGTGCCCACTTAATTACAAAATATGATGCTTATTGGCCCGTTATTGCTGCTTTAATAATCGGTGTTGTTGGTTTGATTGTTGTGCCAATTCTGTTTGTAGGTACGCATGCTTTATTAAGTCAAGAACTGCTTGGGGGAATATTAATCAGCTTACCAGTCTTTACCTTTGGAATGACCCTAATTAAGCGAAAACTCAATAAAAACTAGGCCCAAAAGCGTTTTTATTTATGTTAGCATAGACGCGTCTTTTAACTGGTATCAGAGCACACTAGGCTGGTACATAAAAACGTGAAACACATTATGTCAGATAATTTTACTACAGATGCTGAAAAAGCAAGTTACGGTATTGGTTTACAAATGGGCGAGCAACTTAAAGCGAACCCTTTTGAAGGCCTAAACTTAAATTCAGTATTTGAAGGCATGAAAGATGCTTACTCAGGCGGTGATTTTCAAGTTGAGATCCCTGAGATCCAAGCTGCATTCGAAAAAATCAATGCTGAAATCCAAGCTCGTCGTGAAGAAGAGTCAAAAGTACTTTCTGCTGAAGGTATCGCATTCTTAGAAGAAAATGCAAAGCGCCCTGAAATCACTGTAACTGAGTCTGGTCTTCAATATGAAGTACTAGCAACGGGTGAAGGCGAAAAGCCAACAGCTGAATCTACAGTACGTGTTGACTACCACGGTACTCTTATCAACGGTACAGTTTTTGATAGCTCTTACGAGCGCGGTCAACCTGCTGAATTCCCAGTTGGCGGTGTTATCAAAGGTTGGACTGAAGCGTTACAAATGATGCCTGTTGGCACTAAATGGCGTATCTATGTTCCTCATGAGCTTGCTTATGGTGAACGTGGTGCTGGTGCTGCAATTGCACCTTTCTCAACACTTGTATTTGATGTTGAGTTACACGCTATTCTTTAATGGCTTCTTTATGAGCGTTTGATGCTCATAATAAAAACCACTCTTAATTATTTAAGAGTGGTTTTTTTATGCTTAATTTTTGATTAACCCAAAACTGAGTGAATCGTAAAACGAGTTAGAAGTAACCGCGAACACCAATACTAAAGTTACGCCCAGGTAACGGTGCTTTTTCTTTAATAAATGAGCTGTGTACAAAGCCAAGCTCATTAGTGATGTTATCAACGTTGATATAAAGTTGTGTATCTATTTGCCCAACATTTAGTTGATAGTTAGCTTGTGCATCAAAGAGCGAGTAGCTATCAGTTTTCGTTTCATATTGAGTAATATCATTTTGCTCAAAGTAATGAGTGCCTGTTAGGGTGAATTGCCAATCGTTAAGAGTATATTGCAACTCAGAGCCTAACTTATTTGCAGGTATACGAGGTAAGTTCTCATCTTTGAGCTTAGCTGTTGTTGAATCACCAAATATCTTCACCATGGCATTACTGTTAATTTGATAATGAGCGTCAAACTCAACACCGTATAGTTCAGCATCTTGGCTAACAAATTGGTAAACAGCAAGCGCATCTTCGTGCTCGTGATCTGTTTGGGCTTCTTCAAAGCCATGATCTTCGTCGTAGATCAAACCAGTATTTTTTTGATAGTAAAAGTTTTTAATATCATTGTAGAAAAAGTTAACTGTATAGCCAAAGTCACCGCTAAACTGCCTAAAGCTTAAATCAAAGTTGTTAGCTGTTTCTTGCTTAATATCTTCTGGTTCAAAATGTGCCTCTCCATCCTCAATTACATAACCTAAACCAAGCTCGTAAGTACCTGTTGCAATATGGAGTCCATTTGAGAGTAGTTCTGCCGAAAGTGGTGCTCGCTGTGAGTGTGAAACACTTAAAGAAACACTTTGACCTGGTGTGTATTGCCAAATTGCACCAACAGAGGCACTTAAGTTGGTAAAGCTTTTGCTGTATGCAGTGACTTCATCATGATCTTCTTCCATTTCATCATGATGTTCTTCAGCTTCACCTTCATCATGGTCATGGTCATGGGATGTGATATTACTATCAATATTATAATCTTCTATGCGGGCGCCTAATTCAACGGTAACATCGCCAATCATTTGTTCTTCAAGAATGAATAGGGCATTAGTTGTTGTTTTACTTGCTGGGGTGAACGCTTCTTCACCATTGGCATCATAGTCAGACTCACTAAAATGGTAGCCAGCTATACCGTGCCAGTTGCCAAGTTTATGTTCCACATTAAAGCGTGCTTCAGTCGTTTCATTACTAAAGATGGTACCAATCGTGCCATCTTCGATTTCGGCATGACTATAATCTGTATAGCCTAGACGAAGGTTTATGGTTTCAATCCAATTATTATGAAGTGCATAACTCATTAAGCCCTGCCAGCGATCTTGTTCAACGCGTGCATAAACCGCTTCTTCTTCACCTTCCTCATGCTCATGTTCATTCTCGTGTTCATGGCCATGATGCTCATGTGCTGGTATGCCATAATCTGTTTCAATACGACCATATGCTATGCCAACAGTTAAGTGCTCGCCTACATAGCTCGTACCAAAGTTAACTGTTTGACTATCAATAAAGGTATTTGCAACAGATGTAGCGGTTTCATGGGCCTTTTCCTCATGCTCATCATGATGTTCTTCATGTTCTTCATGTTCTTCATGCTCATGGTGCTCTTCATGGCCTTCTTCTGGAAGCTCAAAGCGAGGTGTTTGGTAATCATCCCCAATTCTTTTTGTGCCATCAAAGTGGAAGTTAAAGTTTTCATGCCCAGTTTCAAGCTTTGCTGCATATGTATTAGCATTTGAAACAGTGTCATGATTGTATTGTACAGCACCTGTAAATTGGTCAATGTTATCTGTTGGGATCCTGTTATCAACTACATTGACAACACCACCTATTGCGCCTGAGCCATACAAAAGAGTAGCTGGTCCTCTAAGTACTTCGATTTGCTCAGCCGATAGGCTATCGTTTGATGTAGCGTGATCTGGGCCAATACGAGAAGCATCGCTGCTGTCTAAACCATTTTGTGTAATTTTAACGCGCGGTCCATCTAATCCTCGAATAATAGGGCTTGATGAAACGGGTCCAAAGTAGCTTGCATTAACACCTGGTAAACCTTTTAGTGTTTCGCCTAAAGTAGGTTTAGCTTTGTTTTTTAGTTCATCACCAGCTAATACATTCACAGGTGAAATCATTTCAAGGCTATTCTTGTGTAGAGCAGAGGCATATACAACAACAGTTTCTACTGAGGTAGGAGTTAACGTAACATTGAGTTTTTGACTATCTTCATCAACAGCAAGGCGTGCATCAACAAAATTATTTTTACTGATATGTAATTGGCTTTTTGCATCGATATCGATACTAAATTTACCATTTGAATCGGTTTTTATTGATTGTGTTTTGCCGTGAATATGCACATCTGCATTAGCAATCGGTTGGTTATTAGGGTCAACGACATGGCCACTAATAATAGCTGCATGTGCAGAATATGAGCTAAGAGCTGTAATTATTGCGCCTGAGAGAATAGAATATCGGTTCATAGTTACTACATTTTTTGGTTGCGATGTTGTGATATAATATAACACTGTAATGTTGCCATATCAATAATGTTATACCATAGCTTTACGGTTCTATTTTTGAATAAGTAAACTACACTAAAGTAAATAAGCTCACTTTTTGGTGATACTATGAGTGATAAGAATCAAATATTCAAAGCTCGTTTCACAATTGCTGATTTACGCCATCAATGTAATCACAGTGAAGTATTTACTACTGCGTTGACCAAGGGCGAAACGCTGGAGCATTTTATATTAAAGCTACTAGGTTACAGTTTTTTGTCATACGATGATGCTGCATGTCTAAATAATCAGTTTAATAAATTTATGCCTGATGTAAGCATAAAGGCACTTGATGAGCATTATAAAAAATGGATGTGTGTAGATAGTGCTGATTTGCATCGCTTAATAAAAATTGCAAAGACTGTTGATGAACTAATTATTTTAACTATTGCACATAGCCCATGGCTTTGTGAAGCCAAACCGCGTTTATCTTTACTACCTAATAGCCACTTTATAGAAATTGATAAGCAGTTTATTGATAAACTCGAGTCTAACTTAACCCGCAATTTGTATTGGAATATTACTATTGATCAAAACAGTGTCAGTATTAGTGATGAAGCGCATTACTATCAGACTACTGAATTTGTTTGGAGTTAACGTAGTAGCTTTATATTTATTTACTAAATACTATTCTAACGTTAATGTTATATCACCATCTGGTTTGCAACAGCACAGTAATATCTCGCCTTCTCGGACGAACGCTAAAGGCTCTTGATTATAAACTACTTGGCCTGCTTTGAGCTGCACACGACATGCGCCGCAGTATCCTTCCCGACACTGATATGACACAGCAAATTTATGCTCTTCAAGGCAAGCTAAAAGGGAAGGGCAGCCAGAATTAAAATTAATATTCTGGCTGTGCTCTGCAAGGTCAAGCCTGACAGTGTTACTGACAGACATTACAGATCAAAATCACCAAAGTCAGAGGCATCGACTTGCGAATCAATTTGACCAACAAGATAGGAGCTGATCTCAGCTTCTTGAGGGGCAACTTGTACGTTATCTGATACTAACCAAGAGCTTATCCATGGAATTGGGTTACTATTGTTTTCAAACTGGGTAGGAAGTCCCACTGCACTCATGCGTGCATTTGTAATGTATTCAACATATTGGCAAAGGATGTCTTTATTAAGACCAATCATTGAACCATCTTTAAATAAGTACTCAGCCCATTCTTTCTCTTGTTCTGCTGCATCAACGAACATTTTAATCGCTTCGTCTTTACACTGCGCTGCAACAATAGCCATCTCAGGGTCATCTTTGCCATCTTGCATAATATTTAAGATATGCTGAGTACCTGATAAGTGAAGTGCTTCATCACGGGCAATGAGTTTAATAATTTTTGCATTACCTTCCATAAGCTCGCGCTCTGCAAATGCAAAAGAACACGCAAAGCTAACATAAAAGCGGATTGCTTCTAGGATGTTTACAGACATCATGGCCAGATAAAGTAATTTTTTAAGTTCAAACAAACTAATATTAACGGTCTCACCGTTAAGCTCATGTTTACCTTCACCGTATAAATTATAGATTGCTACTTTATTGATTAGCTCATCGTAGTATTTAGTTACGGCGTCAGCACGTTCACTGATTTTGTCGTTACTTACAATATCGTCAAAAATGAGTTCTGGTGACTGAGTGACGTTACGGATAATGTGTGTGTATGAGCGACTATGAATAGTTTCACTGAATGCCCACGTTTCAATCCACGTTTCAAGCTCTGGGATTGATACAATTGGCAGCAAAGCAACATTCGGTGAGCGACCCTGAACACTATCAAGCAGTGTTTGGTACTTAAGGTTGCTTAAAAATATATGTTTTTCATGTTCTGGCAGTGCTTGGAAATCTAAGCGGTCTTTACTCACATCTACTTCTTCCGGGCGCCAAAAGAAAGAGAGTTGTTTTTCTATTAACTTTTCAAAAATAGGGTATTTTTGTTGGTCATAACGAGAAACGTTCACTGTTTGGCCGAAAAACATCGGTTCTTGTAATTGATTATTATGGTTTCGGCTAAAAGTAGTATAAGACATAGGATCACTCAAAAAACTAACAGGGCAAAGCGGGCATAAAGCCCGCTATGAATATATTTTAAAAACAGTGCTTAAATTTTACATGCGCCGCCTGCGCAATCATCATCTTCCGCTTGAACAGCTGTATCATCTTGTGAATCTGATGCGCCATCGCGAGTATTATGATAATACAAGGTCTTAACACCTAGCTTGTAAGCAGCAAGCAAGTCTTGCAGTAACACCTTCATAGGTACTTTACCGCCTTCGAACTTGTTTGGATCATAATTAGTGTTAGCAGAGATAGTTTGATCAACAAACTTTTGCATAATACCCACTAATTGCAAATAACCTTGGTTTGATGGGATGTCCCATAACAACTCATAGCTATCTTTAAGACGGTCATACTCAGGAACGACCTGTTTTAAGATACCATCTTTACTAGCTTTAACGCTGATATGCCCACGAGGTGGTTCAATACCATTTGTTGCATTTGAAATCTGTGACGATGTTTCTGATGGCATCAACGCTGACAGCGTTGAGTTACGCATACCGTGCTCTTTAATGCTGGCACGTAGTGCATCCCAATCTAAATGCAGCGGTTCATCACAAATCTTATCAAGGTCAGTTTTGTATGTATCTGTTGGCATTATGCCTTGAGAATACGTTGTTTCATTGAACTTAGGGCAAGCACCACGCTCTTTTGCTAGTTCGTTTGATGCTTTCATAAGGTAATACTGAATCGCTTCAAACGTTTTGTGGGTCAGAGCATTCGCGCTGCCGTCAGAATAGCGCTTACCATTTTTAGCTAGGTAGTATGCGTAGTTGATAACACCTATACCAAGCGTTCGACGTCCCATAGTTGCATTTTTAGCTGCTGGAACAGGGTAGTCTTGGAAATCAAGTAAGTTATCTAAAGCACGGACTGCAAGCTCAGCAAGTTCTTCTAATTCATCAAGTGACTCAATTGCACCTAAGTTAAACGCTGATAATGTACATAAAGCGATTTCGCCTTCTTCATCATTTACGTTATTTAATGGTTTAGTTGGCAATGCAATTTCTAAACACAAGTTAGATTGACGAATTGGCGCAACTTTTGAAATAAACGGGCTGTGAGTATTACAATGATCTACATTCTGCAGGTAAATACGGCCTGTGCTAGCACGCTCTTGAGCAAACATTGAAAACAGCTCGATTGCTTTGATACGTTTTTTACGGATTGACTCGTCTTGCTCATACTGAACGTATAATTTATCAAACTCATCTTGGTCTTCAAAGAAAGCATCGTATAGGCCTGGCACATCCGATGGGCTAAATAATGTAATGTAGTCGTCTTTTATTAAACGTGAATACATTAACTTATTAAATTGCACACCGTAATCTAGATGACGAACACGATTGTCATCAACACCACGGTTATTTTTAAGTACCAGTAGGTTTTCAACTTCTAAATGCCATAGTGGGTAGAATAAAGTTGCCGCGCCACCACGAACACCGCCTTGTGAACAACTTTTAACAGCTGTTTGGAAGTGTTTATAAAATGGGATACATCCAGTGTGATACGCTTCACCATTGCGAATAGGGCTTCCTAATGCGCGGATACGACCCGCATTAATACCAATACCAGCACGTTGAGAAACATACTTAACAATGGCAGAAGATGTTGCGTTGATAGAATCAAGGCTATCGCCACACTCAATTAATACGCACGAGCTAAACTGACGTGTTGGTGTACGAACACCAGCCATAATTGGTGTAGGCAAAGAAATTTTAAATAGCGATACCGCGTCATAAAAACGTTTAACATAATCTAAACGTGTTTCTTTAGGGTAATCTGAGAACAAGCTTGCAGCCACAAGGATATATAAAAACTGTGCACTTTCGTAGATTTCACCTGTTACACGGTTTTGAACCAGATACTTACCTTCAAGCTGTTTTACAGCAGCATAACTGAAATTTAGGTCTCGGCTATGATCAAGGTAGTTATCAAGCTCATCAATTTCTTGTTCTGTGTAGTCGACTAGTAGGTGTGCGTCATAGCGCTTGTCTTCTACTAGTTTTGTTATTTGATCGTAAAGGCGAGGAGGCTCAAATTGACCATACGCTTTTTTACGTAAGTGGAATACAGCTAAACGAGCCGCTAAGTATTGATAATCAGGGCTGTCTTTAGAAATCTGGTCTGCAGCTGCTTTGATGATTGTTTCGTGAATATCTTCAGTACGAATACCATCATAAAATTGAATATGTGATTTCAATTCAACTTGCGAGACAGACACGTTATTCAGACCTTCGGCGGCCCAAGCAATAACGCGATGGATCTTATCTAAATCAAGTGACTCTTTACGGCCGTCACGTTTGCTTACAGATAGCTGTTGGTTCATAGTTTTGCCTGTATTCCTTGGGAAATATAGTCTTAGAAAATTATTATTCTATTTATTAAGGTTAAAATCGAATTTAAATGAATAACTTTTAGCCACAATATCTGGTGCTCTTCAAATTCTAGATCACAAGATAGTGTGGTCTGCGATCATTTGCAAGGGGCATAAACGGGCCCCTTTGTGGATAAGTTTGGGATAACATGATTGTGTTAGTAGCCATTAACCTTTGACCTTTTGATTAAAATGAAATTTATAAAAAGCAACTCAAGATCTACTAAATTTAGTCATTTTAAAAATAAATTTGGGCTGCTTTTTTTATCAACATAGTTTGAGTTAAATTTAGCCTAATCACAATATATAGTGTTTTTAAATTAATAATGCACTATATGTGGTTAAAACCATCAATTGGACTTTGCCAATTAAAATCAGCGTTCCAATTTAATGCGTCTGCTTCACTAGGTACATAACCCCACAATGCTGTCGAGCTGTGCATATTTGCGGCTTTTGCAGCTTGAATATCACGCTCGGCGTCACCTATATACAAACAACGGGCTGGATCTACTGCTAACAGTTTGGCTGTATGCAATAAAGGTAAAGGTGATGGTTTTGCCACTTCAAGCGTGTCACCACTGACTACTGCTTGTGCATTTTGAAGCGTTTTGATCTTTGCAATCAGTGGGATCGTTAAAAAGCTGGGCTTGTTAGTCATTATGCCCCATTTAATGTTTTTCTTTTCAAGTGCCAATAATAATTGCGCGATACCATCAAAGCAGCGGCTGTGAACAGCAATATTATCACTGTAAGCGCTGAGTAGTTGTTGGCGAAGTGTGTTTGGGTCTTCTTGTTTAAGCCAAAGTTCACCAAAGCCGGCTTGCAATAACGCAGCCGCGCCGTTAGAAGCAGCAGGGCGGTATATATCAGCGCTGACTTTGGGTAAGTTATGCGACACTAATACAGTGTTTAGTGCCGCGCCTAAATCGTCGGCGGTATCGAGTAAGGTGCCATCTAAGTCAAAAATAAAGGCGTCATAGTCTATATCGTGGATCTGCTTGTTTGAAGTGACCATTATGCAAGCTTCTCAAAATGGAGAATATAGTTGACGCTTACATCGTTATTTAGCGTGTATTGTTTAGATAATGGATTGTAATTGAGACCAGTACTGGCTCTTACTTTTAAACCTGCTTGCTCAGCCCAAGCAATCAATTGTGCCGGTTTAATAAACTTTTTATGGTCATGCGTGCCTTCAGGCACCATTTTCAACAGTTTTTCAGCCCCTACAATGGCAAACAAATACGCTTTTGGTGTTTTGTTTAACGTTGAGAAAAACACATCTGCCCCAGGTTTAGCAAGCGCAGCGACCGCATGAATAATAGAAGCTGGATCTGGTACGTGCTCTAACATTTCCATGCAGGTAATTACGTCAAAGCGAGCAGGGTTAGCTTGTGCATACTCTTCCGCAGGTACTTTTATGTAATCTACATTTACACCCGTTTCTAAACTATGAAGTTTTGCCACTGTCAGAGGCTCTTGACCCATATCAATGCCTGTTGCCTTGGCACCCATTCTGGCCATGCTTTCAGTTAAAATACCGCCACCACAGCCAACATCAAGTACTTCCTTATCAAATAAGCCTTGTGTTTTGTTGGTGATAAAATCTAATCTTAATGGATTAATCTCGTGAAGAGGCTTAAATTCACCCTCTAAGTCCCACCACCTTTCAGCAATGGCTTCAAACTTTGCAATTTCTGCACTATCTACATTTTGATGTTCGGTCATAAAATACTTCCTCGTCAATCTGAGGCCATTATATAGGGCTAAATTAATAAATCGCAAAGATTTAGCGCCTGTAAATCTAAATTAATTGTGATAGCATGGTCTATTAGAATACGTTTAATAACAACAAATACTCTGAAGGCCATTTAAAATGGTACGTTAAGAGTTAATACTGAAGGAATGTGATATCAAATGACTGATCTCGCCAATGAAATTCTGCCAGTCAATATTGAAGACGAGTTAAAAACGTCCTACCTAGATTACGCGATGAGCGTAATTGTTGGACGTGCATTACCAGACGTACGTGATGGTTTAAAACCAGTTCACCGCCGCGTTTTGTTTGCAATGAACGAGCTTAGTAATGATTGGAATAAACCATATAAAAAATCGGCACGTGTTGTCGGTGACGTAATTGGTAAATACCATCCCCATGGCGACAGTGCGGTTTATGACACCATAGTCCGTATGGCCCAGCCATTTTCTTTACGTTACATGTTAGTAGACGGCCAAGGTAACTTTGGTTCTGTTGATGGTGACTCTGCGGCAGCTATGCGTTATACCGAAGTACGTATGGCAAAAATGTCGCATGAATTATTAGCCGACCTTGAGAAAGAGACGGTTGATTTTGTACCCAACTATGATGGTACTGAGCAAATCCCAGACGTGTTACCAACGAAAGTTCCTAACTTGTTAGTGAATGGCTCGTCAGGTATTGCGGTTGGTATGGCAACAAATATACCGCCACACAATTTATCTGAGGTTATTAATGGTTGTTTGGCTTTAATTCAAAACCCAGATTTAACTATTCATGAGCTAATTGAATACATTCCTGGCCCTGATTTCCCAACTGCGGCAATCATTAATGGTAAAAAAGGCATTGAACAAGCCTATTTAACCGGCCGTGGTAAAGTCTACATCCGTGCTCGTGCTGAAATTGAAGTGGACGAAAAATCAGGTCGTGAGACCATCATCGTTCATGAAATTCCTTATCAAGTAAATAAAGCCCGTTTGATTGAAAAAATCGCTGAGCTTGTAAAAGATAAGAAAATTGAAGGTATTAGCGCATTACGTGATGAATCTGATAAAGACGGTATGCGTATCGTTATTGAGATCAAACGTGGTGATGTAGGCGAAGTTATTTTAAATAACCTGTATGCACAAACACAGCTTCAAACAGTGTTTGGTATGAACATGGTTGCTTTGATCAATAACCAACCTAAATGCTTCAACCTAAAAGAAATGCTAGAAGAGTTTATCATTCACCGCCGTGAAGTGGTCACTCGCCGTACTGTGTTTGATTTACGTAAAGCACGTGATCGCGCACATACGCTTGAAGGTTTAGCAATCGCGCTTGCGAATATAGACCCGATTATCGAATTAATTCGTAAATCACCGACACCAGCAGAGGCGAAAGCTGCATTAACAGCTCGTCCTTGGGAGTTAGGTAACGTTAAGTCAATGCTTGAAAAAGCGGGTGAAGCAAACGTTGCACGCCCTGATTGGTTAGCGGACGACTTAGGTATTCGTGACGGTCAATATTATATTTCAGAGCAGCAAGCCCAAGCAATTCTTGACCTACGCTTACACAAGCTAACTGGCCTTGAACATGAAAAAATCTTAAACGAGTACCAAACGTTATTAGATTTAATTGCTGAGTTATTACATATCTTGGCATCGCCTGAGCGTTTAATGGAAGTTATTCGTGATGAGCTGGTTGAAATTAAAGATCAATATGGTGATGAGCGCCGCACTGAAATTAACGCTGCAGCACACGATATCAGTCTAGAAGACTTGATCAACGAAGAAGATGTTGTTGTAACCTTATCTCACGAAGGATATGTGAAGTATCAACCATTATCAGATTACGAAGCACAGCGACGTGGTGGTAAAGGTAAATCAGCAACGAAGATGAAAGATGAAGATTTCATCGAGCGTTTATTGGTTGCGAATACTCACGATACTATTTTGTGTTTCTCAACAGCAGGGCGCTTGTACTGGCTTAAAGTGTATCAATTACCACTCGCTAGCCGCGCAGCCCGTGGTAAGCCAATTGTAAACTTGTTACCACTTGAAGCTGATGAGCGTATTACCGCTATCCTACCGGTACGTGAATACGAAGAAGATAAATACATCTTCATGGCAACTGCATTTGGTACAGTGAAGAAAACACCACTAACTGCATACAGCCGTCAACGTGCAAGCGGTATCATTGCGGTAAACCTTAATGAAGGTGATAGCCTTATCGGTGTAGATATCACTGATGGCAGCAACGAGATCATGCTCTTCACTGACGCAGGTAAAGTTGTTCGCTTTAAAGAAGCCGAAGAATCAGTAGTAGTTGATGAAAACGGTAACCCAGTGTTTGACGAAAATGGTAACCCTGAAATCCGCTTTAAAGGTGTACGTCCGATGGGCCGTACAGCAACAGGTGTTCGTGGTATTAAGATGGCTGACGAACAACGTGTTGTATCGTTAATCGTACCAAAAACGGATGGTGCTATTTTAACTGTAACTGAAAATGGTTACGGTAAACGAACGCAGCTTGAAGATTACCCATCTAAGAGTCGTGCAACGCAAGGTGTTGTATCGATTAAGGTGAGTGAACGTAATGGTGCTGTTGTTGGTGCTGTGCAAGTTGATGACAACGACGAAATTATGATTATCTCTAATCGTGGTACGCTTGTTCGTACACGTGTAAACGAAGTTTCTACCGTTGGGCGTAATACCCAAGGTGTTATTTTGATAAGAACTATTGACGAAGAGCAAGTAGTTGGTTTACAACGTATCGAAGAGATCGAAATCGATGAGCTCATAGCTATCGAGGGCGAGAGCGAAGAAGTAGTCGAAACGGTTAATGAAGAAACGGGTGATAATCCACCGGTTGAATAATATTAACTATCAAAAAGCGGCTTATGCCGCTTTTTTTATGGGTATTAATAATCAATTACTGGAATGAGGAAAGGTAATGAGTATATATAATTTTTGTGCGGGTCCAGCAATGCTTCCGCCAGCGGTGATGGGAAAAGCACAAAAAGAATTTGTTGATTGGCAAAATCTAGGTGTGTCGGTGATGGAGGTAAGTCACCGTAGTAAAGAATTTTTAGCACTAACTGAAAAGTGTGAAGCAAGCTTGCGCCGTTTAATGAATATTAGTGATGAGTTTGAAGTGCTATTTATGCACGGTGGTGGTCGAGGTCAATTTGCCGCTGTTCCTTTAAACTTACACTTAGATGACAAAACCGCTGTTTATTGTGAAAACGGTGTGTGGTCCAAAGGAGCTGTAGCTGAGGCAGTAAAATTTACCCAAGTTGAAGAGCTTGATGTACGTAATGATACGAGTGAGCAGTTTTCAATAAAACCGGTAAGTGAATGGTCATTCCCGAAGGATGCTTCATATATTCATTATTGTCCTAATGAAACAATTGACGGCATTGAAGTGTTTGATGTACCAAGTCATCCCACCGCGCCTATTGTTGCTGATATGTCATCAACTATATTGTCTCGCGAATTTGATGTTAACCAGTTTGATTTAATTTATGCCGGTGCGCAAAAGAATATAGGTCCTTCAGGGCTTGCCATTGTTATAGTTCGCAAAACCCTACTTGAACGCCAAGGACTCCCTAAGCCAGGTGTATTTGATTATGCTCTTGAAGTTAAACAAGGCAGCATGTACAACACGCCGCCTACTTTTGCTTGGTACTTAGCCGCTGAAGTATTCGAATGGCTTGAGCAAAATGGCGGTGTCAAAGCGATGGAGCAGCAAAATATTGCAAAAGCAGAGCTGTTATATGGATTTATTGACGAATCACCGTTTTATGCAAATAAAGTAGCTAAGCATTGCCGCTCTCGTATGAACGTACCGTTTTGGTTAAATGATGAAAGCTTAAATGAGCAGTTTTTAAACCAAGCTAAAGCAGCAGGTTTAGTTGCGCTTGAAGGTCACCGAATTGTAGGCGGGATGCGTGCAAGTATTTATAATGCAATGCCGCTTGCAGGGGTTCAAGCTTTAGTCAACTTTATGGCTGAGTTTGCAAAGGAGAACAGTTAATGGAGCAACTTCGTCTAGAACCTATTTCACGTGTTAATGGGAGTGTTACTTTACCAGGGTCAAAAAGCTTGTCTAATAGAATCCTTCTATTAGCAGCCCTTGCCAAAGGGACTACCGTTGTTGAAAACTTACTTGATAGCGATGATATTCGTCACATGCTTGGTGCCCTAAAGTTATTAGGCGTTAATGTACAACTCAATGAAGATAAAACAGTAGCAACGGTACAAGGTGTTGGTGGAGAGTTTTTAACGCCGTCAGAGCCTTTGTTCTTGGGTAACGCAGGAACAGCATATCGCCCTTTAACCGCAGTATTAGCTGCTGTAAAGGGGGAGTATGAGTTAATCGGCGAGCCGCGTATGGAAGAACGACCAATTGGCCATTTGGTTGATGCATTACAATCTTTAGGCGGTAATGTTAATTATTTAAAAAGTAAGAATTATCCACCACTGAAAATTTGCGGTGGCGAAATAGCTGGCGGCCAAGTAGAAATCGATGGCAGTATTTCGAGCCAGTTTCTAACCGCGCTATTAATGGCCGCACCTTTATTTAACGGTGATACCACAATCTCTATAAAAGGCACGCTAGTATCAAAGCCTTATATTGATATTACATTAGATGTTATGGCACGTTTTGGCATACAGGTTAGCCATGATGATTATCAAACCTTTTATGTTAAAGGCGCGCAGCAGTACCAAGCGGTTGAGCGTATTATGGTAGAGGGTGATGCTTCATCGGCTTCATATTTTGTTGCGGCAGCTGCAATAGCCGGCGGTGAGATTGAGATAAAAGGTGTGGGTGCTAAATCTGTTCAAGGTGATATCGGCTTTGCTAAAGTTATGGAACAGGTAGGAGCCAAAATTGATTGGTATGATGAGCGCTTAGTTGTTCGTAAAGGGCAGCTTAATGGTGTTGATATTGATGCTAACGCAATTCCTGATGCTGCAATGACCCTTGCAACTGTAGCCTTGTTTGCAAAAGGGCCAACGGCAATTCGTAATATTTACAACTGGCGCGTTAAAGAAACAGATAGACTACATGCCATGGCAACAGAGCTCCGTAAAGTAGGAGCAGATGTTGTTGAAGGTGAAGATTATATTGAAATTACACCGCCTGAACAGTTCAATGATGTAGCAATAGATACCTATGACGACCATCGAATTGCGATGTGTTTTTCAATGGTTGCGGTAGGTGGCAAAGCTATAACAATTAACGATCCTAAGTGCACATATAAAACGTTTCCTACCTTTTTCAAGGTATTAGAAAGTGTAAGTGAATAGATTCAAATCAATAAACATAAAAACTTACATACAAAAAGCGGATCTATTTTAATATCTGACGTATAATACGGCGGTTTTATTTTGGTGTGCATTGCAGGAGGTTTAAATGCAGGCGTTATTAATGCCCGTAATCACCGTTGATGGCCCAAGTGGTTCAGGTAAAGGAACTGTTTGTCGCTTGTTAGCCGATAAATTAGGATGGGATGTACTAGACAGTGGCGCGATTTATCGTGTTTTATCACTGGCGGCACTTCATCATCAAATTGCTTTGAACAATGAAGAGGCCCTAGTGCCTTTAGCTGCCAACTTAGATGTGCAGTTTTTAGTTGATAGTGATACGAACGCCGGTAAAGTTATTCTTGAAGGCGAAGATGTTACAACAACGATCCGTAATGAAGAAGTCGGTGCAGCCGCATCTAAAGTAGCAGCTCTACCACGCGTTAGAGAAGCGTTACTTCGTCGCCAGCGTGCGTTTCGTACAGAAAATGGCTTGATTGCGGATGGACGTGATATGGGGACCGTAGTGTTTCCAGACGCGCCGCTAAAAATATATTTAACCGCTAGTGCACAAGAACGAGCTCGCAGGCGTTATGTTGAGTTGAATGAACGTGGTCTTGATGTTACACTAAGTGGTCTATTAGAAGACATTCAAGCACGTGATGATCGCGATATGAATCGTGAAGTTGCGCCGCTTGTGCCCGCAGAAGATGCTATTGAGCTTGATACTAGTGAGCTCAATGCACAGCAAGTGTTTGATAAAGTTATGACTTTGTTAGATTCTGCTATTTCTGAGGGTAAACTTCCGAAAAGAAGTTAAACACATTTTACATGCACCAGCAGGATGCCAGTGCTATTTTAACAACCCCATGCAGCATGGTTGCTTATTGGTATTAAATATATGAGACGTATATTCGTATGTCAGAAAATTTTGCGCAGTTATTTGAAGAAAGCCTAAAGGGTTTTGAAGCAGAGCAAGGCTCTATCGTTAAAGGTACAGTAATCTCAATCGAGAACAACATTGTACTTGTAGATGCTGGTCTTAAATCAGAAAGTGCTATCCCTGCAGAGCAATTCAAAAATGCTGCTGGTGAACTAGAAGTTGCTGTTGGCGACGAAGTAGATGTTGCACTAGATGCAATCGAAGACGGTTTCGGTGAAACTATCCTTTCTCGTGAGAAAGCGAAGCGTCACGAAGCGTGGATCCGTCTTGAGAAAGCATGTGAAGAGCAAGAGACTGTTACTGGTGTTATCAACGGTAAAGTTAAAGGCGGTTTCACAGTTGAAGTTGATTCAATCCGTGCTTTCCTACCTGGTTCACTTGTTGATGTTCGTCCAGTACGTGACACAACTCACCTTGAAGGCAAAGAGCTTGAATTTAAAGTAATCAAGCTTGACCAAAAACGTAACAACGTTGTTGTTTCACGTCGTGCAGTTATCGAATCAGAAAACTCACAAGAACGTGAAGAGCTTCTTGCTAACCTTGTTGAAGGCCAAGAAGTTAAAGGTATCGTTAAGAACCTTACTGACTACGGTGCATTCGTTGACCTTGGTGGTGTTGATGGTCTACTACACATTACTGATATGGCGTGGAAGCGTGTTAAGCACCCTTCAGAAATCGTTAATGTTGGCGACGAAATCGCAGTTAAAGTTCTTAAATTCGACAAAGATAAAACTCGTGTATCTCTAGGCCTTAAACAGCTTGGCGAAGATCCATGGGCAGCTATCGCTGGTCGTTACCCAGAAGGTTCTAAACTTTCTGGTCGTGTAACTAACCTTACTGATTACGGTTGCTTCGTAGAAATCGAAGAAGGCGTTGAAGGTCTAGTACACGTTTCTGAAATGGATTGGACTAACAAGAACATCCACCCTTCAAAAGTTGTTTCACTAGGTGACACTGTTGAAGTTATGGTTCTTGAGATCGACGAAGAACGTCGTCGTATTTCTCTTGGTCTTAAGCAATGTATTGCTAATCCTTGGCAAGAATTTGCTCGTCTTCAAAACAAAGGCGACCAAGTTACTGGTAAGATCAAATCAATCACTGACTTCGGTATCTTTATCGGTCTTGACGGTGGTATTGATGGTCTTGTACACCTTTCAGACATTTCTTGGAATACACCTGGCGAAGACGCTGTACGTGAATTCAAGAAAGGCGACGAAATCACTGCTATCGTATTGCAAGTTGACCCAGAGCGCGAACGTATCTCTCTAGGTGTTAAGCAAATCGAAGCTGACCCATTCAATAACTACCTTGATGCAAACAAAAAAGGTGCTATTGTTAAAGGTAAAGTGACTGAAGTTGATGCGAAAGGCGCAACTGTTGAACTTATCGAAGGCGTTGAAGGTTACATCCGTGTAGCTGATATCGCTCAAGAGCGCGTTGAAGATGCAACTTCTGTTGTTTCTGTAGGCGACGAAATCGAAGTGAAATATGTTGGTGTTGATCGTAAGAACCGCACTTTAAGCCTATCTGTTAAAGCTCTTTTCGAAGCAGAAGAGAAAGAAGCATTAGAGAAGCTTAAGAAAGAAGAGCCAGTGTTCGAAAACGCAATGGCTGCTGCATTCGCAAATGCACAAAAAGACTAATAATTAGTCTTCATTGGAAGGGCAGTGTTGCCCTTCCTTTATCTCTTTTTAAGGAAACGTTATGACTAAGTCAGAATTGATAGAACAACTAGCCGAACAACATGCTCACGTACCAGTGAAAGATGTTGAAAACGCCGTTAAAGAAATTCTTGAACAAATGGCCGGCTCATTATCAAGCTCAGATCGTATTGAGATCCGTGGTTTTGGTAGTTTCTCACTTCACTTTCGTTCACCACGCACTGGTCGTAACCCTAAAACAGGCGATACGGTTGAGTTAGATGGTAAACACGTACCTCATTTTAAGCCTGGTAAAGAGCTAAGAGATCGCGTTAATGCGAGCATCGCCTAGTTACCAGCAGGAGTAGTTACTTGTTTCGAGTATTAAAAACTATCCTCGTAGCAATATGCTTAATATTTGCATTTGTGCTTGGTTCACAGAATCCGCAGTTAGTACAAATTAATTATATTATTGCCAGTAATACACTGCCTCTAGCTATGATTATAAGTATCTGCTTTGCTTTGGGTGTTGTCGTTGGTTGTTTTATTAGTTTTAAACTATTTTCACAATTAAAATGGCAAAATTATCGCTTGAAGAAAAAGTTAGCACCTGAAAAAAACAACTCAAAGCTTGTTGCTAATAAAGATACTTAACTATGATTGAGCTTTTGTTTTTACTATTGCCCGTAGCGGCTGGCTACGGTTGGATTATGGGTAAAAATAGTGCTAAGAACCAAGCTCATCAATTAAACCGCCAAATTACCTCTGAATACAGTAAAGGCTTAAAGTTTTTACTTGATAGAGAGGAAGATCAAGGTTTAGAACACCTTATTAATCTGCTTGAAGTTGCTGCTGACTCTGTTGAGCATTACTCAACGCTAGCAACCATGTTTCGTCGTCGAGGCGAACTTGACCGCGCTATAAAAATTCATGAACTACTTTTAAAACACCCAAGTTTGAATGAGCAACAAGCTGCAGCTAGCCGTTTGGAGCTTGCCGAAGATTATATTATGGCAGGTATGCTTGATGGCGCTGAAGAACATTTAGTCTGGTTAGTAAAAGCAAGTCATGAACAAGCCGTTGATCCACTGCTCACTTTATACGCTCAAACAAGAGAGTGGGAAAAGGGGATTAACATGTTTGAGGCACACAGCGACTTATTTTCAAAGCCTCAACATTTCAAAGCTATAGCAAACTTTTATTGTGAAGCTGCTTTGCTTGAAAACGATCCGCAAATTATGCGAAAGGCAATCAGCTTAAACCATAAAACAATAAGACCATTATTTGAGCTCGGTCAGTCAGCATTCGCAAAAGAAGATTATGTTAAAGCAATATATTATTGGCGCGAGTTAATCTGTAATTTTACTTTTTTTGCACCATTATTTATTGAAGATTTAGCGCATAGCTACCACCAATTAAACTTAACACACCAATTTCATGAGTTGCTTTTACAATTAATTGATAAAGGTGGTGTGTTAATAAAAATAAAGCATTGCCAAGCGCTTATAGAGCAGGGGCATACAGAACAGGCGATTAAGTTTCTAACTGATAGTCTTAAGCGTCAACCTACTATTCGTGGTTTTAGTTTTTTACTGCAATTACTTGCACAGCAAAATCACAACATTAAAGATGTTCTCGACCAGATCGATAACCTAGTTACTTCTTACATTGCCACAAAGCCAGCTTTTCAATGCCAGCATTGTGGATTTACAAGCCATACTATTTATTGGGTCTGCCCATCTTGCAAGCATTGGGAAACCATAGTACCAAGCCGTGGCTTAGACGGTTTTTAATTTTAGTATTACCTCAATTTGTTTAGGAAAGTTATGTCACTCGACCAATCAAAAAAAGTTCTTATTGCCCTTGATTATGATGATCAGCAAACAGCGTTAAATTTTGTTAAACAGCTTTCTCCTGATACGTGCCGTTTGAAAGTAGGCAAAGAGATGTTTACTTATTTTGGACCTGCATTTGTTAAAGAGCTTATTGACCTAGGCTTTGACGTATTCTTAGATCTTAAATTCCATGATATTCCAAACACAGTTGCAAAAGCGGTTACTGCCGCGGCTAAAATGGGTGTATGGATGGTGAATGTTCACGCCAGTGGCGGTGTTGAAATGATGACTAAAGCCAAACAAGCGCTTGAGCAGTTTGGTGATGATGCACCACTTTTAATCGCTGTTACTGTTTTAACCAGTATGGATGCGGCAGAGCTTTCTCGTTTAGGTGTTGATAAAACGCCAGAAGAGCAAGTAATCTATTTAGCAAAACTTGCAAAAGAATCTGGCCTTGATGGGGTAGTATGCTCAGCGCAAGAAGCGAAGAAATTAAAAGCAGAGCTAGGTGAAGATTTTAAACTTGTTACACCTGGTATTCGCCCAGTAGGCAGTGATGCAGGGGATCAAAAGCGTATTATGACACCTAAGCAAGCCATTGAAGATGGCAGTGATTATTTAGTTATTGGGCGACCAATTACACAAGCGGCTGATCCAGTTGCAACACTTAAAGAAATTAATGACTCGTTAAAATAAACAGGCGTTATGTTAATAAGAAAAAAGAGCAAAGTATTTACTTTGCTCTTTTTGTTTCTGGGTATACAAACTAAATAACTTTACGATGAATAGTCAGTAATGTGCTAAAAGCGGGCTATGGTATTAACTCTTTTCTGCCCCATTCCTACTTAGAGTAACGACGCGTAACATTTCTTGGCTTCAGTATTTGACCAAATTTTAATAATGATTAGCTGATAACCCTAATTGCATAGCAATATGGAGTGACTGTATCCATTATTTTTTGATGACTCATTTGTCAATGGTATGTAGAATGAAATCGAGCATTAAAATACTAATACTAAATCCAAGGTGAGGAACAGTTTGAGCTTAAATAATGCGCATGAAGGATATGACTATCAAGATCTAATAACAAGCTATTTCATACTGGAAGAGATACTAAATGGCAATCGAGAAAGCATCTTCTCAATAGACAAAAAGCATACGACAGGAGATACCCCGGATAGATTCGATGACTTAGTTATAACTAACGGGGATAAAGTCCAACGCAAGCAAGTAAAATATAGCAATGAACAGACATCTGTCAGGCTCACCAAAGATTACCTTTCTGCCGATAGCCACTATAAGATAGCGTTACATAAATTATATGAATCATGGAAAGCTCTTAGCACTATTCATACTGAATTTAGGTTATGTTTAGCCTGGGATGAGCCTGTTGAAAGCAAAATTCTGAAGGTGTTAAACCTTCAGCCTTCAAGCCTATCGTCATTCGACTCATTTCCAACTAAAGTTTTTAAGATCGACATAAACCAACTTTGGGAAGTTGAACCTGAGAATTTCAACCGTTGGGATAGTCTAAAGCAATATGTAAAAGAAAATAACATTGATAGAGATGATTTCCGAAAATTTTGTGAATGCCTTCTAATTGAAGTTAACCTTCCAAAAGCCAGTTTAAAATTTGATTCTCCACATGAACTAGAAAAAATATTAATCTCGCAAGCCACAAGGCTAGGAATTGGACAATATCCAAACGATGATATTAACACCATTGATTTTTTAGTGAGACTTGTAAAGCACGTTGGAAGTTATAGAACCAACTCTGCGGTTGTAGCAACTCTAGCTGTATTGAAAGATCTGCGCATTAAAACTGATTATGGAAAAGTTCAGCAAAAGTTTGAAATTGACCAGAGTAAAAACGTTAAGTCCGATTGTAGATATAGTTCATTCTATAACTTTGTTGTAAACAGCAAGAAAGTAATTTTATCAGGTGAACCAGGAGCTGGTAAGTCATGGTTTCTAACCAATCTAATAGATTACTTAGAACGTGAGGGAATAAATGTTCTTCGCCATTATTGTTTCACAAGTACTGAAGACGAATTTGTTGAGAGAAGGGTCAGCTCTAATACTTTTTTTGGAAATCTAATAAGCGGAATAGAAAAAGTATATCCGGAGCTAACTAAAGTAAAAAATCAGACTTTTGCGGCTAACTTAGATGAACTAAACTTGCTTTTGCAAAAAATAGAAGAGCCGCTTGTAATAATAGTAGATGGCTTAGACCATATTAATAGAGTTCTAAGTTCGTCCATTAGCTTACCTAAAGAAAAAACTCAAATTCTAGAAAATATATCTCAGGTATGCATTCCCGATAACGTAACAATAGTATTAGGCTCCCAGCCTGTTGAAGAGTTAAATTTTCTTAAAAAGGACTTCAGTTATAGGGAGCACCAGTTGCCTGCTTGGGGCATTCAGGATACTAAAGAGTTAGCAAAAAAACATGGAATTACAAAATTAGATTGCAATGATGAAGATATCGTCACATTAATTCATGAAAAGAGTGAGGGTAATCCACTTTATTTAACTTATATATTATTAACACTAGAAAATAGCGAAGTAATAAGTGATGAGATCATACATTCTCTACCCCCTTATGATTTCAACCTGAAAAAATACTACGAATACTTAACAAGTAAAATTGAAAATAACACAACAGCGGAGATCTTATCTTGCCTAGATTTTTCTGTAACCAGAAAAGAGCTGCAAGAGATAATACCGGTGAAGCACCATTTTAATTCTAGTATGAAAGTACTGTCCCCCGTTATTTCTGAGAATACTGCTAGGGGTGGACTAAAGCTTTACCATGATAGTTTCAGGCGATTTAACATGGAAAAGTTAGCTGATATCGAAGAAGCTCTAGATGCAAACTATGAATTCATCATAGACTGGCTAAATTGTGAATGCTTTTTTGAAAGTGACAAATCTTACCGTTATTTATTTAGTTACCTAATGCGAGCAAAGAAGTATGAGGATATTAGTAGATATGCATCTGACAACTTTCTACCAAATAGCTTATATTATGCTCACTCAGAATCATTAATTAGAAGAAACTACGAAAGCTTTCTAAGTGTCGCCAAAAAAACACAAAACTGGTCCCTATTTGTTTATGCTAGTGAACTGAATAGAGCGATAAATACAACTAGCTCAGAAGAGCACCACAGTCAGTTTCTACAAAATTTCGAACTATACTTTGAAGCCATTTGCTTGATCTATGGAGTAGAAAAAGCAAATGCGCTTTTATATTTTAATGGTGAAAAAAATCATAGTAATTCAGTTACAGCGCAAGCATTTCGAGTATTAGAAATGCATGACTATTCTCCTAATTGGGAGGATGTAAATGAGCTATTTTCAGGGGAGATAAGGCAAGATGATTTCAAATACTATATTAGCTTTTTCAACCAAACCAATGATGATTTTTTTGCGTTTCTAAACAAAGCAATACAGCATGAAGATAGAACCTATCTTAGAGTACTTTTAGAAGAGGTGTTCAGACTCAAAGGCAGTGATTATTTAGTTGATCTACATAGCAAACTTACGGGCATTGAAAAAGAGTCAACGGGGCTTATCATTAATAACCTTTTCGAAAGGGAGAATTGTTCGACGAGAATACCGATAAAGGTAGAGAGCAATGTGACTCTAGAGCCATTATCATTGCCGCTCATCAGCGAAACTGTAGAAAAAAACGAACTGGTTAGATTTTGTATACAATTAGAGCTGTATTCAAGTAACGATTTAAATAGTTTGATTAGCTTCGAAAAAACAATTTCTTGTGATTATATTGCTCACAGTTGGATAAAGTTTTTTATACGGAACCTTGTCATAGACAAGACTTGTCAGGACTCTTCATTAGAAGAACAAATAATTCAAAGTTTCTTGATATTAGCAGATGACATGACTAACTTTCCTAGAGCGAGGTATTCTAGTTTTCTCTTTGATAATAGAGACTTGATTGATAGAAGCTTTGAGCAAGCATTGGTGCATGTTAACTCACAATTAGCATGGAAGAATATTTTTGATATCAGAAGGAAAATTGTATTTCCTATTATCCCAATGATAGAGAAGCGATTTATCAATAAGAATAATACCAACTTATTGATAGAGACTTATGATAGCTTTGATGAAGAAAATAGTGATTATTTTGAACACGCAGAGAATTCATTCAAAAAGGCAATTTATCGTGCAAAAGTAGGGGATCTTGAAAATGCTAAGTTAGAGCTTAAAAATGCTGTTCATTTAACAACTAGCTACACATCTCGAAAAGATAGAAATTTAGCAGAAGTAATCGACCCGCTACCCTCACTGAATAACATAAGTCCCAGTTTTGCTAAAGAATATACTAAAAAGCTTAAATACCTCACTGATGCTGTTATGAAGCATACCGAAGATGGCAAAGATACAAGGTGGTTAACTATAGAATGGTTTGAAATGTTCATAAAAGTTGATTTCAAACTAGCTGCGAAATATTTAATCAATGAAATGCTTACCAATGGGTATTTTTGGAAATTAGACTTTATGTATGTGGATTTATTGAAACATAGCGATAACGTCGAGCCCAGTATTTTAAATTTTCTTTATAGATTAACTCCAACAAACATTAAAGATGCATATCTCAACAGTTTTTTGGAGGTAATTGAGCGTTTAGAAAAGAAGGATGATAAGTTAGCCAAAGCATCTATGATTAATCTTTCTACAAGAGACTGGAATGACTCTTATGATACATTGAATCAAAAAACCGTTCGCAAATATAATAATATTGCTCACAAATTAGGGATTAACTTACATTTAGAGGAAGTTAAAGAAAAAAACGATGGAACTGCGCACTCATTTGATAACGAAAAATTATCTATAAAACTAACTACCCAGTTTTGTAAAGAAGATAGCTTAAGGAATAAATCTACGCAGGATCTAGTTGATTATTTAGTTTCCCAAGAGTTCTTGGGGGTCGACAATCTCAATTACTTACACTTTTTCTTTAAAGAGGAAAATAATACCGAATTAGCTAATGAAATACTCATGCCTCTTATCCGAAAAAGGTTTCCAAGAGGACAAGAGTACTTTACAAACTTGCGGGGAGTGATTGGAGGAATTACCCTCTCAGATAGAGATAAGGTTTTATTATTGGTTAACAATTTTGTGCATTCAAAAGACGGGTGGTTTTCTAGTTTTGTCGACAAGGATTCATTACTCCAAGCTGTTACGATCGATAAAGATATTGCTCAAAACTGTTTAGCGTCAGCTTTATATTCTTTTTATCAAAATAAAGACTATTCATCCAAAACGACGGCTAACCTAATTATCGCTTTTGAATATGTAGGCATTGATAAACAGAGTATTTTATCAATGTATGAAAGAGGTTTTGATTTCATTAAAAGTAGGTTGCCAGACGAGAGTGAATTTGAATGGGAAAATTTAGATTATATTGAAATATCTGAGATGAATCATGATGAAAGAGCAATTACGTTGCTCCTTAGTAAAGCAAACAATTTAGATTCATCAGTTCAACGAGAGATTATTTGTGCGTTAAATTACTTAATTAAAAATCACACTAACCTTTTAATCAAACCCCTTAGCTGGTTTTTCGATAACTTTCATATGTTTCATCACTCAACAATTGCCTCAATCCTTGAGCTTATATCGATTGAAATAAAACAGCTTAAGTCATTATTACTAGAGATAAAGCCATCGATAAAAAAACTTATAGGGGCGCAAAACTTGTACATACAAAATGAAGTTGAGAGTATTTTTAGTGAGTTAAGTAATGAATAGTAATATTATAAATGCAATCAATAACTCAAGGCCTATCAGTTACTTAATCTCATTAGAGATTGAGGTGGACGACGTAATAAACGTAATAATACAGAACTTTAATGAAGATGAATTTGAGCACTTTATTAATAGATCCAACGGGATGCTTTCTCCGAACACTTATATCTATGATTTAGTTTTTAAGCATGTAAATGAATTTTTATATCAACAATATAGAGAATCAGTCATTTTTGAAGGTGATGGAAAAATAGATGTTAGAACAATGATTGCAACATCTAACTCTCTTGTTAATAGGCCCAACTTAGTAAAGCCGCTTGATAAATCAACTGGATTTAGTGCTCCTGATGAATTAAACGATTTTGTTGTCATTGCTAGATTTGAGCGTCAGTTTGAAACTAGAGATTATGGCAGCAACACCAGAGGCAATCGCGCAGTCGTATGTGAAGGTTGCCTGCCAAAGAAAATTAAAATGAACCCCTTGAAAAGCTTTCCTTGTACTCAAGACATTTGGAAAGATGAATACTGTTATGGAACTCCAATCATCCAAGGGTTCTGTTTTAATGAAAATAGCTTAGAGGCAGCACAAGTTATTTGGATGAATGGTGAACTGCTGAGTATATTAGGCTTGAGTGTGGATCATCATGATAACGGACTCAGAGCCATAAATGAAAATGGTGAAGCCGTTTTGATATATCGTTACTGGAGAGAAAGTTTAATCGGAAAAGGGGCTTCCTTTGTTGGTTTAGATTCCAATATCTCAAAATTAGAAGGTTGTGATTTAATTTTGAGAAAAGACTTCTATGAAAAGTTAAAGGCGATCATTCCTGATATGGTTTTCTACACAGAAATAATCTAGTTAAATCTGTAATCCTCCTTGAAAAACGTCGCTATGGTAATATTATTCTAGAGGTATGGGCTGATTTAGGGAGGAGGCAAAGCTTACTTTTTCTAACTTAAAGGTAACGTTCTGGATCAAAAATGCTAAATTGTTTCTGTCCAGAAATGAGTTCGTCTGTTTATCGCTCATCGTTGCCAATGGAACTTATAAAACAAAAAAGAGCAAAGCTTTCACTTTACTCTTCTCTAAATCACTTAATACTGACAAGCTTACAGCTTACTTAAGCCTAATCGACTTAGCTTCAATATCAATTAACCCTTGCTTAAACAAACCGCCAATGGCTTTTTTGTAGTTTGCTTTGCTGGTTGAGAACACTTTTTTGATAAGTTCAGGATCTGATTTATCGCCAATTGCGAGCACGCCACCTTCATGCTTTAACTTATCCATGATTTTTTCACCAAGCTCACTGACTTTTCCCATTCCTGGCTTTTCAAGAATGACATCAATTTTGCCATCTTCACGGACTTTTTGAATAAAGCCTTTTAGTTTTTGGCCGACAAATAAGTTCTTGAACACCATATTATAAAAAACCACGCCAAAGTGCGATTCTTCTACTAATACTTTGTAACCAATGTCAGTTTTGCCTGCAACAATTAAATTAACTTCCTGTAAGTGGCTATATTGCGGCTCTTCTTTAGAAAGAAAACGATTGAAATTGCTAGATGCACAAATACGTGAGCTGGCGTTGTCTAAGTAAAGACGTACTAAGTATGAGTGACCTTCTTGCATACGAGGCTTTTGTTCATTAAATGGGGCAAGTACATCTTTATCTAAGCCCCAATCTAAGAAAGCCCCAATGCTATTAATTTCTTTAACTCGAAGTAGGGCGTATTCACCGACTTGCGCGTGTGGCTTTTTGGTTGTGGCTGTAGGTAGATTTGCATTATCTAAAAATATAAAAACACTTATGCTGTCACCGGCTTCAAGCTCATGTTTAATTTCATGGCTCGGTAGAAAGACTTCGCCTAAATCGTGGCCATCAAGGTAAGCACCTTCATTACTGACTTCATTTACAAATAAGGTTTGTGTTGTACCAAGGTAACTCATAATTATTCCTGCTCTGGCTTTTTACGACGACGCATAGGCGCATCACCATCAATATTTAATGGTGCTTTAATAGGGGCTTGTGGCTTCTTAGGCTTAGCTTTTCGCTTAGGTGTAGCTTTAGCTTTTGGCTTTACTTTATCATTAACTTTATTCTGTACTTGTGGTTTTTTATCCCGCAGACCTTTGAACTTACCGGTTAAACCTTCAACAGTATGGAACTCTAACTCATCATTTAAAAATGACTTTATTGCTTTGTAACTAGGCCAATCTTTTGGACCTACCAATGAGATAGCTGTGCCCTTAAAACCAGCACGACCAGTTCGGCCAATACGGTGAACGTATTCTTCAGCATGTTTTGGCAAGTCAAAGTTAATAACATGGGTGACACTTAACAAGTCTAAGCCGCGAGAGGCAACATCCGTAGTAATAAGTACTTTGAAGTTTTCTCGGCTGAAGGCATCCATGATTTCAAGACGTTTACTTTGCGTTAAATCACCAGCTAGGGCTTGTGTTTTTAATCCTTTACTATTTAAAAGCTCACTTAATCGTGCTGTGTCTGCGCGCGTTGCTGTAAAAATAATACATTGGCCGACGTCATCTTGTTTAACAAAGTGCGCTAATAGCGCTTCTTTGTGATCAAGGTGATCTGCTAAATATAAACTCTGTTTGATATCAGAGTGCTGCTCGTTTGCGGCGCTGAGCATAATTTGCTTTGGCTTTTTAAGTAAGTTACGCGATAGGGCATCAACTTGTGCATGATCAAGCGTTGCAGAAAACAATAATGTTTGACGTAAACGGTGATTGGCTAATTCATTGATCATTTTAAGTTGTTCAGTAAAACCAAGATCAAGGATACGGTCTGCTTCGTCAAAAATTAATAACTCTAAGCCACTTAATTGCAGTGAGCGTTGAGTGAGGTGATCCGCTAGTCTACCCGGCGTAGCTACCACAAAATGCGGGTCATTTCTTAGCGCTTTTATTTGATCATTAAAGTTTTCACCACCGAGTATTTTTAGCGCTTTTATATTTGTTCCTGCGATAAGTAATCTAAGTTGAGTAAAAACTTGAGTGGCAAGCTCTCTGGTAGGAGCGACAATTAAAACGCGCGGGTCACGTTTACTGAGCGCTTTTTGCTTCATTACACGTTGTACGGCTGGTAATAAAAACGCCAATGTTTTACCTGAGCCAGTTTTAGATTGAGCAAAAATATCATGGCCAGCCAAAGCTGTAGGCACAGCGTGTGCCTGAATATCAGTTGGCTGAGTAATGCCTTGATGCGCAAGTTGAGTTTCAAGGCGGTTATCAATGCCAAGATCAGTAAAGTGCAAAGTGTCTATCTCCAAATGAGTAATTTAAATCTTCATAAATCTGAACGCTATTATAGCTTAGTCCTATGCATCGCTGACAGTAAAAACCAGACAATCATAGGTTTTTTTGCATTTAAAAAGAAAAAGCGTAAAATATGCGCCCCAATGCGCCGGATTTACGATTCGGTAAACGCCCCTTGCGGGTTTTAAAAGCAAAATAGGAAAACCATGACTGCTATCCATAAAGATAATGTAACCAGTGAACACTTTGTTGTGTGCGCTATGTATAAATTTGTTTCTCTACCTGATTTTGAGGCACTTCGCCAACCTTTACTTAATGTAATGGAGCAAAACGACGTACGTGGCACTTTGTTAATTGCCGCAGAAGGCATCAACGGTACTGTCGCTGCAAAACGCCAAGGCATTGATAATTTACTGGCGTGGTTAGACACTCAACCAAATCTAGACAATATTGTGACTAAAGAATCATATGATGACGAATGCCCGTTCTATCGTACAAAAGTAAAACTAAAAAAAGAAATTGTCACTATGGGTGTTGAAGGTATTGACCCTCTAAAAGTGGTTGGTAGTTATGTGAAGCCTCAAGATTGGAATGCACTTATCTCAGACCCTGAAGTAATTTTAGTTGATACCCGTAACGACTATGAAATTGAAATAGGTACGTTTGAAAACGCAGTTGATCCAAATACAAAAACATTCCGTGAATTCCCGCAGTGGGCAAAAGAAAACCTTGATCCAGAAAAGCATAAAAAAGTAGCTATGTTTTGTACTGGTGGTATTCGCTGCGAAAAATCAACAGCTTATATGAAAGAGCAAGGATTTGATGAGGTTTACCACCTTGAAGGCGGCATATTAAAATATTTAGAAGAAGTACCAAAAAAAGACACCATGTGGGAAGGTGAGTGCTTTGTATTTGATAACCGAGTTGCGGTAAATCATGATTTACAAAAAGGCTCTTACGATCAATGCCATGCGTGTCGTATGCCAATTACCGAAGAAGAAAAGCAAAAGCCTGAATATATGGAAGGGGTGTCATGTCATCACTGTATTGATGATGTAACCGACGAGCAACGTGCTCGCTTTGCTGAGCGTCAAAAGCAAATAGAATTGGCGCAAGCACGCGGTGAAGGCCACATTGGTAACGAAGCTCAAGCTGTTTTACAACAACGCAAAGAAGCAAAAAAAGCGCAAAAAGAAGCGCAACGTAAACAGTAACACCCCTTTGTATTGTTAATAAAAAAACCCCAGTTTTATGGGGTTTTTTATTGCCTGTTTATTCGAAATAACTAATGTGCTGAAAAAACCTGACAGTGAGATCTTGACGCTCTTTGTTTATAGCCAAAGGTTCAACCATTTCGCGGATCACACTTTCAACTTTGTTCATAAATCGACCATGCCCAACTCCTTGCTCATCATTATCGCTTGCAACAATTACAAAGTGCATCGTTTCAACAAGTTTGTCATCCAACCAATGTTGACTATATTGCGGCACATTGTCTGTAGTCGAAAAACTCAGTTTTTGTAGTTCACTATTGCTATCGTTTTTATCAATTTGACTGTTACGTATAATAGGCATACAGCCATTTGCAACCATTGCTGCTAAGTTTAGCTGTTTAGATTCACACTGTTGAACAAGTAACGTGTAAAAGTGATTATAAAAATCAACGTAATTTGGTTTATTCATTAAATGTTGAAATTGTGTTTTGAGCATACGTGTAACGGGAATTCTAAATGTCGCGTAAGTCATCTCGTTATGCTCTTTAGGTAAAGAGCAATGCCTGCTTTGATAACGTTGATATAAGCCGCGCAATTTATATCCGTAGCTCTCTTTACAGCCCTTTGCTTTAGCAAATAAATCATATGTTAGATGCTGATGGTCACGTACTTTGAACTGTTCTTCGCCTTCAAGAATGCTATTTTGTAGTGCTGAAAGAACTTTCACCACTTTAGCGTGAAAGATTGCACTGTTGGCACGAAGATCATCACCTGTTGCTAAAAAGAGTAATCTAATTTTTTTACTTTTGTGACCATCGTTATAAAAGCATTTGTGCGCTTCGTGATAACGTGGGTTATAAAAAAATAAAATCTGTTTAGGTGTTTGTAAGTTATATGACTCCTCATGAAACCTTACAACGGGCAACTTGTCATTCGCGATTAAATGTACATTATGCAGTTCATATTCGTCACATAATGCAAAGAGTTGACGTGATAAGCGTTCATAACACTGTTGAGGATCTGTAAAATGGGCATAGAATTCATTGCTTGGATTAAATTCTGCGAGAATGTATTGGTTTGCGCGTGCGGTGGTCGGAATATAAACACGATGCTGCGATAGTGAAGCCATTATTTGTCCCTAATTGCGTTTCGATAATGGCGCTACTTTAACGTGTTTCAATGACTCTTTTATTGCGCTAGAACAAATTATCTTCATTCCTACCTTACAATTGAATAATCAAAAAATACTGCTGTCGTTTAGTTTTAATAATATGCAAGAAACCTAAATCTATTGCTGTATGTTAAGGTTTGTTTTTGTAATAATGCATTAGTTTTATCACCATGCACTTATGTGAGGATTGTACTCCTATGGCGGAAATTGAGAATCGCCCAAGTAATTTTATTAGAACCCGTATTGATGAAGATTTAGCATCTGGGAAACATGCAACTACGCATACACGTTTTCCTCCAGAGCCTAATGGTTTCTTACATATTGGCCATGCCAAATCTATCTGTTTAAATTTTGGAATTGCCCAAGATTATAACGGTCTTTGTAATTTACGATTTGATGATACTAACCCAGAAAAAGAAGACATCAACTATGTAAACTCTATAAAAGAAGACGTGCAGTGGTTAGGCTTTAAGTGGGATGGTGAAATTAATTATTCATCTAACTATTTTGATGCCTTATATGGCTATGCTGTTGAGCTTATTGAAAAAGGCCTTGCTTATGTGTGCTTTTTGACAGCCGATCAAGCTCGTGAGTACCGCGGCACATTAAAAGAGCCGGGTAAAAATAGCCCAACACGTGATACTTCACCACAAGAGAACCTCGCCTTATTTGAAAAAATGCGTAATGGTGAGTTTAAAGAAGGTGAGTGTGTATTACGCGCTAAAATTGATATGGCAAGTTCATTTATGGTGCTTCGCGATCCAATTATTTATCGCGTACGTTTTGCACATCACCATCAAACTGCTGATAAGTGGTGCATTTACCCGATGTACGATTTCACGCACTGTATTTCAGATGCGCTTGAAGGCATTACCCATTCGTTATGTACACTCGAGTTCCAAGATAACCGTCGTTTATACGATTGGGTACTTGATAATATCAGCCTTGAATGTCATCCACAGCAAATTGAATTTTCACGTTTAAACCTTGAATACACCATTATGTCAAAACGTAAGTTAAATGACTTAGTGGTAAATGGGCACGTAGAAGGGTGGGACGACCCACGTATGCCAACAATTGCTGGTCTTCGTCGTCGTGGCTATACACCTGCTTCTATCCGTGAGTTCTGTTTACGTATTGGTGTTACCAAGCAAGAAAATATGGTTGAAATGGGCATGCTTGAAGCATGTATCCGTGAAGACTTAAACGAAAATGCACCGCGTGCAATGGCTGTACTTGATCCTGTTAAAGTTGTAATCGAAAACTTTACTGATGAAGTTGAAACTTTATCTGTTGCTAATCACCCTAATAAGGAAGAAATGGGTCGTCGCGATGTTCCTTTCACTCGCGAGCTTTATATTGAGCGTGAAGACTTCCGTGAAGAAGCCAATAATAAGTTTAAACGTTTAGTGCTTGATAAAGAAGTGCGCTTACGTGGTGCTTATGTAATAAAAGCGAATCGTGTAGAGAAAGATGAAACGGGTGAAATTACAACTATATATTGTACTTATGATCCTGAGACGCTGGGTAAAAACCCATCTGACGGACGTAAAGTTAAAGGTGTAATTCATTGGGTAAGTGCGACTGAGTCAGTAACAGCTGAAGTGCGTTTATATGACCGTTTGTTTAGTGTACCAAATCCAGCTGCTGCTGAAGATTTTGCAACTACATTAAACCCTGAATCATTAGTGGTTCTAACCAACGCGAAGCTTGAGCCATCACTTGAAAAAGCAACACCAGCTAAAGGTTTTCAGTTTGAACGAACAGGCTACTTTAGTCGTGATACTAAATCAGAGACTTTAGTGTTTAATCAAACTGTGGGTCTTCGTGATTCATGGGCTAAAATGGAACAGAAGTAATTCTGTTCTATAAACACTTGATACAAAAAAACCTGCATTAAGCAGGTTTTTTTATTACGTACTAATAACCGAATTATTGGTTATCAGAGAAAGCTTTACACGCTTGTGTATCAGTACACTCGCCGTATAAATAAAGAGAGTGGTTAGTTAATTTGATACCATTCGCTTCAGAAATTTCAACCTGACGACGCTCGATTAGTTCATCTTCAAATTCAATAACTTTGCCACATTTTAAACACACAAGGTGATCGTGGTGAGTGCTGCCTGATAATTCAAATACTGACTTTCCACCTTCAAAGTGATGGCGAGAAACAATACCAGCATCATCGAATTGGTTAAGCACGCGATAAACAGTTGCAAGGCCAATTTCTTCGCCTAGATCCAACAGAATTTTGTAAACATCTTCAGCGCTGATGTGTTGGTTATCTGGAGATTGTAAAATCTCTAAAATTTTAATACGCGGTAATGTTACTTTTAAACCGGCTTTTTTTAATTCCAAGTTGTGATCAGTCATTAAATCTGTCTCAATTTTTTATTGGTTACTCTGGTACACCTATAAAAGGTGTGCACGACACATTAGCAATAACTAGAATAACGTGCAAAACGATCAAGTGCAAAGGTCTATTTAAATAAACAGCCTGAAAGCTCAAATGCTAGCCAGCAAAGTATATTTAAAAACCAATTGATTAATCAGCGAGTTCGCTTAAACACATTTCATCATATACTTGTGCAGACCAAGCTTTTACGCGCTGTTCAGTAAGCTCTGGTTGACGATCTTCATCAATGCCTAAGCCGACAAAGTGGTTGTCATCAGCCATACCTTTAGATGCTTCAAAGTCGTAGCCTTCAGTTGACCAGTGACCAACAATAATTGCACCACGCTCAGTAACGATGTCATTGATCATACCCATGGCATCTAAAAAGTATTCAGCGTAGTCTTCTTGATCGCCACAACCAAAAATAGCAACAAGCTTACCGTCAAAATCAATTTCTTCAAGTTCAGGGAAGAAGTCATCCCAGTCACATTGTGCTTCACCATAGTACCAAGTAGGAATACCAAATAAGATTAAATCAAATTCTGCAATCTCTTCTTTAGAGCTTTTAGCAATATCATGAACAGCCACTAGCTTTTTACCCAATTCTTTTTGGATCATTTTAGCTACGTGCTCTGTGTTACCTGTATCGCTTCCGAAAAAAATACCTACACTTGCCATGAACTTAAAACCTTCTATCTATCAATAGCCAATCTTTCTTGTAAAATTGTTTCAATCAGTGCACTACGGCTAATATTCTGTGCATCGGCCATATCGCTTAACGCTTGATACAACTGCGATGAAACTTTAAATTCAACACGTTTTAAACCACGTGCTTTATCTCTTTTTATTTGATTACGTTTATTGACCTTTAACTGAATATCTCTAGGCAGAGGATTCGTTTTAGGGCGGCCAGGGCGCTTTTCGTATTCAAATAGATCGAGCGTTGTTCTGTCTGTTTCAGATTTAGCCATGGTAGATTACCCTACACCCGCACCTTGCCAAAAAACTTGAATAAGTCCTTTTGCAATAAACCCAGAACAGCCTAAAAAAAGTACAAGCCATACTATGTAGCGACCATATTTAGGAACGCTGCCACGTTTGAGTACGTCTTGAATAGCCATACCGATAAAAAAGAACACACCGGCTAAGCCAAAATACAACCCAAGGGTATCAAATTCGTTAATTAACTGACTGACCATCAACGTATAACCTTTAAATTAAACGGCGCGTACTATAGCACACTAAATAATAATAATTTAGTGTGCTTGTATAAAAACACACGATAAAATTTATGCTTTAGTAGCGCGCAAAAAATCAAGTATTGATTTATTAACTGCATCAGGCTTTTGAGCATGTAACCAATGTCCAGCGCCGTGAATTATTTTTGCTTTTGCGTTCGTAAAGCGAGACATAATTACTTCTCTATACGTAGGCAAAATATAATCAGATTCATTACCCTTGATAAACAAAGTATCGCATAAACAAGAATCATTTGCTTTAATATCAGCTAAAATATTTTCATATTTTTCATCAAGTGTGGCTAAGTTAAACCGCCATTGAAAATCACCATGCTCATTTTTAGCTAAACTTTTTAATAGAAACTGTCGCACACCTAGTTCTTCTATATCTATCTGCATCAGCTTATCAGCATGCTTACGGTCTGAAATCTTTTGGCTTTCAACACTTTTTAATGCGTTGAAAATTTTTGTATGTCGAGGCTTATAAGCAACAGGAGCAATATCAAGCACAACCAAACGCTCAACTCTATCTTCAAATGAATGAGCCAGTTGCATGGCAACTTTACCCCCCATAGAGTGGCCTACAATATGTGCTCGCTCGATGTTTAAGTTATCCATTAACTCAATAACATCTTGTGCCATGCTAGGGTAATCCATGGTCGTAGAATGAGGTGAGCGGCCATGATTGCGTAAATCAATATTGGTTACTAAAAAATGGTCACTCAATGCATTGGCGATTACATTGAGGTTTTCAAGTGAGCCAAACAAACCATGAATAAGAATAACAGGTTTACCTTGGCCTGTTTGTTTATAATTAAGTCGCATTTAGGTCTCCAGTAAAAGTGTGCTTAGTTTGCCTAGTGAAATAACAAATTGCAAAGCATAGAGAATTAGATTTTGTTTGGGTATAATCAAATTGATAAAGAAATAATATGACCCGTAATGACAGGAATCACATGAAAAAAATTGACATAGACGACGAGCTGTATCAATACATTGCGAGTAACACGCAAAGTATTGGCGAAAGTGCATCAACTATTTTGCGTCGTTTATTAAACCTTAGCGGCGATATTGAACAAACAGCGTCAGATAATCATTTAACAAATGATACAAAAGAACAGCTGGATGTGTCTGAACAACCCAATGAAGAAACGCATACAACAGCTAAAAAAGAGCAAAGTGATGTGTCGTCGGTCACGAAAATGCAGCAAAAAAGCGCTAGTGTCTTTAATGTATTAAATAAAGAAGAACTTGCCATGCAAAAAGGCGTAGTAGGGCGATTTTTGTTTATACTCTCAGCACTACACCGCACCCATAAAGACGGTTTTTCTTCTGTACTTGATATACAAGGCCGTGACCGGGTTTATTTTGCGACGAGTAAAGAAGATCTTGTTAACAGTGGTAGTAGTATGAACCCAAAAAATATCACAGATAGTGAATATTGGGTGATGACAAATTCAAATACAACACGCAAGAAAATGATGTTACATGAGGTGGCGCTGGGTCTTGGTTACAGTGCCGAACAAGCAGAAAAAATTAGAGACTACTTATAAATATAAGGAAATGTAATGGCGATTCACCCAGGTGCAGGTAAACCTGCAACGCAATCAGATTTAGTTAATGTACCAAAACTAGTGTCAGCTTATTATTTAAATGAGCCTGATTTAGAACAGAACCCTGAGCAATGCGTTGCCTTTGGCACATCTGGCCATCGAGGGTGCTCATATGATGTTAAATTCAACGAATCACACATACTCGCCATTACTCAAGCAATTTGCGACTATCGTAAGCAAAACAACATATTTGGCCCGCTTTTTCTGGGTAAAGACACGCACGCACTGAGTGAAGCTGCTTATAATTCGGCAATAGAAGTACTTGTTGCGAATGAAGTTCAAGTAATAACCCAGCAAAACGATGATTTCACACCAACACCTGTGATCAGCCATGCTGTTGTTTGTCATAATAAAGCAAACCCACATGAACTTGCCGATGGTATTGTGGTAACGCCTTCGCACAATCCGCCTGAAGACGGTGGTTTTAAATACAACCCACCTAATGGCGGCCCAGCTGATACCGATGTAACAAAATGGGTTGAAGACCGTGCAAACCAACTGTTACTTGAAGATTTAGTTGAGGTAGAGTTGTTCCCGTTTGCAAAAGCATCCCGTTCAGGTTTTATCAAATATCAAGATTTAATGACACCTTACATTGATGACTTAATCAATGTGGTTGATGTTGAAGCTATTGCTAAGGCAAAAATTAAAGTGGGAATCGACCCGTTAGGTGGTTCAGGTATTAATTTTTGGCCAATCATTGCTGAAAAGTTTAATTTAGACCTTACGGTCGTAAATGAAAGTGTTGATCCACGTTTCGGTTTTATGCCTTTAGATAAAGACGGTAAAATCCGTATGGATTGTTCATCTCCTTACGCAATGACAAATTTAATCGCATTAAAAGATGATTTTGACATTGGTATTGGTAATGATCCAGATTATGACCGCCATGGTATCGTCACACCTGATGGACTAATGAATCCAAATCACTTTTTAGCAGTGGCTATAGATTACTTACTTAATCACCGTGATTGGTCAAATGATGTTGTAATAGGAAAGACTTTGGTTTCTAGTGCGATGATTGACCGAGTTGTTTCTCGCAATAAGCATGAAGTTAAAGAAGTGCCTGTTGGGTTTAAATGGTTTGTAGAAGGACTTAATGAAGGCTCGTTGGCATTTGGTGGTGAAGAAAGCGCAGGCGCTTCGTTCCTTCGTTTTGACGGTACAGTTTGGAATACCGATAAAGATGGTTTTATCATGGGGTTACTTGCTGCAGAAATTCTAGCAGTAACGGGAAAAACACCGTCAACACTTTATAAAGAACTTGAACAAGAATTTGGTGCGCCATTGTATAAGCGTATTGATGCTTCGGCTACTTCACAACAAAAGCAACGCCTTAAAGGGTTAAGTGCGCAGGATGTCAGCGCTGATACGCTAGCAGGTGAGCCAATTTTACAAAAGTTAACTCATGCACCAGGTAATAATGCAGCAATTGGTGGGTTAAAAGTCGTTACAGAAAATGGTTGGTTTGCTGCGCGTCCATCAGGTACTGAAGATATTTATAAAATTTATTTGGAATCTTTTAAAGGCGAAGAGCATTTAGCTTTACTAGAAAAAGAAGCCAAAAAGTTAGTTGATTCAGTAATCAGCTAACCTAAAAAATTGTTGTATAAACGGCTGACTTGATCAGCCGTTTTTGTATTTACTCCACACAAAAGGCGATGAACATGTCAGCCAAATCAGATTATATAGAAGAATTAAAAACCTCTGGGGATTTCCTTACATTAAGCCGCGAAAATGAATGGCACTTGGATGCAGGTGAATTCACTTTAAAAAACGGTACAAAAGTAAGCATCCATGATACGGGAGTTATTGAGTTTCAACCCCCGGGTTCAAGTACCAAAGATATAGTACTCTCTAGTGCAGTCCACGGAAACGAAACTGCACCAATCGAAATATGTGATGAATTAATTAAACTTATCATTAGTGAAGAGTTAGTTTTAGCGCAAAGAGTCTTATTTATATACGGTAACCCGCAGTCAATTAATATTGGTAAGCGGTTTGTTGAAGAGAATTTAAATCGTCTCTTTAATGGCCATCATACAACTGACGATACACCAATGAATAACGAACGTATTCGCGCAGCAAAGCTTGAGCAATATGTGAGTGATTTTTTTGCTAGAGGTGGTGAAGGGCGTTCGCGTTGCCATTACGATTTGCACACTGCAATTCGAGGTTCAAAAAATGATAAGTTTGCAGTTTATCCTTACCTTCATGGTAAACCGTGGAAAAAGTCACAGCTGCAATTTCTATTAAGTTGTGGTGTGAATACGGTATTAATGATGAAGTCAGCGGCAACGACATTTAGCTATTATTCGTCGTACGTTCATGGCGCAGATTCATTCACTGTTGAACTTGGTCAAGTAAAGCCATTTGGTCAAAATGACATGAGTCGATTTTTACAAACCAAGCAAACGTTAACTGCATTAATTAGTCAAGAAAGTGTTGAATATAAGAAGTTTGATGCAAATGACTTTGAGCTGTTTTCAGTGCATCGTTCTATTAATCGTACAGAAGAGGCGTTTTCGTTTCCTTTTTCTGACGATGCAGTTAATTTTACTGGCTTTGCTAAAGGCGAATTACTCGCAACAGATGGTCAGACCTGTTACTACGCTGACGTTGATGGTGAAGCAATCATCTTTCCAAACGCCGATGTAGCACTTGGACAACGGGCGCTCTTAACGGTTGTACCCCTTGAAATTAATAAGAATTTCATTTAAATACATCTCGCTATTTATAGTTAACTATATGATTTAAAATAACAGTTTATATTGTATAGTTAACTTTCCAGTCTTTATCTCGCCATTTACTCTGCATTTGTCTATGATTAGTTGAATAACACTTTACGTTAACGTAAAGTGATGGCAGCTTTAATTTAATTACAGTGCAGTTTTTGCAAACTTTAACCTAGCAAAAAACATCAATAATAATAACTAACCTTTAATGGTTAACCCAATTGGCACTGTAAATTCGACAACAAAAGAAGGTAGGTTATGAGCAACCCAAATAACGTATCGCAGAATATTAGTCATGAACTTGCTTTTATAGATGGTCATGCTTTAAATATTCCAACCTTGAGCATTTTAAACGAGGACGGCGATATTCTTAGCGGTGCAACAGCACCAGATATAGCGAAAAAAACTGCTATTCGCTTATACGAAACGATGCGCTTTATTCGTGCTTTAGATGAACGAATGCAAGCTGCACAGCGTCAAGGCCGCGTTAGTTTTTATATGCAATGCTTAGGCGAAGAGGCCGCTGTTACTGCATCAGCTGCTGCACTTGATCAAGATGACATGATTATGGCTCAATATCGTGAACAAGCAGCCTTGCATTACCGTGGTTTTACTCTTGACCAATTTATGAATCAGATGTTTTCTAATGAACTTGATTTAGGTAAAGGTCGTCAAATGCCAATACACTATGGCAGTGCTGAACTTAATTACATGACTATATCTTCACCATTAGGGACGCAAATTCCACAGGCAACAGGTTACGCTTACGGGCAAAAAATAAAACATATTGATGCAAAAACCGGTGAGTTAAGCAGCAAGATAGACAACGTTACTATCTGTTATTTTGGTGAAGGAGCTGCATCTGAGGGTGACTTCCATGCAGGCTTAAATATGGCGGCTGTTCATAAGTCTCCTGTTATCTTTTTTGCGCGTAATAACGGTTATGCTATTTCGACACCTGCAGATGAGCAATTTAAAGGTGATGGTATTGCTTCACGTGGTGTCGGTTACGGTATTAAGACAATCCGAGTTGATGGTGCGGATGCATTAGCGGTTTTCGCCGCAACACAAAAAGCACGTGAAATTGCCTCAACAACAGGTGAGCCCGTTTTAATTGAATCCATTGCTTATCGTTTGGGAGCACATTCAACATCGGATGATCCAAGTGGCTACCGTTCAAAAGCAGAAGAAGCAAATTATCAAGCTTGCCCAATAGAACGCTTCCGTAAATGGTTAATCAAAAAAGACTGGCTTAACGATGAAGACGATGTAAAAGCGAAAGAGCAAATTCGTGAAGATATCTTAGCTGCATTGAAACGAGCTGAAGTGGTTGAAAAACCAGCCTTAGAAGAATTAATCTCGGATGTTTACGATACGCCAATCCCGTCATTGCAACGTCAATATGAGCAGCTTAAATCACATATAAAACAGCATCCAGACGCATACCCAGTTACTGCAGGGAGAATTAAGTAATGGCTAAAATGAATATGTTACATGCAATTAATTCAGCCCTTGATATTACGATGGCAGAACATCCTCAAGCCTGTATTTTTGGTGAAGATGTGGGTTATTTTGGTGGCGTTTTTCGTGCGACATCGGGTTTACAAGAAAAGTATGGCCAACATCGTGTTTTTAATACGCCATTAACTGAGCAGGGTATATTGGGTTTTGCTAATGGTCTTGCGGCGTTCGGTGCGCCAGCACTAGCTGAAATACAGTTTGCTGATTATATTTTCCCTGCATTTGACCAAATAGTGAATGAATCAGCAAAATTCCGTTACCGCAGTGGTAATGAGTTTAATGTTGGTAATCTAACAATTCGTACACCTTACGGCGGTGGTATTGCAGGTGGGTTGTACCACTCGCAATCTCCAGAAGCATACTTTGCACATACCCCAGGGCTTAAAATTGTAGTACCACGTAACCCATACCAAGCAAAGGGGCTATTGCGTGCATCAATTAAAGACGATAACCCGGTTATATTCTTTGAGCCTAAACGTTTATATCGTGCCTCTACAGGTGAAGTTCCAGAAGAAGATTACAGTATTGAACTTGGAAAAGCTGAGGTTGTAGAGCAAGGAAGTGACGTAACATTACTTGCTTGGGGCGCACAAATGGAAATTATTGAAGATGCAGCTAAGCAAGCAGCTGAGCAAGGTATCAGCTGTGAAGTGATAGATTTACGTAGCATACTGCCTTGGGATCTTGACACCATTGCCAAGTCAGTTACGAAAACAGGGCGATTAGTAATAAGCCATGAGGCACCTATCACGAACGGCTTTGGTAGTGAGATAGCTGCAACTATTCAACAAGAATGCTTCCTACATTTAGAGTCTCCAATCTTGCGAGTATGTGGGCTTGATACACCTTACCCGCTGGCACTTGAGAAAGAATATGTGCCAGATGCATTAAAAGTACTTGCTGCCATTAAGCAATCGGTCGAATTTTAGGAGTTATCATGGCTAAAGATTTTATTTTACCGGATATTGGTGAAGGCATTGTTGAATGTGAAGTTGTTGAATGGCTAGTATCTGAAGGTGACACTGTTGCTGAAGATCAACCGATTTGCGATGTAATGACAGATAAAGCATTGGTACAAATACCCGCTGTTCATGATGGTGTAATTTCAAAATTATATTATCAAAAAGGTGATATTGCTGCTGTTCATGCGCCGTTATTTGCAATGGAAGTTGCTGGTGAAGAGACAAAAACGCCAGAGATTGAAAAACCAAGCGAGGGCGCAGAAAATAGTAGCTCTGCTGAGCAACTCGAAGACTTTATCTTACCCGATATTGGTGAGGGAATTGTTGAATGTGAAATCGTTGAATGGTTAGTGGCAGAAGGCGAACAGATTGAAGAAGATCAAGCTGTTTGTGATGTGATGACGGATAAAGCCTTGGTGCAAATACCAGCAAAGCATACAGGTACAGTTCATAAACTTTATTACGCAAAAGGCGAAGTAGCACAAGTCCACAGCCCTTTGTTTAAAATGAGCATAGCTGGGACGCAGCAAGAAAATGTTGATGTTAACGAAGCCGTTGTTAAAGCACAGACCAATGCAATAGAGCCAAAAGCGATGGTTGCAAAAAATCAGAGCGCTAAAGTGGTTAATAAAAAAGCAGTGGCATCTCCTGCGGTTCGTCGTAAAGCGCGTGAGATGGATGTTGATCTGACATGTGTTCCAGGCAGTGGCAAGAATGGACGGATTTACAAAGAAGACATTGAACAATTTGTAAATGGCCAAGTACCAAACACCATTGATACATCGCCGCTTAAAGAAGACGCAAGCGAACAAAGTGTTAATACATCTTCATTAGGTGGCACCCGTGTTGAGTCAATAAAAGGCATTAAAGCTGCCATGGCTAAGCAAATGGTTGCTTCTGTGAGCACTATTCCTCATTTTACTTTTTGTGATGAAATAGATCTGACAGAATTAATTACACTACGTAGTTCTTTAAAAGAGCAATATAAGCAGCAAGGTGTAAAGCTTACGATGATGCCGTTTTTCATCAAAGCACTATCACTTGCACTTAAAGAGTTCCCTGTACTCAATACAAAGGTAAATGACGAGTGTACTGAGCTTACGTATTTTGATGATCACAATATTGGTATGGCGGTTGATTCTAAGATTGGTCTTTTAGTGCCTAATATTAAACAGTGCCAATCTAAAAGCATTGTTGATGTGGCTAATGCGGTAACGCGTTTAACAGAGGCAGCAAGAGAAGGGCGCGTTAGTCCAGATGACTTAAAAGGCGGTACTATCAGCATTTCAAATATAGGTGCTATTGGCGGTACTATAGCCACGCCTATTATTAATAAGCCAGAGGTAGCAATTGTTGCGCTGGGCAAATTGCAGCATTTACCTCGGTTTGATTCAAAAGGAAACGTGGTTAGTAAAGCGATTATGCAGGTGAGTTGGTCAGGTGATCACCGAGTGATAGATGGTGGCACCATTGCTCGCTTCAATAACTTGTGGAAATCCTACCTTGAAGAGCCCGCGAAAATGATGATGGCTATGAGCTAGCACTATTAAAGAAACCAGCTGAGGCTGGTTTTTTTATGTCTGAATTTTTATGTACATAAAAAATATTGCGTTTTAGCGAATAATTTGGAGGTTTATCTCAAAAGGGTTTTAACATTATGTTAGCTATCGTACTGTGTTAATACCTAATAAGAAAAGAGCATCAACCATGTTTACTACAGGTAATAATAAAATTAAGCGTATAAATTCAGCACTTTTGTTAAGTGGCTTGTTTCTGGCAAGTCCGACTTTTGCTACACAGCCTTCCTACCAAGATCAACAAAAGTTACATGATATTGCTCAAGCTGTATCAGCCTCACGAATAGAAAGTGATATTCAAACACTTGTCGACTTTGGTACTCGTCATACATTGTCTGAAACACAATCCAATACACGTGGTATTGGTGCTGCGAGGCGCTGGATAAAAGCTGAGTTTGAGGCAATATCTAAACAATGTGGTGGCTGCTTAGAAGTCATTGAAGTGAAAGATACTATTTCTGGTGAAAAGCGTATTCCTAATCCTGTTGAAGTGGTAAATATTATTGCTATTCAGCGAGGTGTGGATGAGCCAAATCGTATGGTGATGATGTCGGGAGATATTGATTCACGAGTAAGTGATGTAATGGATTTTACTAGTGATTCTCCAGGGGCTAACGATAATGCATCGGGTGTCGCAGGTGTTATAGAGTCTGCTCGTGTGTTATCAAACTATAAATTTAATGGCTCTATAGTGTATGCGGCGCTTTCAGGTGAAGAGCAAGGTTTGTTTGGTGGTAAAATACTAGCAAAACATGCCCAGCAGCAAGGTTGGCAAGTCCATGGCGTATTGAATAACGACATGATAGGCAATATTACCGGTATTAACGGTGTCACCGATAACACAACTGCACGTATATTCTCTGAAGGTACGCGAGTAGTTGAAACCAAAGAGCAGGCTCACAAACGCCGCTTTACCGGTGGTGAAGTAGACTCTGCAAGTCGAAATCTTGCACGTTATATTGATACTATGGCAGACAGGTACATCCCAAATTTAGATACTATGTTGGTCTACAGGCTCGACCGTTTTGGCCGCGGCGGCCACCATCGTCCATTTAATGATATGGGGTATGCTGCGGTTCGAGTTATGGAAACCAATGAAAATTATAACCATCAACACCAAGATTTACGTACAGAAGACGGCATTGTTTATGGTGATACTATCGATGGTGTCGACTTTGATTATGCAGCTAAACTGACATCGCTTAATGCTGTAAGTCTTGCTTCGATGGCATGGGCGCCTGCGCCACCAAAGGGTGTAGAAATTTCAGGTGCTGTGCAACCGAGTACGCATTTAAAGTGGCAAAAAAACACCGATAAGGCAACAGCAGGCTATAGAATTTACTGGCGTTACACCAGTGAACCACAATGGCAGTTTAGCCGCTATGTAGGTGATGTAAGCCAAGCAACGCTTAAAAATGTAGTTATCGATAATTATTACTTTGGTGTAGCCGCAGTAAATAAAGACGGTATAGAATCTCCTGTGGTATTTCCTGGAGATGTGGGTGCATTTGAATAGAAAGATATATATCTAAATCACCTCAAGAGTCGATATGCGTTGGAATTAAAAGCTATTTAGGCAAGGCATTGATTTTAATAATTGTTGCTCCACTATTAAAATCAACAACGCATTATAAATCGCTTTAACCCAACCCCATAACTGTCTCACAGGAACTTATTTTAATAGTTGTTACTTTTTAAAAGTGACAACTACTCTTGCAAAGAAACACTTTTATATTATGTGTCAAACGCTGAGTTCTGTATTGAGGTGGTTTGGGTGTAGTTCTCCTTTTAGGTGATCGATTATTAATGTATGCACTATAAATATATAAGTATTGATTAAATTAGGATTTACGATGCAATACCTGGATCGGATATTAACTAAATTAAAAGATAAAAATTCAGGCGAAGATGAGTTTATTCAAGCGGTAGAAGAAGTCCTTGTGTCTTTAACATCGGTTTTAGATGAAGATGAGGCATACCAGCAGCTAGCAGTGGTGGAAAATTTACTTGAACCGCAAAGGCAAATCATGTTTCGGGTACCTTGGCAGGATGATAATGGGCAAGTTCATGTTAATCGTGGATACCGTATTGAATTTAACTCAGCCTTAGGACCTTTTAAAGGAGGTTTGAGGTTTCACCCTAGCGTAAACGCCAGCGTAGTTAAGTTTTTAGGATTTGAACAAACACTTAAAAATGCTTTAACAGGTTTGCCTTTAGGTGGGGCCAAAGGGGGCGCTGATTTTGATCCTAAAGGTAAAAGTAATATCGAAATTATGCGCTTTTGCCAATCGTTTATGACTGAAATGAGCCGTCACATAGGCCCTACTACCGATGTACCTGCGGGGGACATAGGGGTTGGTGCAAAAGAAATAGGCTATCTTTTTGGCCAATATAAACGATTAACCAATCGCTTTGAAGGAGTCATTACTGGCAAGAGCTTAATAATGAACGGCTCTGAATTACGTAATGAGTCAACAGGCATGGGTATCGCTTATTTTATTGAAAACATGCTCCAAGCTAAAAATGACACTGTTAAAGATAAATGTGTGCTGGTGTCGGGGGCTGGCAATGTGGCAATCCATTTAATGAAAAAGCTCGATACCATGGGCGCTAAAGTACTTAGTTGCAGTGATTCCAAAGGCTGTATTTATGCACCCGAGGGTCTAGATATTGGTTATATTGAATCTCTTAAAGCTCAAGGTAAATCGCTTTGCAGTTATATTGATGCATTTTCAGGAGCGTCATTTACTTCGGTTGATGACTATCCAGAAGATGGCCATGCTGTATGGCGCTATGAATGTGATATTGCGGTACCTTGTGCAACTCAAAATGAATTATCACAAGCTGATGCCCAAGCCTTAACTAACAATGGCTGTATGCTAATTTGTGAAGGGGCTAATATGCCCTGTACTGCAGACGCAATTAGCCACTTTAAACAAAACAATACTTATTTTGGCCCAGGCAAAGCTGCGAATGCGGGTGGGGTGGCTGTAAGTCAATTTGAAATGGCACAAAATGCGAGTATGCAAAGTTGGCCTAAATCTGACGTTGATGAAAAATTACAAAACGTGATGAAGCATATATTTACTACAATTCGTAATACTGCCAATGAATATGGCTGTGAAAATGATTTAGCCACAGGTGCCAATATTGCAGGGTTTAAACGTGTGGCAGCGGCAATGCTTGCTCAAGGCGTTGTATAACATGTGTAAACCAAGTTTGTAGAATTACAATGCAAGTGCATTACTAATCGATTGCAAATTGTTACAGCTAAAGTCCAATTTATGTTTGGGCTTTAGCTGTAACTCTTGCATTTAAACAGTTGAGACAAAAATAATACTTTGTAACCTTAACAGGTTTTAAGGTTGAGTTCTCAGCCGGGACTTTTGTATTGCTCCACTAGGTAACAAGCTTTGTTGCGCAATTAAAATTACTCTTATTATTGCAGATTTTAAAAAGGGCTCAGCCTCTAACGCTTTCAAATTACTTATAAAGAATTGTGATGTTTGCTTTTATTTGTGCTTTGCATTTTTCTTGTGCTCAATGGATGAAAAAGATAGATAAAAAGAACCAAGTTACAAAGCGCCACTCGGTAGCATGGCTGCAGTATCAAACCTAACCTGCGTGAGGTTAGGTTTGTTAATTTATGCTAACTACGCAAATGCAGTTTCATGAATTTCTTCTTGCATTTGCTCTCGCATTTTAAATTTTTGAAGTTTACCGGTTACAGTCATCGGGTATTCTTCAACAAAACGTATATGCTTTGGCACTTTAAAATAGGCGAGCTTATCTTTTAAAAATAAACGAATGGCGTCTTCATTAAGTACAGCACCTTCACTTGGCTGGATCCAAGCACACACTTCTTCTCCATACTTTTCATCCGATATGCCAAATATGGCAGCATCTTGGATGCCAGGGTAGGTATACAGCACTTCTTCGATCTCCCGTGGAGAAATGTTTTCACCGCCACGGATGATCATATCTTTAATACGACCAACGATAGTAACAAAACCTTCCTCATCCATAACAGCTAGATCGCCCGAATGAAGCCAACCGTCACTATCAATAGTTGCTGCTGTTTTTTCTTCATCGTTCCAATAACAGCGCATAATACCAGCACCTCGGCTACACACTTCACCGGGAAGGCCTATTTTTTGTATATTACCAACCTCATCAATAATTTTAACTTCAGTATGCGCTAAGGCACGGCCAACAGTACTGACTTGTTTTTCTATCGGGGAGTCTGTTTCTGTTACATTATTAATAGGACTACACTCTGTTTGGCCGTATCCAATAACTACTTCTTTCATATTCATTAGCGTGTGCACTTTACGCATTACATGCTCAGGGCATGTGGAGCCAGCCATAACACCAGTGCGTAAACTAGATAAGTCGTAATTAGCAAAATCTTTGTGTTCAAGCTCTGCAATAAACATGGTCGGTACACCATGAAGGGCGGTACAGCGCTCTTTTTCAACTACATCAAGGGTTGTTTTGGGATCAAACGAGTCACTTGGAAAAACTGCTGTCGCACCTTTACTAATACACACTAAATTACCCAGCACCATTCCAAAGCAATGATATAAGGGGACTGGAATACAAAGCTTGTCGTCTTTGGTGAGCTTCATCGCTTGTGCCATTAAAAAGCCATTATTAAGAATGTTCTTATGCGTAAGTGTTGCGCCTTTAGGATTTCCAGTAGTGCCAGAGGTAAATTGAATATTGATATCTTGGTTGGCGTTTAAGGTTGCAGCTATTTCAGCTAGCTTGCTTTGATGTGCATCTGTAGGCATCGCCATTACATTGCTAAAGCTAAACATACCGGGGCTAGACTCGTTACCAATGCGTATTATGTTCTTTAAATGGGGTAGGTTTTTACTACAAATATTTCCAGGCTCTGTGGTTGCAAGTTCTGGGATTAATTCGTTAAGCATTGCAAGGTAATTGCTTGCTTTAAAATTGGACGCAGTAATAAGTGTTGAACACTCGACCGTATTAAGCGCATATTGTAATTCGTTGGGTCTAAATGCAGGGTTGATGCAGACCATAATTGCGCCAATTTTTGCGGTTGCAAATTGAGTTAAAGACCATTCAAGGTTATTCGGCGACCAAATACCCACTCTATCCCCGGGTTTTACACCTAACGCAAGTAATCCCATAGCCAATTGATTAATTTGTTGCTGATATTGTTTGTACGTGAGACGAATATTTTGATGACTAACGACAATAGCGGGATGTTCAGGGTTATTGTCGACAATGGTGTCAAAATAACTACCGATTGTTTGGTTAATTAAGGAACAAGATGTAGCGCCTTTAAAATAGCTTTGTTCAAGAGGAATTTTATTATCGTATATTTTATCTGTTTGACTAGCGTAGTGAGTAGCTTGCATATGTGTGCTCCGTGTCATTGTTGTGAGAGTGTACAATGTTAGAAAAGCACAAATTGTCGACAAATGAAAGTGAGGTACGACCAATGTCGCAATCTTAATTTGCAGAAAACAAAAAACGCGAGGAGCATAGAACACATAAAGTGAGTTGCTCTCTCGCGTTTAATTAATCAATAAAATAGCGATTGCTATCGTTATTTACGCCTCGTCGTGGCGGTATGTTTTTCGCATTATGTATACATATGCGTTAATAAAAGCGGTTTCTTGATACTTTTTTAGCCCTGTTTCTTCAAAATCAATAGGAACAGGGTTACGCTTTAATTGCTCTTTAATTAGTGTAGGGCTTAGTACTTGTACATCCAAATTTTCAATTAGCTGAATGGCTGTTTCCATTTTAAAACCCTTGGCGCTACCAGCAAATTTTCCTTTTGGTTGGCGCTCACGGATAGCAACTGAATCAATTTGGTAATCTTGCATTAATTTTGCAAAATCAAATTGAAATTTACGCATTACTTCAGTGTCGTTACCATTACCCAGTGTGAACCGAGTTTGGCGTACATCGCGTATATCAAATACATCATTATCTTTACTTAAAATACACAGTAATACATCACTACCTGTAATTTCAACACCGCACGTTCTCATTGCTAACTCTCTTACTTGCTAATTTATTGACAGTATATCAATTAATAATATTAAAAGCAGTGGATTTTAAAAACGGATTTCGATTCCAATGCCTCCATGATCGCTGCTACAGATGTCTTCATCATGTTGCTCAGCATTTAAGTGAGCGTTAAAATTCAGGTAGTCTAGAGATTTTACTTTGCCAAGTGCACAGTCGGCATTGAAATGACCTGAGACTAAAATGTAATCTAATACATTCGCGCGGCCTTTATAGTAATGACTCGCGGGTTTGGTCACCCCTTTTTGATACTGTGTGCTCAGTGAAAAAGCATCACTTAAGCCCACAATCGGTTGGGAAAATTCTCTACAAGGTTCGCAGCGGGTAGGGTGAAACCCTTGTGTCATAAATGCAAGTGCCGGGCTCTGAATATTGTCATTAAAATCGCCCATCACGACTGTTGCACAATTGTTTTCACGTTGTGTCTTTAAAGCATCGTAATAAACAATAGATGCCTCCAACGAGCGTGAAATTTGAGATTGCATCATGCCAACTGTTTGTTGCAGTAATACAAGCAATGGATCTTCTTGGTTATGAATATTAAGTATGTGCGACATTGAGTGAACGCGTTGAGATTTAAAATGGACTACATAAAAATATACTGCCCCTAAACCATCCAGCTCAAAGCGACATTTTATCGGTGTGCGATTAAACTTAAACTCATTTTGATTATTAAGATACTCTAATAATTCTGGGCATGGACTAAGCGCTTGCGAATCATGAATCGGTATTTTTGAGGCAATAGCAACGACTGGGTTAAATAATACTTGCGGGTAAAGATTATCACTTTTTGGTGTTGTCACAGTTTCAAAGTAGTCATAGCCTTGCTCTTTACACAGAGTTTGCAATGATTTGATGCTAAACACTTCTTGAAAGGCTACAACGTCAGCACGACTTTGGATTAAAAAGTCTTCAATGAATGTTTGTTTTTTCTGCCATTGAGTTGTGTTATAACGCTCATGTAATTGATAAAAGGAATATGGTGGTGCTGCGTAATTAAGTAAATTTAGGCTGGCGAATCTGATTGATTTACTGACGGACATAATTGTTTCTCGCAGCTGAAATTAGCTTAAGTATGAAATGAAGCGCTTATTTGTCAATTTGTCGCTGTAAATACTTGTATTTCACTGTTTCAGACGCGACAATATAGCTGCACTTAGCAAGACTCAACAGGTGCATTAACCGTAAATGGTTAACGATAACAATGCTTATTCGTAAAAGCGTTGTGGAGTTACTTTTTTTAATTTATTTAAATACATGTGATGCATTGTAGGCGTCACCACTGTACAAAGGATTTATAATGCCAGTTATTACCCTCCCTGACGGCAGTCAGCGTAGTTTTGAAAACCCAGTTAGTACTTTTGATGTAGCCAACGATATTGGTCCAGGCCTTGCTAAAGCAACCATTGCTGGTCGTGTTAATGGCGAGCGAGTTGATGCATGTGATTTAATTAATGAAGATTCGCGCTTAGAAATCATTACCGCGAAAGACGATGATGGCTTAGAAATCATTCGCCACTCATGTGCTCACTTAATAGGCCATGCTGTTAAACAGTTATTCCCTGAAGCAAAAATGGCCATTGGTCCAACTATTGATAACGGATTTTATTACGATATCGATATGGAACACTCACTAAGTCAAGAAGACTTAGATGCCATTGAAAAGCGCATGTTACAACTTGCAAAAACAAACTACGACGTAGTGAAAAAAACCGTCAGCTGGCAAGAAGCGCGCGATGCATTTGAAGCGCGCGGCGAAACATACAAGATTGAAATCTTAGACGAGAACATCGCTAAAGATGACCGCCCAGGTTTGTATCATCATGAAGAGTATGTTGATATGTGTCGTGGTCCTCACGTACCAAATATGAAGTTCTGCCAACATTTCAAAATTATGAAAGTGGCGGGTGCTTATTGGCGTGGTGATTCTGAAAACAAAATGCTGCAACGTATTTACGGCACAGCTTGGGGTGATAAAAAGCAACTTAAAGCGTACTTAAAACGCTTAGAGGAAGCTGAAAAACGCGACCACCGCCGTATTGGTAAAGCGCTTGATTTATGGCACTGGCAAGAAGAAGCGCCAGGCATGGTATTTTGGCACAACGATGGTTGGAGCATTTACCGTGAACTTGAAGAGTTTGTACGTGAAAAACTACGTGAGTACCAATACGAAGAAGTAAAAGGTCCAATGATGATGGACCGTTCGTTATGGGAAAAATCGGGTCACTGGGATAAATATTCAGATGCAATGTTTACCACTGAGTCTGAAAAGCGTGAGTATGCAATCAAGCCAATGAATTGCCCAGGACACGTGCAGATTTTTAATCAAGGTTTAAAATCTTACCGTGACTTACCACTACGTATGGCTGAGTTTGGCTGTTGTCACCGTAATGAACCGTCAGGCGCCTTACACGGGCTAATGCGTGTTCGTGGGTTTACTCAAGATGACGCTCACGTTTTCTGTACAGAAGACCAAGTGATGGATGAAGTATCATCATGTATCAAAATGGTTTACGACACGTATGAAACGTTTGGCTTTGAAAAAATAGTTGTTAAGCTTTCTACACGCCCTGAAAAGCGTATCGGCGAAGACGACGTTTGGGATAAAGCCGAGCAAGCACTGGCTGATGCACTCAAAGCAAATGACATAGAATTTGATTATTTACCGGGTGAAGGTGCCTTCTACGGTCCTAAAATTGAATTTACTTTGTACGATTGTTTAGACAGAGCGTGGCAGTGTGGTACAGTGCAACTAGATTTTGCATTACCTGGCCGTTTAGGTGCTACTTATGTTGCTGAAAACAACGAACGTCGTACACCGGTAATGATTCACCGTGCTATACTTGGTTCAATTGAACGTTTTATCGGTATTTTAACCGAAGAGTATGCAGGTTTATTCCCTACGTGGCTTGCACCTAAACAAGTGGTGATTATGAATATCACCGATAAACAAGCGGATTATGTGCACGAAATTGTACAAAAATTAAATAAACTTGGAATTAGAGCCGCTGCTGACTTGAGAAATGAGAAGATTGGCTTTAAAATCCGTGAACATACATTAAAACGTATTCCTTACTTACTTGTTGTTGGCGATAAAGAAGTTGAACAACAAGAAGTGGCAGTACGTACCCGCACAGGTGAAGATCTGGGCAAATTTAACGTTGATGATTTCGTCGCTAAAATCAGTGAAGAAATTAAAAATCGACAATAAAAATCCGGTGTGCAGAGCATTAACACAACTGCTAACTGCACACTTATTATTTGATATTCTTGGAGGAACGTACCATTAGAGGCGGCAAGAAAGGGCAACAAACAGCTCAAAAAAATCGTATCAACGATGAAATTACAGCTAAAGAAGTTCGTTTAATCGACATCGAAGGCGAGCAAGCTGGCATTCAAACATTAAGAGATGCGCAAGCTATGGCTGATGAAGCAGGTGTTGATCTAGTAGAGATCAGCCCAAATGCTGAGCCGCCTGTGTGTAAGGTCATGGACTACGGTAAGTTCATCTTTGAAAAAAGCAAAGAACTAAAAGAGCAGAAGAAGAAGCAAAAGCAAATCCAGATAAAAGAAATCAAATTCCGTCCAGGTACGGATGAAGGTGATTATCAGGTTAAGCTTCGTAACTTACGTAAGTTCTTAGAAGCGGGTGATAAAGCTAAAATCACTATTCGTTTCCGTGGCCGTGAAATGGCGCACCAAGAAATTGGTATCGAACTACTAAACCGTATTAAAGCTGATTTAGAAGAACTCGCACAAGTTGAGTCTTTCCCAAATCGTGTTGAGGGACGTCAAATGGTTATGATGATGTCTCCTATTGCTAAAAAGTAATAAACGAGCTAAGATACGCACCGAATTTAGCTCAGGTCTGCAAGTAATATGCGAATATTCACCTGAGTTAACCGGTTTTAAAGTAAAACTGCAGCATTTATGTTGAGTTTTCACCGGAATATGGCAGTAAGTTAGGCCTAAAAGTGGAGCTATAGCAATATATCTCACGCCTGCTTACTAATTTTAAAGCAATACATTTGGAGTTATTGCAATGGCTTATAAGCTAAAAAGTCACAGAGGCGCAGCTAAGCGTTTCAAGAAAACTGCTTCTGGCGGTTTCAAGCGTAAACAAGCGCATCTTCGTCACATTCTGACTAAGAAAACTTCTAAGCGTAAGTTACACCTACGTCCTAAGATGATGGTTCATAAGAATGACCATGGTCTAGTTTCACGTATGTTACCATTCGCTTAATAGGGGTTTTTAGAAATGGCAAGAGTTAAACGCGGCGTTGTCGCACGTGCACGTCACAAAAAAGTTTTAAAACAAGCAAAAGGTTACTACGGAGCACGTTCACGTGTTTACCGCGTAGCTTTCCAGGCTGTTACTAAAGCGGGTCAATACGCTTACCGTGACCGTCGTGCTAAGAAACGTACATTCCGTCAATTATGGATTGCACGTATCAATGCTGCATCACGTCAAAATGGTCTGTCTTACAGCCGTTTTATCAATGGTCTTAAAAAGACTTCTGTAGAAATTGATCGTAAGATCCTTGCAGATATCGCAGTTTACGACCAAGTTGCATTCGCAGCGCTTGTTGCAAAAGCAAAAGAAGGCCTAGCGGCAGCTTAAGCTTTTACATATAAGTATTGAAAAGGAGCCTTAGGCTCCTTTTTTTGTGGAAAAAATAAAATTTTGCGGTAAGCCTCTTAAAAAGCAAGATAGGAAGTAGTGATTTAACTTCTACTAAGCCGATATAATAATTACAAATAAATGAGGTAAAAATATATTTTGAATTGGCAATCTCTAGTTGATGACCGCCAACGCTTCTTTTGGGTTCTACAAGTTGCAGGTTGGATAGGTTATGCTCTCGTAAATTACATTGGCTCAAAAGTCTTTGAAATGCGTGATATTTACGTATTTGTCATTGTGCTTAACGCTTACGCCGGATGTTTAATGACGGTGCCACTTCGTTATATGTATCGAAAAGCATGGAATGCATCTCCTTGGGTTTTGATGCTTGTTGTATTTAGTGCGTCCTACGTTACCGGCACATTATGGGCAGTGGTGCAAAAGTTTAATTTATGGGAAATATACCGCCATGGATATAGACCTAATGAATGGTTTTATTATTTTCAGCAAGGTCTAGATTCAGTTTATATAATTTTATGTTGGAGCGGCCTTTATTTTGGTATTAAATATTACCAGTTATTACAAAGTGAACGCCAAAAAGCATTAAAAGCCACCACAATGGCCCATGAAGCACAGCTTAAAATGTTGCGCTATCAGCTCAATCCTCATTTTTTGTTTAATACCCTTAATGCAATTTCTACATTAATTTTGGTTAAAGAAAATAAAGACGCTAACTTAATGGTGTCCAAATTAAGTGATTTCTTAAGGTATACATTAAATACCGATCCAATTAAAAAAGTACCACTAGAACAAGAAATACACGCATTAATGTTATACCTTGAGATAGAGCGTGTTAGGTTCGATGAGCGTTTAAAGGTTAATGTAGAAGTAAGTAATGAGGCAAAAAATGCCCTTGTTCCGAGTTTAATATTACAACCCATTATTGAAAACGCGATTAAATACGCAATTGCCCACCTAGCACAGGGTGGTGAGATTGACATAAAAGCACAAGTATTTGCTAATGAACTATTATTGGAAGTAGGCGATAATGGCCCTGGTACTGAGTTGTCGAATGGCCAGTTAGTTAATGCGCAAGGAGTGGGTATTGCAAATACCAAAGATCGTTTAAAAACCTTGTATGAAAACAACTATTCGTTTGTATTGTCACATAATACGCCAAGTGGATTAAAAGTAAATCTGCGCGTTCCATTTGAGAAGGCTATGAAAAAATGAGCAAGATTAAAACCCTAATTGTCGATGACGAACCTTTAGCACGTAGAGGCTTAGCAGTAAGGTTGGAAGAGTTTGAGGAAATTGAGGTTATAAAACTGTGTAATTCAGGTCAAGAGGCTATAGATGCTTGTCATGCAGAGCAGATAGATTTAGTTTTTTTAGATATTCAAATGCCAGGAATGAACGGTTTTGAGGTAGCAAGAGCACTCAGTGAGAGTGTAAGAGCATTACCCGCTATTGTATTCGTAACGGCGTTTGATCAGTTCGCGGTCAAAGCGTTTGAAATACATGCTTTAGATTATATTCTTAAACCAGTCGATGACAACAGACTAAAACAGGCGGTAGAAAAAGTGCATACTTATTTAAAAACTCAACAAGACAACGCCCATAAGAAGAAATTAGCTAGTTTTGTAGCAGGTATTACAGGAAATAATTGTGAAGAGATTTTAAAGAAGTTAGCCACTGGCGATACTTTATCAGATAAACGTTATCCCGAGTCTCTAGCTGTAAAAGAGCAGGGTGAAATTATCAGAGTGCCTGTTGCAACAATTCAGTGGGTTGATGCCGCTGGTGATTATATGTGTTTGCACTGCCAAGATGGCCAGACCCATATATTGCGCAAAACTATGAAAGAGCTTGAACAAGAGTTAGATCCTAAATTATTTGTAAGGGTACATAGAAGCGCAATTGTAAATACGAAACAAATAAGCAAGCTCGTAACACAGGTAAGTGGTGAATATTTACTAGTTTTAGATAATGGCCAAGAGCTGAAGGTAAGCCGTAGCTATCGAGATAAAGTGAAGGCTGCACTTGCAAGTTAATTTCAATATAGATTAATTAACTAACAATTTATCGATTAAAAACGCGAGCAACTATGCTCGCGTTTTTGATTTAACAATTCTATTAGGCAACAGTTACAATTTTCATGGTATTGGTTGCACCGATTGTTTCCATCGCATCACCGTGAGTAATAATTACGGTATCGCCTGTGCTAAGTGAGCCGTCGGCAACGAGTGTACTAAGTGCATCTTTAACCATGTTATCTTTTTCACACTTTGTAGAGTCAAAGAATACAGGGTAAACACCGCGATAAAGCGCTGTCTGACCTAGTGTACTTGCATGACGTGAAAGAGAGAAAATAGGTAAACCTGAGCTAATACGTGACATTAGTTTAGCTGTACTACCTGATTCAGTCAGCGTTACGATAGCTTTGATTGAATCTAAGTGATTAGCTGCATACATTGCAGACAAGGCAATTGATTCAGCGTTTGAAGAAAAACGGCTATCTAAGCGGTGTTTAGAAACGTGGGTTTCTTTTTGTGACTCTGCCCCAAGACAAACACGCGCCATTGTGGCAACGGTTTCTTCAGGGTAATCACCCGCAGCAGTTTCTGCTGAAAGCATCACAGCATCTGTGCCATCTAGTACTGCGTTTGCAACATCCATAACTTCTGCACGCGTTGGCATAGGGTTATCGATCATTGATTCCATCATCTGTGTAGCGGTTACAACCGTACGATTAAGAGAACGGGCACGGCTTATAATGAGTTTTTGTTTTCCCATTAAAGCAGCATCACCTATTTCAACACCTAAATCACCACGGGCAACCATGACAGAGTCTGATGCAAGCACGATATCATCTATGGCTTCAACACTTTCAACAGCTTCGGCACGTTCAATTTTTGCTAAAAGTTGTGCTTTAGAACCAGCTGCTTCTGCAAGTGAGCGAACATAACGCATGTCATCGCCACTACGAGGGAATGATACTGCAATATAATCAACATCGATTTCAGCGGCTGTTAGCAAATCTTCTTTATCTTTTTCGGTAAAGGCAGGTGCTGTTAAACCACCACCTAGACGGTTAATTCCTTTGTTATTTGATAAAACACCGCCAACAGTAACAGTGGTATGTACTAAGTGGCCTTCTACACTTTGTACTGTTAATTGAATTAAGCCATCGTTTAATAATAACAAGTCACCAGGTGCGACATCTTGTGGCAATTCTTTATAATCAATACCAACTGCGTTTACATCGCCTTGGCCTTTTTCCATTTGTGCATCAAGTATAAACTTAGCACCTACTTCTAAAGTTACTTTACCTTCTTTAAATGTAGAAACACGAATTTTAGGTCCTTGCAAATCAGCCAAGATAGCAACGTGCTTGCCTAAGTTATTCGCGATATCACGAACAGCTTGTGCGCGGTCTTTATGATCTTGTGCTACGCCATGTGAGAAGTTCAAACGCACTACGTTTGCACCAGCACGGATTATTTTTTCTAGGTTGTTATCACGATCGGTTGCAGGTCCAAGGGTAGCGACTATTTTTGTGCGTCTAAGCATCAAATTCTCCTGTGGGCTTACTAAGTAAGCAGGTTGACGGTTATATTCGTTTTAAATATTTATGTTTCATACACAAATATTGGGTTTTAAGGCAGTGAGAACACAATATATAAACAAAGTGTTATTTAAATGCTGCCAATATTTATACAAAATTAATATTACGACATTATGACACCGGTGTCAGACTCAGTCAATGTCCTATTTGATGTTAAATAATCCCTGTGGTGCTCGTTGTTTGATATAATACTTCAGTGTGCATTAAGGGCGGTTGCTTTAACTCAGGCTCGCAATTTTAAGTGGCTTGGGTATAATGCGCGCGGTATTATTTTCATTTACTAACCAATAGTTGTTACCGAGGAGGACACTAAATGCAAGTTGCATTAGTAGGGTTAGGCGTTATGGGTAAAAATCTGGCTCTAAACCTGATTGAAAAAGGGCTGACACTCGTAGCTTATGATAAAAACCCCGATGCGGGCGAAGAATTATTAAGTTGTGCTAAATCCCAAGGCATGGCGGATCGTTTGCATATTGTGTCTGATTTAAATGACATGGTTAAAAGGTTAGCAGCACCTCGTTCAATTTTACTGTTAGTACCTGCTGGCGAATTGGTCGATAAAGTGTGTACTGAACTAGTAGAAGCTGGCGTTGAATGTGACGATATTATTGTTGATTGTGGTAACAGTAACTACAAAGACGGCATCACTCGTAAATTAAAGTACCAAAACAAATTTGAGTTTGCCACTATGGGGATTTCTGGCGGTGCCGAAGGTGCACGTCATGGTCCTGCTATGATGGCTAGTGGTTCAGAAGGCGGTTGGGAGCGTGTCGAGCCGTGGTTTGAAAAAGTAGCTGCCAGCTATAAAGGTGACTCATGTTTTGCCCGAGTGGGTCAATCAGCAAGCGGCCACTTTGTAAAAATGGTTCACAATGGTATTGAATATGCGTTGATGCAACTTATTGCTGAAATGTATCAATTACTTCGTTTAGGAACAAAGCGTTCTCCAAAAGAAGTAGCGGCTATTTTTGAACAGTGGTCAGAGGGTGACTTAAACAGCTATTTATTATCTATTTCTAGCCATATTTTATCTTTAGAAACGGATAGTGATGAGTCATTAGTCGATTTAATTGACAACAAAGTAGGTGCTAAAGGCACAGGTCTTTGGACTGCACAAAATGCTTTAGAACTCGGTATTGCAGTGCCATCATTAGTTGCGGCTGTGCAAGCTCGTCATTTAACAAATACATGTGACACTCATGCGGCAAAGGAAATGACTTACGCTGCTAAATCTACTACTGAGGTTGAACTCGATCTAGAAGAGCTAAAAGAAGCATTTTTATTAGCTAGTTTACTTGCTTATCGTCAAGGCCTTGCGTTAATCAAAGGTGCATCACGGGCGCATCAGTGGAAAGTTGATTTGTCTAAAACGCTTCAAACATGGCGTGCCGGCTGTATTATTCGTGCCGATTACTTAGATAATATTGCTCAAGGTGTTGAGTTTATTGACACTTTAGGAAAAGAAGCCACTTCATTGCGTAAGATCACCGGTCAAGCAATGATGACAGGCTTAGCATTCCCAGTGTTAAGTTCAACACAAACATATTTTGCAACGCTTACTACACCAAGTAATGGTCATTTGGTTCAAGCTCAACGTGATTACTTTGGTGAGCATGGTATTAAAACTCATGGTGGTGAAGTGTGCCATTTAACAGACTTAGTAGATATAGACGCTAAAGTGCGTTAACTACATAAAAAGTTAAGACTAAAAAGCCAGCTAAATTAGCTGGCTTTTTTGATCTTGTTCTATATTTGGTACAAGTGAGCTATTTGACTATAGTTAAATTAGTCTTCTTTGTGACGATTGATCCAAGCTTTGCGCACCGACCGACGCCAAAGTAAGTCAATTCCAAAGTAGCCAATCAATGAAGCGGCTGTTGCACATATTACTGAGCCTAATAAAAATGCGGGACCGATTGTGGTTAAACTTTCGATGAACCATTGCCAACTTGGCTCAAAAGCAAAGTGCTGCTCTGATTGACCTAGTGCAATAGTACCTACGATGTATGAACAATAAAAGATAGGCGGCATTGTCAATGGGTTGGTGATCCAAACAACGGCAACTGATATAGGTAGATTAACTCGTAATGGAATAGCGAGGGCTGCAGCTAAAACCATTTGAAAAGGAACAGGGATGAAGGCAAAGAATAAACCAACAGAAAAAGCCCCACGTGCTGAACGGCGATTAAGATGCCATAAATTTGCATCATGGAGTAAACGGCCAAAAATTTGTAAAAATTTATGCTGTTTAATCGTATTGTGATCGGGTAAAAACCGTTGGATCGTTTTTTTAGCCATTTAAAGCAACCATTTACATCAGTGTGGTTAAGCATTGGGTTTGTTATTGGTTGTGTTATAACCGTATTTTATTATCAGACCCTTGTATTTACTCTCTTCACATTATTAATTGTGATAGCAAGTGCCTATTTTAAGCCGTTTTTACCTGTAATGTTAGGTTTTATTTGCGGGATTTTAGCTGTTTGGTTACATTTTTTATGTTTTTATTCTATCTCTTGGCAAAAATTGGATGTAAATCAACCAAAGCTTGTTACGTTTGTTGTTCAAGAGATCATTTCTCAACGAGATAGCACATATTTAAAAGCAAGTATCACTCATCCTAAACACCTTACGCTAATTAAATCTCCTAAAGTATTAGTTACCTTAAAAACTGAGTACCCAATAAAGCAAGGAAGTACTGTCACAACTTGGTTAAAGTTAACTAAATACCGCAGTCAAAAAAATGTGGCAGGGTTTGATAAAGAACGCTCAGCATTTAGTCATCGTATTCTGTTCAAAGCCAAGCAAGTGGGAACAGCAATACAAATATCCAATGTTGCAGCACCAGATTTAATTTATAAATATCGGCAAAACATTCAAAATATCTATGATGATACTCATATGAGCTGGCTCTATTATGCCCTAATGACGGGTGATAAAAGCTTAATGTCGTATGAGCATAAACAAACACTTCAAGCTTTTGGCCTAAGCCACTTATTAGCAATTTCTGGCTTACACATTGGGCTTATATTTAGCATTGGCTATTTTGCTTGCAAATATACTCTGTGGGTTTTTATCCGGACTATCAAACAATCTGTCAATTTATCAATTTTCTACAGTGCAGCTGGTTTTTGCTTAGCTTTTTGCTATGTCTATTTAAGTGACTTTTTAGTTTCTGCAAGTCGGGCGTTAATAATGTTAGCCTGTATTTTGATAGTTTATTATTCATCTAAGCAGGCACTTAGATGGCGCGCCTTATTGTTTGCACTCGTCCTAATTTTAGCTATTAACCCATTCAGTTTATTGAACCCAGGATTGTATCTTTCATTTGTTGCTGTGGGTGTGATTTTTGCTCTAGTAAAGCGAATGCTTCACGCAAAGCCCACATTTATTACATTTTTTAAAGGATTAATAGTACTGCAATGTGCACTTTTTGTGGGTTTACTCCCACTAACTCTTTTTTTCTTTAATGGGGTTAGTTTGATAGGCGTTTTAGTTAACCTAATAGCTGTACCGCTCATAAGCTTTTTTGTTATGCCTTCTTTAGTATTGATTAGTATGCTTAGCACGGCTTTTGATATGGCTTTGATGCTTTCTCTATTAGATAGCTTTATCCGATTTTGTTTTGAAGGGTTGTTATTAATTCCAGTCGAAATACGTTGGTTTAATGCTCCTTCAATAGCTTTACCAGTAATTCTAACAACTTATTTAAGTGCACTCATATTTTATGTATTGCCTAATGGGAAGGTTATTAGTTTATTGCCGCTTACTATTATCTCTTTTGATTATTACCTGACGCCAAAGCCTAATTGGCAACTAAGTGTTTTTGATGTAGGCCATGGAACTATGATTTTGATAACGAAAGACAACGAAGGCTTTGTATACGATCTAGGACCTATCTACTTTAATCGTTTTACGCGAATTTACTCTACCTTAAAGCCTTATCTCGAAAACAATCAAATTGAGGTAGCGCATACAGTAATAAGTCATGATGACAAAGATCACTCTGGTGGATTAAAAGAATGGATAAAACTCGGTTATGAGGACACATTTAAAATAACACAGCCAGAAGGTGTTAAATCTGCATGTTTTGCACAAAAATTAAATTTTAATAATTTACATATTACAATGAGTCATAAAGTTGGAAAACACTATTCTGACAACGATAACTCATGCATTGTTCACATATCTGACGGTAATAACAGTGTACTGTTGCCTGGTGATATTACCAAACTTCGCGAACAAGAATTGATAAAAGATCAAACGGTATTAAAGAGTACAGTACTTGTAAGCCCACATCATGGAAGCAAAACATCATCAAGTGAGGCGTTTATTGAAGCGGTATCCCCAGAGGTTGTTATTCATTCAACAGCTTTTAAAGGCCAGTGGAATCTACCTCATCAAGAAGTATTAAAACGCTATGAAGCGATTAATGCACAGCAATTCTCAACAGCCGAGTATGGTCAAATTATCGTCAGTTTTTACCAAGATAGTTATGAAATAAGCTCTGCGAGGGCACAAAGTGATTGGTTTCTAAAAGATTGAGTTTAGTTTTATGTTGCTGGAGGCTACAATACCCGAAGACTAAGAATTAGAGAGTGTTATGGATCAAACAACATCGCAAATTTACAAGCGTTTGTTATCTTACGTGGGTAATTATAAAAGCATAGCAATTTTAGCTGTTATAGGCATGATCGGCTATTCCGCCATGGATGCATTGTTTATTCAATTAATGAAGCCCTTTATTGATCAGGGTTTAAATGAGCGTAATAGTGACGTACTAAAATATGCACCATTTGTTGTTGTTGCGCTTGTGTTTGGTCGCGGTTTTTTTAACTATATGTCTTCTTACTGTTTGAGTTATGTTGGTTCACAAGTTGTACGTTCATTACGACAGCAGTTATTTGAGCATATCCTGCATTTACCAGTCTCTTTTCATGATAAAAACTCCACTGGCGATTTGATATCTAAAATTACCTTTGATACTGAGCAAGTACAACAAGCTATTACAAAAGCTATGTTAATCGTGGTACGAGAAGGCGCTTTTGTGGTGTTTTTACTTACCGTAATGTTCTACACCAGTTGGAAGTTGTCTTTGATATTTTTGATCATCATTCCATTAGTAGCCGTTATTGTCAGTATCGTGTCAAAACGATTTCGTCATATATCCAAAAATATTCAGTCAGCGATGGGGCAAGTGACCCGAAGTTCTGAACAAATGCTCAGCGGTCATAAAGTAATACATGGCTTTGGCGGGCAAAAGCAGGAAATTGATCAGTTTGCTACTATCAATAATCACAACCGCCAGCAACGTATTAAAATGGATGCGACAAAGGCGTTGAGTGTCTCAGTGATTCAAATATTAGCAGCCAGTGCTATGGCGGTTATTTTGTATGTTGTATCAATGCCATCGATGATAGACACCATTAGCTCTGGTGATTTTGTTGTACTTATTTCATCGATGATGATGTTGTTACGCCCGTTAAAGCAGCTTGCTAACGTGAATAGCGACTTACAACGCGGTATTTCTGCTGCACAAAGTATTTTTTTAGTACTAGATGAAGAAGTAGAAAAAGATACCGGCACAATAAGCGTTGATAAAGTAAAAGGGCTAATCGAAGTTAAAAATGTAACCTTTAATTACCCAACAAAAGAAGAGCCCGTACTACGTGATTTATCACTCACCATAAAAGCAGGAGAGAGTATTGCGTTAGTGGGTCGTTCAGGATCGGGTAAGTCTACTATCTCCAATTTATTACCACGTTATTACGATTTACAAGCTCCTAGCGAAATCTTATTAGACGGCGTTGCACTGAGTGAATATAAACTTGCTGATTTACGACGACAGTTTGCCTTGGTCTCACAGCAAGTAGTGTTATTTAACGATACAATTGCTAATAATATTAGTTATGGCATTACACGTACATTAAGCGATGATGAGCTGTTAGCTGTCGCTAAACAAGCCCATGTATGGGAGTTTGTAAAAGATTTACCACATGGTCTAAATACCATGGTGGGTGAAAACGGGGTAATGCTTTCAGGTGGACAACGCCAACGTATTGCTATTGCACGCGCAATCTTAAAAGATGCACCTATTTTGATTTTAGATGAAGCTACATCAGCTCTTGATACTGAATCTGAAAAGCTGATCCAACAAGCGCTCGATCAATTAATGAAAGATAAAACATCAATTGTTATTGCACATCGACTTTCGACAATCGAAAAAAGCGACCGTATTTACGTAATAGATAATGGTCAAGTTATTGAAAGTGGCGATCATCAGGCACTGCTTAAAAATGACGGCACTTATGCTGCTTTATGCAAAATGCAGTTTGGTGAGCAAGGGTGAACAAGATAGAACAAAGCTGGTATAAAAGCTTTAGCCTTTTAACCTTAGTACTTTTGCCATTGAGCGGGCTTTTTTGGTTTATTTCAACGTTACGTAGTGTGTGCTATAAACTAGGCCTGTTTGAGCAATTTAAAGGCGATGTGCCGGTTATTGTGGTGGGTAATATTAGTGTGGGCGGTAATGGCAAAACACCGTTTGTTATTTGGCTTGCTCAATTTTTACAGCAACACGATTTAAAGGTTGGCGTTATTAGCCGTGGCTATGGTGGTTCTTCTGAGGTTTACCCATTATTTGTTGATAGCTCAATTACCACCGCGCAAGCAGGAGATGAACCTGTACTTATTCAGCGCCGATTAGGTTGCCCTGTTGTTGTAGGCCCAGATAGAAAAGCCAATATAAATCTTTTAAATACAAACTACGATTTAGATGTCATTATCTCAGATGATGGCATGCAGCATTATAAAATGGGTCGCGACATAGAGTGCTGCATAGTGGACAGCGAGCGCCGCTTTGGCAATGGTTTTTTGATGCCAGCAGGCCCACTACGAGAAACTACAAAGCGTTTAAAATCAGTTGATTTAGTAGTAGAAAACGGAGGTGCTGATAACTTTAATTATCAATTACAGGCATCTACCTTATTAAATGTGGCTACTGGTGAAAAAACGGAAGCTCTATTAGATAGCGGTCATGCAGTAAGTGCAATTGGTAATCCTGCACGGTTTGAGAAGACACTGCAAAACTCAGGTGTTAAGTTACTTTCTACGGCGCATTATCGCGACCACTATGCTTATACCCCCGCTGATTTTGAAAAATATAACGATGAAATTGTCATTATGACAGAGAAAGATGCGGTAAAATGCCGTGCTTTTGCTAAACCAAATTGGTACTTTTTACCTGTTGATGCTAAGCCATCAACCGCGGTAATTAATAAACTCAATCTATTACTCAAAGAAAAAGGGATCCTCAATGGCCTTTGATACAAAACTACTTGAAATTATCGCCTGCCCAGTGTGCAAGGGTAAATTACGCTTTGACAAAGAAAATAACGAATTAATAAGCACAGCAGCAAAGTTAGCCTACCCAGTTATTGATGACATTCCTGTATTGCTTGAAAACGAAGCGAGAGAGTTAAGCCAAGAAGAGGTAGAAAAGTGGAATTCGTAGTCGTTATTCCTGCACGTTACGCCTCGACACGACTGCCAGGCAAACCCCTTGCTGATATTTGTGGTAAGCCGATGATTCAGCATGTGTATGAAAAAGCCCTTGCTTCTGGCGCAAGTAAGGTTGTTATTGCAACCGATCATCAAGAAGTCTTTGATGCGGTCAAGACGTTTACTAGTGATGTGTTAATGACACGTGAAGATCATCAGTCAGGCACAGAGCGCTTAGCAGAAGTAATGGATTTACTTAACCTTAGCGATGACACCATCGTTGTTAATGTACAAGGTGATGAACCACTCCTTGCTAGCGAAAATGTGAGCCAAGTTGCTGCATTATTGGCTGATTCGGTTGCACCAATGGCCACTTTGAGTGTTGCAATTGAAGACATTGAGGAAGTTTTTAACCCAAATGCGGTAAAAGTAGTGAGTGATGTTCATAAAAATGCACTTTATTTCTCCCGAGCTAGCATTCCATTTGATCGAGTCAACATGATGGATTCAACTAATAATGCTCTCGTAGACAAAGCAAACTACCAACGTCATGTAGGTATATATGCTTATCGTGCAGGATTTATTAAACAATACATTGAACTTAGCCCTTCACCGCTGGAACAATTAGAGTCTTTAGAACAGTTACGTGTGCTTTATCATGGCCATCAGATAAAAATTGAGCAGGCACAAGTTACACCTCATGCAGGTGTTGATACCCCTGAAGATTTAGCGCGGGTAGTGCATTATTTAAAAAGTAATTCGTTGAGTGAATAAGCAGTTAGCTTTAACAGTTATTGCCGAGCATAAAGACTTTTATGTTATCGAAAAACCGGCAGGGCTTAACTTCCACAGTGAAGATGGGCCAGGTTTTGTGGTTTTAGCTGAGCAACAATTGAATGAAAAATTATTTGCCGTTCATCGGTTAGATAAAGTCACCTCTGGATTAATTATATTAGCGCGAAGCAGCCAAGCAGCAGCTCAGTTTACTCGGCTTTTTACTGCACATGAGGTTGATAAGTTTTATTTGGCTTTATCAGACGCTAAGCCAAAGAAAAAACAAGGCTGGATAAAAGGGGATATGGCTAAGTCTCGCCGAAGTAGCTTTAAGCTTTTAAAAACCCATAATAACCCAGCCATCACACGGTTTTATTCATTCAGTGTTGCTGCTAATTTACGCGGATATATTTTAAAGCCGTACTCAGGTAAGACACATCAATTACGTGTTGCATTAAAAAGCATTGCCGCGCCGATTTTAGGTGATGCACTTTATGGTGGTACTGAATGCCAGCGTACCTATTTGCATGCTTATGCACTGCGCTTTACTTGGCAAAATGAGCGATTTGAGTTTATTTGCAAACCAGATAGCGACGCCCTTTATGGGCAATTAATTAAACATGATAACTTTCACACATGGCAACAACCATGGAACTTGGATTGGTAAATGACAGACTCTGTAACAGATATTCGTTTTGGTGGAATAAAGCGCTTATATGGTCATCAGCAATTTGCTTGGCTTCAAGATGCACACTTTTGTGTTATTGGCATCGGGGGCGTAGGCAGTTGGGCTGCTGAAGCATTAGCACGAACAGGTGTTGGTAAACTCACGCTCATTGATCTTGACGATATATGCGCGACCAACGTAAACCGCCAAATTCATGCACTAACAGGTACTGTTGGTGAGGCAAAAGTTGATGCAATGAAAGCGCGCTGTCAGCTTATTAACCCTGAATGTGAAATTGATGTCATCGATGATTTTATCACTGTGGATAATATTCGAGAACATATTAAAGATTTTGATTATGTAATTGATTGTATTGATGCAGTAAAAGAAAAAGCAGCACTGATAGCTCATTGTAAACGCAATAAACTACCGATTATTACAACCGGTGGTGCAGGCGGGCAAACGGATCCGAGTCAAATAACATTTGGTGATGTTGCAAAATCGACTCAAGATCCACTACTTGCGAAAGTTCGCTATATTTTACGCAAACAGTACAACTTTAGTAGCAACCCAAAGCGTAAATTTAATATTGACTGTGTTTATTCTACAGAGCAGTTAGTTTATCCAGGTTCAGACGGTAGTGTGTGTCATGCAAAACAAAATGCAGATGGTTCTATGAATATGGATTGTAATAACGGTTTTGGCTCAGTGACTATGATCACAGGTAGCTTTGGCTTTTTTGTAGCAGCCAAAGCAGTACGTAAATACTTAGATAAAAAACAACGGTTAGCTAAAGCTTAAAGCGACTTTTGTTCAGCCATTGATTGAATACGTTCGACAATGGCTTTGATACCATTTCCTCGTGAAGGGCTTAAGTGGCTTATTAAACCAAGCTTTTCAAACTCTTCAAATGCATTTATGGCTAACACTTGACTCGGGGTTAAGCCATTATATAAAGATAATATAAGTGCAAGTAAGCCTTTTACTATACGTGTATCTGAATCCCCAATAATAACCAAACAGTTTTCTTGCAGATCAAACTCTAAATACAGCCAAACTTTACTCTCACAACCTGGTACAAGTGCATCTGGTGTTTTTAAAACCTCGGGCATTGTCGGTAATTGTTTACCAAGTAGCATGATTTCACGGTATTTTTGTTGCCAAGCGGGGGAATTATTAAGCGTGTCAGCGAGTTCTTTAAACGTTTTATTCATTGCTTATCTACTTTTAATCTAATAAAGCGATGCATTCGTGCAGAGCATTAATGAAAATATCTATATCTTGGTGAGTATTATAAAAACAAAAGCTTGCCCGTACACTGCCGTTGATACCTAAATGTGCCATTAAAGGCTGAGTACAATGGTGGCCGCTACGAACAGCAACACCAAATCCATCAAGTAATGTCGCAATATCAAATGGATGTTCGTCTTTGTAATTAAAACAAATGGTGCCAATATTATGGTCTAAATTACTGTAAATTGTGATGCCATCGATTTCATTTAATTTATTAACCGCATAGTTAAATAGCACTTGTTCGTAGTCATAAACAGCTTTCTTATCAAGCGCAGCGAGATAATCTAATGCGGCGGAAAAACCGATTACACCAGCAATATTAGGTGTGCCGGCTTCAAACTTGGCCGGTGCATCACGAAAGGTGCTTTGCAATAGACTCACCGTTTCTATCATTTCCCCACCAGTCTGATAAGGCTGCAAGGCGTTTAACCGCTCATACTTACCGTATAAGCCACCAACGCCAGTTGGGCCAAGCATTTTGTGTGCGGAGAACACATAAAAGTCACAATCAAGAGTACTTAAATCAGGCTGTAGATGCATCGCGCCTTGAGCCCCATCGACGACTGTGATGGTGTTAAACTCTTCTACAGCACTAAGCAGTGGGCTTAGGTTTGTTATATTTCCCAGTGCATTTGATGCATGAGTGAGCGCAAGTACGCTTGGTTTTACTTGTTTTAAAAACTTAATACAGGTTGGTATATTGAATGTTGCATCCGCTTCAAGCGGTAGTATATGTAATTTCGCACCGGTTTTAAGTGCTAATTGTTGCCAAGGGACGATGTTTGCGTGATGTTCAAGTGGGGTAATTACGATACTTGAATTTTTATCAAGTTGCTCGGTTAAACCATTAGCTATTAGGTTAAGTGCTTCAGTTGCGCCTTTAGTCCAAACGATTTCGCGGCTTTGCACATTAAAATAATGAGCAACTTTATCACGCGTTTGTTCATAAGCAGTTGTTGCTTGTTCGCTAAGTGTATGACGACCTCGATGAACATTCGCATTCTGCTCAGTATAAAACATTTCAGTGGCAGCAATGACTGACTGGGGCTTTTGTGACGTTGCAGCAGAGTCTAAATAAACTAAGGGTTGATTGTTTATCTGTTGAGTTAAAATAGGGAAATCAGCACGAATTTTTTCAACAGTAAACATAGAGAAACCAAACAATACAAAGTAGCAGGGATTGTAATAGCTTTAATATAATTCTCAACTATTAAACACAAAAAAGGCCGCAAAAGCGGCCTTTTTAACATTAATAAAAATTAACGCTTGTCTGTAGATACGTAATCACGGTGTGTGTGACCAGTATAAAGCTGACGTGGACGGCTGATCTTATGACCAGGTTGAGAAAGCATCTCATCCCAGTGTGTAATCCAACCTACAGTACGTGCCATTGCAAAAATTACAGTGAACATGCTAGTAGGGATACCGATTGCTTTTAAGATGATACCTGAGTAGAAATCTACGTTAGGGTAAAGTTTCTTCTCAACAAAGTATGGGTCTTCAAGGGCAATTTGTTCAAGCTTCATAGCAATATCAAGCAGTGGATCTTGAATGTTAAGCTCTTCTAATACTTCGTGACACGTTTGACGCATTACTGTTGCACGTGGATCGAAGTTTTTATAAACGCGGTGGCCAAAGCCCATTAGACGGAACGGGTCCGCTTTATCTTTTGCTTTTGCTACGTATTCATCGATACGGTCAACTGAACCAATTTCTTCTAACATGTTTAAACATGCTTCGTTAGCGCCGCCGTGAGCAGGGCCCCAAAGAGAAGCAATACCAGCAGCGATACATGCATACGGGTTTGCACCAGAAGAACCAGCAAGACGCACTGTAGACGTTGATGCATTTTGTTCGTGATCAGCATGAAGCATAAAGATTTTATCCATTGCTTTAGCTGTTACTGGGTTAACTTTGTACTCTTCAGCAGGTACAGAGAACATCATGTGTAAGAAGTTTTCTGCATAGCTTAAGTCGTTACGTGGGTAAACGAATGGCTGACCAATGTTTGTCTTGTAAGCCATAGCAGCAATAGTAGGTAGTTTTGCAACTAACTTGATAGCGCTTGTTTTACGTTGATTTGCGTCAGTGATATCAAGGTCTTCATGATAAAAAGAAGATAAAGCACCAACCACACCACAAAGCATTGCCATAGGGTGTGCATCGAAGCGGAAACCTTGGAAAAAGTTAGCAATTTTTTCGTCAAGCATGGTGCTGCGAGTTACTTGCTCTGCAAACTCAGTGTACTGCTCTTTAGTTGGTAATTCACCATTCAACAATAAGTAGCAAAGTTCAACGTAGTCTGAACCTTCAGCTAATTGTTCGATTGGGTAGCCACGATGAAGTAGGATGCCTTTGCCGCCATCAATATATGTGATTGAAGACTCGCAAGAACCAGTCGACATGAAACCCGGGTCATAAGTAAAGTGACCATGAGAACCAAGTGTACGTACGTCAATGACATCTTGACCTGCAGTACCTTGGTAAATCGGAAGTTCGATTGGATCTAGACCATCAATATGGACTGTGGCTTTCTTATCCGCCATCTATTTATCTCCTATTAAGATAACAACTCTGATTGTTATGTTCTGAATCTGTTTAAGCACATCCTTTCCATTTTAACGTGAAAGAGGGGGTTAAAGTCAATTTTTATAAACATTATGCACAAATGTATAATAAATATTCTGTCAGGATTAAATATTATACCATTGGCTAATTCGCAAACGTCTCTAACTAAACAAGAATTGTAAAAAGACCTTTGGCTATATATACTATTGAAGGTTTTATACCGTATTGTCTGTAGGTAAATATTATTTTTACATCTAATTTTTGCATAAATGTGAACTTTATTCGTAATCAATAAGTTTACTTAGATAGTTCCATCAAAAAAATTTCTTTTTTGGTGGGTTTAGAAAAACAAGTAGATGAGCCCCTATGTGGGCAAGATGGGCAAGTAACTGTGAAAAAGCAAAGACCTGTAAATCTAGATCTAACAACTATATCTATGCCGGCAACGGCTAAAGCATCAATCTTTCACCGCGTCACCGGTGTTGCATTATTTTTTGCTTTAACGTTTGTCATTTGGGCTTGGTCTGAGTCTCTTTCTTCTGCTGAAGGTTTTGAATTCGTCAAGGGTCTGTTTAGCGGATTCATTGCCAAATTTATAGCTTGGGGCACCATTTCTGTATTGGCGTATCACCTTATTGGTGGTATTCGTCATATCATTATGGATATGGGACATTGGGAAGAACTTGAATCAGGTAACTTCAGCGCTAAAATTGCAATGGCACTTGGCGTTGTAGCTTCTGTATTAGCAGGGGTGTGGATATGGTTTTAAATCAAGCAACTCTTAAACGTGATGGTGTACAAGATTTTGTATCATTACGTACCACGGCACTAGTAATTACCGCATATGCGATTTTTATTATTGGCTATTTCTTAGCGACGCCTGAAGTCACTTACGAAGCATGGCAAGGCCTGTTTTCAAACCTAGCAATGAAAGGGGCTACGTTAATTACCCTTGTTTGCATTATGGTTCACACCCGTATTGGCCTTTGGCAAGTACTAACAGACTATGTTAAATGCGCAAAGTTGCGTGCAGTTTTAGGGTTTGTATTAAACCTTATGGCAGCGGCATACGTAGCTATTGGTCTAATCGTTTTGTGGGGTGTTTAAGTGAAATATTCTGTTCGTGAATTTGATGCCGTAGTGATCGGGGCAGGTGGCGCAGGTATGCGTGCTGCTCTTGCAATCACTGAATCAGGTAAAACCTGTGCGCTTATCTCAAAAGTGTTCCCAACCCGTTCTCATACTGTGTCAGCACAGGGTGGTATCACGGTTGCACTGGGTAACTCACATGAAGATAACTGGGAATGGCATATGTACGATACGGTCAAGGGTTCCGATTTTATCGGCGACCAAGACGCTATCGAATACATGTGTAATACAGGCCCAGAAGCAATTACTGAACTTGAAAATATGGGTTTACCATTTTCTCGTTTTGAAAATGGCCGTGTTTACCAACGTCCTTTTGGTGGTCAATCGAAAAATTTTGGTGGTGAACAAGCTGCGCGTACTGCAGCAGCAGCTGACCGTACAGGTCATGCATTGTTACACCTTCTTTACCAGCAAAATGTTAAAAACAAAACTAACGTATTCTCTGAGTGGTATGCGTTAGATTTAGTAAAAAATGACGACGGTAATGTTGTTGGTTGTACTGCTATTGATATTGAAACAGGCGAAGTTGTTTATTTCAAATCAAAAGCTGTGGTACTAGCAACAGGTGGTGCGGGGCGTATCTTTGCTTCTACTACTAATGCTCACATTAACACCGGTGACGGTGTTGGTATGGCAACACGTGCTGGTATTTCTATGCAAGACATGGAAATGTGGCAGTTCCACCCAACCGGTATTGCTGGTGCGGGTACGCTAGTAACTGAAGGTTGTCGTGGTGAAGGTGGTTATCTTTTAAATAAAGATGGCGAACGTTTCATGGAACGTTATGCACCAAATGCTAAAGATTTAGCGTCACGTGATGTTGTTGCCCGTTCAATGATGACAGAGATTCGTGAAGGTCGTGGTTGTGATGGTCCTTGGGGTCCACACATTAAGCTGAAACTTGACCATTTAGGTGAAGAAACGCTTAATTTACGTCTTCCAGGCGTTTGTGACTTGGCTAAAACATTTGCACATGTTGACCCAGCTAAAGAACCAATTCCAGTAATTCCAACATGTCACTATATGATGGGTGGCGTGCCAACTAATGTTAATGGACAAGCATTACAAATCGATGCCACTGGTAACGCTAAAGTAGTTGAAGGTTTATTTGCAGTGGGTGAGATTGCTTGTGTATCTGTACACGGAGCAAACCGCTTAGGTGGTAACTCACTACTTGATTTAGTTGTATTTGGTCGTGCTGCAGGTAACTTCCTTGGTACTTACCTAAATGATGTTGAAGTATCTAAGAATGCTTCTGATTCAGACTTAGAAGCGTCACTTGCACGCTTTAATCGTTGGGAAAACTCAACAGTTGGTCAAGGTGAAGACCCAGTACAAATTAAGAAAGACCTACAGCAATGTATGCAATTGAATTTCTCGGTTTTCCGTGAAGGTGATTCAATGGCATCAGGTCTTCAAGAGCTTAAAGAAATTCGTGAGCGTTTGCAGCATGCACGTCTTGATGACAAGTCATCAGATTTCAATACTGCACGTATCGAATGTCTAGAGCTAGATAACTTAATGGAAACAGCATACTCAACTGCAGTAGCTGCAAACTTCCGTACTGAAAGCCGTGGTGCACACTCTCGCTTTGACTTCCCGGATCGTGATGATACGAACTGGCTATGTCACTCAATCTTCAATCCAACTACGGATGAAATGAGCAAGCGTGATGTAAACTATGCGCCTAAGATGCGTGAAGCATTTCCACCTAAAGCACGTACATACTAGGAGCGAGACGATGGCACAAGTACAATTTTCTGTATATCGTTACAATCCAGATGTTGATAACGCCCCACGTATGCAAGAGTACACTTTGCAAACGGAAGAAGGCCACGACATGATGGTATTGGATGCACTTTTACTTTTAAAAGAGCAAGATCCAACATTATCTTTCCGTCGCTCATGCCGTGAAGGTGTGTGTGGTTCTGACGGTGTCAACATGAATGGTAAAAATGGTTTGGCATGTATAACACCTTTATCTACGCTACAAAAAAATGGCAGAGGTAAAATCGTTGTTCGTCCATTACCTGGCTTACCAGTGGTACGTGACCTTGTTATTGACATGAGTCAGTTCTACACTCAATACGAGAAAGTAAAACCATATCTAATTAACGACACGCCAGCGGCGGGTGAGCGTCTTCAGTCAATTGAAGAGCGTGATAAATTAGATGGTCTTTATGAATGTATTTTGTGTGCATGTTGTTCAACATCGTGTCCTTCGTTCTGGTGGAATCCAGACAAGTTCATAGGTCCAGCTGGTCTTCTTCATGCTTACCGTTTCTTGGCTGATAGCCGAGATACAGCAACAGAAGAACGTTTAGCTGACTTAGACGATGCGTTCAGCGTGTTCCGTTGTCACAGTATCATGAACTGTGTTAGCGTTTGTCCTAAAGGTCTTAACCCGACTAAAGCAATTGGACAAATCAAATCAATGTTATTAAACCGCTCGGTTTAATTGTGTTGTAAAAAGTAAGGTGGCTACTAAATGTTAGCCACCTTGTTATATAACAATTAATTTCTGCGCTAAAGAAAAGGGCTTATAAATGCACGAAGGTGTGATGAAGGCATGGCTAGAATCTTCACATTTAAACGGCGGTAACGTTGCTTATATTGAAGAGCTTTATGAAGCGTATTTAGACGATGCGACTTCTGTGCCAGAAGAATGGCGAGAAGTGTTCGAACAATTACCAAAAGTAGATGGTGTGGATGTTGATATAAAACATTCAGAAGTTCGTTCACAATTTGCGGCGCTTGCTAAAAACAAGCATAGAGAAGTAGTGGTAGCAGAGGGTGGAAGCAGTGACCTTAAACAGGTCAAAGTTCTCCAGCTTATAAATGCTTTCCGTTTCCGTGGTCACCAAAATGCTAATTTAGATCCATTAGATATATGGACTCGCGAACGCGTTCGCGATTTAGAGTTAGAATACCACGACTTATCTCAAGCTGATTTTGACCGTGAATTTAATGTGGGATCGTTTGCCGTTGGCCGCGATACCATGCCTTTAGGTGAACTATATCAGGCTCTTAAGACCACATATTGTGGTTCAGTGGGTGCTGAATATATGCATATCACATCTACTGAAGAAAAACGTTGGTTACAACAACGTTTAGAATCAGTGCAATCACGCCCAAATTTCAGTAAAGATGAAAAGCTACGTATCCTTAAAGGGTTAACGGCAGCTGATGGTCTTGAGAAATACTTAGGTGCTAAGTTTCCAGGCGCAAAACGTTTCTCACTTGAAGGTGGTGATGCGTTAGTTCCAATGCTTAAAGAGCTTATCCACCGCGCTGGCGAAAGTGGCCAAAAAGAAGCTGTAATCGGCATGGCCCACCGCGGGCGTTTAAATGTTTTAGTTAATGTGCTTGGTAAAAATCCATCTGAGTTATTCGATGAATTTGCTGGCAAGCATAAAGACACAAACAGTTCAGGTGATGTTAAATATCACATGGGTTACTCGTCAGATTTTGCGACCTCTGGTGGCAAAGTACATATGGCACTTGCATTCAACCCATCTCACCTTGAAATTGTAAACCCAGTTGTAATGGGATCTGTACGTGCTCGTTTAGACCGCTTAAATGATTCTACGGGTTCAAAAGCACTTCCGATCACTATACATGGCGATTCTGCTATTGCCGGACAGGGCGTAGTTCAAGAAACGTTTAACCTGTCACAGACTAATGCGTTTAGTTGTGGTGGTAGCATCCGTATTGTTGTAAATAACCAAGTTGGTTTTACAACAAGCAAACAAGACGATGTGCGTTCAACAGATTACTGTACAGACATTGCAAAAATGGTGCAGTCACCTATTTTCCACGTTAATTCTGATGATCCAGAAGCGGTTGCGTTTGTTACGCAAATAGCGCTCGATTTCAGAAATAAATTTAAACGTGATGTAGTTATCGATTTGGTCTGCTACCGTCGCCATGGTCATAACGAAGCTGATGAGCCTAATGCAACTCAGCCAATTATGTATCAAAAAATTAAAAAACACCCAGTTCCACGTTTGATTTATGCTGATCAACTAATATCAGAAGGCACATTGTCTGAATCTGACGTTAAAGCGTTAGCTGATAGTTACAGAAACGGTTTAGATGATGGTAACTGTGTTGTTGAAGAAGTACAGCCTGAGACATCACATTCATCTGATTGGGCCAAATATGTAGGTCATGACTGGAATGTTGAATACGATGCATCTATTTCTGTAGAAAAGTTAAAAGAGTTAGGTAACATTGTAGCTAATTACCCTGATGGTCATAAAGCGCAGTCACGTGTTAAAAAGATTTACGACGATCGTAAGTTGATGGCCGCTGGTGAAAAGCCACTTGATTGGGGTATGGCTGAAACGCTAGCTTATGCAACAATTGCAAATGAAGGCACTGATATACGCCTAACTGGCCAAGATTCAGGCCGTGGTACTTTCTTCCACCGCCATGCGGTTGTGCATAACCAAGCCGACGGTTCTACTTACTTACCACTTCAGCATATCAGCGAAGATCAAGGTACGTTTGAAGTATTTGACTCGGTGCTATCAGAAGAGGCAGTACTTGCATTTGAATACGGCTATGCAACGGCAGAGCCAACGTCATTAGTACTTTGGGAAGCACAGTTTGGTGATTTCGCTAATGGTGCTCAAGTTGTATTTGACCAATTCTTAAGTTCAGGTGAGCAAAAGTGGGGCCGCTTGTGTGGTCTAACTATTTTGTTGCCTCATGGTTATGAAGGCCAAGGTCCAGAGCATAGTTCAGCACGTCTTGAGCGTTTCTTACAACTGTGTGCTGATCACAACATGCAAGTGTGTGTACCATCTACACCCGCGCAAGTATACGCTATGCTTCGCCGTCAATCAGTGCGTCCACTTCGTCGTCCATTGATTGTAATGACGCCTAAGTCTTTATTACGCCATCCATTAGCGACTTCTTCATTAGAAGAGTTATCGGAAGGTGTTTTCCATAATATGATTGATGAAATCGATGATATTAATGCTGATAAAGTTGAACGTGTTGTGTTTTGTAGCGGTAAAGTATACTACGAACTTCTGCAAGAACGCCGTAAGCTAGAATTAGACAACGTAGCTATTGTACGTGTTGAGCAGTTATATCCGTTCCCGCATGATGAAATGGAGACAATTATGTCTCGCTATCAACATGTTAAAGATTTTGTTTGGTGTCAAGAAGAGCCGCAAAACCAAGGCGCATGGTATTGTTCACAGCACCACTTTGTCGATGCAATTCCACAAGGTGCTAAGCTCAAATACGCAGGCCGTAAGGCATCAGCTTCACCGGCATGTGGTTATATGTCAGTGCATACTAAAGAACAACAAGCGCTCGTTGCAGATGCGCTTACAATAGAAAATAAAGGATAAGCAATGAGCACAGAAATCAAAGTTCCTGTTCTTCCTGAGTCGGTTGCTGATGCTTCCGTTGCTACATGGCACGTAAGTGTTGGCGACAAAGTAAGCCGTGACCAAAACTTAGTAGATATTGAAACAGATAAAGTGGTTTTAGAAGTGGTTGCACAAAATGATGGTGTAATCACTGAAATTTCACAAGAAGAAGGTGCAACGGTTCTTGGTGACCAAGTAATCGGTTTAATTGGCGACGCTGACAGTGCTGCGCCAACTGAGGAGTCTAAAGAAGACTCTGCGCCAGCAAAATCAGAAGACGCGCCTGCGGCGCAATCAGCTCCAGCATCAGAAGGTAAAGAAGTGGACATTAAAGTACCTGTACTTCCAGAATCAGTTGCAGACGCAACAGTAGCTACTTGGCACGTTCAACCAGGTGACGCGGTTTCTCGCGACCAAAACTTAGTTGACATTGAAACTGACAAAGTTGTTCTTGAAGTTGTTGCTCAAGAAGACGGTGTAATGGGTGATATCATCCATGCGGAAGGCGATACAGTACTTGGCGAACAAGTAATTGGTAAAGTGAAGGCAGGCGGTGCACCAGCAGCTCCTGCAGCAAAAGAAGAGTCTGCACCTGCTGCAGATTCTAGCGACAGCTCAGATGTACTAACGCCATCTGTTCGTCGTTTAATTGCTGAGAAAGGCTTAGACGCTTCTAAAATCAAAGGTACTGGTAAAAATGGTCGTGTAACTAAAGAAGATGTTGATACCTTCTTAAAAGCACCTGCACCAGCGGCTAAAAAAGCAGAAGCATCTGCACCTGCTGCTCCAATGGGTGACCGTTCACAAAAACGCGTGCCAATGACACGTTTACGTAAAACGATTGCTAATCGTCTTCTTGAAGCGAAAAACTCTACTGCAATGTTAACTACGTTTAACGAAGTAAACATGAAGCCAATTATGGACCTTCGTAAGCAGTACCAAGAAGTATTCGAAAAGCGCCACGGCATCCGTTTAGGTTTCATGTCTTTCTATGTGAAAGCGGTAACTGAAGCACTTAAACGTTTCCCTGAAGTAAATGCATCAATTGATGGCGATGATATCGTATACCACAATTATTTTGATATCAGCATTGCTGTTTCTACGCCGCGTGGCTTAGTAACTCCAGTACTTAAAGATTGCGATAAGCTTTCTGTAGCTGAAATCGAAAAAGGTATTCGTGAACTTGCACTTAAAGGTCGTGACGGTAAGCTTTCGCTTGACGATATGACTGGCGGTAACTTCACAATTACTAACGGTGGTGTGTTTGGTTCATTACTATCTACACCTATCATCAACTTACCTCAGTCGTCTATTTTGGGTATGCACAAAATCCAAGACCGTCCAATGGCTGTAAATGGTAAAGTTGAAATTCTTCCTATGATGTATTTGGCGTTATCGTATGATCACCGTCAAATCGATGGTAAAGAATCTGTTGGCTTCTTAGTAACAATTAAAGAGTTACTTGAAGATCCAACTCGCTTATTGCTAGATGTTTAATCTAGTTGTATGAAATGTAAGCTGTGAATGAACATTCACAGCTTTTTTTTTGCGCCTTTGGTCTAACTGGGGTTTTCATGTTAAGCCTTGGGATCTATACTAAGTGCGCAATTTGGGATAGCTGTTTATTTGCATAAATATTCAGCTCTTTTAGTATAAAAAATTGGATAAAGCATCATGAATTTGCATGAGTATCAGGCAAAACAACTTTTTGCCGAATATGGTTTACCAGTTTCTCAAGGTTTCGCTTGCGATACACCTGAAGAAGCTGCAGCAGCTGCTGAAAAAATTGGCGGCGATATGTGGGTTGTTAAAACTCAGGTTCACGCAGGTGGACGTGGTAAAGCTGGCGGTGTAAAGCTAGTTAAAACTATCGACGAAGTAAAAGAATTTGCTGCAAACTGGTTAGGTAAAAACTTAGTTACTTACCAAACAGACGAGAATGGTCAGCCTGTTGCTAAAATTTTAGTAGAAAGCTGCACAGATATCGCCAACGAATTGTACTTAGGTGCAGTAGTTGACCGTGCTTCTCGCAAAGTTGTTTTCATGGCGTCTACAGAAGGCGGTGTTGAAATTGAAACTGTTGCAGAAGAAACACCAGAGCTTATCCACAAAGCTGAGATCGATCCATTAGTAGGTCCTCAAGCTTACCAAGCACGTGAACTAGGTTTCAAATTGGGTCTTAACCCAACACAAATGAAGCAGTTCGTTAAGATCTTTATGGGTCTTGGCAACATGTTCAACGATTTCGATTTCGCACTTTTAGAAATCAACCCGTTAGTAATCACAGACGAAGGTAACCTTCACTGTCTTGACGGTAAAATCGGTATCGATGGTAATGCACTTTACCGTCAACCAAAAATCCGTGAGTTCCACGATCCATCTCAAGAAGATGCACGTGAAGCACACGCAGCAAGCTTTGAGCTTAACTACGTAGCGCTAGACGGTAACGTAGGTTGTATGGTTAACGGTGCGGGCCTTGCGATGGGTACTATGGACATCGTAAACCTACACGGCGGCAAGCCAGCTAACTTCCTAGATGTTGGTGGCGGCGCGACTAAAGAACGTGTTTCTGAAGCATTCAAAATCATTCTTTCTGACGATAATGTTAAAGCTGTTTTAGTTAACATCTTTGGTGGTATCGTACGTTGTGACATGATTGCTGAAGGTATCATTGGCGCAGTTAAAGAAGTAGGCGTTAATGTTCCTGTTGTTGTACGTTTAGAAGGTACTAACGCTGAACTTGGTCGTGACGTTCTTAAGAACTCAGGCCTAGATATCATCGCTGCTGAATCACTAACAGATGCTGCTGAGAAAGTTGTAGCTGCTGCGGAGGGCAAATAATGTCTGTATTAATCAATAAAGATACAAAAGTTATCTGTCAAGGTTTCACTGGTGGCCAAGGTACTTTCCACTCAGAGCAAGCGCTTGAGTATGGTACACAAATGGTTGGTGGTGTTAGCCCAGGTAAAGGCGGTCAAACGCACCTTGGTCTTCCAGTATTCAACACAGTACGTGATGCAGTACAAGAAACTGGCGCGACAGCTTCAGTAATCTACGTACCAGCACCTTTCTGTAAAGATGCAATCCTAGAAGCTATCGATGCTGGCATCGAGCTAATTGTTTGTATCACTGAAGGTATTCCTACACTAGACATGGTTGACGTTAAAGTTAAGCTTGATAACACTGGTGTTCGTATGATCGGTCCTAACTGTCCAGGTGTTATCACTCCGGGCGAAACTAAGATTGGTATCATGCCTGGTCATATCCACAAACCTGGTAAAGTAGGTATTGTTTCTCGCTCTGGTACTTTAACGTACGAAGCAGTTAAGCAAACTACTGATGCTGGTTTTGGTCAGTCTACGTGTGTTGGTATTGGTGGCGACCCAATTCCTGGTACTAACTTTATCGACGTTTTAGAAATGTTCGAAAAAGATCCACAAACTGAAGCAATCGTAATGATTGGTGAAATCGGTGGTACTGCAGAAGAAGAAGCTGCAGAGTACATCAAAGCAAACGTTACTAAGCCTGTTGTTTCTTACATTGCTGGTGTTACTGCACCAGAAGGTAAGCGTATGGGTCACGCTGGCGCAATCATCGCTGGCGGTAAAGGTACTGCTGATGAAAAATTTGCTGCATTAGAAGCTGCTGGCGTACAAACTGTACGTTCACTTGCTGATATTGGCAAAGCACTTAAAGAAAAAACTGGCTGGTAATAGCTCGTTATTCTTAAAAAAGGCTCACTTTTAAAGTGAGCCTTTTTTGTTTTCCTAAATAATTTAGGTATTCATTAGTAAAATATTTTACTGTCGTTATAATAGCTTTGGTCATAATTAGTTAAAGTTCATTATAATGCGGTTAATCAAATTCTTAGTAGTATGTGTATGTTGGTTTAACCCTCTGTATACCTATGGAACAACAAACCATTACGAAGAATTGTTACGTGTTGAACAACAGGCACTTGTTGAACCAATAAAATATATCTCTATCTTGTCCTCAGATCAGTCAGTTGATAACCCCGCAACAAATAATAATTTATTTAATAAAGTTTTATTAGCACGCTTATATTCATTTCATGGTGACGTAACTCTTGCTAAATTGACATTTGACTCAGTTTTTCCAAAGCTACCAGAGAGTGATTCATGGTTACGTGGTTATTGGATGTTATACCGCAGTAGTTTATCGTTAGAAGAGGGCAAACTGCCACAAGCGTTAAAACAAATAGATCAAGCTATTGCATTATTTGTTAGAGCTAACGATGTGAAAATGCAGATCAGGGCCAGAACAAGTAAAGCAATATTACTTCTTTGGCGAGAAGATTATGAATTATCTATTGAGTTGTTAGAAGCTGCATATTTAGTTTCTAAAACTTCGCAAATACCTAATTCAACCATGAATTATGTATATACAGGCTTTGCAGCCTATTACGCATCAATGTCAATTTTTGACCAGGCAATTAAATTTGCAGAGCTTGCGAAAGACAATGTCGTTAATAATGGTGATGTTGTAAATGGATTACCCATTATTTCAGTTCTGTGTTCAACCTATGAAAGGGCACAGCAACTCGATTTAGCCAATACATGCTATGAACAAATGATAGATTTATCAGTTACTGTAAAAGTTCCTCGTTATTTGTTTTGGGGTCCAGCTGGAAAAGCATCTGTTGCAATTAAACAGCAAGATTATTCAACAGCGCTTAAACTATTATATTTGGCTAAAAGTTATCTACCTGATTTAGCTATTAATCCAGCTCATGTTGTTGCTTTATATAATAACTTTGCTAAATCATTTATAGCACTAAATCAGCCAGCTCAAGCACTAGAGTACTTAGCTCGCTCTGAAGAACTATTAAATCAATACCAACGCCCATTGAATAACAGATATAAGAGAAATACGTTGTTATTAAAGGCTAAAAGCCAAGAGCTAAAAAAAGACTTTGTAGCAGCTAATGAGTCTCTTTGGCTTTTTATTGATTTAGTCGAAGAGGCAAAGCTCAGCACGCAACAAAAACTTGAGCAAGAAGCACGTTCAAAATTTGAATCCACCCAGCAAGAAATTAAACTACAACTTGCAGAAGAGAAGCTTAAAAATCAGCAAATAGAACTCGAGCGGTTAGAAAAAGATGCGCAATTGCAAACTGCGTATTTGATTATCGGTTTTTTGGCATTTGTTTGTATTTCGATTTTTACCTTTAACCAACATAAAGCATTTCGCAAAAGTCAGTACCGCGCTAATACTGATGTACTGACCGGTTCCCCAAACCGTAGGTATATTCTTGATTTTGTCTTGAAGAAACTACTTGAAAGGGAGAAGTTATTTGCACTAGCTATTCTAGATATTGACCACTTTAAGCATGTAAATGACAAATATGGCCATGACATAGGCGATCAAGCATTGATTGGCTTTACCCAAACACTTAAAGAATATCTTAATAACACTGACTGTAAGTTTGCACGCTTTGGTGGAGAAGAGTTTCTAGTGGTAATGCCAGGCTATGACATTACCAAAGCAAACGAGTTTATAACTGGATTATGCGATGTTATCAGATCTACGAGCTACACTGAGGAAACAATCTCTATAACCAGTAGTGCAGGTGTTTCACAATACATCAAAGGAATAAAGTTGAACGCTATTTTAAAACAAGCTGATGAAAAGCTTTACGAGGCGAAAAATACAGGTAGAGATAAAGTTTGTAGTTAAGATTTACCAAAAAAAAAGCCGCATATGCGGCTTTTTTTTTGCTCGTTATAGGGAGCTACTAGCTAGCTACTGCTGCTTTTATAGTTTCTACTGCAGTGTCTAAATCAAGCATTAGTTTTTCACCGGTATGGCGGTTTTTAAGCTCAACCTTGTTTTCATCTAGGTTACGCTCACCAATAACAAGCGTGTATGGTACACCTAATAATTCCATGTCATTAAACATCACACCTGGGCGCTCTTTACGATCATCAAACAATACATCGAGACCTGCTGATTTTAATCCATCATATAGATTATTAGCAATATCAGGAATACGATGAGATTTGTGCATATTCATTGGTACAATCGCTAAATCAAATGGTGCAATTGGCTTTGGCCATTTAATACCATATTGATCGTTATTTTGTTCAATGGCAGCGGCAACAATTCTTGAAACACCAATACCATAACAACCCATTGTCATTACTTGATTTTTACCTGACTCACTGAGCACGCCTGCTTTCATCGCCTCTGAGTACTTAGTACCAAGTTGAAAAATATGACCAACTTCAACACCACGTTTGATTTGTAATGTGCCTTGACCACATGGACTTGGATCACCTTGTACAATATTGCGTAAATCTGCAACCTGGTATTCAGTTACATCACGGTCCCAATTAATACCACTAAAATGTTCATCGTCTTTGTTCGCACCAGCTACAAAATCAGCCATTACATTAGCAGTACGATCTACAATTATTGGCATAGATAAACCAACAGGGCCAATTGAGCCAGGCTTAGCACCTATTGCAGTAACAATTTCAGACTCAGGAGCCATTTCGAGTGGCGAATGGACTAGAGGGTGGTTTTGTGCTTTTAATTCGTTTAACTCATGATCGCCACGAATAACAAGGGCAACTAAACCTCGTTCACCGTTTTCATCTGCAGCGCCATATACGATAAGTGTTTTTACACCACGATGAGGTTTAACACCGTAATGTTTTTTAAGTTCACTGATTGTTTTAGCATCAGGTGTTGGAAAGGCTTTTAATTCTTTACTTTCAGCTGGGCGCTCTTCGTTAGGGGCAAGCGCCTCGGCTTTTTCAATATTGGCTGCGTAATCACTGGCATCGCTAAATGCGATAGCATCTTCACCTGACTCTGCAAGTACATGAAACTCATGTGAAACACTACCACCAATAGAACCCGTATCAGCAAGCACTGGACGATAATCTAAGTTTAAACGCTCAAAAATATTGCAATAGGCTTTGTGCATTATTTCGTATGTATTGTTTAAACAGTCGTCACTTAAATGAAATGAATACGCATCTTTCATGGTGAACTCACGCGCTCGCATAACACCAAAGCGTGGACGGCGTTCATCACGTACTTTAGTTTGTACTTGATAAAGTGTTAACGGTAATTGCTTGTATGAGTTAATTTCTTTGCGAACAAAATCGGTGATCACCTCTTCATGAGTAGGGCCAAGTGCAAAAGGGCGGTTGTGACGGTCATTAAAGCGTACTAGCTCATCACCAAATTGATCCCAACGGCCAGATTCTTGCCATAAATCGGCAGGTTGAATCACTGGCATTAGCATTTCAATCGCGCCTGCTTTATCCATTTCTTCACGGACAATGGCTTCAACTTTGCGTAACACACGTAAACCAGACGGTAGCCAAGTATATAAACCCGACGCAACGCGGCGTATCATGCCGGCTCTTAACATTAATTGATGTGAGATAATTTCAGCATCTGCTGGCGTTTCTTTAAGTGTTGCGAGTATATATTGACTGGTACGCATGTTTTTTCCGATAGTTATAAAATTATTCAACGTTAAGTTTAACAGCGCTAGCTTTTACACTAAAGCGCTAAGTTTAGTTTTCTACAGTTTTTCTATATGGCTTACATAGTTATGATCACCATTGACTTGCCAACGAATATTAAAGTTATATAAAGTCATGCCATAACTTTGCTCACCGTCCTTTTGTTTCTTATAGGCAGGGCGAGGATCTTGTTTTAAAACATTAGCGATAAAGTCTTTCAGCTCAGGGTGCTGAGTTTGAGCTGCAATAAAGCGCTCAGCTGTATCACTAAATTCAACGGTCATTTGGGTGTGTGGCCGCACATCAGCAAAGCCTGCACTGGCATCATGCATTGCATCAGAGTAGGGTAAGTACGGTTTAATATCTAAGATAGGTGTTCCATCGAGTAAATCAATCCCCGATAATAATAGACTTAACTGCCCATTATGGTATTCAATACCTTCGAGCTTAACAGCACTCATACCAATGGCGTTAGGCCTAAAAGTAGCACGCGTTGCAAACACGCCTTTACGATCATTACCACCTAAACGAGGTGGCCTAACCATCGCTGAGTAACCTTTATCAGCAGTTTCATGGAAACGGAATAAAAGCCAAATATGGCTAAATTCATCAAGCCCTCTAACAAACTCTTCACGATTGAAATCAGCACAAAATACAAGTTTAGCTTTAGCTTGTGGAACTAACCTAGGCTGGCGAGGAATAGCAAACTTCTGTTTGTATGGAGATTCAATATGACCTACGGCCGTTAACTGATAGTCGCTCATAAAACCAATTTTATAGTTTATTTTGCGCTATTCTAACCGTTAAATACAAAAAAAGGCAGCTGAGGCTGCCTTTTTAATTTAAACCAGCTGGTCTAATTAAAACATATACTGCACAGATACTGATGCAACGTCCATATCTGGGTCAATATCGTCTTCTAATTTATAACGTTCGTATTCTAAGCGCATCTGAACATTCTGAGTAAACGCATATTCAATACCTGCACCGTAAAATACGTCACCACCATCTTGGTCTGCTGACACACTACCAACCGCTGGAATGTCTGTTGTTACTTCTGCATCCCACTCAAGCCAACCACCTTTAGCGTAAACAGAAAAGCTTTCTGTTAATGGAGCTGAAAGACGAGCAGCAAGAGAGACACCATCAACTTCAGCATAACTATCGATATCACTTACTTCATCAAAGTTTTGGTAAGCTAATTCAACACTAATGTACTTATTAAACTGTGCCCCCACATAACCTTTTAGCATTTGTGAGTCATCATCAAAATCAGTATCATTTTGCGAGTCTTCAAACTCGAAAGAATATTGTCCATAGCCGATACCTGTATATATGCTCGGCAAATCCATATCAGTTACTTCTGCTTGGGCCGTGTTATTAAAACCAAATAGTGCAAGTGCAACAGCAGAAATTGAAAGTGATTTAATCATTTTATAGCTCCTTTACATAATAAAAAATAAATAACTCTTTGTTATTTTCCAATTATGTAGTTGCAGCCATTGTGCCAATGTTATTTTGAGTAATTAATGTTCTATTTGGTTATTTAATACATTAAAAAATTGTCTTTTGCTTTATTTTCAGTCACCTATTCAGTTTCAAAAAGGTCATTTTTGCAAATCAGTTGTAACTTTTACAGAGCAGTCTACTAGTTAGGGGGCTGTTTTATGCAGCAAGGTTTCCGTTTCTATCGCAATTTGTTTCATCTTAATTGCATAGTTTTCAAGCTGTTTCTCATCATTTGTAACCGCTGTGTAGGTAGGTACTTGCACGGGGTAACCCGTTTCATCCATTGCAATAAAGCTTATGATACAGTGATTAGTTTCAACCAAGTTCTGTGTCTTTGGATCACCGCAGCGCACTTGTATAAAAATTTGCATGCTAGTTTTTCCTGTATGCGCAATTTGTGCTTTTACTTCAACTATTTGACCAACCAATATTGGTCGCCTAAATTTAACCCCTGCAACAGATACAGTAACGCAATAATGACCACTCCAGCCGGCTGCACATGCATAGCCTGCTTGATCAATCCACTTCATAACAATTCCACCATGCACTTTACCACCAAAGTTAACATCAGTCGGCTCTGCTAAAAAACGAAACACCACATTATCTGAAGACATAAATAAACTCTTAATTTTGCTGACGGTATTATTCAGCATAGCGCAAAAAAGGGGCCTGAGCCCCCTGCAATTTAGGATTTGTTAACGTTTTTACATATTTGGGTAGTTTGGTCCACCAGCGCCTTCAGGTGTAACCCATGTTATGTTCTGGCTAGGATCTTTAATGTCGCACGTTTTGCAGTGAACACAATTTTGTGAATTTATAACAAATTCATCTTTGCCTTCTATCTGCTGTACTTCATATACGCCAGCAGGGCAGTATCGTTGTGCAGGCTCGTCAAATTTAACAAGATTCACATCGATTGGAATTGCGCTATTTTTTAGCTGTAAGTGACAAGGTTGTGACTCTTCGTGATTTGTATTTGATAAAAATACCGACGATAACTTGTCAAAACTCAGTTTATTATCAGGTTTAGGGTAGTTAATTTTATCTATAGTGTTTTTATCCACTAAAGTATCGTGGTCTGGCGTATTATCTTTAAACGTAAATGGTAACGCACCTGCAAATATGTTTTGGTCAATTGTATTGTATGCACCGCCAATAAATTTACCTAACTTATGCATAACAGGGCCAAAATTACGTGACTGATGTAACTCTTTATATGCCCAAGTTTGTTTGAATGCGTCATCATACTCGACAAGATCTGTATGGGCTTGTTCGTTAGAAAGTGCTTCAAAGATCGTTTCGGCAGCCACCATACCTGACTTCATCGCGGTATGATTACCTTTAATTTTTGCAAAGTTTAATGTCCCTGCATCACAACCGACTAGTAAACCACCTGGGAAATGCATTTTCGGTAAAGAGTGTAAACCGCCTTTTGCAATTGCACGCGCACCATAAGCAATCCGTTCGCCACCATCAAGCACATCTTTGAAAGTAGGGTGGTGCTTCATGCGTTGAAATTCATCAAATGGGCTTAAATGTGGGTTTGAGTAATTTAAATCAACAATTAAACCAACCACAACTTGATTATTCTCAGCGTGATACATAAATGCACCGCCATTGGTGTCACCAGCAAGTGGCCAGCCTGTGCCATGTACAACCGTACCTTCTTTGTGTTTACTTGGATCTATCTGCCAAATTTCTTTAAAACCCAAACCATAGTGCTGTGGTGATGCATCTTTATCGAGTGCAAATTGATTTATAAGCTGTTTACCTAAATGCCCACGACAACCCTCTGCAAATACAGTGTACTTAGCACGTAGTTCCATTCCTGGCATGTAACCATCTTTTTCGTTGCCTTCTTTATCAAGGCCCATGTCTCCGGTAATGATACCTTTTACCGTGTCATCTTCAATTATTAATGAGTGCGCACTGAAGCCAGGAAATATTTCGACCCCAAGGTTTTCAGCTTGTTCTGCCAACCAACGACATACGTTAGCCATAGAAACAATATAGTTACCATCGTTATGAAATGTTTTAGGCGTTGCAAAGTGAGGAATTGCTGTTGCTTTAGATTCATTGTTGAACCAATAAATTTCATCATTAGTTACTTTAGTTGCCACGGGCGCACCTAATTCTTGCCAATTAGGGAGCAATTCGTCTAATGCGGTTGTTTCAAATATAGCGCCAGATAATATATGAGCGCCCACCTCAGAGCCTTTTTCAACAACACAGATCATGCATTCTTTTTCTTTTTGTTGTGCTTGCTGCGCTAATCTAATTGCTGTTGATAGCCCCGCAGGACCAGCCCCAACAATGACTACATCAAATTCCATGGTTTCGCGTTCGACCATAATAACCTCTTGTGTGTGACGGACCTGCACCTTTTACAAAGGGGATTTCATACTTGCAAATGAAACGTTACAGGCTGTGAATAGTTTAAGGTTATTTTAGGTTGACGTTTACGTCAACAGGAAGTAGTCTGAATTCATAAAATAAATAGGTTGACGTACACGTTAGCTTGTAGGTTTAAATAATCAGGGAGTTCCTATGAAAGTTCTCGTTCCAATAAAAAGAGTCATCGATTACAACGTAAAAGCACGCGTTAAATCAGATAACAGTGACGTTGATCTTACCAATGTAAAAATGGCGATGAACCCATTTTGTGAAATTGCGATTGAAGAAGCCATTCGTTTAAAAGAAGCTGGAACCGCAACTGAGGTAGTTGCTGTTACTATTGGCGCTAAAGCATCACAAGAGCAGTTGCGCACAGCATTAGCATTAGGTGCTGATAAGGCAATACACATCGAAACAGATGAAAAGCTTGAGTCACTTCATGTTGCTAAACTTCTCGCAAAAATAGTTGAGCAAGAATCACCTGAACTCGTTATTTTAGGTAAACAGTCAATTGATTCAGATAACAATCAAACTGGCCAAATGCTTGCTGCGTTAACAAATCGCGGTCAAGGTACGTTTGCATCTAAAGTTGATGTGGATAGCGGTACCGTAAAAGTTACGCGTGAAGTAGATGGCGGCTTGCAAACAGTTGAATTAAAACTACCTGCGATTGTAACAACTGATTTACGTTTGAATGAACCTCGTTACGCTTCTTTACCTAATATCATGAAGGCTAAACGCAAGCCACTTGAGGTTATTGCAGCAGATAGCTTAGGCGTTGATTTAGCACCACGTATACAGCTTGTATCAGTCAATGAACCCGCCAAACGTAGTGGTGGTATAATTGTTGAAGATGTTGCCCAATTAGTTGAAAAACTAAAAACAGAAGCAAAGGTGATTTAAATGAAAACATTAGTAATAGCAGATCATGATAATGGCCAACTAAAGCCAGAAACATCTAAAACTATTAATGCTGCGGTTAAATTAGGTTTTGCTGTTGATGTACTTGTTCAAGGCGCTGATATTAGTGCTATGGCAAATGAAGTTGCCCTAATTGAGGGTGTTAGCAATGTACTTGTTGCTGATAATGTAGCTTACACACATCAACTAGCCGAGAACACGGCTGATTTAGTTTTATCCTTGGCATCTGATTATTCTCATATTGTAGCTAGTGCAACCACCACAGGTAAAAACTTTATGCCCCGTGTGGCAGCGTTATTAGATGTGGCGCAAATTTCTGAAATAATCGACGTAGTGGATGCCGAAACATTTAAGCGTCCAATCTATGCGGGTAACGCAATTGCGACTGTAAAATCACTAGACACTAAAAAAGTGATTACTGTTCGCGCCAGTAGCTTTGATTTACAAAATGAGCAAGCTGCTGCACCTATAACGACTATTGATGCAAGCTTAGAAAATCAATTAAGTAGCTTTGTTAGTGTTGAGCAAACAGAGTCTGAACGCCCTGAACTAACCGCAGCTGATGTCGTTATATCAGGGGGTCGTGGCATGCAAAATGGTGAAAATTTTGCTCTGTTAAATGGCATTGCCGATAAGCTTGGGGCAGCAATTGGTGCTTCACGTGCCGCGGTTGATGCTGGTTTTGTCCCTAATGATATGCAAGTAGGGCAGACGGGTAAAATTGTTGCGCCTAACTTATATATTGCGGTGGGTATAAGTGGTGCGATTCAGCATCTTGCCGGCATGAAAGACTCTAAAGTGATTGTTGCAATTAACAAAGACCCAGACGCTCCAATTTTCCAAGTTGCTGACTATGGTTTAGTTGCAGATTTATTTGATGTGCTACCAGAGCTAGAAACAGCACTATAAATCATAAACGATTCTGGTTGTTAAAAGCTGTTGTTCCTTAGGTTCGCAGCTTTTTTTCATTTTATATTCAAACCTCCTCAGGATGCTTAATTCACCATCACATAATGTAATTTAGAAAGTTGCTTTTTAACGTTTTCAGACTTAAGAAAACGCAATAGCTGTTCGCCCTTGCTCATTGATTTATCTGACTGGGTGTTAATAATAATGACCAGTGGCCTTACAAAACTGTACTCACCACTTTTAATAGTAGCAAAGCTAGGTTGAACACCATCAATAGATAAAATTCTAATTTTATCTATTCTTTTTAACTCTGAAAACTGTGAAATAGCCCCAAAAGAATCGTAAGCAATAGCGGTTGGAATACGTTGTACAATACCTAATGCTTGATTAAATTCATTGTATAAAAGTACATCATTTTTTGAAAATAGACCTCTGTTACCTGCTTTTTTAAGTTTTATTGAGTCAGCTTGTGGTGACTTCATGTAGTCGAGTGACAAGAACTCTAAAAAAACGTCAAACGTACCGTGATGAACGCCTTTACTAAATAAATCGATTTGGTTGTTCTTTTTTGACTTTTTATTCTCAGAAGCTACCAACTGTGACCACTCATCAATGTGTCCAGCATAAATGTCAGTTAGCTGACTAACAGAAAGGTTAGAAGTTTCGTTGTCGGTATTTGAAAAAAATACTAGCGCATCTTGCGCAAGCACAATTTGCTTAAGGTGAGGCCATTTCTCTTGTTCTAGTTTAGTCATGTAGCGTGATGAAGCACCAATATCTACAAGGTTTTGTGCAATAGCTGTAATGCCTTTATCACTGCCCATGCCACGCAGCTGCATAACTGATTGGTTTTGGTTATTAAAGTCTTTTTGAACCAGCTCTAGCATTTGGGTGACAGAGGTAGAGCCTGCGACGAGTAACGTATCTAAACTGGGTTTTTCTTGGCCGTTAACCAAAGTTGAGGACAATAAAACTATAAAGAATATCAGTTGTTTAAACATATATTTTGTTCTGTAGGGTATTTTAACTAAGTGTAGTTCAAACTCACTAGAACAATAAACAGGAACAAAAAAACCAACCCTAGGGTTGGTTTTTTTTAGCAACAATACTAATTAATTAGTATGTAGCGCTGCCTTTTGTACGTGGGAAGGCAATAACATCACGTACATTACCCATACCAGTTACGTAGGCTACTAAGCGTTCAAAACCTAAACCAAAACCAGAGTGCGGTACTGAACCATACTTACGTAGGTCGCGATACCAGCTGTAGTCTTCTTTGTTCAAGCCCATTTCTTCTAAACGTGCATCAAGTACATCAAGGCGCTCTTCACGTTGTGAACCACCAATGATTTCACCAATACCTGGCGCAACTACGTCCATTGCAGCAACGGTTTTACCGTCTTCATTTTGACGCATGTAAAACGCTTTAATGTCACGCGGATAGTTTTTAATAACTACTGGCGCTTTAAAATGTTCTTCTGCAAGATAACGCTCATGCTCAGACTGTAAATCTACACCCCATTCAACAGCGTATTCAAACTTTTTACCACATGCTTTAAGTATTTCTACTGCGTCAGTGTAATCAACTTGGGCAAAATCTTTTTCAACAAATTCTTCTAAGCGCGAGATAGCTGTTTTCTCTACACGTTGTGCAAAAAACTCCATGTCATCACGGCGTTCCTCAAGCACTGCTTTGAATACATATTTAAGCATGTGTTCAGCCAATTTTGCGATGTCTTCAAGATCTGCAAACGCAACTTCAGGTTCAACCATCCAAAATTCAGCAAGGTGACGAGAAGTATTAGAGTTCTCAGCACGGAAAGTAGGGCCAAAGGTGTAGATTTTTGACATAGCAGAGGCATATGTCTCACCATTTAATTGACCAGATACAGTAAGAAACGCTTCTTTACCGAAGAAGTCTTCACTGTAATCAACATCGCCTTTATCTGTGCGTGGTAAGTTTTGCATATCTAGCGTCGATACGCGAAACATCTCACCGGCACCTTCACAGTCACTGGCTGTGATGATAGGGGTGCTGATCCAGTAATAACCCTGCTCGTGGTAAAAACGGTGAATAGCTTGTGCTAAACAGTTACGAACACGTGTTACTGCGCCGATAATGTTAGTACGAGGGCGAAGATGTGCATGCTCACGTAAGTATTCAATACTGTGACGCTTAGCTGCCATAGGGTACGAGTCTGGGTTTTCTACCCAGCCTAATACTTCAACCTTATTCGCTTGGATTTCGAATGACTGGCCTTTGCCTTCAGATTTAACCAAAACACCTGTTACTGATACAGAGCAGCTAGCTGTTAAACGCGTTACTTCTTCGTAATTGGTCAGTGAATTAGGCACTACCGCTTGAATTGCGTCAAAACATGAACCGTCATGAACGGCTAAAAATGAAATTCCTGCTTTTGAATCGCGGCGAGTACGGATCCAGCCTTTTACTGTTACTTGGCTGTCTACCGCAACCTTGCCTTTTAATAGCTCTGAAATCGCTAAGTGGCTCATCTTCACTCCAATGATATAAGTTGCCTACATTAATAAATGTGTGCATTGTTGCACTTGAACCCCGTATCTTACCTTTGAACGGAAAATAAAAAAACATGTGCATGCAACTCTTTGCAATTTCTTTATGGTTTTTTTATACAAATATGGCTTTTATTTATAAAGCGCATGAATATTAAACACTGATTTAAATAAATCTGCCTTAAGTGTGCGATAAATCCAGCTTTTATGGCATTATAGGTTTAACTTTGTATTTTTAACTAATTAACTAACAATTACAGGTTCCATGAAACAAGTCTTTATTTTACGCGGCCTGCCAGGCTCAGGTAAGTCATACTATGCACAAACGCTTGCTGACGAACTCGTCACAGGTGATCAAAGCCAATACTTGATTTGCTCAACAGATGACTATTTTTATGATGAGCAAGGTGAATATAAGTTTGATAAATTTAAGTTATCGCAGTTTCATAATTTAAATCTAGCTCGCTTTATTAACGCTTTATCACAATCAATCCCCTTGGTAATAGTTGATAACACCAATATTAAAAAGTGGGAATTTATTGCTTATAGCCAAGCTGCTGTAGCACTTGGCTATCAAGTTAAAGAAGTGATTGTCGGTGAAGTCAAAGATAAATCAATGCAACACTTATATGCGAAACGTAATAGTCATAAAGTGCCGCTAAAGATGATCAGTAAAATGGCTTACATGTTTGAATGGTAAACATGTAAGCAGTGCTTTTTAATATTGATTATTAGCAATAGCATTGTAAATAGCGTCACTAAGTATATTGATATCCTCAGCCGTGCTTATGTACGGTGGCATTAAATAGATTAACTTGCCAAATGGGCGTATCCATACGTTTTGGCTGATGAAGTACGCTTGAATTTTCGCAACATCAACCTCACAAGCCAGCTCCACAACACCGATAGCACCCAGTGTTCTTACATTTTTTACCTGTTCAAGCTCAGCACATTTATTTAATGAGGCTAAGGCCTGATTGAGTTGTGTAATTTGCATTGACCAGTTTTGCTGTAATAACACATCAATACTGGCACATGCCACAGCACAGGCTAGTGGGTTGCCCATAAATGTAGGGCCATGCATTAGCACACCCGCTTCACCTTCACTAATACCAATTGCAATTTTGTCTGTGGTTAGAGTGGCCGATAGTGTCATTGTACCGCCGGTAAGTGCTTTACCTATACACATGATATCGGGTTCAATGTCACTGTGTTCAACGGCAAACATTTTACCTGTTCTGCCAAAGCCTGTGGCTATTTCATCGCAAATTAGTAAAACATCATACTCGTCACATAACCGTCTAACCGCCTTTAGGTAGTCTGGGTGGTAAAAGTTCATTCCCCCTGCATTTTGTACAATTGGCTCAATGATAAAGGCGGCAACCTGTTGATGGTGCAGCTTAAAATAGTGTTCAAGTTGTTCGGCTTCATTGTCATCAAACAGTTCACCAAATTGACTTACAGGGGCAGGAACAAAAACATGTTCAGGCAAAAAGCCACTGTACAAGGAATGCATTGAATTAACGGGGTCGCAAACACTCATGGCTGCAAATGTATCACCATGATAGCCTTTTAGTGGTGTCATGAGTTTTTGCTTAGTGGTGATACCTTGGCTTAACCAATATTGCAGCGCCATTTTTATTGCCACTTCAACAGAAACCGACCCGCTGTCCGCTAAAAATACTTTTTGTAAGCTCTCAGGGGTAATAGCAACGAGCTTTTTGCACAGTTCAATTGCAGGCTGGTGGGTAATGCCCCCAAACATAACATGGCTCATAGTGTCTATTTGTTGATGCATAGCTGCTTTTAGAGCAGGGTGCCCGTAACCATGAATAGCACTCCACCAAGAGGCCATGCCATCAATTAAACATTCACCTGTTGCTAAGTAAATTTTATTACCTTGAGTATGCGTAACAGGGTAGACCTCAAGCGGCTGTGTCATCGATGTGTAAGGGTGCCAAATGTGTTGACGATCAAAATCAAGGTCGATTGTGTGTTTTTTATTCATTAGTAAACTTTAATCTATTGCGTTTCGTTGACAATGTTACGCCAAGTCTTAGACTAAACCAATATCCACCGTCATTAAAAAATAAAAAGAGAGAGTTATGGAGTTTGCAGCCGTTCGTCACGATTGGACACACAAAGAAGTAAAAGCATTATTTGAAATGCCGTTCAACGATTTACTATTCAAAGCCGCCTCTGTTCACCGTGAAAATTTTAATCCCAATGAAGTGCAAATTTCTACGTTACTATCTATTAAAACCGGTGCATGCCCAGAAGACTGTAAATACTGCCCGCAATCAGGCCATTACAAAACAGACTTAGAGCGCGAACGTTTACTCGAAGTCGAAAAAGTGGTTGAACAGGCACGCGCAGCTAAAGAAAAAGGCGCAACCCGCTTTTGTATGGGTGCTGCATGGTCAGATCCAAAAGATCGTGATATGCCCTACATTTCACAAATGGTAAAAGAAGTGAAAGAGCTTGGCCTAGAAACATGCATGACACTTGGTATGTTAGATAACGATAAAGCACACGCATTGCGTGACGCTGGGCTTGATTACTATAACCATAACCTTGATACATCGCCTGAGTATTATGAGCAAATTATTTCAACACGCACGTATCAAGACCGTCTAGACACAATTGGCAATGTGCGTGATGCCGGAATGAAAGTATGCTCGGGTGGTATTGTAGGCATGGGTGAAGAAGCATCTGACAGGTTTGGTTTACTCATGGGGCTTGCAAACTTGCCACAACAACCCGAAAGTGTACCAATCAATATGTTGGTTAAAGTAAAAGGCACACCACTTGAAAATGTTGATGATCTAGACCACTTTGATTTTATACGTACCATAGCAACAGCGCGTATTATGATGCCTAAAAGCTATGTACGCTTATCAGCAGGTCGTAATGCTATGAACGAACAAATGCAATCAATGTGCTTTTTTGCCGGTGCTAACTCTATATTCTACGGTGATAAATTGCTAACAACTGAAAACCCGGAAGCTGATGCGGATATGAACCTGATTAAAAAATTAGGTATGAACCCAGAAAAACACCAAGACTATTCAGACGAAGCAGTGGCCGCATCACTGTCATCTAAAGTGGCTGATAAGGCGACCTCTGAATTGTTTTATCCTGTATAACACAGCATTCAACTATGTTATTTGACTATATAAACGACCATCTGGATGCGCGCGAGCAAAGCGCGTTAAAGCGCAAACGCCATGTTGTTAACCCAATCAGCGCACGGGAAATTGAGGTAGACAATAAACGCTACCTCAACTTTGCAAGTAATGATTACTTGGGGTTTGCCGATGAGGTCATCGCGTTTGATACATCGCGCACGTTGGGGAGCCATAGCTCAGCGTTAGTAACAGGCTACCAACAAGCCCAGCAGCAGTTAGAGCATTATTTGTGTGCTCAATTTGGTTATGAAAATGCAATGCTGTTTAACTCGGGCTTTAGTGCCAATAGCAGCGTAATTAAAGCGTTGTTTCAAGATAAAGCCATTGCGCAACACAGTGCTGTTTTTCAAGATAAGTTAAATCATGCCAGCTTAATCGATGGTGCTTTGCATGCAAACGCGGCGTTGGTGCGCTTTAATCATAATGACTTGAATCACTTACGCTCGCGGCTTGAAAAGTCCAACGCAAAGCATAAATTAATTATCAGCGAAGGGGTCTTTTCGATGGATGGCGATCAAGCGCCATTGCATGAATTACTCAGTTTAGCAAAACAACACAATGCGTGGCTGATGATTGATGATGCGCATGGGTTTGGTGCATTAGGTGACACGGGCATGGGTAGTTGCGAACCCTTGATTGCAGCGGGGGATCTCCCTGATATTTTGGTGATCACTTTTGGTAAAGCGGTTGCTAGCAGTGGTGCGTGTGTATTAGGCACACATGCGTTTATCGATTACATGGTGCAGTTTAACCGTGATTACACATATTCAACGGCGATGTCGCCTTTTAATGCATCGCATACTTTATCGCGTATCAAAACACTACGTGATGCAAATGAAAAACGAGCGGCATTAAACGCAAATATTGCGTTATTTAAACGCTTAGCCAATGAGCACAGTATTGCGCTTATGGAGTCAAATACCGCCATTCAACCCATAGTTTTAGGGTGTGCTGAGCAAACATTAGCAGCATGTGAACACCTTAAACAACAAGGTATCTGGTTAAGTGCTATTCGCCCACCGACCGTGCAGCATAACACCTCGCGGTTACGCGTTACGTTAACCGCTGCACATACACAGCAAGACATTAATACACTTATAACGTGTTTACAAAAGGCCATTGCATGATAAGCCCACACGCCGTTGTTGCTTATAAACCAAATTACGCACAAGTAAAATGTTTAGCTAATAATAGTGCAAAACACGCAACACAACGCAAGTTTTCAACAGCTGCAAACAGTTATGCAGCGCATGCAAATGTACAAAAACAAGCAGCCAATGATCTGTTTAAATTAATGGCGGTACCTGACAGCGCTCAACAAGGCTACTGTGTTGATTTAGGGGCAGGCCCTTTGGTTAATACCCATGCTTTACAACAATCATATCGTCATGTATTAGCGATAGATTTAAGCCATACAATGCTAAAAAGTAGCAATGTGGTTGCTCCGCGAATTTGCGCCGATATGGATAATTTACCGTTACAAGCAAACAGCATTGACGCAGTGTTTAGTAATTTTGCTGTGCAATGGTCAGCTAATTTTGAAACGTTAATGCACTCTTTATATAAAGCGTTAAAACCAGGTGGTCGGGCGTATATAAGCGTGTTGGTTGAAGGCTCTCTGCATGAGATAAAAACCGCGTTTTCAGTGCTTGATTCACATAGCAGAGTTAATCGTTTTCAAACACATAGTAATATAAACCAATCGGTCTTAAATACAGGATTTATTATTAATAGTGCTACAAAAGTGATTTATACCGACCAATTTTCGAATCCTTTAAGTGCTATTCACTCAATTAAAGCCATTGGCGCGACATCACAAAACCATTCAACCCACCGTGCAGGTTTATTAACTAAATCGGCTTTACAAAAAGTATGTGCCGCGTATCCGCTGATAAACAACCAAGCTCATGTATCTTACCATGTGGTCTTGTTATCATTAGAAAAAGCAAAAATTTAAAGGCAAGGTAATGAACGAATTTTTTATCACGGGCACTGACACTGACGCCGGTAAAACCCATGTAACCAGTTTGCTATTAAAGTTACTCGCCCAACATAAAAAACGTGCTATTGGCTTTAAACCCATAGCCTCTGGCTGTGAAATGGCGTTCGACCAACTGGTTAATGCAGATGCCTTAATGCTCATGGAAAACGCCACTGTTAGTGCAAAATACGATGTGATTAACCCATTCTCGTTTGCGCCGGCCATTGCGCCACATATTGCTGCACAAAAAGCAGGGGTAACCTTAAGTGTTGAAAAGCTCTCAGCGGCTTATCAAAATATTAAAAGCCAAGGCGCTGACTACTTACTAACAGAAGGTGCTGGTGGTTGGGCATTACCAATTAACGATAACCAATATTTATATGATTGGGTAAGTGCAGAGCAACTCCCCGTAATATTGGTTGTGGGTATGAAACTGGGCTGCATTAATCACGCGTTGTTAACTACTGCGCATATGCAGAGTATGGGGATAAATTGCATAGGCTGGATAGCCAATCAAGTTGATAATGAGATGGATGAATATCAAGCTAACCTTGATTCACTCAAGGCACGCTTACCTATGCCATTGCTTGCAATAAGCCCATATACTGAGCAAACACCTAAATTACAGATTTATAAAACCCTCCTTGAAAAATTATCAATAAATCCATAAATAACCCTTGTGTTGTGACATAGTTTGTCACAGAATAGCGCTGACGTTATGACATAATCTGTCATAACGCAGTTTTGCTATGTCCGATCAGCATCCGCTTAATCGCTCAGCAATAGTTGTTATTTTTGGAGAACATGTATGAAACGTGTATTTTTATTTTTATTAACTAACCTCGCGGTTATGTTGGTATTAGGTGTTGTGCTTTCAATAATAATGAGTGCGCTGGGCCTTAGCCATCGTAGCCTTGGTGGTATTTTACTAATTGCAACGGTATTTGGTTTTGGTGGATCGTTTATATCGTTGTATATGTCGAAATGGATGGCAAAAAAATCAACAGGTGCACAGGTTATCGAGCAGCCTCGTAACGAAACAGAGCATTGGTTATTAAACACCGTTGCACAGCAAGCGCAAAAGGCTGGTATTAAAATGCCTGAAGTTGCCATTTACGACAGCCCAGAAATGAACGCCTTTGCTACAGGTCCGAGTAAAAATAATTCTTTGGTGGCAGTAAGCACAGGTTTAATGCACAACATGTCGCAAGATCAAGCCGAAGCAGTGTTAGCCCATGAGGTGTCTCATATTGCTAATGGCGACATGGTAACCCTTACGCTGATTCAAGGCGTAGTGAATACCTTTGTTATTTTTGCTGCTAAAGTGTTGGCTGGTATTGTTGATAACTTTATTAATAGTGATGAAGAAGAGGGCGGTAGTAGCTGGACATACTTCTTATTTGATATGTTATTCCAAGTGCTATTTGGTGTATTAGCCAGCATAATTGTTGCACACTACAGCCGTAAACGTGAATTTGCAGCCGATAACGGCGCAGCACACTTGGTTGGAGCAGACAAAATGCGTTCAGCGCTTGAACGTTTAAAGCAAAATCACCCATCGCAATTAGAAGGCTCAATGATGGCCTTTGGTATTGCCAGCGGTAAAGGTATGGCGGAGTTATTTTCGTCACACCCACCACTTGATGCGCGCATAGACGCACTTCGTCGATAAGCTAATACAAGCTTGTACAAATACATAAAAGCCTGCATTTGCAGGCTTTTTAATTTTAATAGCGGCTTATTGTGTTTGAATAATGTCAGTTATGCCCGCAGGGGAAAGTATTTCAATCCAATATCCGTCAGGGTCTTTAATAAACGCTAAGCCTTTCATTGAGCCATCGTCTGGCTTTTTAATAAACTCAACATCGTACTTGGCAAAGCGCTCACACGCAGCGTATACGTCTGGTACGCTAATGCCAATATGGCCAAAACCTTTTGGCTCTTCATTACCACTTACATAGCCAGTAAACGAATCGTCGCTCTCGGTGCCCCAATTATGAGTAAGCTCAATAAGTGCAGGGCGACCAAATACCCACTCGGTCTTTTCTTTATCATCACCCTTTGGCATATCTTGTTCGTAGCCTAAAAAGTACAGCGTAAATTTCATCGCGGGGAAGTCATATTTACCTAGTAGCTTCATACCTAATACGTTTTCATAAAATTCAATTGACGGCTTGGGATCTTTAATACGTAACATGGTCTGTTGCATTACAAAGCCTTCGGTGGCTTGTGAAATTTGCTCTGGCGTTTCATTATAGCTCGACATACTTATCCTTAGTGAAATGACTGTAAACCTTAATAGATTTAAAAAGGCAGTTAATACACTCATCATAAGCAACAGCGGCAAAAATTAAAACCACCTAACTAAATTACTAGCCAATGATTCGGATGTTTTATAAGCGAAAAGTAGCATATTTAACTGTACTGTTTATTTATACAGCGCAGGGCTTTTTCTGCATTTATAAAGTATGAGCCGAAGTTAACTAGTTGTTTACATTTATTTATTTGAGGGCTAAGATTAATGAAATGTAATATATGGACATTTGTCGCTTTATAAAACGACAAATGTCGTAGACAAAGTTGTTAGCACTCTATTGGATTATTTATTCAGTATGAAGGAAACTATATGGCAACCACCCCAGAGGAAATAAAAAGTTTATGTGAGCAGTGGTGTTCATCTGTTAAAACACCTGATGGTGGTATTGCAATCGGTGCTAATTCTGAAAAATATAGACTTTTTGCAAATGGAATCAGGTTCCACGAGTTGGAACATCAGGCTTTATTGGCTTCAATTCTAGGTTTATCTAAAGTGTTATTACTTCCAGGATTAAATACAATCGTTGTGGAAGATCACTTTGGGTTATGGTCATGGTGTGCTGAAGTTCTCGTAGGTAGTCGCTCTGAATACTTTACTAATGAAGAACATGAAATGAAGTCATTGTTTCAGGCTTCAATCAGAGCTTCACTTGTAAATTGTAAGAAGCCAGCCAGATCATCAGAAGAGCATCAGTTACAATACGAATCTGAACAAAAAATTCCGCATCATGCTAGATACTTCCTATATGACTCATCTCTAATATTGGCTTATATCGGTTTCCCATTACTTGAATCGACTCTAAAACGAGTAAGTTCAACATACTTAAATATGGACGGGACGGTTAAGTCTACTTTTCAAGTAAAAAGTCGTGCTGGAAAACCAAGAACTTATAAAATTGGTGCACAATGCTCCAGCATCAGAGATGTCTTAAATCTTGTGTATGATGAAATTGCAGATTCTGAACTCAAGGTACTTTTGCAAGAATTCAGAGTTCATATTTCAAGCTTAGATGATTCTAAAGACCCATTTGACCTTATATATTCATGGAGAAATCAATCTTTACACGGAAGTACAAACTTCCAAACTATTGGTGGAACTTTACTTAATTTATCTCTGCTTCTTTGCATATACAGTTTAAAAGATAATTATGAAGAATTAAGAAATAAAGTGATTGAGCATTGTAGGCGAGAAGAAAATCATGATCATAAAAGCCCTTGGTCATTTTATCCTCCGTACTAGTGCTAACAACACGCCCTGAGGTGGACAGCAAGCACTAAAGCCCACTTTCCACCGCAAATTTTAACAGCGGTGATCCCTTACTTTTCAATGCCGTTAAGTAAGTTGATTCATCGTAGGGCGTATGTGTTTTCCAGCATCTAAATAGGATCCGTATCCACTTAAATGCCAATGACCTGATGATGGTATTATGAGGTTTTCCTTTGGCTTCTTGCTGCCGATAATAGGCTTTTGCCCAAAATGAATACCGCACAGAGAGTCCAGCCCATTCCACAAACGTTTGCCTTAAAAACTTAGTGCATGAGTACCGCCAGTGTATCCATTCCTTTTTACCACTACGTTCGGTTACGGGAGCAATGCCTGCGTATTTTTGTATGTCAGCGGCGCACTTATAGCGGTCACGATTTGACCCCATAGCGGCTAATAATCGAGGGGCTAATTGTGGCCCTGCACCCGGTAAACTATCAAAAATAGCGCGATCTGTATGTTGCTTATAAAGTGTTTTAATTTCGTCATCGAATCGTGTTATTGCCATCATCAGCTGTTTAAGTTGCGGTACGAGGCATTCAATAAGCAATAAGTTTGGCGTTATCACCGCCATATCTTCGGTGAGTATTTCTGCATCCTTTATTTCTTTTATCCGCTTCTCATTAACGAGAGGGTAGCGGGAATTATGTTGATTAAAGAAGTCGAGTAGTGTTTGTTTTCTCGCTTTTTTAGCGTGAGCAAGAGAGGGCCAGCGTAATAAGAAGTCACAGAATATTTGAGTGTCTTTTTCTTTAAACCAATCAATCACGTGGGGATAATAATTTTTTAGTGTTGTGGCTATTTTATTGGTTAAATTAACCCTATCTTGCACTAATTTACGACGATATTCGACAAGTTGCGCAAGACATCTAACGTCTTCTGAGTCAGGCCTAATTACCGTTAATTTATCCATATGAAGTTGTAAAATTTCAACTTGAATAATCGCATCAGTAGGGTCATCTTTCGCCCCACTGTGCGAAAATGCGGCACGGTATTTTGCGACACTGGATGGATTAATAACAAATAGTACAATGTGCTTAAATTTACTGAGTGCGTATATAAGCGGGCCTTTTTTAAGCTCACAGGCGACGGCAACAGGCCTGCCGTTGTAGCGTTGTTTTAATTCAAGCGCCCAAGTATTAATTGACTTAGGCTCAGATGAAATAACGCTTAAAAGTTGTGTGTTTGTATCGCGATTTACTTCACAAATATCGTGTTTACGGTCGGCCCAATCGATCCCGATAAGGGCAGCAAAATCTGAGACGTTAAAGGCTTCCATTTTGGGCCTCCTAGAGGTAAAGTGAAAGAGTAGATAGAGATAAACAGTGTTTCTCGCAGGTCTTATAGATAGTCGGTTCAACGACAATCCCTGAGTATGCGTATTGAAACAAATGACTCCAGTTGGCCCGAAAGTCTTGTTACAAACATAGATTGTTTCCACTCAAATATTCGTGACCAACAGAAGTATATTCCATGTATTAATGAGCTAGGTAAACACATTAATGAATGGAACGGAGTAACTATAAGGCGCTTAAACAGATTTAAGAAAGTGAAAGGGGTCAAATCTTGACTTCATACATCAAGCGCTTGTTAAATAAATAGCAAACGACTCGAGTAAATAGAGTCTGCTTTATTGTATATAAAAGGCGGGGTATGACCGTCAAGAAGGGCATGAATAAATTGAACTTGCACGGTCAAACGAAAGTGAATGCATTTACTTCATTCTGCGGCAACAGTATTGCCTTGCTCATAACATAGAAAAGCTGCAAACAGGCTGCATTAATAAAAAGGGAGGCCCTTTTAAGCCTAAATATAGCGACTCAAGCACCTGTAACTCCCTCTAAAACAGCCATTAAAACAACCGCACATTCTTTTTTATATTTTATGTAAACTAGCGATAACTGATTGAACCAAAATAGGAACTCGGCTATGGTTGATTCATCAATAAAAATAAATTTAAAACGAGTTAATCTACAGGCTCGTTATAAGCCCTAGGAGCTACGTTGATCTCTGAACCCGCGAATAGCATTTTAGTTGTCATTATTTGCATAATTGGTGCATTGCACTTTGGCGGTGTTCTGACCACTTCTAAAAAATCACCGGCTTTAGCGTGGATGAAAACAAAACATCCGTATTTCCCTAATGTAGTTGTTGTATTGTTAGTATTCGTAGCATTAACAAAAATAGCTGGGTTATTTTAGTGAATTATTTAAACATCAAGTATCGGGCTTATAACAAAGCGAGGCACGGCGACGCCTTTTTCGCTGCTGCTTCGCCTTCACTACAAAGCCGCACGTGCTGGCGGTGTTGAGCCTGTAGAATCACTTTAAATGGGTTCCAAATGCATTACCTAATCCAGTAAAAGTGCTTAGAAATGATTTTGGGAGCTCGTTTTTCAAACCGTTTTGGCTGTTGGTGTTATTTTACAGCCTCGTTAGAGTTGCTTAAGGACCAGAGTGAAAGACAAAGCTAAAAAAATTATCAGTATTGCCATAATAATTATATTAGCCATAGTAAGTTCATTAACAGTGACCTTGTGTGGAGGCACATTAACTCAAAATAGGTTAGGAACAGATTCTTGTTCTTTTGCCCAAACTGAGTTCAGTGGCTTTGCTTCGCCATTTCAATATCAAATAGAGTTTATGGCTGTAACTGTGCTATTTATAATACTACTGTTAATTGTTTTGGCTTGGTTTTCTTTTCACAAATTATTTGGTAAATGTAACTCTAACAAGCAATTAAACAGGGATTAAACAGGGATTAAAAACAGCGGGCTCTTCGCGTCACTCAAATTTAGCCCACTTTTTTTAATCGTGAATCGGGCGTTACATGCCAATATTTATGAAACATGAACTCTGGATAGAAAATGAGGATGAGCAAACGTTTTGCCTCTCTGGCCCTTGAGGCGACGGGGCTCGCAAACTTTTAGAGTCAGGGGCTAAACTTACTTGGACTTGCGAAGCTTCATCAAACTTTGAAGCTATGACCCAGTATTATGAATATATGGGCTGGGGTGAATACACCAAAGATTTCCCAGAACATGATAAGAAAACTTATGCAGAGCTTGAGTGGACGTGACTGCAATTAACAAACCTTCACGTTATGCGTTTGTCTTAAATAAAAGAGTGACTGGGTTCAAACCTCGACTTAAGCCATCAAAGGTTTTAAAAAATGTGAAACGATTCAAACAAATCGGTTAGGATCAGGTATTGTTTATTGTGTTTTATGGTACTTCTCAGATGAGCTTAATTTATTAATTAAAATTAATTATACATACGATATTCTTCGTTGTTTATAAGTCGTTTTAAAGGATTAAACATATATGGATTTTTTAAGGATAACGTTAGCCACTTTGGGGTTCATAGCAGGTACATTACTCATTATGAGTCTTCTTTTCTTTCAGTTCGATTGGAAAGACATGCTTGCAGGTTTTATTTTTTATCTATTTGCTTACAGCATCTGGCCAAGTAAAAAGCGTGGTAAGCGTAATTCAGAAAACGCCATATTTGATGTGCTAGAGTGTGTCATTGAGTTTCCTATTGAATTTGTTATTTGGTTTTTCCGTACACTTGGACGTTTATTTAAACGCTTATCGGGGAGCAAGGATAGTGGGGTTGATTTCGACATCGATTTATAGTTTTTTAGTATAGACCATTTATATTTTTAACCTATAGCATCTCAGGTCATCATGGGGTCAAACTGGGCTTCAGATATCAAATAAAAACAAGTATTTATGAGCCATCGCTTTTTGCTGGTGGCTCATAAGTAACCTAATTTTTAAGTTATATTTGCTCCGTAATACTTTAAAGTGCTTCAAAAATAGCGGCTATGCCTTGTCCGCCACCGATACACATAGTGACTAACCCGTACTTACCGTTAATACGTTTAAGCTCGTAAAGGCATTTAGTCGATAAAATAGCCCCGGTTGCACCTACTGGGTGACCAAGTGCAATTGCGCCGCCATTCGGGTTTACTTTGTTTTTTGGGAAATGTAACTCGTTAGCTACGCAAAGCGCCTGTACTGCAAAGGCTTCGTTTGATTCGATTACATCCATTTGCTCAATGGTTAAGCCTGTTTTTTCCATTACTTGTTGTACGGCAGGAATAGGGCCAATACCCATTAACGTAGGATCAACACCTGCTCTGGCATAACCAATCAATCGCCCGAGAGAGTGTAAACCTTGTTCATTGGCTTTTTGCTCAGACATAAGTACTAACATTGCAGCGCCATCATTGATACCAGATGAGGTAGCGGCAGTAACTGTGCCTTCGTGTTTAAAATACGGTTTTAAAGTGGCGAGCTTGTCGCCTGTGGTATCGGCTCGTACGTGCTCGTCGGTATCAAAAATGTGTGTCCCTTTGTGTGATTTAACTTCGATTGGCACAATCTGCTCTTTAAAGTGGCCTGCTGCAATGGCGTTAGCCGCTTTATGGTGGCTTTGCGCGGCATATTCGTCTTGCTGTTCGCGTGTTATGGAATATTTATTTGCTATGTTTTCAGCGGTTATGCCCATTGGGTTGTTATCCCATGGGTCTTGTAATGTGGTGGTGAGCTCATCAATCATTATGCTGTCGCCCATTTTTTGCCCCCAACGATTACTGGCGAGAGTGTACGCGCTGGTACTCATACTTTCGGTGCCACCGGCTAAGGCCGCATCAACGTCACCTAATTGAATTTGCTGAGCGGCTTGAATGATTGCTTCAAGGCCTGAGCCACATAACCGATTAAGTGTAACTGCATGGCTGCTAATTGGTAAACCCGCGTCTAAACCGATTACTCGTGAAAGGTAAGCATCTTTAGGGCCGTTATGGATTACTTTACCGATAACACATGTGCCAATTTCCTCCGGTGACAATTTTGCTCTCGTTATGGCTTCTTTTGCGCAAAGAGTGCCAAGCTGTGCAGGAGTAAAATTTTTAAGGCTGCCGCCAAAGCCTCCGATGGCAGTACGCACTGCACTTAATATTACAACGCTGTTATTGTTAGTTGTTGTCATTGTGGTCTCGTTTATTGTTTGTTAAAGCTGTGTTGTGTAAATACTAGTTCGAGGATTTACTTTATCGCATAAAAGATAAATTATCTTCAAACAACTCAACACCCTTATTTTATGAACGTATTTGAACTTTGTTGGCTGAAATAATCAGTAACATTAAATATATAGACAGTAACTTGATGCGCTATTAAGGTAGGTTAAACGTTAAGTACATGATTATTTAAATCATCTAGAAGATTTATGGGAATTAGTATGAGTATATTAACACGCGTGTTGATTTTGACAGCATTGGTCATAGCTGCAATCGCAAGTTATTCGTATGGCATTTCATCAGGAGTGTTTGTATTTATTATTACTGGTTTTGTTCTTGAAATGGCATTTTGGTTTGGCGTGTTCCCTAAGAAAAAGAAATCATCCTGATTTAATTTTATTTAGCCACCACTTCAAACCGTATTAAATAGCACCAAAGACATTTAATACAGTAAAGCTTCACACATCTAGTGAAGCTTTTTTTTAAACACAAACTCTAACAGCGTAAACATTCTAAATACCTGCTTAGCCAGTTGATGTATTGCTACTTTCTCTTGCTAATTGATTTGGTAGAAGTTGTTCAACAATTTCTCTGGCGGGTAGGGTGTAACGCACGCCGTCAAACATCACAGAGGTAAACTCCTCAATACTTGTTATGCCTGTTAGTGTCCAACCTTCGCCTCTTTTAGGGCAATAAACAGTGGTAGTTGGCTGAATAACTTTAAAATCTTCACTCATTACGCTTACCTTTATACTTGAAGACTGAGTATCTTAAGGTAATAATAGCCTTCTATAAAGTCTTTAATTTTGCTTACATGTTAAACCCAATACACTTACAGCGAGTATCGCTGTGTTTGATAACACATAAACACACGGCTAGTTTACTTACTATTTTAAATGAGCCAGAAGTAGCACAATTTAATGATTACGAATCACCTTTAAGTAGAGAAAGCTTAAAGCAGATGGTTCAAAATGATATTGCTAGTTTTTATGATAAAAAAGGTGTTCGTTTAGCCATTATTAATAATGAAGATAGATTGTTAATGGGTAGTGTGGGTTTATACGATATAATAGACACAACAGCGTGGCTGGGTTTTGAGTTATCAACTCGTTATTGGTCTTGTGGTTATATGTACGAAGTGCTTAATTATATAATTACAGCAAAACACTTTAAAACCTTGCTTGATAATAAAATTACATCAATCTATGCACGCGTTCATGTGCATAACAGTCGTTCTATAAAGCTACTTACGAGTATTGGTTTTGTTAAAGAGCAAGATAATGTATGGATATATAAGTAAAACACACAAAAGAACACATCATACTTATTTGTTGATAATAATAACTTAGCTATGAGCTAACTCATTTTATTTTAATGGTATTTCAAAATAGGTGGGGAAGTATTTCTCTCAATGAAACAGACCTTTATGAAGAGGATAGAAGCCCTATTTAATAGGGCTTCTATCCGTTGACTTATAAGCTATAGTTAAATCCAATGGCGATACCATCATCTTCTGATAGGCCCATTTGTTTCTCTTGCTCTTTATCATCACTTGAGAAATCACTAAAGTCTTTGCGTGCTTCAACATAAACAAGGGTGTTTTCATCAAATAAATAATGTAAACCAACTACTGTAAATTGTCGTTTAAATGTGTCGTTGGGATCTGCATTAAAATTAGGTTGAATCACATAATCGTCACCCGCATCAAACACGTTATAAGCTAGAAATGTTCGTATATTGTTATCAAATCGATAAGCGACCATTGACTCTAAACCCACAGCTTCTTTGATTAATCGACCTAGGTTGTCGGTATCGTGATTTTTGTTTTTATTTATATTTGCTGCAACATAGAGGCCTTTGTTAGCAAAGTTGCCATAGGTTACACCAACGCCGTATATTAAATCTTCGGCGGTTTGGGTAATGTTATCTTTAGCATAAACAACATTAAATTCGCCTCGATTTATGCCTGCTGTTAGTGTCAGTTTGTTTGATAATGAGTAAGTTAGAGCTGCACCATAAGTTGAGTTGTATTCTACCTGTTGTGCGACACTACTGTTATTGTTAAAAAGCGTTTCGCACGCTGACTCAGAGATGGCTTCTATATCGCAAGTATAAAATTCATTATTTTTAAATTGTACTTGTGCTGTTAAGCTTAAATCGCCAAATGTATTTCGGTATTGTAATAACTTATCACCTCGACCGGTGCCATTTATAGCGCCATCATCTTTATTAAAAGTATAAACACCTGCGGCATTACCATCCCACACTAAGCTGTAATTTGTACTGTAAACAACATCGTACCAAGCACCCCATTGTTTGCCGATGGTCAATTGACCATACTTATTATGAACAATGCCCACATAACCTAATCGGTTATATAAAAATTCATCTTGTATAGACTCAAAGCGGTTATTATAAATAATGTCGCTGCTACCTACAGGGTTTACACCCCATTCAAGCACCGCAATTGCTTTTAATTGGTCTTTTATTTGTCTACTAAAATTAAAATTAATACGAGATGCGCCGTTTACGATTTCTGTTTGCCCTTGGGTATTTATTACTCTGGCATCAATAAATCCTCCTACAGTAAATTTGTTAGTAGAATCATTGTATATTTCTAGCGCATTGACACTGCTTGAACCTAATATTGCTATTGTTATAAGTGTCGATAGTCCTTTTTTCATTAAGTAGACCTTTTATTTACGTGTGTGTTGTCATTGGGCGCGCAAGCGTAACAAAGGTACAAATTACGTAAAGTGAAAAAAAATCATTAAAAATAGATAGAGGAAATACACAATATTAAGGCCAAATTAATAATTTAATTAATTCGAGCTCTATTGTGTTATTTATAACCGTAAGGTGCTTGGTTTTATGCTGGCTTCTACTTAATAAAGCTGCTGAAGAACACAGTGTCAGCTATCCAATCATTAGGTAACAAACGTGTAATTAGCGATTAGTTTTAACAAATTTTAATGACTATTTGCTCTTAAAATATTGTATGTGTGTTTACACCCATTTTGATGAGTTTACATAACCAATAATTCATAGAAAAAACACTGTTTTTGGTTTAAACTCCCGCCAATTAAATTTCTTAATTTCCCCTTGGAGGGTAGCGCTATTATTAGTACAGCTAACATCACCATGCAATTTGGTGCTAAACCATTATTTGAAAACATTTCTGCAAAATTTGGCGAAGGTAACCGTTATGGTTTAATTGGTGCGAATGGTTGTGGTAAATCAACTTTTATGAAGATCTTAAGTGGTGAACTTGAGCCTTCTGCTGGTAATGTTAGTACTGATCCTAATGAACGAGTTGCAAAACTTAACCAAGACCAGTTTGCTTATGAAGAATACTCAGTTGTTGATACTGTGATCATGGGCCATAAAGAGCTATGGGAAATCAAACAAGAACGCGACCGTATCTATAGCTTGCCTGAAATGAGTGAAGAAGACGGTATGCGTGTTGCCGATCTTGAAACTGAATTTGCCGAAATGGATGGTTATTCAGCTGAATCAAAAGCGGGTGAGTTGTTAATGGGTGTAGGTATTGATACTGCCCAGCATTATGGTCCTATGTCAGAAATTGCACCGGGTTTTAAATTACGTGTTTTGTTAGCCCAAGTTTTATTTTCAGATCCAGATATTATGCTGTTGGATGAGCCTACCAATAACTTGGATATTTACACGATTAAATGGCTTGAAGATGTATTGAATCAACGTGATTGCACCATGATCATCATTTCCCATGACCGTCATTTCTTAAATTCTGTGTGTACACACATGGCCGATATAGACTACGGTGAATTACGCCTTTATCCAGGTAATTATGATGAGTACATGTTTGCAGCAGAGCAAGCACGTGAGCGCCTATTAAGCGAAAATGCGAAGAAGAAAAGCCAAATTGCTGAACTACAGCAATTTGTATCACGCTTTTCTGCAAACGCATCAAAAGCTAAACAAGCAACGTCGCGCGCTAAACAAATTGATAAAATACAACTTGATGAAGTTAAAGCGTCTTCTCGTCAAACACCATTTATCCGTTTTGAACAAGAAAAACAGTTATTTCGTAATGCACTTGAACTTAACAATTTAGGCCAAGGGTTTGAAGAAATGTTGTTCACTGGGCTTGAAGGGCTCGTTGAAGTTGGTGAGCGTATTGCTATTATTGGTGAGAACGGTGTTGGTAAAACAACATTACTAAATACACTAGCGGGTCGCTTAGCACCAAAGCAAGGTGAGTTTAAATGGTCTGAAAACGCTAATATTGGTTACTATGCTCAAGACCATGCCGACGAGTTCGAACAAGATATGAACTTGTTCCAGTGGATGGAGCAATGGCAACAAGAAGGCGATGATGAGCAGGTTGTTCGCAGCTTTTTAGGACGCATGTTGTTCTCACAAAATGATATTAAAAAATCAGTTAAAGTTATATCAGGTGGTGAGCAAGGACGTATGTTATTTGGTAAGATTATGATGCATAAGCCAAATATATTGCTAATGGATGAACCTACCAACCACATGGATATGGAATCTATTGAAGCACTTAACTTAGCACTTGAGGCTTACGAAGGTACGTTGATGTTTGTATCGCATGACCGTCAATTTGTATCTTCACTTGCTACGCGTATTTGGGAAGTAAAAGACTCTAAGATTATTGATTTTAGAGGTACTTATTCAGAGTACCTAGCAAGCAAAGAAGCGTAAAAGCGCGTTTTTATAGATATTTTAAAGCCATGCATGTCATGGCTTTTTTATTGGCTGTTTTTCGCGATTTTATCTTTAATACGTGTATAATAGCCGCCTTCAAATAAGGACAAAAGTCCGCTATTGGTTCGAAATTAGTTTACTGAGGAGTATTTATGACTGTTGGCATTATTATGGGTTCCAAATCAGATTGGCCAACTATGGAACACGCAGCAATTATGCTTGATAAATTTGGCATTGCGTACGAAACCAAAGTTGTTTCAGCACACAGAACTCCTCAATTACTTGCTGATTATGCAAGTTCGGCAAGCGACCGTGGTATTAAAGTAATTATAGCGGGTGCCGGTGGTGCAGCGCATTTACCAGGTATGGCGGCTGCTTTTACATCATTACCAGTATTGGGTGTGCCTGTTAAATCAAAAACACTCAATGGTGTTGATTCGTTACTTTCAATTTGCCAAATGCCAAAGGGTGTGGCGGTAGGTACTTTAGCAATTGGTGATGCCGGTGCAGCTAATGCTGGTTTACTTGCAGCGCAAATTTTAGGCTGCCAACAACCTGAGATTTTTGCAAAGGTTGAAGCTTTCCGTAAAGAACAAACAGAGACTATTTTAGCTAACCCAAATCCAGCAGAGTAATATGAAAATATTAATATTAGGTGCCGGTCAATTAGCTCGCATGATGAGTTTAGCGGGCGCACCGCTAAATCTGAATGTTGTTGCTTATGATGTAGGCAGCAAAAAAATTGTGCATCCTTTAACTAATGAAGTTTACGATACAACGTTAGAACAAGCGATAGCGCAGGTTGATGCCATAACTGCAGAGTTTGAACATATTCCTGACGATGTACTTACACTTTGTTGTGCCAGTGATAAGTTTTACCCAGGTAAAGCGGCAATTAAAACTGGCGGCGACCGTGCTATAGAAAAAGCATTGCTTAGTAAAACAGATGTAGTGTGCGCGCCGTATAAGCTGATCACAGAAAAAGCTCACCTCGTAGAAGCTGTATCAATGCTAGGTAAGCCATTGGTCATCAAAACATGCCAAGCAGGTTATGATGGTAAAGGGCAGTGGCGCTTAAAGTCAGATGATCAAATAGACCAAATCTGGTCTGAAATGGCTGATTTTATAGCATCAGGTACTGAGCAAGCACCGCATACAATTATTGCTGAAAAAATGATCCCATTTGATCGCGAAGTATCTATTATTGGTGCGCGCGATAAAGCCGGTAAAACTTCTATTTATCCGCTAACTGAAAACCAACACACTAATGGTGTGCTTACGCTTTCTATCGCTGGTAAAGAGAAGTCAACAATTCAACAGCAAGCAGAAGATGCATTTAACAAAATTGCAGATGAGCTTGATTACGTTGGTGTGCTTGCTATTGAGTTTTTTGATGTGGGTGGCCAATTGTTAGTAAATGAATTAGCGCCTCGCGTACATAATTCGGGTCACTGGACTCAACAAGGGACTCACTGTTCACAGTTTGAGAACCACATGCGTGCTGTTGCAGGATTGCCACTGGGCAACACTGAGCTTAAGCAAGTGAGCGCGATGATTAATGTACTTGGCCAATCAAGTATTCCAGCATCAGTTTTGCGTATTGCTGATGTTACAAGCCATTGGTACGGTAAAACGGCAAAACCAGGACGTAAAATGGGCCATATTAATGTCTCAGCATCTAACCTGCATGAGCTAGGCGAACGTCTTGCTGAATTGGCCGATATTCTGCCTGAGGGTGACTACCCTGGTATTATTGAAACTAGTGCAGCACTGATTTTAAATTAATCTATTCAAGCCGAGTTTATCTCGGCTTTTTTTTACTATTTAGTTATTCTAAGCAACCCATATTTTATTTTTCAATAATTACAATTTAACCCCTTAAATTGCATCGTTTTATCCTTTGTAAGTCTAATCGTGGACAGATGACCGCATTTTCTTTTTTTAATGAAAACTTTATGTCATTCTTCAATGCAGTAGCACGAATAAATTAATTATTGCTGTATTTTGGAATAATATGCCCGTTAAAACTAATTTAATTAAACTTGCCTATATTATTTTATTAGGGTTATGTATCACGCCTCTAATGGGACCAGGTGTTGCCTTAGTTGTAGGTGCTGCGTTTGCCATAATATTAGGTAACCCGTACGCGGAATTTTCGCAATCAGCGAGTAAATGGTTATTAAAAGCCGCCGTAATCGGACTTGGTTTTGCCGTAGATTTTAATCAAGTTATAGAAGTAGGGCGCAGCTCTTTAGTTTTAACCATTGTTAGTATTACAGCTATCATTGGCTTGGGTGAAATACTCACTCAGGTGTTTAAATTAAACCGTAATACAGGGGTGTTAATTTCATTTGGTACTGCCATTTGTGGTGGTAGCGCAATCGCTGCGATGGCACCGGTTATTAAAGCTAAAGATCACGAAGTTGCTGTTGCTTTAGGGGTGGTGTTTTTACTTAATGGTGTGGGCTTATTATTGTTCCCAACGATTGGTCATTATTTAAATTTAAGCCAAGAACAGTTTGGCTTATGGGCAGCGTTAGCAATTCATGATACCAGTAGTGTAGTGGGTGCATCAGCTACATACGGCGCACTAGCGTTAAGTATTGCTACTACCGTAAAACTAACACGAGCCATGTGGATCATCCCTTATACAACAATGGCAGGCGTATTCTGGCGCTCTGAAGAAAAAGCCAGTATTCCATTATTTATAGTCGGCTTTTTAGCGGCTGCACTTATCAATACATATCTACCAGATTATTCATCAATTTGGTCTGCATTAAATAGTGTTGCCAAACAGGTATTAGTTGTAACCTTATTTTTAATCGGCAGTGGTTTGTCACTTTCTGTTTTAAGGCAGGCCGGCGTTAAACCTTTTATAATGGCCACGTTATTATGGATTATCGTGAGTGGGGTTATTTTGTTATTAATTTTAGATGGGTTTATTTAAATGAAACTTAATAGAGTTTTAATGGCGTTAGCGACGTCTTCAATACTAGTGGGCTACACAAATAATGTAGCTGCAGCTCCGATACGCGTGGCAACTTTTAATGTGAGTATGGACGCAACAAATTACACGTCTAGGGGTGAACAAATAAACCCGGATGCGCTGGTCAATGCGTTAAAAAGTGATCATCAACAAATAAAAAATATTGCTGAAATTATACAGCGTATTAGACCCGATATTTTGCTATTAAATGAATTTGACTATGTTGATAAAGCAAAAGGCATTGAGTATTTTAAAAAGCACTACTTACAAGTTAGTCAGAAGAAACAACCAGCGATTGATTATCCATATACATACATAGCTCCCGTAAACACAGGCTTAGCATCACCATTCGATTTTGATAACGATGGCAAGGCAAGTGGTGTTCAAGGAGATGCATATGGTTTTGGCTTTTTTGAAGGGCATTATGGCATGGCCTTGCTCTCGCGCTACCCGATTGATTTTGATAAAGCGCGCACTCTTCAAACGTTTAAGTATAAAGATATGCCTAATGCTCAAATGCCCATAGACCCTAAAACGGGTGAAAACTGGTATAACGAACAAGAGTGGCAAGCGATGCGACTGAGTTCTAAATCATTTTGGGACTTACCGATTACAGTTAAAGGTAAAACAGTTCACTTACTCGCGTCTCACCCAACCCCTCCTGTTTTTGATGGTGACGAAGATCGTAATGGTAAACGAAATCATGATGAAATTAGGCTGATAAAAGATTATGTTGATAATGCCGCTTACATTTATGACGATAAAGGTAATAAAGGAGGCCTTAAACCTGACACCCGCTTTGTGATCCTGGGTGATTTAAATGCAGCACCAGAGGGGGATAAAAAGCGCCCACTCACAACAAATCAATTACTGGATAATCCAGTTATAAACAGTAGTTTTACGCCTGTCAGCAAAGGTGCTGCGAGTAGTTTTTCTGAAAGTTATGCAGCTTCATATACTGCGTATTGGGCTGCAAGGGCAGACTATGTGCTCCCTTCAGAGTATGGTTTAAGTGTTGAAGGCGGAGGTGTATTTTGGCCCACTAAAAATAGTGAGTTATATCGTTTAATTAAAGACCGTAATGCATCTTCAGATCACCGAATGGTGTGGTTAGATCTCATTGTAAAATAGGGTCATAACTTTAATCTAGCTGTAAAGTTTGTCTGTTTGTCTTAAAAAATTGCAATCATAAGGCAGGTTCTGCTTAAATTAAGCCAATTATAATAATCTTCAAGAAACACTATGATTGTAAAAACAGCAAATAAAACGTTAATCGCGTTGGCAATCGCATCAAGCTTTATGCTTAGCGGTTGTCAAACGACTGCCTCTACGCCATCAGTACAAGCCTCTAAATCACCGGTTGCAAGTGTTGTAGCAACACCAAGCGACACAGGTACAAGCCAAATAACACTTGAGCAAGCTATGGCGCATCCTGATTGGTTGGGCCGCCAGCCAGAGCGTGCTTTTTGGGCCGCAGATTCAAAAAATATTGTGTATGCACAAAAACAACAAGGCAATACGCTACGCGATTTGTACACGCAAGCGATTAACGCTCAACAAGCTAGTCAAGTTGCGCTTTCGCAGTTACATTCATTAGGTGCTAAAAATGCAGTGTACTCTGCAGACAAATCACTGCAAAGCTATGTTTTTGAAGGTAATATCTTCGTAAAGAACGTTCAATCAGGTAACATTACTCAGATCACCCATGACAGTGCTAGGCAATCTAAACCTCAGTTTTTAACTGACGGGTCACTTGCATTTCGCCAAGCAAATGCTTTTTTTAAGGTTGATTTAAACACAGGTAAACGCGTTGAACTTGTTAATCTTCACCTTGCTGATAAACCATCAGGCGTTAAAGAGCCAAGTAGTTACATTGCCAAAGAGCAACATAAACTGATTGACTACATAGCGTTAACGCATAAAAACAAACTTGATAAACAAGCACGTAAAGAGCAGTTGAATGAGCAAAATGCAAGTATTGCTAATTCACAGTTTTACTTAGGCAAAGGTAATCGTATTGCCGATGTGCAATTGTCACCTAATGGGCAAGCACTGATTGCCGTTGTGACTGAAGACCGCCCGTGGCGTGAAGACGCAGATATTATGCCTAACTACATCACAGATAACGCGGGTGTAAAAGCTGAAAAAGTGCGCCGTCGAGTTGCTGATTCAAAACCGCAAACATCTGAAGTGATATATATTGATTTAGCAACGCAAACTCAAAACACGCTAGCTTTTGATACGCTACCAGGCTTTGATGAAGATGTACTTGCAGCTGTAAAAAAAGAAAATCACGCGCGTGATGGTAAGACGTACGAGTCGAAGAAAGAACCTCGTGCAATTAACCTAATGATGGATTGGGGCTGGTCTCAAAGTGCTATCAGATGGAATCACGACGGTTCTCAAGTTGCACTGATGCTTGAAGCATGGGATAACAAAGACCGCTGGATTGCATCAGTTGATTTCAAAAGCAATGCACTTGTCTCTCAGCACCGCTTACATGATGATGCATGGGTTAACTATACCTACAATGATTTCGGTTGGTTAAATAATTCAAATACGCTTTATTATCTATCAGAAGAGTCTGGCTACAGCCACATTTATAAAAAACCATTAAACGGTAAAGCAACCCAACTTACTAAAGGTCAGTTTGTTGTATCTAACTTAACACTAACTGCTGATAATACTGCTATTTACTATAAAGCAAACGTTGAGCACCCGGGCCTTTATGAAATCTATCGTGTGGATCCGCAAACAGCACAATCGGAGCAGATCACTGATTTAGATGGCATGACTGATTATCAACTTAGTCCAGATGAATCAAAGCTATTATTAACTCACTCTAAGATTATGGCGCCACCGGAATTGTTTGTCGCGGATGCCACCGCAAATGCAAAAGCAACACAATTGACCGATACAGTTTCTGATGAATTTTTAGCAAAACAATTAATTGCACCTAAGATTGTTGCGGTTCCTTCAAGCCACACTGAGCAACCAATTTACGCTAAAGTTTATTATCCTGCTGATTATGTTGAAGGCGAGAGCGGAAAAAATCGTAAAGCCGTTATCTTTAACCACGGTGCTGGGTATCTACAAAACTCTCATATGGGTTGGTCTGGATACTTCCGCGAGTTTATGTTCCATTCACTTTTAGCTTCTGAAGGTTACGTGGTAATGGACATGGATTATCGCGCTTCAAAGGGCTATGGTCGTGACTGGCGTACAGCTATATATCGCCAAATGGGTACACCAGAGACACAAGATTTAGTAGATGGTGTTAGCTGGATGGCTAAAAATGCCAATGTTGATACCGGTGCAGTGGGCACTTATGGTGGCTCTTACGGCGGCTTTATGACATTTATGGCATTATTTACAGAGCCTGATTTATTTCAATCTGGTGCTGCACTTCGTCCTGTAACTGATTGGGCACATTATAACGCACCATATACGTCTAATATCTTGAACCACCCAGATGTAGACCCTATTGCGTATGAAAGAAGTTCACCAATTTACTTTGCTGAAGGGTTAAAGAATCACTTGTTGATCAATGCACCTATGGTTGATGATAACGTGTTTTTCCAAGATTCAGTTCGTTTAGTACAGCGTCTTATTGAGCTTGAAAAAGAAAATTTTGAAACGGCTATTTTCCCTGTTGAACCACATGGCTTTGTTCAGCCTTCAAGCTGGTTAGATGAATATCGTCGTATTTATAAGTTGTTTAAAGAAACGCTTTAGTTCCTTAATAAATAAAGAAAAACGCCAAACTTAGTTTGGCGTTTTTTTTATCATTTTAATAATCAACGGGGTTGTTAAAACAATTCCTCCAACGGCACCAATTAGGTGTGCATCTATAGCCACTTTAGAAGCGATTAATTGGCCAACTTGTTCACTTGGGCCTGCGTATTGTTCATGAGCTATTTTTAACCAAATACCAACAAATAACAGACTGCCTGTTTTCATACCGACACTAATATCTTTTACAGCGCCCCATACAATAACCCCATGCAGTAATGCACTTAATCCCGTGTATATGTGTATGTCCGGGCAAAATATATAAATGCCAAAACCACACCATATTGCCAGTAATAAGGTATGAATAGCATACGTTTTTGGTGTTGTATGCTCTGCATGGAGTAACCAAATAAGTAAAATGCCAGCACAGTTCAAAGCTAAATGAGCCAGGTTAGCATGGACATATTGGCTTGTTATTAAACGCCACACTTGGCCTTGTTCTATTAACTCACGGTTAAACTCGAGTAAATCATTCAAATTTAACATTGCGAGTAATGTGCTAAATGCCATCAAGCAAAGTGGAGGTAAGATATAACGAAGTTGAAGGGGTAAATTGAGCATTTTGTTCTTTTTTTACAGCATTCTTTTGCATATTGTGCCCGTTTAATTTTAAGATGCCAATTATCTAGGTGTAATAAAGCTATTTTATGTTATTTAAGTTTTCAAAATCGGCCATTTTAGCTGCAAGTGTTTTACTTCCCACATTAGCCAGCAGTGCCACAGAACGAGAAACACGTGAGCCAGAAGCGGCAACAGGCCATTATGCAAAGCAGCAAGTTGCCGGTGATCAATTCATGGTTGCTGCTGCTAATCCATATGCCGTTAAAGCGGGTCAATCTATATTGGCAAAAGGGGGTAGTGCGATAGATGCCGCCATTGCAACGCAATTAGTTTTAACCTTGGTCGAGCCACAATCCTCTGGCATTGGCGGCGGTACATTTATGATGTATTTTGACTATAAAACAAATACATTAACCAGTTTTGATGGCCGTGAAACCGCACCAGAAAATGCAGACGAAACACTTTTTTTAGATAAACATGGTAAGGCGGTTAAGTGGATTGAAGCCGTAGTGGGAGGGCGTTCAGTGGGTGTACCTGGTGTGCTACATGCATTTGCAAACGCACACAAACAATACGGTAAGCTGCCTTGGGCTGAATTGTTTAAACCAGCGATTCAATTAGCAGAGCAAGGTTTTAAAGTATCCCCAAGATTACATAAACTGCTAGCCAAGCGTTTTAACCCTGGCGTAACTGAGCTGGATGTTATTCGTGATTACTTTTTTATCGATGGTGAGCCCCTAGCAATTGGTACTCTAAAAAAGAACCAGCCTTTAGCCGATATTTATAAAGCAATTGCGGCCAATGGAATTGATGCTTTTTATAAAGGTGATAACGCTAAGCAAATGGTTGAAGCAGTTCAAACCAGCAAAATAGCACCAGGTACTTTGTCAGTAAACGATTTGAAAGAGTATAAAAGTGTAGAACGAGACGCTGTTTGTGCGCCTTATCATGAGTACACCGTATGTTCGATGGCCCCACCTAGCAGCGGTGGTGTAGCAGTCATTCAAATTCTTGCTTTACTAGAGAATAAACAATTAGCACAGTACGAGCCTAATTCAGAACGAGCCATTCATTATTTTACCCAAGCATCACGCTTGGCATTTGCCGATCGTAATGTGTACATGGGCGACCCTGATTTTGCGCATATTCCTACTCAAGAACTCCTCGAAGCAGACTATATAAAACAACGTAGTGCACTTATTACTGAAAAAGATACACCTGCTGTAGCTGGAGAGCCTAAGGAAAAGTTAGCTTATGCACAGGATGATGCTTATGAATTACCCTCAACGTCGCATGTGTCAATTGTAGACAGTGCTGGAAATGCGGTTTCAATGACCAGTTCAATTGAAATGGCATTTGGCTCAACGGTCATGGTTAATGGCTATATATTAAATAACCAGTTAACTGATTTTGCGTTATCACCGAAAAAAAATGGCAAACTTTTAGCCAACCGAGTTGAAGCAGGAAAACGCCCGCGAAGCTCTATGTCACCAGTTATGGTGTTTAACAAGGATGGAAGTTTGCGTTTAGTTGTGGGTTCACCCGGTGGTAGCCGTATTATTAATTATGTTGCGCATGTGCTTATTGGCGTTTTAGATTGGAATTTAACCGCTCAACAAGCAATTAATCTTGGTCGTGTAACAAACCGTAATCGTTACACTACAATTGAAAAAGGTATGCCGGTAGAAGCGCTCGAGGCATCGCTTACTAAGCGTGGACATACTGTTTACATTAGGGATTTAAACTCAGGTTTACATGCAGTTGAACTAATAAATGGTGTTTTATATGGTGCAGCTGATCCTCGCCGTGAAGGTATTGCGTTAGGGGATAAAGATATTGCAATTAAAGCATCTAATTCTGACGAATAATCCTTAATCGTATTCTTAAGATAATGTACAATATACTATAAAGCGCGGTGATTCATTGCGCTTTTTTCTCATTGTGAATGGTCTGACAAGGTTGAATCTCATTGCTTTTTTTTATTCATGCCTAATAATGACAGATCAAATTTAAAAGACATCGCTAAGCTTGGAATTATGACTACAAATACCGATCCAAATTATCTTTATATTCATCACTCAGGCCCGGGCTTGATCGAAACTCCTCTATTAAATAAAGGTAGTGCATTTACTCAAAAAGAGCGGGAAAGTTTTAACCTAGCGGGTTTGTTGCCGCCACGCTATGAAACAATTGAAGAACAAGTTGAGCGTTGTTATCAACAATATTCAAGTTTTAGTGATAATCTTAATAAGCATATATATTTACGCGCAATACAAGATAATAACGAAACCTTGTATTATCGTTTAGTGCGTGATCATCTTGAAGAAATGCTACCAATTATTTATACCCCAACAGTCGGTGATGCTTGTGAAAAATTCTCAGACATCTATCGCAGTGCACGTGGTTTATTCATATCATATGAAGATCGCTATCAAATAGACGATATCCTGCGTAATGCGACCAAAGGTAAAGTTAAGGTTATTGTTGTTACCGATGGTGAACGTATTTTAGGCCTTGGCGATCAGGGTATTGGTGGCATGGGTATACCGATTGGTAAATTGTCTCTTTACACTGCATGTGGTGGTATAAGCCCTGCTTATACATTACCAGTAATGTTAGATGTGGGCACTAATAACGAAAAACTATTAAATGACCCAATGTACATGGGTGCACGCCATAAACGTATAGCCCAAGATGAATATGATGAATTTTTAGATCTATTTATTAAGGCAGTGAAACGTCGCTGGCCTAATGTGCTTTTACAATTTGAAGACTTTGCACAACCTAATGCAATGCCTTTACTTAAACGCTATCGCAATGAAATTTGCAGCTTTAACGATGATATTCAAGGTACAGCCTCTATAACCGTAGGGTCTTTATTGGCTGCATGTCGTGTTAAGGGTGAAAAGCTTTCAGAACAAAAAGTGGTGTTTGTTGGTGCGGGCTCTGCAGGCTGTGGTATTGCTGAACAAATCATTAGCCAAATGGTTTCTGAGGGAATTTCAGATACACAAGCAAGAAGCCAAATTTTTATGGTTGATCGTTTTGGTTTGTTAACACAAGGCATGCAAGGGCTTCGTGATTTCCAACAAGCGTTGGCGCAACAAACTGACGATTTAGCACAGTGGACATACAGCGGTGAATTTGCATCATTATTAGATGTAATGCACTGCGCTCAGCCTGATATTTTAATTGGTGTTTCTGGCCAACCGGGCTTATTTACCGAGCAAGTTATTCGCGCTATGCATAGTAATTGTGCACAACCGATTATCTTTCCATTAAGTAACCCGTCTAAACAAGTAGAAGCATTACCAGAGGACGTAATTAAATGGACTGATGGTAAAGCGCTTGTAGCTACAGGAAGTCCATTCTCACCAGTTGTTTACAACGGTGAAACGTTCCCAATCCCACAATGTAATAATAGTTATATTTTCCCAGGTATTGGTTTAGGTGTTATTGCTGCAAAGGCAACCAGAATTACTGATGCAATGCTGATGGTTTCAAGTGAAATATTAGCAGAGTCTTCACCGCGAGCTAACACAGGTGAGGGTAGCTTGTTACCCGCGTTGACTGAAATTGAAACCTTAAGTAAACGGATTGCGTTTGGGGTAGCAAAAAAAGCGATTGAAGAAGGTGTGGCACTTGAGATAACTGATGACATGTTATGGGCCGCAATCGATAAAAATTATTGGTTACCTAAGTATCGTAATTATAAACGTGTAAGTAACTAAAGCAGTAATTGAAAAACAGACTTCGGTCTGTTTTTTTTCGCTTGTTCATTTTCGATTAACCACGTACGGTATCTAATAGACGGAATTTAATTATTAAGGAATGTTATGCGTTATTTACCTTTACTTGCTGCGGCACTCACTTTTAATGTGTTTGCTGAAAGTACACCAAGTGCGCCGCATATTTATATTCAAGGCCAAGCAGAAATTACCACGGCTGCTGACACTGTCTTACTAAACGTCGGCATTGTAGAAATTGATAAAGACTTACTAGCTGCAAAAAATAAAGCTGACAAAACCATGGCTAAAGCAATTAAACTTGCTAAAAATTCTGGTGCTTTAGATAAAGACATAAATGCAGGGCAAATCAATATATACCGTGAAACCAAATATAATCGGCAAACAAATGCACAAGAGTTTGTTGGTTTTAGAGTATCGCGTAATATAACAATAAAGCTTAATTCAATTGATAAATACCCAACACTATTACAAAGCTTAGTTAATGAAGGTATCAACCAAATTAACAACACGCAATTTGTGTCAAGTAAATATAATGAGTTACACCAACAAGCACAAAAGTTAGCAATAAAAGATGCCCGCCAAGCTGCCAAAGAGTTTGCTACTGACTATGGTGTTGAGATTAAAGGTTTGTACAGTGCCTCAATGAGTCCGATGGATACCAGTGTACAACCTTACGCAAGAGCTAAAATGGCTATGTTATCTGATAGTGAGTCAGGCGGCGTAGTTCCTGATTCATATCATGCAGGGGAAATTACAATTTCTGCATCAAGTTATGCAATTTACTTAATCGAAAATTAAAAGATACACCACGGTGAGAAATATACTTCTCACCGTGGCTATGTTCTATATCTTTTCTGTAAACCTCTTTAATAGAATTTCACCTTTCTTTGGTGAAATTCTTTGTATTGATTTGAGCATATTTATTACTTCGGTTCTATCATATTGGTTAGTCGTTTGTTCGTTTATGTCGTCAACTATTGCCGTTAAATAATTGAATAAATTAACTGTAGCTTGCTCATTTTCGTGCGCTGTAAACAAAATATTTTTGAACGCTTCAAGTATGTTAGTCATAACATAGGCGTCTGATTTTGCATAATTACGCAGCGGCGTAAAATTATCATGAAGTAATTCTTCAAACGATGTCTCGTGAATATAAAGAAGCGGATATTTATTTGCGTGTTTGAATGAGTAGTTTATATCGCTAATTTTTAACCTTTCAATTAATAAAATACTCAACATATCAATAGCTTTTACTGCGGTACCAGGATCGTTTATACCAGGGCTCATTGCTTTAACTGCAATCTCTGATATTTGGGTTAAACCGTAGCGATAATGATCGCTAATATATTCTTCGATATAAAAAATAAAGCAATTTAATAATTTTTCAACTAACTCTGGTTTGTCAGATAAATCACTATCACACTTCAAGAAAGGGTAGCCTTTAACAGTGAAGTAGCCTTGATTAACAACAATGTAAATTTTAATTTTTTCTTGAGCAAGAATTTCACAGAGTTTTTCAGAATTAACCCCTTTAAAATAACCCTCAGTTGTACTTTCAATCGAGTGCCATGATTCAAACTCAGGGAACTCATTGATTGGATTCGCCTTCTGACGTTCGCTAACATCTGTGATCTCTTTTTTAGTATGCTTAAATAAATCATTAAGAACATTATCAACTTGAATAGCTTTTGAAATTGAATGAATAAAGTAAACAAATAGACCTAAAGATATTAAGCCAAAAATGAGTGAAATAAGCACACCTAAAGCGGGAATCGCCACATAATCCTCCATCTGCTTAATATTAATTAGCATAATAATTGCGTAAATTATGCTACCAAGATAAAAACCCAGTACCAGTTGATGTGATTTTTTAGTAATAAGACCGGGTATTACACGCGGCGATAAATTAGCACTGGCAGTGTTTAATACGACCATTACCATTGAAAAGCTGAACACAGTTAGCGAAATAACGCTACCTGCAAGCGTGCTTAGAATAGTCCGTGCATTTTCTTCACTATCAACTAACAGCACGTTTATTTGATCTTTTAACTGTGAGATGGGTGACGTGTATTCAATTGATACTGTTATAGTCGCTAAAATGAGAAAACTAACTGATAAAACAGATGGGTAAAAGCCTATGCTATTAATCATTTCTCTATAATTGTTGGCAATTTTACGTGGTGCGAACATACATTTCCTTTTGACCTGTTTTATCAACAAGGTAACATAAAAAACTAGTTTATTGCTGGCTATTTAAAAAGTGATCTTGTGATATCATAGAAAAAAATTCTTGGAATTAAATTGTGATTATCTCTTTTTACGCAGCTGTCTTAGCATTTATGTACATTCACCTTAGTATGAATGTTGTTAAAGTCCGAAAAGCGAATAAAATCTCTTTAGGAACAGATAACAACGAATCATTAATAAGAGCAACACGCGCCCAAGGAAATTTTATTGAGTATGTACCTTTTGCACTTATTTTAATTTTTTTAGCTGAGTTTCAAGGATTGGGTAGCCATTACTGCCATCTTTTAGGAGGCTTATTAGTATTTGGCCGTATTTGTCATAGCATTGCGTTAACAGATGGTACCTTTAAACTACGTGTTATAGGTATGATATCAACGTTTGCAGTACTTGCGTTATCTGCATTTTTCTTGCTGTTTAAACGGTTCTTTTAATATGAAATCATGGTCTTTTCTTATCGCTATAGCTGTGCTCTTGGCCCCGATAACAGTCAAAGGCACAGAGTCGATTGCAGAAAAGACATCTCGGTTAGATGTGTATTATCCAAAACCTGAACGTGATTATGAAAAAGAAAGTTGGTACCCATTAGTCCTATTAAAATTTGCACTTGAACACAGTGAATACGAACACACACTTCAAGAGTCGGTTAACATGGTACAAAGTCGCTCTTTAAAAGAGTTGGTTGAAGGCCAATTAGTTAATGTTGCTTGGTCAATGACAAGTATTGAAAGAGAAAGAGATTTAATGCCTGTCAGAATCCCCATATATAAGGGACTATATGGGCTTCGTTTATTATTTACTACGCAAGACAAGCTTATAAAATTTGACAATATTAATGATGCAACTGAACTCTCTAACCTCGATTTTATTCAAGGTCATGATTGGCCTGATACAACTATATTGCAGGATAATGGTTTCGAAGTATCAACGTCTACAAGTTATGAGGCTTTATTTAGTATGTTACATAAAGGGCGAGGGGATGCATTTCCGCGCTCTATTTTAGAAACTGAATGGGAGCTAAAACAACTTGGGGCTGATACGGATATCTCAGTGGTTCCCAATATAGCCATTAAATATCCAGCGGCAATATATTATTTTGTTAATCCAAATCGTCCAGACATCCACAAAGCTATTTCAATTGGCTTAAAGCGAATGCATGAAAATGGTAAATTTGATGAACTCTTTAATCGCTATTTTACCGAAGCAATTAAAAATGCAAAGCTCGAACAAAAAACCATTATTCCACTGACAAATAGTCATATGTCAGAGTTAACACCTCTTAATATCACTAATTTTTGGTTTGACCCAGAATCAATAAAGACACCCATCCAATAAAATGAACATTAACCGTATTTTCATTATAGGCCTACCAAGAACTGGCACCACAAGTGTATGCAATACATTTTTAGAATTAGGATTTAAGACCGCTCATACAGCCTATACAAAACAGTGTTTTAATAATGCTCAAGTTATTGCTGATACGCCAATTTTTAATGATTTTAAAGCTTTAGATAAACGATATCCACATTCAAAGTTCATCTATTTAGAGCGAGAGCTCGCATTGTGGGTGCCTTCTATACGTCAGCTATTGCAAAGAATGTATAATAACCTGACACGAGAAGATGGTGGATTTAACCCTCATATTAAGCGCTGTTACATAAATACATTTAAAAACTTATCTGTTCAAAATATGGCCTGCGATATCTATTTTAAAGAGCAATACTTGCAACATTTTGAACAGGCCCAAAGCTATTTTAAAAATAGAGAGAATGATTTTTTATCTATTAATATAAGTAAAAAAGAGAGCTTTGAGCAGTTATGCACTTTTTTAAATTGCTCAGTCCCAGAAGGCTTAAGCGACTTTGAAAAAATGAACATAGGCGGAAAAGTAACTGCTTGGAATAAAATTAAGCATCCGCTTAAAATTGACTCTACAGCAAATGGGAAAATAGATAAGGTTATATATTAACTTTGTGCTGTTACAAGATTTTATCGATTGATTACGGTAAAATTGCGCTATTGAATTTAAAGTAAGTTAAACCATGTTTGAATTAAAATACCATACTCCGTTTTCATGGACTGAGGCTGTACTAGCCGATTTTGATACTTTTTTACAAGATCATGCTGCTGCTGAAAAAAAAGCATCGGGCATGGCTATGTCTATGTTATCGCATTACCCAGATCGCCGTAAGCTTGTTAAAGCAATGACAGATTTAGCTCTGGAAGAAATGATACATTTTAAGCAAGTTTTGAAGCTTCTAATTGACCGTGACGTAAATTTAGGTAACGACCAAAAAGACCCTTATGTTAAACAAATTCGTGCTGTTTTTAGAAATGGACGTGATGAATTTTTAATGGATAGATTGCTTGTTGGCGCAGTAATAGAGGCGAGGGGACATGAACGTTTTTCTTTAGTTGCTCAAGCATTACCTGAAGGAAAAGAAAAAGAATTCTATGTGGCTATTGCGAAATCAGAGGAAAAACACAAGAACTTATTTGTTGAGCTTGCGTATGAATACTTTGACATAGCAGAGGTAGACGAGCGATTAGAGGAAATATTAATAGCAGAAGCTAATATTTGTAAAAAAATTCCATTTACCGCTGCGTTGCATTAGAAACTGCCCCAAGTAAATTATGTTAAATAGGCTGTTAAATTATTTTAACAGCCTAATCGCCTCAATAATATTCATTAAATAAATCGAGCAATCAATCTATATTCCGCAAATAAAGGTCACATTCATTTAAACCTCTTATAATTATTAAACAAAGCATAGCTGCTTGATCAAAGTATTAGCATTAGAAAGTTTAATGACTATTTAAATAATGGGATAAGGAGATGACCATGAAATTAATGACGGCTTTAACAACAGTTTCTTTAATTGGAATAGGGGTATTAAGTAGCTCTATCTATACAGAATATGAAACACTGCAATCTAATAAGAATATGCGTGAAATATCCAGCAGTATGTATCAGTCTATAATTTGGCAAATGGATGCATACAATAACCGCACGTTCTACAACCAAACAAAAAGCTTTTATGATGATAGAGTCATAAATATGCTTGAGTATGAACAGCTTAAGTCACTCGCGCAAGAACAATCGGCTCCCATGGTATATATCAGTTTATCAAACGAAGAGCTTTGGCATACAAAAGAGCTGTTTACTGAAAGATTGACTACCGAAAAACATAATGACTTATTAGCGGTAAATTAAGTTAGATTTTCGTTTTTAATTGATGAAAGTTTTAACGAGATCAAATTTAGCTTTGATTTTTTACACTCAGTGTTAAATCTTATCTAAAATATACGATATTCACTTTAAAAGCGTAAATCATTTTATGATAAATCATATCGGTATTTTAACCTCGGGTGGTGACGCACCCGGTATGAATACAGCGCTATATGCAGTTGTAAAAACAGCCCAACAATTTAATATTAAAGTAACTGGCATTCGCAAGGGCTTTGAGGGGCTGATCAACAATGATTTAATTTCTTTAGATCTTGAAACGCTACAATCAACAATGCACTTGGGTGGCACAATTCTAAAAACAGCTCGGTGTGAAGCTTTTAAAACAGAGCAAGGCCGACAAAGCGCAATTAATACAATTAATAACAACGAAATTGATGCGCTTATTATTATTGGTGGTGATGGAAGTTTTAAAGGCGCTATGTGGTTAATGCAATTATGTGACATTCAATGCATTGGTATTCCTGGCACAATTGATAATGACTTAGCAGGCACTGATTTTACGCTCGGGTTTGATACCGCGGTCAATACATCAATGCAGTGTATTGATAAAATAAGAGATACAGCAGAGTCACATAATCGTGTATTTGTAATTGAAGTTATGGGCAGAGACTCAGGTTATATTGCTGCATACTCTGGATTAACGTCTGGTGCAGATTCAATTTTAATCCCAGAAAGTAAAAATGATATTTTGCGTTTACTCGCTAAGATTAAAAGTTATCACAGTGAGCATGCATTTATCGTTGTCGTTGCTGAGGGAGATGAAACTGGAACTGAGATAGTCTGCAATAAAATAAAAGCCGTAAATCCACTTATTGATGTTCGATTAACGAAACTTGGCCATTTACAACGTGGTGGTAATCCGACTGCAAATGATCGCATGCTGGCAATTGGGCTGGGTAGTTTAAGTGTTCATGCGCTAGTAGAGAATAAAACAGGTGTGATGGCAGGAATCATTAATAATAAATATTGTTTAACTAAGTTTGAAAGCATTTTTAAAAAGCATGAAATAACAGAAGAAGTAAAAGAGCTTTTATCAATGTTTTCTAGCTAACTGATTTAGCCATTTAAAGTTCTTAAAAGAGGGTTAATAATAAAGGTACTGATTAGCTTGTTTGTATTAAACCACTCTATTTAACATAATATAAATTATAGGTTATTAATATACCGCCATACATATGTATGCTTCTGCCTTATTTTCATACCTACTATGTCCAATACTAGACGGTATCGGACATTTTAATGGTTTATTTCAAATAGTTGGTTTTATTACGGTATCTTTCTTGAGCTTCATTATCGCTTAGCTTAGTATTAAATTACAATTTAAGCTGTATCACAAGAAGTAAACAACATGGAATTTGTGCGCCCGTTAGAACCTATTTTGATTATTGATGATGTTCAAGATATTCGTGACTACTTGAATCAGATCTTAACTGAGTTAGGTTTTGAAGATATTTTAGAAAGCCGTGATTTTGAATCTGCAAAATCGCTAATCAAAGAAAAATCCCCTAATGTCATCTTTCTTGATATAGAGTTACCGGATACCGACGGTACAGAAATTCTTGAATTTCTAAATGATAATTACCCACACACCCATGTTGTAATGTGCTCCGGACATAACAGTTTAGAGAATGTACAAAATACTTGGGAGCTCGGCGCTAAAGGTTTTATTGCCAAGCCATTCAACGCGAAAAAAGTTGATACAGTAATGAAGCGATTAGAAATAGTCGAACATTTTTAAGGTTACTATGCATTCTACAGTCACAGATATAATTGATGATTTATCACAGGTAATTTTTGGTAAAAAAACACAAATTAAGCTCGCCTTAACATGCTTATTTAGTCAAGGCCATTTACTGATTGAAGACTTACCTGGCATGGGTAAAACCACTTTATCTCATGCACTTGCATCTGTTTTAGGTTTGTCTTATCAGCGAGTTCAATTCACCAGTGATTTACTGCCATCGGATATATTAGGTGCCAGTATTTTTAACTCAAATGAGCACACCTTTACATTTCATAAAGGGCCCGTTTTTAGTCAAGTTGTGTTAGCCGATGAAATAAACCGTGCTGGACCAAAAACGCAAAGTGCGCTGTTAGAGGCAATGGAAGAAAAACAAGTCTCGATGGATGGTGATATATACCCCCTTCCAACACCATTTTTCGTTATTGCTACACAAAACCCTTTATACCAATCAGGTACTTACCCTCTCCCTGAGTCACAATTAGACCGTTTTATGATGCGAATAAGTTTAGGTTTTCCCCCAAAGGAAGCAGAAAGAAAGCTTATTTTAGGTGTTAATAATCGTGATTATGATGCGCTTCCTAAACGGATAAGCTCTTCTCAACTAATTGATATACAATCTGAAATTTCAAAAATGACTATTGCAGATCCCATCGTTGATTATATTATTGAACTTGTATCTTACACCCGAGAGAGCGGTGTTTTTGCTAACTCATTGTCGCCAAGAGCCAGTATTGCATTGGGTAAAGCTGCACAGGCTTGGGCTTATATTGAAGGTAGAGACTTTGTCACTCCCGATGATATACAAACTGTGTTTAAAAGCGTGGCAGCTCATCGATTAGGAATTGATGAGCAAACAAGCGAATTACAAATAAAACAGTTACTAAACGCTGTTCCTGTGCCCTTGTAAAATATGCTATTTGCAAAAATACTAAAGAATAAAAGTAGTGGTTTTTTATTTGCTAACTTTAAAAAAGCACTTTTTACTAAGCTGCTAAAAAATAAACATACCGGCAATTCACTTACTCTAAAACATAATACGATTTATGTTCTTCCTTCAAAAATGGGCTGCGGTTTTTTATTTGTCGCAGTATTAAATTTTATATTAGGGATTAATTATCAAAACAACCTAATTTTGGCTATGGCTTATTTAATGCTTGTTGTTTTGGTAATGGCTATTTTAATTGGTTACTCCAATGTTAAAGGTTTAACTATTTGTTTCAAAGCAAAATATAGTGACTACTCCCCTATTTCACCGCGCGTAGTTTTTGATATTTCAGCAGATAAATTATGTCAGTCATTCCAATTTATTTATCAAAATAAATTATTGCATCACCTAGATGACATAACAGATAAGATAAACATTACAGTATCATTGCCTTATAAAAACAGAGGTAGTTATCCGTTAGAACGAATAAAATTATTAAGTCAGTATCCATTTGGTTTAGTTTCTGTTTGGAGTTATATGCAAATTGAAGAAACTGTTTTTGTTTACCCTAAACAAGTTAATCCGAATAAAAACAATAACTTTATGATTGATGATCAAAATGACAACGGCGATTTAAAACGTGGTAATGGAATTGATGAATTTGATACCTTAGTTGACCACCAACATGGTATGGGATTACAAAGAGTATCGTGGAAACATTATGCAAAAACACAGCAACTGATGGTGAAAGAATTTGTTAACTTTGCCTCTACACCGATGACCTACGACTATTCTCAACTACAAGGTAATGCCGAAACAAGATTAAGCCAATTGAGCTATTTGACCACCCAAGCCAATATAAACGATCATGCATTTGCACTTAAATTAAATAATCAGCTTTATCCCATGGCAAAAGGCCCTGAACACTTTACTGCATGTTTAATTGCATTGAGTCGTTTTAACTTGAGCACTGAGAGCCAAGATGCAAAAAATCCATAACGAAAAACCAATAAACCTTACTTTGTCAATAATTTATGGCGTGGTTGTTTTATTTATCATGCCTGAACTCACCCCTGTATTTATTGCATTATTGGCCTTATTATGTGTGTGGAATTTTACGATAACCGTAATGAATAAGCCTAAACCAAGCACATTATTCGCAAATATTTTGGCTGGTATTTCACTCATATTGTTATTTTACGATATCGGATTCGGTGATACAGTAACCTTGTTTGTTGCCATGCTTATTTTGTCTAGCTTGTTTAAGTTGTTGCAAGCAAAAACCAAAAAGCATTATCAAACTATTGTTTTACTGAGTTTTTTTAGTTTATCAACTGTCTATCTATTTTCGCAGTCAATTATTGCAACATTATGTGTGAGCATTCTATATGTATTTAATTTTGCCGCGCTTGCACTTATAGAAAATAAACATAGTTTAAAAGTAGCCTCTAAGCAAAGCGGTAAAATGTTCTTACTCGCTTTACCTGTGGCTGTTTTTTTATTGTTATTTTTACCAAAACTACCCGCTTTTTGGCAGCTACCAGGGCCAAAACTTGCTAAAACCGGGTTGTCTGAAAATGTTAACCCTTTTGATATTGCAAAACTTTCTCGTTCAGACGAGCTTGTTTTTAGAGCGAAATTAAGTACAAATAACCCTCCTGCCCCTCCATACTACTGGCGAGCCATAATACATGATGAATTTGATGGTACGACCTGGTTAGTATCGGACATATTAAAAAGCCAACAACGAAATAAAACGTCTACAAACGATACGGACAAATTTAATTCACAATACACAATTATTGCCGAGCCCTCTTCAAAGTCTTGGCTATATGGCATAGGCCAAGCATATTCACCAAACTCTGATGTAAAAAGTACTGAGCAAGGTTTACTTATTCGCAAGCGTTACTTAAGTAATAATATAAATTACGAGGTAAAAAGTTCGACCTTTAATGATTCACAATTAAACGAAATTAGTCGCTATCAAAATTTAACACTTCGAAACTCTGAACAAACCAATATGCAATCTCAACAATTGGCGTTGTCTTTATATAAAAAACATAACAACGACAGCGCATTTGTAACCGCCTTAACAGAATATTTTTTAAATAAGGGTTTTGCTTATACCCTTACACCAGATCCTATGACAGGTGATAACACTATCGATGAATTTATGTTTAATAATAAACGGGGATTTTGTGGCCATTATGCCAGTGCTGCAGCGTTTATGTTTAGAACAGCAGGTATTCCTGCCAGAGTGGTATCTGGTTATTTAGGTGGTGAGTTAAATGAGCAAGATGAATATCTGAGTGTTTATCAATATGATGCTCACGCTTGGGTTGAGGTATTTATAAAAGGCAAAGGCTGGCAGATTTTTGATGCAACCGCTGTTGTTTCCCCTGAACGTTTGAGCGGTTCACTTTCACAGATGCAATCTCTTAATAGTGAGTTTACTAGCAACTTAGAATTTAGCTTACTAAGGTTCAACCAAATACCGGGCTTTAATTGGCTGCGTTTAAATTTAGAAAATTTAGATTATAAATGGACAAACTGGGTGCTTGGCTTTGATCAACAAAAACAGAGTTCATTTTTAAAACGTCTGTTTGGTAACAGCCAACTATGGAAAATTTCTTTATTCGTTATCATATCCATCATTGTAATTTTTATTAGTTATTTTGTTTATTTAAATTGGCCTAGAAATACAAAAATAAATGAGCATTTGCTAGCAAAGCACTATAAAGAAATTCAACATTGGTGCGCTAAAAATGGTTTTAATCAAAGTGTTAATAGAACCCCACTACAATATCTCAATTTAGCGAGTGAACACTTTACTGACAAAGGGCCACTTTTCATGCAGTTTGCTCAGTTATACAGCGATGTTCGTTATAAAGGTGATGAATTCACACCGCAACGTAAAAATCACAGTTATGATCTGGTAAAATCAATTAAAACAAAAGCAAAGAGATCTCTATGAATGCAGTCGTAATTGGTGTTTTATTAATGCTTGGGTTAACGTTGGCTCGCGTAAATGTAATTGTTGCTATGACACTAAGCGCTCTGGTTGCAGGTTTGAGTTCTGGGCTTGGCTTAACAGAGACTTTAAATGCATTTAACGCGGGTTTATCCGGCGGTGCAGAAATAGCCCTTAGTTATGCCATGCTGGGTGCATTTGCTGTTGCGATTTCAAAATCAGGTCTCACCAGAATTCTCGCTGCGAAACTATTATCACAAGTAAACACTTCAAATAAAGGCGAAAACGCGCTTAGCTACTTTATATTATCAATAATACTGGTGTGTGCTATATCGTCACAAAATCTCATCCCTGTGCATATTGCTTTTATTCCAATTTTAATTCCACCATTATTAATTGTGTTCAATAAGCTACGATTAGACCGCAGAGCCATAGCCTGTATATTAACGTTTGGCCTTGCAACCTCTTATATGGTGCTGCCATATGGGTTTGGCGGTATTTATTTGTATTCAATATTACATAAAAATTTAGTCGAAAATGGGCTAGAGATCATTAATACAAAAGTCCCCATGGCTATGATAATACCTGCAATTGGCATGTTCATCGGGCTCTTGATTGCGGTATTTATTAGCTACAGAAAACGCCGCACTTATAAAACAGATAACTTAGAAGAGAAAACAATCAACGTAACTGTTGAGAAACCAAAAAAAGTTTTGCTGGTTGGTATCACTGCGGTATTAACATCATTAATAGCTCAAAGTGTAAGTGGCTCTATGATATTGGGCGGACTTGTTGGTGTAATGATATTTAGCTTATTTGGTATTGTTAAATGGGAGCAAAATAACGACGTATTTAGTAAAGGTGTTGCTATGATGGCAATGATTGGCTTTATTATGATAGCGGCTCAGGGCTTTGCATCGGTTATGAAAGCGACAGGTGACGTTGCATCTTTAGTGCAAAGTGCCGCTGGGGTTATTGAAGGCAATCAACCTTTGGCAGCAGCGTTAATTTTATTGGTCGGCTTAATGATTACCATGGGAATTGGTAGTTCTTTTTCAACAGTGCCAATAATAGCGACTTTATTTGTGCCTTTGTGTTTAGAATTAAACTTTTCTGTGATGGCAACTGCCGTCCTCGTTGGTACCGCTGGTGCTCTGGGTGATGCAGGCTCCCCTGCTTCAGATTCAACATTAGGCCCAACCTCGGGCTTAAATGTAGACGGTCAACACGACCATATTTGGGACTCGGTTGTGCCGACCTTTATTCACTTTAACCTCCCCCTGTTGGCTTTTGGTTGGATAGCGGCAATGGTGTTGTAAAAGAGTGAATACAGAATTCTTTATTCGTTTAGCTAAATTTCCTATCTCACTCTATGCCGAGTTTATCTTCATAAAAAACAAAGTATGATGTGTTCTTTTGTGTATATAATAATAGCACTTACAAAGTGCTATTAAATATTTTGTATTTTTCTAAATTTAGAAACCGTAGATCATTTTATCGCATACAACCGGCGTTGGCCTGTGGTTGTCATCAACGGCAACAAAAGTAAAACTACCTGTAATAGCTGAATGCTTGTCATCTTTATGCATTGTTTCTAGGAAAATCTCTACATCAACACGTAAACTTGTATTACCAACATGTACTACCTTAGAGATTAGTTCAGCAAAGGTACCTGCAGGAATAGCCTCTTTAAAATCGACTCTATCAGATGAAATGGTTACTAAGGGTTTACGGCAAAAACGCGTTGCAGCAATAAAAGCAACTTCGTCCATCCAAGCAAGCGCGTCACCACCAAATAGTGTGTTGTGGTGGTTTGTACGACCAGGAAAAACCGTTTTTGTTACAGATGTAGTTGATTCTATTATTCGTTGTGCAATGATTTCATCGCGATTAACTTCAGTTGTCATGTTCTCTACTTTTTATTCGCTAAGGTGTCTATCATCATTAGTGCTGGGTCTAGGCGCTCGCCCTTCCAGTTAAATCGCCAATCTAAATGTGGGCCAGTTACTCGGCCAGTAGCACCTATTTCAGCAATTTTTTCACCACGTTTTATCTCATCACCTACTTTCACATCTAATTTGCTTAAATGAATATAGGTTGAAGTAACACTGTGTCCGTGGTCTATAATTAGCGTCCCACCAGAATAATATAAATCATTATTAGCAAAAACGACCGTTCCACTGACTGGCGCATATACAGGACTGCCCGTTTTATTAGCAATGTCTAAACCAAAATGAGGACGACGAGGCTCACCATTGAAATAGCGTTGGCTACCATAAACACCTGAAATACGACCTTGAGCAGGTTTATAAACAGGATCTAGGAAGTACGTTAAATCTGAATCAACTTTACGGGCATTTCTAACTGCAACCGCTTCACGACTAATACGCTCACTGACTTCTTTTGGTGGAGATACATATTTTTTTGCAACACCGGTGATTTTATCAATATCGTAATCACGTTTAGTGATAAGCAGTTGCTGCTTATGTGTTTTGCCTGTTTTGTCTACCCAGGTTAATTGATGATTTAGCTTAGCATCGCGACCAAAACCAAAAACAAATGTACCATCAGCCGTGGTTTTTAACTTATCACCATTGAATGTGACTGATTTCACGCCATCAAGTTTGCCTGTAACTAAACCACCTTGAGTGAGATTACCTTTGAGTTCAACGCCATGTGCAAAAACACTTAATGAGGTTAGGACACACGCAATAATCATTTTACGCATAACAAATTGACCCCTTAGCAACCCCTTCATAGGCTGTTACCTTAACATCAGACTCACAATACTCAGCTTTAATTTGCTGTGCTAAATATGCCGCAATGCATTCAACCGTTGTATCTTCTGGTAAAATATCACAGCGGTCATTACTGATTGCCATTTCAAAGTAACCTTGCGCTGCGCTGTAAGCAAAGCAGAGGTCAGACTCATTAGCTTTAACATGTTTTAATTGTGCCGCATCAATTTGATCCTCAGCGGTGGCTAAGTATATATCTTGCCATTTGTCAGCCCACTGCTTTTGAATACTCGGCATAGCCATGCCATCTAAAGAAACACCTAACTGAGAACGATGGCCATGTATAATGCGTTGACAATTACCATCATGCTTTTTAAGGCCATGACTGTAATGATAGAAAAAGCTTTTACTGTGCTCTGGTTTTAATTCGATTTCAATTTTATCGATATTGCTTGGTAACTGCGGCATGATAGTCGCAATTAAAAAGTCTATTACGGCTTGCTCATTAATAACAGGTGAGTCAATTAAGCAATATGCTTGATTAGGTGCACTCATTGCTAAATGATGACCATCCCCAAATGTACAATCAAGTGTTTTATAATCACCATGAGATACAACTTCACCATTTATTTGTGAAGGTATCGCTAATTTATGATCAATACATTCATCAATAATGCCTTTGATTTGTTTTTTCACAAGACCAAAATCAAGTACCATTGATTCTTCATTTAGTTTGCCATGAAGCGTTAAATCAACAATCCAGCTTTCGCCAACTGCGCCTCGTTTATTACACAAGTAAGAAAAATCAATTACGGTAAGTGCGTTAACAAAAAGGATCATAAACTTCCTTTATAATGGTTAAAAAATCAAATTGATTATAATGATTTTTACTCGTAATTGCGCGTTCTAATCGCACAATTGGCATGTTCTTTACCTAACCGGTGATATTTCATGCAGAAATATTATTTTTTTAACTGCTCAGAGTTGTTTGGCGTACAAGTGTACGCTAAAGTACTCTGCAATTTCTAAGCGACGAAAAAGTGTTATGGAACCTAAAAATAGCTATACAAAAGAAGAGTTGATCCTTTGTGGTCAAGGTGAAATGTTCGGTGAAGGCAATTGCCGCTTACCAAGTGATAACATGTTAATGATGGACCGTATCATCTCAATTACTGATGACGGTGGCGAGCATGGCAAGGGTCAAATCGTTGCTGAACTCGATATCGATCCTAGCCTGTGGTTTTTCGATTGTCACTTCAAGGGCGACCCTGTAATGCCAGGCTGCCTAGGCTTAGATGCAATGTGGCAGCTTGTTGGTTTTTTCCTTGGTTGGTCTGGTGGTCCTGGTTTAGGCCGTGCTCTGGGTGTAGGTGAAGTAAAGTTTACAGGTCAAATTTTACCAACAGCTAAAAAAGTAACGTACCGTTTAGATATGAAGCGTGTAATCAAGCGTAAATTGTTTATGGGCATGGCTGATGGAACTGTTGAGGTTGATGGCCGCGTTATATACGAAGCAAAAGATTTAAAAGTAGGCTTATTTCAAGATACTAGTGCATTCTAATTTGATTAGACTGTGACAACAAAAACGCCCTCATTCGAGGGCGTTTTTGCTTAAAATTCGTTTATAAAATTATGTTTTATACATGTTACGATTTTCTATCGCTTCACGCCAACCACCCAACCATTCCGATTTAGGGTCTACTTGTTGATAAGGGCAAATATCTTTTGAACGTCCTGCCAAACCTGCTTTAAAACCTTGAGAATGAGCTCTTTCTAACCGATCTCTTTTCTGTCTCTTCATAGGTAAATCCTCACCTTTTATATTTATAAATTTGTAGTGTTAATGACATCTACAATTAATGAATAGTTAATAAAACTGTTAAATTCAAATCATAAAAGCAATTAAATAAATTGACTTTAACTAAGCTGCTGATGCGAAAATGAATTAACATATAAAAAAGCAAAGTGGTCAAACCACTAAAGTACATTCAATATTTATATAAAAATAATTACGACTATCTAATCGCTAACATGCAGTTTCCCGCCTTAAATGTGACCACCTAAATCCAGCTAAAGTTCATCATTAAATTGTAATTATGACAACTTTATTACAAACAACTAATAATTAAGGATTTATATTTTTATAAAGTAAGATTCGAAAAAAATGTGTAAATAACATACAAAACACTTGTGTTTTTAAATACGATCGGTCTAATATGAGCTATGCAAACAAATGAGCAAAATCCACCAAGGCGTGGTCGTCCACCAAAAGTAGTTCGCAGTAATGCAGATACTAAAGCATTACTTATAACTACAGGGCTTGAAACATTAACCGAGTTTGGCTTTAGTGCCACAGGTATAGACACTATTTTAAAAAAGGTAGGCGTACCTAAAGGCTCTTTCTATCATTACTTTAAAAGTAAGGATGATTTTGGCTTAACTGTAATTGACGCATATAATGATTACTTTGTTGCAAAATTAAACAGATACTTAAAGCAAGATGATGTGCCTCATTTAGAACGGTTAATAAATTTTACTCAAAGTGCTGCTGCTGGTATGCAAAAGTATAACTTTAGTCGAGGTTGTTTAATTGGTAATTTAAACCAAGAGCTCAATCATTTATCTGAAGAATTTAAAACTAAGCTATTACTTAGCTATCAGCAGTGGCAACTACAAGTACAGCAGTGTATTGAAGGTGCACAAGATCAAAAGTTAGTAAGCAAGCAAATTGATGCTGCTCAAATGAGTGAATTTTTTTGGGTTGGCTGGGAAGGTGCAGTTATGCGGGCTAAACTGGTTAAAAACTCACAACCATTAATGCTTTATACAGAAATGTTTTTACGTGCGCTCCTTAGGTAGCGCTTTTTTTTACTTATTAAAAGACGATCGGTCTAAAAGGATTCGTAATGGAAAATTTGTTCAATGCTATTGTTATCAATAAATCAGATGACACCCCCTACTCGGCAAGTTTTAACTCCATAGACGCAAGCTCGTTACCCGATAACGATGTGTGCATCAATGTATTGTACAGTACACTCAATTATAAAGATGGGCTTGCAATCACAGGCAAAGGCCCCGTTGTACGTAGTTTCCCAATGGTCCCGGGAATCGATCTTGTAGGCGAAGTATCCAGCTGTAAAACAAGTGAGTTTCAATCTGGCGACACCGTAATTTTAAATGGTTTTGGTGTGGGTGAAAAACATTGGGGCGGACTTGCTCAACAAGCCAGTTTAAATGCTGATTGGTTAATTCCCATGCCAGCAGGGTTAACGGCAAAGCAAACTATGCAAATTGGCACTGCCGGTTATACAGCAATGCTCAGTGTTATTGCACTGGAAAAACAAGGTATCACACCAGAATCAGGTGATATTTTGGTTACTGGTGCTAATGGCGGCGTAGGTAGCTTTGCTATTTATTTACTTAATAAGCTGGGTTTTAATGTTGTTGCAGTGACTGGACGCCCAGAACAATCACACTACTTGAAAAACCTTGGGGCTAAGCAAATCCTTCATAGGGATGAGTTTTCAAGCCCAGGTAAGCCTTTAGCAAAAGAGCGCTTTGCAGCTGCCATTGATTCTGTTGGAAGTCATACCCTCGCTAATATTTGCGCATCTTTAAAATATGGTGGTGTTGTAACAGCGTGTGGCCTTGCTCAGGGTATGGATTTACCCGCATCAGTAGCGCCTTTTATTTTACGCGGTGTGTCACTGATTGGGATCGACAGTGTTATGCGCCCTAAAGCTGACCGAATAGAAGCATGGGATAGGCTCAATTCTTTAGTCAGTACAGAATACCTGAACACCATTAGCAATGAAATAAGCTTAAATGAGGTGATCAAATCTGCTGATGAGCTAATGGCAGGCAATGTAAGGGGCCGTATAGTAGTTAATTGCCAAAAACCTTAACTCATTACCCTCATTTTATAAAGCTGCTAGATACATGGCAGCTTTCTCTCTTAATTTATACTATCTAATTATCCATTTAAAAATTATAATTACTACATTAGAAATTGAAATGAGAGTGACCATGAGTAACGAAGAATTATTCGGCAATAACCCGTTGCAAGGCGTTAAACTTGAGCAGGTTGTATCTGAATTAGTTGATCAATACGGCTGGGAATTATTACATGCTTACTTACAACTAAATTGCTTTAAAAATAATCCAGACCTTAAGTCTGCGGTAAAATTTTTACGTAAAACTCAATGGGCGCAAGACAAGGTAGAAAACTTTTACCTCTATCGTTTAAAGAATTTACCTAAGCCTGATGATGTTCAATATGAACTCCCTCCCCGTGATCGTGTTATTCCTGAGGATCATAAACCAGGTGAACCATGTGAATTAAGCTTCAGTGATGCAAAGCGTATTCAAGCGAAGAAAGAAGCGAAAGATCGTGCCCGTACCCGCAAGCAGCGCTCAAATGCCAGTAACCCTTGGGGTAACTAGCTAGCTGCTAGCTGCTAGCTGCTAGCTGCTAGCTGCTAAAAATATTTTAATAATTAAGCTGACACTGTCAGCTTTTTTATCGAAGTTATATTAAATACTTACATTAAAGAGTTGTCGAAAAGCCACCAGCTGTATTTAATATTGCAAACACGCCAGAAGGCTATTTATTTACTGAAAAGTCATTCCACACCCAATTGATTCACTCTAGCTAACCTCTTGGTAGAAACTTTTAAATTATTAATACCCACGCTTTTGCCAAAATTCAATCTCTGACATAGCTTCTTCTTCAAACACAGCAAATGTTTTATCCGCAATTATTTTACCGTTAAGCTCTATGGTCATACGCCAATCGCCTGTTTTATTATTGATTGGCTCCCACAGCGTATCACCTAAGTAAAAGTCCCAATCATTATCTTTGACGTATTCAATACCCTCAAATGGCGGCATGGCTACCCCTTCAGCATCTGGGATTTCTGGGTGGTAAATACAATAACGAAGCTTTTCCCCTTTTGCCTTTTTAAAATTCACGATAAAGCCAAATTCGATATCTAGCTTAGCAGGCACTTTCGTTGTGAACGACTGTATCTGTGGCAAATCTTTGGAGGATGAGTCCCACTGAGTGTAAATGCCAAAGCTTTGAATTGAAGTAATTGGTTTCACTTTTGCCATACTTGCTCCTTTGCATGAATGGATTAATTTTAACTAATTTAAATGTACAATTTAAGATAAACTTTGGTTCTCAAAGCGTTTTGGATCTTTAGGAAAGAAAAAATCGGGCTGTTTATCGCATAAACCAAATTCACGGGTGTTTTTATAGGGTAATTTCATAAACCCTGCAACGCCTACATCTGTAATGCTAACCGCATATTGCATCAGTTTATTGAGTAAACGTTTAAATTCAATTTCTTTACTGGCATCTAACAGGCGGTAGTAATGGTGAATTTTCATTCTATCTGGTAGAGCTTCAAAAATAATACAGCCAGTATGGTGGATTTGGTTCAGCTCAAAAACGCACTTGATCACTTTTTTAGGTAGTTGCAATTGCTCGTCTGGGTCTTTTCCGTCTTCAAAATAGGAGTGTGGTCGAGTTACTTCAACATTTTTAATGTCCATTACCTCGTAATCTAATTCTGGTAAATGTTCAAACTTAAAAGCACCCGTGCCATCACGCTCTAACTGGATGGTTTTTCTAGCATCAAATAAACAACATTTAAATAACCCTTTTTGCTTAATTCCTTGAGCAAGCATCACGGTATTATTAACAGCTTGAGTAAAAGCAACTCCCAATGACTTATCATGCATTATCAGTGAAGATTCAATGTATACAGATTCCTCTTTCCAATGAAAACTTAAGCCCCCTACTACCGGGTATTTAGCCAAACGGCTAATAGAAGCTAAAAATGCTTTTTCTGTGTCGCCGGTATCAAATAAAAACTCTTTATAATATCTATCAAGTTGTGCATCGTTTATATCTAATAGTTGTTGTTTATGATCAGCTTGACGCAAAAACTGTTTACGAGAGCTATAAACAACAGTATCTGGTGATTCATCATTTTTGCTAAACCAAAAAGGAATTGATGTTTTTTGCTCGCCATGAATATTGATATCTGGCAAAAAAGCGTTGGCAATTAAGGGCATGTTTCTTATAAAGTAATCTCCCGCTTTATCTCGACTATTTTTGTGTTTTGACAACATGCCATCAATTACCTTAGCCAACTCCTTTGGTAAACCTAAAGAGCTCGCAGGAATAACTTGCGCGCCAAAACGACATGATTGGGCAGAGGCTAGTGCATAAAGCGTTGAGGCAACTCCTTGCTCATCGAATCTCGGGGATGACTTTTCTCCAGACATTTGCGCATCACCAATAAAATACACATCTCCCATGCGTGCATTGGTAGTACTTAGATCACCAGACATAAGGTCCATAAAGTTACTTGTTACTGGGTCACCATAACTATCGACTTGCGCATACACAGAGCTCCCCCAATCAACCAGTGATAGAGCATCTGTCGCTTCATCCCAAACAAGGTTAGACGGTTTAATATCTCCGTGAACAATAGGCTGCGGGTTTATACCATTTTGCTGACGTCTTAAATCAATTAATACATTGCGTAACTTTAACGCCAGGCGGGTAATCGAAGCAGCATTAAATCGTCCTTTTTTTAATGATACCTTTTCAAGGTCTTCACCTAGTGCACGTGACATCATTAAAATGCCCTGCTTTTTTATACGTTCAAAGCCATAAAACTTGGGGACAAGTGGGTTATCAACTTGAGAAAGCATGTATGCTTCATCTTCAAGCCTATCCCTTACACTCTGCGATAATGTTATTCGTGAAAACTTAAAAACCCAGGGTTCTTGTTTTTCATCAAGGCCCGCAAAAACAAACCCAAATGCACCAGAGCCAATCATTTCAACATTTGTGTAGCCAAGATTAGTAAGCTTTTTTATACATATTGTTAACCATTGGCGATGCTTTTTCGCATCATGGTGCGATAGCAAATAAACAGATTGCTCTTCGTTGATATAAAAATTTCTTATTTCTTTGGCTTTCACTGCCTAACTCATGATTGAAACGTAGATAAGATTGATTATTCTTTGATTTAACATAGTTTTCAAGAAGTCATGTTAAATTAAAGAATTAGAGGGTTATTATGTAGATTAATAAATGCGAGAAATGTAGATTAATAAATGCGAGAAAATTCACAAGGAGGTGATGCAAACACCGTTAAGATGAGTTTTCATTTAAGAAGTCGATCACATCTTCTTGTAAATCAAGTTTGTCATCTTCGGTTAAATGTAGGATGTCCAACACATTGCCTTCAATAATATGCCAGTAAGGTAACGGGCTTCCACGTTTGACAATATTAACAATGTTTTCAGCCATTTTTAAAATAGCTAAGCTTAATTGCTCTTTAGTATCTGTTATTTTTTCCAGCATTGTTACATCGTGATGAATTAAAATGACATCACAAATATCTTTTGGTAAATGCCAGCTATTAGCAAAATAATAACCTATGACTGCATGATTGGTTTTAAACATGCGTTCTTCAATTTCAATAATGGTTTCTTTATTTGTCCTATCTGCATGATGAAGTGCTTTTACATAGTTATCATATTTGATAGCCATTGGTGGCACACCGCAATCATGAAAAAGCCCTAACGTGTATAACGTTTCAAGTGAAACCTGACTTTTAAAACGTTGCCCAATTATCATGTTCACATGAGCTATCTCTGTTGAGGTATCCCAAAAGCGCTCAAGGCTAATACAGCTATTATCTGTTGAAAACATTTGCTTCAACTTTAGCCCTTGTACTAGCGAGTTCACTCCATCCCAACCAAGAAACATAACGGCTTGTTTTATATCTGAGACGGTTCTAGATAACCCATAAGCTGGAGAGTTAATTATTTTTAATATAGCTGCGGATATAGCTAAATCTTTAACAATAACATCTGCAGCTTCAAATAAAGCAGGATCTTCTTTTGATGCTAGATCTTGCAAGTCACTTAGAATTTGCGGTTTAGGCGGGATGATAAAGTTTCTGTTTATATCTGATAACACTTGTTCTGTTATTACTATCATTAAGGTTGAGCCCCTATATACAGAAAACGTAATCAATACTCGTACAAGAAGTTTAATAATAGAAGGTGTTTAGGGAGTTAGCAATAAACTGAGTCGTTAAATATGTGTTTTAAAATAAATTGGGTGTTCCTAATAAGATGAAACACCCATATTTTAACATATTGATTTAAAGGCGAATGCCCCCATCAATTTCTACAACTCGACCGGTAAAGAAATCGTTCTCAATAATATACTGAGCAGTGTGTGCAATCTCATCAGCCTCACCAAAGCGCCCTACGGGTGTAACAGCTAACATACGCTGTTTAGCTTCTGGCTTCATTGCATCTGTCATATTTGTGCGTATTACACCAGGGGCTATAGCACCTACTCGAATACCAAATCGACCCAGCTCTTTTGCCCACCCTGTTGTCATTGCGACAACACCAGCTTTTGATGCAGCATAGTTTGTTTGTCCAATATTACCCGCACGGGCAACACTGGACATATTAATGATCACTCCACCTTTTCCAGACTCAACCATGTGTGATGCAGCTTCGCGTCCAGCTAAAAAGACACCTGTTAAATTTACATCAATCACTGATTTAAATTGCTCAAGTGCCATTTTGGCAACGACTTTACCTTCTTTCGCTTTTATGAACATACCATCACGCAAAATACCGGCATTATTAATAAGTACACCAATTTGACCAAAATCAGTGTTTATCGTATTAAAGGTAGTCTCAACTTCTTCTTCGTTAGTAACGTTTGTAACATAGCCCTTTACGGTAACACCATAGTTACTTAGCTCTTTAACTGCAGCATCTAATAGTTCTTGTTGCATATCAATCAGCGCTATATTAGCACCTAATCCAGCAAGCTTATGCGCCATAGCAAAGCCTAAGCCTTGGGCACCGCCAGTAATAACAACCGTATTATTTTTAATTTCCACCGGTTACTCCTTTGAGAATAGTTTAAAAATGGCACTAAAATCTTCGCTACCAGCACCTTGATGTTGCAACATGGTATACAAGTTTTTAGCCATAGAACCCATAGGGGTTGATGAGTTACTTTGCTGGGCGGCTTCCATTGCAAGGCCCAAATCTTTAGCCATCAAGTCGACCATAAAGCCAGGCTTGTAATCTTTACTTGCAGGGGCTGTATCCATAACACCTGGACATGGGTTGTACAGTTCAAGTGTCCAATTTCGTCCTGAACTTGCTGTCATAATGTCGCTTAATACTTTAGCATCTAAACCATTATTTATACCCATTTGAATCGCTTCGCTAGTACCAGCCATCAAAATACTTAATAACATGTTATTGCATATTTTAGCGACTTGACCTGCGCCTATATCACCCGCATGAAAAATATTTTTCCCCATGTCACTAAGGACTGGTTGCGCCTTGTCAAAATGTGCCACAGCGCCGCCCACTATAAAGGTAAGAGTACCAGCAGTGGCGCCAGCAACACCACCAGAGACGGGGGCATCAACAAAAGCGATACCTTGCTCTGCAAGCTCTGCACCGACCTCTCTAGCTGATGCTGCATCAATTGTTGAGCAATCAATGATTAGTGTTTTTTTAGCTAAAATATTAATTAAACCAGTTTCACCTAGGTAAAGTGATTTAACGTGTTTGCTGGCAGGAAGCATACTTATCAGTACATCAACATCTGTTGCACAATGTTTTGCATCTGTTGCCGCTGTAGCACCTTGCTCAACAAGGTGACTTACTGCTGGCGCACTCAAATCAAACACCTTAACAGCATGTCCTGCTTTGATAAGGTTAGCCGCCATAGGGCCGCCCATATTACCTAAGCCAATAAAGCCAATTGAAAGAGACATAACATTATCCTTGTGTAAGTTGTTTTAATGGATGAGATTTCTCATCCCAGCGAGAGTTAAAAAAGCTATCAATAATATCACTTGGGATTTGCTCAATTGCTTTATACTGCCAATTAGGGTTTCCATCCTTATCAATGAGTAACGCTCGAATGCCTTCTTGAAACTCACCTACTTCACCACAGCGAACTGACATGTCTAACTCCATCTGAAAACACTCGCCTAGGCTTTTACCTTTTGAATTTTCAAGTTGACGTGCTACTAACTCACAGCTTAAAGGACAACCATGCTTTAAAGCTTTTTGCGCACGGGTTAGCCATTTATCCTCAGTTTCAAGATTTAAGATATAATCAACTTTCTCTTTTAATGAGGTGAAATCGCCAAGTTTTTGAATTACTGATAAATTAGCTTTAACATTCCCTTTAGGTAAACGTCCTGATAGTTGGTCGAGCTCGTTTAATAAGCCTGTTAATTTTTCATGATTTAATGACGCCGTTTTGCCCCACTTAGTGGTAACTAATTGTTCAAGTAATAAGTCATATTTTTCGCTATGAACGAAATGATCAGCTAACGAGACAAACATTGCATCTTCACAGTTAATTGAAGCCGCTGTTAAGCCTAAAAATAACCCAACATGTTCTGGCATTCTATGTAAAAAGTAACTGCCACCAACATCAGGGTATAATCCAATCGTTAATTCGGGCATGGCAATACGTGATGTCTCAGTAACAACACGGTGACTAGCACCTGCCATCAAGCCTAAGCCACCACCCATAACAATACCGTTACCCCACACTAAAAACGGCTTTTCATAGCAATGTATAAGGTAATCGAGTTGGTACTCTTGGGTAAAAAAACTTTCAATTAAACTATTAGGCTCATTTGAACTCATAGCGGTATGTAGGCTTACTACATCTCCACCTGCACAAAATGCTTTATCGCCTGCGCCTTTAAGCATCACCATAGCGATATCATCATCATCTGCCCACGCTTTTAACTGCGGTTCTAACAGCTTGATCATGTCAAAATTAAGGGCATTTAATGATTTAGGAGAATTAAGCGTAGCAATGCCAATTAAAGAACCATTCGTAGCAGTCGCTGTTTCAAACAGCACTGGCGAGTCTTGGTTATTAAGTTGCACTAAATCAACCATTAGCCATTCACCCAATTTGCTTTTCGTTTTTCTAAGAAGGCGTTAACCCCTTCACGCTGATCTTCTGTATCAAATAGGCTAACAAACAGTTCACGCTCTAGAGGAAGAGCATGTGCCATAGGTTGAGTACGGCCTTTTTGAATGAGTAACTTACAAGCGCTTACAGCTACAGGGCTTTGATCAGCCACTTGGTTTGCAAGTTTTAAAGCACTCGCAAAGCTTTCGCCTTGTGGTACTACTTCTTCTACTAGCCCAATTTGTAATGCTTTGTCTGCTTTAAGGCGCTCACCACATAAAATCATTCGCTTGGCCCAGCCTTCTCCGACTAACCACGATAGATTCTGTGTTCCACCTGCACAAGGTAATAAACCAACTTTTGCCTCAGGTAGCGCCATTTGAGCTTGTTCCTCAGCAATACGAATATCGCATGCTAAAGCTACTTCAAGTCCACCACCCATGGCATAACCATTAATCGCCGCAATAGATACGCCTCGAAAGTCAGATAATGCTTCAAATGCATCACCAAATACTTTTGACATTGTTGCAGCAACACCTTTATCGCCATCCGCGAAAACATTTAAATCAGCACCGGCGCTAAAAAATTTCTCACCTTCCCCTGTGATCACCAAAGAATAGATATTTTTATTATCATTAAGCTCATTTATCGTATTTTTCAAAGCGATTAATGTGTCTTGAGTCCAGGTATTTGCTGGCGGGTTAGACATCGTTAAAATTGCTACGTGACCTTCAATGGTTAAATCAATACTTGGGTTTGACATGATGTGCTCCTTATAAAATATCAGCTGCTGATTGTGCTAAAATACGACGAGCAATGATCACCCGCATAATCTCATTCGTGCCTTCTAAAATTTGGTGAACGCGTACATCTCGAACATGGCGCTCTAGCGGGTATTCTTTAATGTAACCGTAACCACCATGTATTTGCAGTGCTTCATTACACACAGTAAAGCCCACATCTGTCGCAAACCGTTTAGCCATTGCGCAATACGTTGTTTTTTCACTATCCCCAGTATCAAGCTTAAATGCTGCTAAACGAACCATTTGACGCGCTGCAACAAGTTCAGTGTTCATATCTGCAATCTTAAATTGCAGTGCTTGGAATGCAGCTAATGGCTTACCAAACTGTTCACGCTCTTTTAAATATTCGCGTGCTGTTTCAAGTGCTGCTTGAGCTGTACCAATTGAACAGGTAGCAATATTGATACGTCCACCATCAAGACCCTGCATTGCGAACTTAAAGCCTTCGCCTTCAGCACCTAGTAAGTTATCAGCGGGTATACGTACGTCTTCAAAACTAATCAAGCGTGTAGGTTGTGCATTCCAGCCCATTTTTTCTTCAGCTTTACCGTATTCTATTCCTTTTGCATCTGCCGGTACTACGAATGCAGAAATACCTGCTGCACCTTCATCACCTGTGCGTGCCATAACGACAAGCACTTCAGTCTCGCCTGCGCCAGAAATAAACATTTTTGAGCCATTTATAACGTATTCATCGCCCTGTTTTACTGCTTTAGTTTTTAAAGAGGCAGCATCCGAACCTGAACCTGGTTCAGTTAAACAATACGAAGCTAATAACTCACCCATAACTAGCTGGTCACAGTACTGGTTTTTAATTTGCTCGGTGCCAAAGCTGGCAATCATCCAAGTCGCCATATTATGAATAGTTAGCATCGCGGTAGTTGCGGTGCAACCCATTGCGAGTTGTTCAAATATAATGCTTGAGTCTAATCGAGATAAACCTAAACCACCGGCTTCCTCTGGTGTATATAAACCACAAAAACCCAGCTCACCTGCTGCTTTAATAGTATCTTTTGGGAATATATGCTCTCGGTCCCATTTGGCTGCATTAGGCGCAAGCTCAGACTGTGCAAATTGACGCGCTGTTTCAGCAAATGCTTGCTGATCTTCTGTTAAATTAAAGTCCATGGAAGACCTCTTTATATTTATATGTTGTCAAAATAGATAAAAGGGCTACAAAGGCATCATTGTGTGTGAAGTATCCTTTGCGCCCCTATTTTTATTATTTAAGATTAATACTCATGTTTGGACCTGAAGCAATGTCATCTTCAAACCAACGAGACGTAATTGTTTTAGTTTCTGTATAAAAACGAATGCCCTGCTTACCATAAGTATGAGTATCACCGTAGAAAGACCCTTTCCAACCAGTAAATGAAAAGAAAGGCAGTGGAACAGGAATAGGCACATTAATACCCACTTGACCTACTTCAATCTCATGTTGGAATTTACGCGCTACGGCGCCACTTGATGTAAACAGTGATGTACCGTTACCATATGGAGAGTTGTTAATTAGTTCGATAGCCTCATCAAGGGTGTCAACAAACATGCACGCCAGAACCGGGCCAAAAATTTCTTCGTTATAAAGATCCATTTCTGTTGTTACATCACTAAATAGTGTTGGACCAACCCAGTTCCCTTTTTCGTAACCCTCAACTGTAAAGTCAGAGCCATCAATTAAGCATGTAGCGCCTTGATCTTTACCACTTTGGATCAATGATAAAATACGTGCTTTCGCCGCTGCAGATGTTTGCGGTCCGTATGCGGCGTCTTTATCGTCCCAAGCGCCAGGTCGAACATTTGCAAAGCCTGCTTTAATATCTTCAACCCAATCTTTGGCCTGACCAACAAATACTGCAACAGAAATTCCCATACAACGTTGACCAGCTGCACCAACAGAGGCACCAACAAGGTTATTAACAACATGTGAGCGACTAGCATCAGGCATAATAACCATATGATTTTTAGCACCTACACACGCTTGAACACGTTTAAGATTTGCAGTTCCCTTTGAGTAGATATACTCGCCAACACCACATGAACCAACAAATGAAATTGCACGTACGGCAGCATCTTCTAGTAAACGATCCACTTGAGGTTTTGTGCCATGAACAACCTGAAGTACTCCTTTTGGTGCACCTGCTTCAACGAATAATTCAGCTAAACGCATTGGTGTAAGCGGATCTTGTTCTGATGGCTTCAAAATAAACGTATTACCGCATACGATTGCAAGTGGGAACATCCATAATGGGATCATCGCCGGAAAGTTAAATGGCGTAATGCCTGCACATACACCTAATGGCTGCATATACGAGTAAGTATCAATTTTACGGGCAACGTTTTCCATGGTTTCGCCCATCATTAAAGATGGCGCGTTTGCTGCTTGTTCAACCACTTCAATACCACGCCAAACATCACCTTTAGCATCTTCGAATGTTTTACCGAGCTCATGGCAGATAATAGTAGCAAGCTCATCGTGATGCTCTTTAAGCAATGCTGCATATTTCATCATAATGCGAGCACGCTCAGTTATCGGCACGTCTTTCCATGTTTTAAATGTTTCTTTTGCTGACTCAATCGCAGCATCCATTTCTGCATCAGTAGCACATGGTACATGCGCTAATACTTCTTGATTTGCAGGGTTAATAACATCAATAAGTTGATCTGATGTTGATTGAATGAATTCGCCGTTGATGAATAATGGTACTTGGTGCATAGTGCACTCCTCCCCAGAGGGTAATTAATTAAGCCGCAGTAAATTGTTATTAAAATGGCTTGCGGCTCTAAGATTATAAAATTAGTTTTTAAATTGTTTCGACTGCTAGTGCTACAGCTTCACCGCCACCAATACACAATGAAGCCACACCTTTGTTAAGGCCTCGGTTTTTAAGCGCATGGATAAGGGTTACTAATATACGTGCACCACTTGCGCCAATTGGATGACCAAGAGCACAAGCACCACCGTTAACGTTTACTTTATTAGCATCGAGTTTAAGCTCGTTAATGGCCAACATAGTAACCATCGCAAATGCTTCATTGATTTCCCAAAGATCGACATCATCTGTTGACCAACCCGCTTTGGTTAATAACGTATTCATTGCACCCACAGGCGCCATAGTAAATTCACTTGGTTTTTGAGAGTGTGTACTGTGCGCCACAATACGACAAAGAGGTGTTAAACCTTGGGCTTTAGCATGTGATTCGCTCATTAAAATTAATGCAGCACCGCCATCAGAAATTGATGATGAGTTAGCCGCAGTAATAGTGCCGTCTTTTTTAAATGCGGCACGTAAGCTAGGAATTTTATCTGGGCGAGCATTACCCGGCTGTTCGTCAACGCTAACTGTCACATCACCCTTGCGAGTTTGCATGGTATGAGGTGCAATTTCAGCATTAAAACTACCATTATCAATTGCTGCATTTGCTTTACTTAACGAAGAGAGTGCAAATTCATCCATCTGCTCACGACCAATACCATATTCATCTGCGGTATCCTGAGCAAAGCAACCCATTGCTTTGTTGTCATAAGCATCTTCTAATCCATCAGACATCATATGGTCTTTGATCTCACCATGACCCATTCGCATACCACCACGCGCTTTTGGAATAAAGTATGGCGAATTAGTCATGCTTTCCATACCACCCGCTACTGCACTATTTATAGAGCCAGCTTTAATCAAGTCATGCGCTAGCATGGCTGCTTTTAAACCTGAACCACACACTTTATTAATAGTTGTGGCGCCGGTTGCACGTGCTAAACCTGCTTTAAGCATTGCTTGGCGAGCTGGTGCTTGCCCTAAACCTGCAGGCAGTACACAACCCATAATAACTTCATCAATTGCACTGTCGTTTAAATTGGCTTCAGCGAGTGCGCTAGCAATAGCTGTTGCACCAAGTTCTGTGGCATCTGCACCGCTAAGTGCTCCCATAAAACCACCCATTGGGGTGCGTTTTGCTGCTACAATAACAACGGCTTCGGTAGTCATAAAAAGGCTCCATTTAATAATTGGCACTCTCATTGTGTTTTAAGATAAGCCAAACAATACGTTTATATTCTGCATATGAGCATACATAATATTTACGTTTACGCCAACGTAAATCTAAAATCAAGGTTTTTGCGCTCAACAAAAGTGTAAACTTATCTTTATTTAAGTGTAGTTATTAGCAAACAACTTGGCTGCAGCACCTATAAACAATGCTATTTTTGCAAATCTACATACTCAACACCTACGTCTAAAGTATAACTTCCACAATCCACTTTACCTTTACGTAAACTTCACTTATATTGGTGTTATTCGAATGAGGTAAGAACACTATGAATCCAGATAATCAAACAAACTTTGCAAGTTCAGCCACTGAGCCTGCGAGTAATGAGCAAACATTTAGTATCAGTGAATTAGCTAAAGAGTTTGATATTACTACGCGCTCTATCCGCTTTTACGAAGATCAAGGCCTGATCTCTCCAGAACGCAGTGGGCAAACACGCATTTATTCTAAACGCGATAAGGTCCGCTTAAAGTTAATTCTTCGCGGAAAGCGACTTGGGTTTACGCTTGCTGAAACCGGACGTTTGTTTGAACTCTATGACGCCGATAAATCAAGTGCCAAACAGTTGGTCACTATGCTTGATTTAATTGCAGACAAAAAAGCTGACCTTAGCCAGCAAATGGACGATATAAAAGTTGTTTTGATGGAACTTGTTACAGCAGAACGACGTTGTCGCGATACCTTAAATAATTTAGATGAATAACACTATTACATTATAAAAATTCATTAACAGACTCTCACACAGGAATGAATCATGAGCACTATTTCACTATATAAAGAAATGAACTTTGGCCTTGGCGAAACAGCAGATATGATCCGTGATCACGTTAATAGCTTTTCAAGTCAAGAAATTGCACCTTTAGCTGAGAAAACCGACCTTGATAATGCGTTTCCTAATCAACTTTGGCCACAACTCGGCGAAATGGGCTTATTAGGCATGACAGTACCGGAAGAGTTAGGTGGTGCTGGTCTTGGTTACTTAGAGCATGTCATCGCGATGGAAGAAATAAGCCGAGCCAGTGCGTCTATTGGCTTGAGCTATGGCGCTCATTCAAACCTGTGTGTAAACCAAATCAATCGTAATGGTTCTCAAGCTCAAAAAGAAAAATACTTACCAAAACTGATCAGTGGTGAACACATTGGTGCACTTGCAATGAGTGAACCCAATGCTGGCTCTGATGTAGTATCAATGAAACTAAAAGCCGAGAAGAAAGGTGATAAATACATTCTTAACGGTAATAAAATGTGGATCACCAATGGTCCAGATGCTGATACCTTAGTTATCTACGCTAAAACAGATTTAAACGCCGGTGCTAAAGGCATCACCGCATTTATTGTAGAAAGTAGCTTCCCAGGCTTTTCAACAGCACAGAAGCTCGACAAACTCGGTATGCGCGGGTCAAATACCTGTGAATTAGTATTCGAAAACTGCGAAGTACCAGAAGAGAATATTTTAGGTAATTTGAACGAAGGCGTTAAGGTACTAATGAGTGGCCTTGATTATGAGCGCGTAGTTCTTGCTGCAGGCCCTCTGGGTATCATGCAAGCATGCATGGACATTGTTGTTCCTTATATACATGAACGTAAGCAATTTGACACACCAATTGGTCAGTTCCAACTTATACAAGGAAAAGTTGCCGATATGTACACACAAATGAACGCAGCTCGTTCATATGTGTATACCGTTGCAAAATCATGCGACCGTGGTGAAACAACCCGTAAAGATGCCGCAGGCGCGATTTTATATGCAGCAGAGCTTGCAACTAAAATGGCACTGGATGCAATTCAGATTCTTGGTGGTAATGGCTACATAAACGAGTATGCAACGGGTCGCCTATTACGTGATGCAAAACTATATGAAATTGGTGCCGGTACCTCAGAAATCCGACGCATGCTAATTGGTCGTGAATTATTCACTGAAAGCAGATAAGGGCCTACGCGATGACTATTTTAAAATCTAGCGTTAATCCACATGATCCGCAGTTTTTACAAAATCAGCAAAATATGGCTGGGCTTGTTAGTGATTTACGCGCCAAAGTTAAAGAAATAAGCCAAGGTGGTGGCGCAGCATTAATAGAGCGTCACGAAGGCCGAGGAAAACTGTTTGTTCGTGACCGTATAAGTACCCTCATAGATGAAGGCTCGCCTTTTTTAGAAATTTCACAATTTGCAGCTCATGGTGTTTATGAGCAAGCCATACCTTGCGCGGGTGTTGTTGCTGGTATTGGTCGCGTTAAAGGCGTTGAGTGTATGATCATCGCTAATGACGCGACAGTTAAAGGCGGCACTTATTTCCCTCTTACAGTGAAAAAGCATTTACGTGCACAAGACATTGCCGAGCGTTGCCATTTACCTTGTATCTATTTAGTTGATTCAGGGGGCGCAAATCTGCCTGAGCAAGATGATGTATTTCCAGATAAACTGCATTTTGGCCGTATATTTTACAATCAAGCGCGTATGTCAGGAAAAGGCATTCCACAAATTGCGGTGGTCATGGGCCTATGTACAGCAGGCGGCGCATATGTGCCAGCAATGGCCGATGAAAGTATTATCGTAAAAGAGCAAGGCACCATATTTTTAGCGGGTCCACCTTTGGTTAAAGCCGCTACAGGTGAAGAGGTCACAGCCGAAGAACTCGGTGGTGCAGACGTGCATTGTAAAACGTCTGGTGTGGCAGACCATTACGCTGAAAATGATACCCATGCATTATCAATTGCACGCCAATGTATTGAACGAATTAACTATCAGCGCCCTACTCAGCCTTTACTTGATGAAGTTAAAGCACCTCGATATGACATAAACGAGCTTTATGGCATTGTGGGGACTGATCTTAAAAAGCCATTTGATGTACGTGAAGTAATCGCGCGTACCGTTGATGACTCTTCTTTTGATGAATTCAAGCGTTACTTTGGTGACACACTCGTAACCGGCTTTGCCAAAATTTATGGCCACCCTGTGGGTATTGTGGCAAACAACGGCATTTTATTTAGTGAATCAGCGCAAAAAGGCGCGCACTTTATTCAGCTGTGTGCCCAGCGCAATATTCCTTTGGTATTTTTACAAAACATTACCGGTTTTATGGTGGGTAAAAAATACGAAGCTGAAGGTATCGCAAAACATGGCGCCAAAATGGTGATGGCCGTGTCTTGTGCTGACGTACCAAAATTTACTGTATTAATAGGTGGCTCTTACGGCGCAGGTAACTATGGTATGTGTGGCCGCGCATTTGAACCGACCATGATGTGGATGTGGCCAAGCGCCCGTATTTCTGTGATGGGTGGCGAACAAGCAGCCGGAGTAATGGCGCAAGTTAAACAAGATGGTTTAGCGCGTAAAGGTCATAGTATGACTGATGAACAAATCAGTGAATTTAAAAAGCCAATCATTGATCAATACGAGCAGCAAGGTCATCCATATTACGCAAGTGCCCGTTTATGGGATGACGGCATAATCGACCCAGCCGATACCCGTAATGTACTTGGTTTGGCATTAAGCGCAGCGGCAAACGCACCAAAACAAGATTCGCAATTTGGCGTCTTTAGAATGTAAGGAAGTGAGTATGTCAGTAACACTACAAATAACTAAATCAAATGTGGCTGTACTCGTTTTAAGTCGCCCAGAAAAGCGTAATGCTTTTAACGAGCAAGTAATACAAGAGCTTATCCAATGTATTGAACATGCAAATACACTTGACGTACGTGCCCTTGTACTTAGAACAGAAGGGGAACATTTTTCAGCCGGTGCCGATCTCAACTGGATGAAATCTATGGCTGACAATGATTTTGCTGAAAATCTCGCTGATTCAAAACAGCTTGCAAAATTAATGCATGTTTTAGCAACTAGCCCGCTTGTCACCATTTGCGCTGTACAAGGTGCAGCATTTGGCGGCGCACTGGGTTTAATTGCCTGTTGTGACATTGCAGTTTGCCAAGATAATGCTCAATTTTGCCTAAGTGAAGTAAAGCTTGGTCTTATTCCTGCGGTAATAAGCCCTTACGTTATTAAAGCTATTGGTGAGCGTGCAGCACGTAGATACTTTTTAACTGCTGAGATTTTTGATGCCCATACAGCAAAGCAATTGGGTTTAATCCATCAAGTTACAGGTAAACTTGATTGCGCCGTTGATCAATTACTCGAAACACTCATTAATAATGGCCCAGTTGCTGTTCGTGCTGCTAAACAGCTAATAAATGATGTCGCAGGTCACGAGATAAATGGGCAAATAATTAACTTAACTGCTGAGCGTATCGCACACATTCGGGTATCTGAAGAAGGTCAAGAAGGTTTAACTGCCTTTTTCGAGAAACGTCCACCAAGTTGGCAAGCATAGGATTCATCATGAGCACACAATCATTACAAAAAATTCTAATTGCTAATCGCGGCGAAATTGCTTGTCGGGTTATGCGTACAGCGAAGCAGATGGGCTTAACCACGGTGGCGGTTTATTCTGATGCCGACAAATACGCACAACATGTCAAATTAGCAGACGAAGCTTATCATATCGGCGCAGCGCCAAGTAAAGACTCGTATTTAGTGGCTGATAAAATTCTTAAAGTAGCCCTTGATGCTAATGTTGACTGCATTCATCCAGGCTATGGTTTTTTATCTGAAAACAGTGAATTTGCAAAAGCCTGTGAACAAAACAGCATTGCTTTTATAGGTCCACCTGCAAGTAGTATTGAAGCTATGGGGTCTAAAACGCGTGCCAAAGAAATAATGGCTGCTGCAAATGTACCTTTAGTTCCGGGATACTATGGTGATAATCAAGCGCCAGATTTCCTTCAAGCAGAAGCCGATAAAATAGGCTACCCAGTACTTATTAAAGCTGCATTTGGCGGCGGCGGTAAGGGCATGCGTATTGTTGAACATGCCAAAGACTTTTTAACTGCACTGCAAGGGGCTCAGCGTGAGGCCATTGCGGGTTTTGGTAACGATTTAGTATTGCTAGAGCGCTATGTTAATAAGCCTCGCCATGTTGAAGTACAAGTATTTGCAGATAATCACGGTAACTGCGTGTATTTAGGCGATCGCGATTGCTCATTACAACGTCGTCACCAAAAAGTGATTGAAGAAGCCCCTGCCCCAGGACTTAGTGATGAACTTCGTAAAGAAATGGGTGAAGCTGCTGTGCGTTGTGCATTAGCTATCAATTATCGCGGTGCTGGTACTGTTGAGTTTTTACTGTGTGGCGATGAGTTTTTCTTTATGGAAATGAACACTCGGCTGCAAGTAGAACACCCTGTAACAGAAATGGTTACGGGAGTTGATTTGGTCAATTGGCAAATCAACGTGGCTGCTGGTAACACCCTACCTTTAGAGCAAGCTGATATCGCGCTGCAAGGCCACAGCTTTGAAGCACGTATCTATGCAGAAGATCCAAGCAATGACTTTATTCCTTGTTCTGGCTTGCTTGATGGCTTGTATATACCAGCTGAATCTGAGTTTGTTCGCATAGACACAGGTATTAAACAAGGGGATGAAATAAGCCCGTTTTATGACCCGATGATCGCAAAACTCATTGTTCATGATGATACCCGTACCGCTGCGCTTTCACGTTTAAGTAATGCACTTGAGCAATTTCATTTATCTGGTTTTAGTTGTAACGTTAGCTTTTTACATAACTTAGCCAATCATCAAACCTTCAAGCAAGGTGCTCCTGATACACACTTTATTGAAGAGCAAGGCGATGCATTGATCACAAATGATGCTAAGTTAAATACGGTAAGCAAAATAATCGCTGCATTTTGCTATTTAGCAGATTTGAATAGCAATGGTAGTAGCCCTTGGGATCAGTTGTCGGGCTTTATGTTAAACCGCGATCCAGTTATTACTATCCCTTTTAGTGACAGCACTATCACAGCAACTAAGTTTAATGACGGGTTTGTAATTCACCTAGACTCAGTTGACTATACAACTACCGGTAGCATTGAAAATGACCTGTGCCAGGTGTTTATTAACGGTGATAAGCATAGCTGTCACGTTGTTAAGACTGAAAACACCATAACAGTTATGTACAAAGCACTACAAACAACGTTTGAATTAATAGACAAGCACTATATAAGTGAGCACGAAAGTGAGGCTCTGCCGCTTGCAGCTCCTCTTAATGGTACTGTGGTTAAGCACCTTATAGAAGTAGGTAAAGAAATTCAAAAAGGAGATGCTGTTGTTATCATTGAAGCAATGAAAATGGAGTATACCCTCACCGCACCGCACGATGGCGTGCTGCAAAGTTACTGCTTTGCTGAAGGTGAATTGGTAAGTCATGGTGCCCTTCTTGCTATAGTTACTGATGAGACTACCGCAGATGAGTAAATTAACAGCCAACACATTACCTTCACAGGTCCGTATTGTTGAGGTAGGTGCCCGAGATGGCCTGCAAAATGAAAGCGCTGTTAGCACCCAAGACAAAGTATCACTCATCAATGCTCTTGCGGCGGCGGGTATTAGCGATATTGAAGCAGGTGCATTTGTATCGCCTAAATGGGTGCCGCAAATGGCTGACTCGTCTGACGTGATTAATTCTCTAAACCTGCCAGATACGAACTTAACCGCCCTCACCCCAAATTTAAAAGGGGCACAGGCGGCGCATGAAGTGGGTATAAAAGAGTTTGCTATATTCACAGCAGCAAGTGAGTCATTTTGCCAAAAGAACATCAACTGCTCAATTGAACAAAGTATTGCCCGCTTTGCTGATGTCATGGCGTTTGCCAAACAACATAATATTCGCGTACGTGGCTATGTAAGTTGTGTGCTGGGCTGTCCTTATGAAGGCGATATCAATCCGCAACGCGTATTAGAAGTAAGTCAGATGCTATTAGATCTTGGCTGCTATGAAATAAGCCTTGGTGATACCATAGGTATAGGCACGGCTAAAAAAGTAGATGATTTATTTGATGTATTATTACCGCATATTGATAAATCGTTATTAGCTGTTCACTTTCATGACACTTACGGCCAAGCGCTCACAAATATTTACACAGCCTTAAACCGAGGTATAGCAACGGTTGACAGCGCAGTAGCAGGACTTGGAGGGTGCCCATATGCTAAGGGTGCGTCAGGAAATGTTGCCACGGAAGATGTGGTTTACTTACTGCAAGGGCTTGGCATAGAGCATGGAATTGATTTAGAAAGACTAGCTAACGCTGGTTGGGCTATTTGTAGTGCATTAAACAAACAACCAGTGAGCAAAGTGTCTTTAGCTTTGAAAACTCAATCTACTGACCAATAATTTACACATAATTGGTTTCGACATAATCATATTAAGGAGTGGGCCCATGGCCGGTTTCGATAAAGTAGTTTCAAGTTATGAAGCTGCAATGGAAGGTTTAAAGGATGGCGATACCATCATAGCCGGTGGTTTTGGTTTATGTGGCATCCCAGAAGGGCTTATTAACGAAATAAAGCGTAAGCAAACTAAAGATTTAACTGTGGTTTCAAATAACTGCGGTGTTGATGATTTTGGGCTTGGTCTTTTATTACACGATAAACAAATCAAAAAAATTATCGCCTCGTATGTTGGTGAAAATGTCCTCTTCGAACAGCAGCTACTCAGCGGTGAAATTGACGTAGTACTCACACCACAAGGTACACTTGCTGAAAAAATGCGTGCTGGCGGTGCAGGTATTCCTGCTTTTTACACTGCAACAGGTTACGGTACACCGGTAGCGCAAGGTAAAGAAGTGAAAGAGTTTGATGGCCGCCCTTATATTTTAGAAGAATCAATAACTGGTGAGTTTGCTATTGTCAAAGCATGGAAAGCAGACCGTTATGGCAACTTAGTGTTTCGCCATACTGCAATGAACTTTAACCCGATGGCTGCCACTGCAGGTAAAATTACAGTTGCTGAAGTTGAAGAAATAGTTGAACCAGGAGAGCTTGAGCCAAGCCAAATTCACACCCCTGGCATTTTTATTAACCGTGTTATCAAGGGTAACTTTGAAAAACGCATTGAACGCATCACCATCAGCGATTAGGAGTAACGAGCATGGCATTATCACGTGAACAAGTCGCAATGCGTGTTGCGCAAGAACTTCAAGATGGTTATTACGTAAACTTAGGCATCGGTATCCCTACCCTTGTTGCAAACTACGTACCTGATGGCATTGAAGTAATGCTACAGTCTGAAAATGGTTTATTAGGTATGGGTCAATACCCTACAAAAGACCAAGTTGATGCTGATATGATTAATGCGGGTAAAGAAACCGTGACAGCAGCGACAGGTGCTGCCATATTTAATAGTGCAGATAGTTTTGCAATGATCCGTGGTGGTCATGTAGACTTAACAGTCTTAGGTGCATTTGAAGTTGACCAGAACGGAAACATCGCATCGTGGATGATACCCAAAAAGCTAATTAAAGGCATGGGTGGTGCGATGGACCTTGTAGCTGGTGCGAAGAATATTATTGTTACTATGACCCATGCAAGTAAGCACGGTGATTCAAAACTTCTTGAAAGTTGCTCTTTACCACTTACCGGTGTTAACTGTGTAAAGAAAATAGTAACAGATTTAGCCGTTTTAGAAGTTAAAGACGGCGCATTTCATTTATTAGAACGTGCCCCTGGCGTGTCAGTAGATGAAATAATTAGCAAAACAGCAGGTAAATTACTTGTTGATGGTGAAGTCCCTGAAATGGTTTTTTAAACCAGACCGACTCACCCTGTACCGACCTCATTCCCAGTGCCAATGGCGCTGAGTTACCCAAAATCCCTCGAAAGAGGGATTTTTTTTGTGTTAAATTCACTGCACCATTTTATAGCAAAAGCGTTTTTATTGCCCCAATGTAGTTAAATTGCTGGTATATCGGTTAAGTAGCAAAAATGGCGATAAAAAAAGAGCAACAATGATTAACCAATAACACAGGTTATTGTATTTTTAACAACCATAATATGTTTGTTTTTTATTAAAAAAAGCAAAATTTAACCTCTTAATTAATCTATAAGGCTAAGTCTTTGCAAATTGGGTTGTTTATTGCTTAACTAACCTTATTGAGAATTACTAACATCGACTATGCAAACACCTATCAGAGGATTACGTTCATTTTGTTTTGCGGCAAGAACGTTAAGCTTTAAGGAAGCCGCCAACCAGCTTTACCTGACTCCATCCGCTGTGAGCCATCAAATTAAACAATTGGAAGAGCAGCTAGGTATTGAGCTTTTTGAGCGTCAAACGCGTTCAATCCGTTTAACGTCCGCAGGGAAAAACTTTTATGATTCTGTTTCCCCCTTGATAAAAGCACTCGAAAAAACCATAACTGAATTTAGTCAGCTGCAAGAAAATGTGAATATTAGTATTACCTTACCTGAGTTTTTTGCCAGTGAACTATTAATGCCAAAACTCAGTGAATGGACCACCGAGCACCCAAATACTAACTTACAATTAAACACCATGAAAACGCGTAAAGAGCTGACTAGGCAAAGTGATTTATCAATTGTTTTATCATCCTCTAAGCCAATTGAAGGTGTAGTGCACGAACTATTTTCATTGTCATACTCTCCAGCGTGTAACAAACAAAACTGGGAGGCATGGAAAGATGAGCCTTTTCAAGCACTCAATGAAGTGCCGTTGATATTACATAAAGCACGTCCATGGGCTTGGCACCAATGGGCTGAACATGCTGGCATAGAAGATTTTGCGCCTAAACAAATTATTCAAGTAGACAGTATGTTTGGTGTTGCTCGCGCAGCTCAGCAAGGTATGGGAATTGCCCTCATACCATTGCCTATCAGCCAGACATGGTTTGAAGAACAATGGTTATTTAGTTTTACGGACCTACCCTTAAAAACAAAAGACAAATATTATTTAGTCCAGCATGAACCAAGCGAATCAAATGCTTCGTTAGAATTATTCATAAAATGGATATTAGATACCTTTAAACATCTTAAATAATGCCAGTTCAATAAGTTACTCCTAGAGAAAACTTTACTTCCTCAACTTTTATCCTAGTATTTAATTTAGATAGGGCTTTAACAGCGTTATCTATTGATAACTAAATTTATTATGTTACCAATCAATTTGAGGGAATAAAGTTGAAAATGGCCCAAATATTGTCTTTTGACGTCTGTGGAGTAACGCATGAGTAGGACTGATACAACGCTACTCGAACAAATGCAGATTAGCGATCTAGAAATAGCCAATAGGATGGAATTACTGAGCTTAACAAAATCATCCCTTTCGCAAATAGCTGAGCACAAGCAACTCATTGAAGATAATATCGATTTAATTGTTGATGATTTTTATGAAAAACAAACTGAAATTGATGAAATATCTTTACTGATCGGTGATGCGGAAACGCTCACTCGTCTTAGAAATGCTCAACGTAAATACGTTATTGATTTATTTTCTGGGAGTTACGACAGTAATTACGTTAACAACCGGTTACGCATAGGCATGGTCCATAAACGCATAGGTGTTGAGCCTAAGCTTTATCTCTCAGCAGTAAAAACACTTAAGGAACTAATTGTCACGGTATTAAAGAATAACATTGATGACCCCTGTGAGTTAGAAGATACATTAACAACACTAGAAAATTTATTTTATTTTGATACCACACTCGTATTTGATACCTATATTGGCAGTCTATTGGGGGAAATTGAATCAGCAAAAAGAAAGACGGAGCAATACGCTAAAAGTCTTGAGATGAAAGTAGCTGAGCGAACTTTGCAATTAGAAGAACAAACACGCCTTGACCCACTTACCCGCATTTATAACCAACGTGCTATGCAAGATGTACTAAGAAGAGAACTTGCCGTAGCAAAAAGGCGTGATAGTAACTTATCTTTCATTTATATTGATGTTGATAACTTTAAAGGAATTAACGATCTTGAAGGCCATTTAAAAGGCAACGAAGTGCTCAAGTTTATTGCTAATGTATTAACCAGTTGTATTCGAGAAGTCGACTTGGCCTGCAGGTACGGAGGAGATGAGTTTTGTATTATTTTACCCGATTGTGCCATTGAACAAACTGAGATTATTTGTAATCGTATTATTGAGCAGTTTACTAATAGCTACCCTGAATATGCTTTGAGCATGGGAGTTTCAGGCGTTACTCCAGGTGAAAACTTAGATACGGATGCAATCATAAAACAAGCTGATGACAAAATGTACCTGGCAAAAAAAGAACCAGGTTCATTTGTCTGTTATTAATACTGCTGAATAGTTTAATTTAGCGTGGTATGAATTCTAAAACAGTTGCATTAATACAGTATCTATCTTGGTTGTTTGGCCCTTCTTTTGGGAATAAGTGCCCAAGATGGATGCCACTGGATTTAGACCTGATTTCTATTCTTTGCATACCGTAACTATTATCTTCGTGCTCTGTTACTGAACCTTTTAGCGGATGTGTGAAAGATAACCAACCAGTGCCTGATTTAAATCTATCTTGAGTATCAAATAAAGGTTCACCGCTGAGCTTATCCACAAATTGTCCATCCGGCGTATTTTTAAAAATATCGTACTCCTTACAAAATGGACTATCTGTGCGCGCATTGAAAGCAACTTTATAAGCCTCGCTATCACCTAGCTTAAACGCACCTAAAACTTTATAAAAATCTAACCTGCTTATAAAACCCTGGTGTGCAAAAACCTCTTCACTATCTTCTAAAAAGATCAACGTTGGCGTAGCCCAAGTGGGCGAAGTAATAGTTAACTTATCGAGTTCATCGGCTTTACGATAAGTAATAGGAATCGTGCCTTTGTAATCATTGGTTACTTCTTTTTTAAGCTTTTCACAATAAGGGCAATAGTCACGTGAATCAATAATCACAATTTGTTTACCAATCAACAGCTCGCTGTTATCTACTTTGTTTTTATCAACTTCATTAAAAACAACCCCAGTTGAATGATCTGGGCAGTAACCATCAGGATTTTTTGCAATATAGTCTTGATGATATGACTCTGCTTTGTAGAAAGCCTCTAGCGGTTTAATGATAGTTTTTATATCACTATAACCTGCTTGCGTTAAATAGGTTTGATATTCCTGTTTTAATTTATTTGCGAGTTTAAGTTGCTCTTCATTACTCGTAAGAATGGTCGAGCGATATTGAGTACCAATATCATTACCTTGGCGATTTAGTTGAGTCGGATCGTGGCTTTCAAAATATTTTTGCAACAATGTTTCAGTTGATAAATGGTTTGTGTTGTATGTAACTTGAACAACCTCGGCATAGTTATTTTCACTAAAACGCCTAGAGGGAGCGGTTATATTTCTATAGCTTGCTTTAAAACCTCTCCCATCTGCATAACCCGATACGGCATTGATTACACCAGGTAAAGCTTCGTATCGTTTTTCAGCGCCCCAAAAACAGCCTGACCCCAATACTAACGTTTGCACATGCATACTTGCTTGCATTGGACTGTCATCTTTTGAGTTTAACGCATACCCCGCTAAGCTCATTGTTATAAAACCTGTACACAGGAATAACCTTGTTATTTTGCCCATAATATTTAGCTCCTTAAATCGCTACTACTGAACTAGACCAAATAAATAATTAAATAATTTCATTAAGGCCTCTAAATTACTTTTAGCAAAAATCCTATACTCGTCGCTTTATATCAAAGCTTCACCGTGAAAAACTTAATATAAAGACCGAAATGAGGTAAAAAGCACTTTTATTTTATATTGGTGTGATCATGAAAAATATATTAAAGACGTCTGCATTAACGCTAGCACTTGCAGTTAGTACGCAAGTAAGTGCAGCAAAGTTTAAGTTTTCGACAGAAATTGATAGTTCAGCGCAAACCGTGGTGGTATTTTTTAGTCAAGATGGCGAAAACGCACAATTCAAAGCGATTGATAAGCAATTAAATGAACTTCTTGCTCACACTGTTGATGTTAAAGGTTACAAAGGCAAAGTAGGTGAAGTACTAGAAGTAATTGCACCTAAAGGTAGCCAGCATGAACGTATTATGATTGTTGGTACAGGTGAAAATAAAAAACTTGATAAAGCAGCCATTGCAAAGTTAGGTGGCGATGTTCACGCAAAACTTTTAGCAAATAAAATCGATTCAGCCAGTGTAATATTTGATGATGTAACAGGTGCTTCTAATAACGCACAGCTAGCAGCAAATTTTGCTCACGGTGCTAATTTAAGAGATCATCGTTTTGAAAAGTATAAAGAAGAGCCAAATACTGCAACTATTAGCTATAATTTCGACGTTGCAGATACCAAAAATACCCGTGCACAATACTCTATTTTACAGAGTATCCAACAAGGTGTTTTTCTAGCTCGTGATTTAACCTCTGAAGTAGCCACAGAAATGACCCCTGTAGATTTTGCGAATGCAGCAAAAGAACTACAAAGCCTTGGCGTTACTGTCACTGTATTAGAGCCTAAAGAATTAAAGAAATTAGGCATGGGCGCTCTTGAAGCTGTTGGCCGTGGTAGCCAACAAGGTGCACGTTTAGTTGTTGCTCATTATAAAGGTTCAAGTGAAAGCCCAATTGCGTTAGTTGGCAAAGGCATTACATTTGATTCAGGTGGTTATAGCATTAAAACAGGTGCATCAATTGCCAGAATGAAATCTGACATGGCGGGCGCAGCAGCTGTACTAGGTACAGTAAAAGCAATGGCGTTGGCAAAAGCCGATAAAAACGTGGTTGCTGTAATGGGTATGGCCGCCAATATGGTCTCACAATTTGCTGTAGCCCCTGGTGATGTTGTTCGCACCGCAGAAGGTTTAAGCGTTGAAATTGTAAATACAGATGCTGAAGGTCGCTTAGTATTAAGTGATGCTATGTGGTACGCAAGAAAGCACTTTAGACCTGAAATCATGATTGATGTAGCAACACTTACCGGTTCTAAAATTGGAGCAGTAGGCAATGACTATGCTGCAGTATTCTCTGATGATGATTCACTTGTTTCGCAGCTAACATTTGCTGGTAAAGAGGTAAATGAAAATTTATGGCGCTTACCTTTAGGTTACAAAGATGCGCTAAGTTCAGATATAGCTGATCTTAAAAACATAGGCTCAAGCGGTCCTGGTGCTACAACAGCCGCTAGCTTTTTAGAGCATTTTGCAGGTGAAACTCGTTGGGTCCATATCGATATTGCTGGCAACGCGTTAGCAACTAAAGGTAAAGGAGAAATCTCACCCGGTGGCACTGGCTTTGGTGTTCGTTTACTATCAGAATGGTTATTAAATAACTAATAACGCATGGGTATGCATCAGTAGCTTGTATTGGTGCATGCTTTTAATATGTTAGTTTGTATGACCAACCCTCTATTGTTCAATTCTTTTTACTGTAAACATTTCGTTATTATTGTGCTAGTTTAGCATTATGAATAATTACAATATCAACGTAATGAATTTACAGCAAAATGTGAAAATCACCGCCACTAGTTCCCATAGCCTGTTTTTAGATGCAACTCACTTAAAAGCTCCCCTTTTATCCGTGCAAAAGAAGATATGGGCTTTAGTTAAGCGATGCAAAGCAACATCTGCTTTCATTGATATTGTCCCAGCAATGAATTCTTTAACTTTGTACCTAGCTAATTCAGATGATAGTAAGCAATGGCAAGCAAAGTTATTACTTTGGTGGGAAACAACAGAAATTGATGAAAATAAAGGCACTCATCATAAAATTATTACTCAGTATGGCGGAAATTTCGGCGCTGACCTTGATTATATTGCTCAGTATCATGGTATAACAACCCAACGAGTAATCGAATTACACACCAGTGTAACTTACCACGTTTTATTTTTAGGTTTTCAACCTGGGTTTACTTATTTACACGGCTTGCCTAATGAGCTTGAAACACCTCGTCGTTCTGAGCCACGAACCCACGTACCAAAAGGCTCTGTGGCTATAGGTGCTGATCAAACAGGAATATACCCTGCTGACTCACCTGGCGGATGGCATATCATCGGCCACACTGATTTTAGCTTATTCGATTGGCAAAAATCCCCTCCTAGTGCAATCGCACAGGGCGATACATTGCAATTCATATCCGATGAGGCGTTGTCATGATTGAAGTATTGAAAGCGGGTCTATTAATGAGTATTCAAGATCTAGGGCGATTTGGTTTTCGACACCTTGGTGTCTCGCAGTCTGGTGCAGTCGATTCATGTGCAATAAGACTTGCAAACACTTTACTAGAAAACAATGCCAATGATGCCGTCATAGAAATTACACTCGGTCTTGGAAAGTTACTATTTAAATGTGACACCGTAATAGCTTTAATAGGCACTGATATGCAAGCTCAATTAGATGGTATACCAATCTACCCAGGCTGGACATACACTATTAAGCAAGGCCAAACTTTATCCTTTAAGTCTGCTCGAAATGGTTTTAGAGCCTATATTGGCGTAAAAGGCGGTGTGCAATGTGAACCTATCATGGGCTCTCGCTCAACCGACTTAGCTGCAGGGTTTGGTGGCATGACTGGCTTAGCGCTTAAAGAAGGCGATAATATTTTAGTCCAACCATACTATAAAAACTGGCCTAAAAGAGGCGCCATATTACCTCCAAAACGCCATGTTATTCGCGTTCACCCAAGCATTCATGCTGACTTACTAACTGAACATGAATTACGCTCATTTTGTGAAACTAAGTGGCGTGTTAAACCGCAAAGTAATCGAATGGGTGTACGACTTTCCAATGAAAAATTAACGTTGTCACATAGTCACTCCCTGCCCTCACTTGCCGTTAACCCAGGCTCTATCCAATTGCCGCCTAATGGTGAGCCGATTGTTTTGCTTAATGATGCACAAACAACAGGGGGTTACCCCCTACTTGGCACGATTATTAGTGCTGATCTGCATCATTTTGCTCAACTAAAACCAGGTGACACTATTGCTTTTGAATACGTAGATAATGACAGTGCAGTTAAAGCGCAAATGAAAATTGAAGCACACTTTAAACAGCTTGCTATCGCCTTAAATAATGCAGGTTAAATTTAGCTTAATTTTGCATGCAAGCGCACCACCTTGGTGCGCTTGCTCAACATAATAATGAATATAACTGGCTTATTGTTTATCAAAACAAGCGCATCACCAACCAAAATTTGAGACATCTCCCTTATTTAGTGCACAAACGAATATAGTGGTGCATAAATTATTCTAAAAATATTGTAAAAGCTATGTGACTTAGTTATTTATTTCTGATAAAACAAGGGTTCGCGTATAAAATAAATCTGTTTTAAGCGCACACATGATAGGAATGAGGAGTTACTATGTGTTCAATTTTTGGTGTATTAGACATTAAGTCTGATGCCACACAGTTGCGTAGTCAAGCAATTGAAATGTCGAAGTTATTACGTCACCGCGGGCCAGATTGGTCCGGCGTGTACTCATCTGATAAAGCTATTTTAGTGCACGAACGCTTAGCAATTGTTGGTGTAAGCAGTGGCGCACAACCATTATATAATCCAGAAAAAACTAATATTCTCGCTGTTAACGGGGAAATCTATAACCATAAAGAACTGGCAGCTGACTTAAAGACTGATTTTACTTTTCAAACACAATCAGATTGCGAAGTTATATTGGCACTTTACAAGGAAAAAGGCCCTGAGTTTTTAGATGATCTCAATGGCATATTTGCTTTTTGCTTATACGATGAAGAAAATGATGCGTACCTTATTGGCCGCGATCATATCGGCATCATCCCGCTTTATACAGGGCATGATGAACATGGAAATTTCTATGTTGCGTCAGAATTAAAAGCACTTTCGCCTATTTGTAAACACATTGAAGAATTTCCACCAGGTCATTACTTATACAGTAAAGACGGTGAGTTACGCCCATATTACGCACGTGATTGGCAAAAATTTGATGCAGTGAAAAACAATGACGCTAAAGCAGAAGATGTAAAAGACGCATTAGAGGCTGCCGTTAAACGTCAATTAATGTGTGATGTGCCCTATGGTGTTTTGCTTTCTGGTGGTCTTGATTCATCAGTAATTTCTGCAATTACACAACGCTTTGCTGCAAAACGTATTGAAGATAATGACGAAAGTGACGCTTGGTGGCCTAAATTACATTCATTTTCAGTCGGTCTTGAAGGCTCGCCTGACTTAGCGGCCGCCCAAAAAGTAGCTGATATGATTGGAACTGTGCATCACCCTATCCATTTTACGATACAAGAAGGCATTGACGCTCTTAAAGAAGTCATTTATCACATAGAAACTTATGATGTAACAACAATTCGAGCTTCAACACCAATGTATTTAATGGCACGACAAATTAAAGCCATGGGAATTAAAATGGTACTGTCAGGTGAAGGTGCTGACGAACTATTCGGTGGATACTTATACTTTCATAAAGCGCCAAATGCACAAGAGTTTCATGAAGAACTTAATCGTAAAGTGTCTAAATTACACATGTTTGATTGTCTACGAGCAAACAAATCGATGGCAGCATGGGGAGTAGAAGCACGCGTCCCATTTTTGGATAAAGAATTTGTTGATGTGGCAATGCGCACTAATCCAGAAGCTAAAATGTGTAAAGACGGTAAAATAGAAAAACATATTTTGCGTGCAGGCTTTGATGGATATTTACCAGATGAAGTGTTATGGCGTCAAAAAGAGCAGTTCTCTGATGGGGTTGGTTATAGCTGGATTGATACACTTAAAGAGTATGTAGCTGAACAAGTGAGCGACCAAGACTTGGCAAATGCAAAGTTCAAATACCCTATCAATACACCTGACTCTAAAGAGGCGTATTTTTACCGCACCATTTTTGAATCACATTTCCCAGGTGATGCTGCAGCTAAATGCGTACCACATGGTAAGTCTGTCGCTTGTTCAACACCTGAGGCACTTGCTTGGGATGCATCGTTTCAAAATAACGCCGATCCATCTGGGCGAGCCGCAGGTATTCATAACGATGCTTATGCGAAATAGCTGTACCCTTCAGTAATTTTTATACAGACTGCACAAACTTTTGTATTGTGCAGTCTTTATTCAAAATAAAGCTCACTTATGTTATCCCATTAAATTCAAAGTTTTCGTTAATATATTATGGTTAATCAAAACAAGTATAGTCTCAACACTAAGCAAATTATCATTTAATAGCAGCTAATAATCTTAATTGTCGTTTATTTTTGCCCTCCCCATGACAAATTTAACCTACTGCTGTAAGCTCTAAGAGTAATAATTAATATAAATTATGATTTTAGGGTTAAATTATTTACATTGATGGGTAAACTTCTACACTTAGTCTAGTTCGTTCTTTTTAGTAAATGGTTCGTATACAAACCATACTTTTAATCTAATACCTAATTTAACTTAATACAAATCAAAATAAACAAATGAGGTTTTTCATGAGCGATAATCATGACAAATATAGCATTGATAATACTGACTACACTGTAGGTCAGGATAATGTACAAAAATGGGGTTTTGATGTTCATAATCCCGTTTTTGGAACAAGTGCAGGATTAATTTTAATTTTCTTAATCGCTGTTTTAGTCAGTGATCCACAAACTGCTAAATCCACTCTAGATGGCATTAAATTCGATATCATTAATCACTTTGATAGCTTCTTAATGTGGTCTGCCAATATATTTCTATTGTTTTGTATAGGTCTAATCTTTTCTCCTTACGGCAAAATTCGACTAGGCGGTGTTAATGCACGCCCTACCCATTCACGCTTATCATGGATGGCTATGCTATTTGCAGCCGGCATGGGTATAGGCTTAATGTTTTGGGGCGTCGCTGAACCAGTTGCCTATTTCACTGGTTGGTATGAAACACCTTTAGGCGTCACACCAAATACACCTGAAGCCGCAAAACTAGCCATGGGTGCAACCATGTTCCACTGGGGCCTGCACCCATGGGCAATTTATGCAGTTGTTGCATTATCACTGGCGTTTTTTACCTACAATAAAGGTTTACCGCTTTCTATTAGATCAATCTTCTACCCAATTCTTGGGGATAAAACATGGGGCTGGCCAGGCCATATAATTGATATTTTGGCGGTATTAGCCACTTTATTTGGTCTAGCTACGTCACTTGGTCTAGGTGCACAACAGGCATCAGCTGGTATTAATCATGTTTTCGGCATGGAGTCTGGTGTTGGCTTACAAATACTTGTTATTGCTGTTGTTACATTGCTGGCTATCATTTCAGTTGTCCGTGGTATTGATGGCGGTGTGAAACTTCTTAGTAATGTAAACATGCTTATTGCATTTATCTTAATGACCTTTGTATGTCTTGTTGGTTTCGCTGCAGCCGTTGGCAATATACCTACTACCGTGATGGGCTATGTTGAAAATATCATTCCATTGAGTAATCCTCATGGGCGTGAAGATGAAACATGGATGCATGGTTGGACTGTATTCTATTGGGCTTGGTGGATATCATGGTCACCATTTGTTGGTATGTTTATCGCGCGTGTATCTGAAGGGCGTACTATCAGAGAGTTTTTGATTGCAGTGTTACTTATCCCAACTTTAGTCACCATATTATGGATGTCAATCTATGGAGGTATTGCCATCGATCAGGTTGTCAGCGGTATTGGTAAACTAGGTACTGATGGTTTAACACAAGTCCCGTTAGCTATGTTTGAAATGTTTGATGAACTACCTATGGCTAAGCTACTTTCATTTACTGCTGTTGTTTTAGTGCTGGTATTTTTTATCACTTCTTCGGACTCAGGCTCACTTGTAATAGATTCAATCACAGCAGGTGGTAAAGTTGATGCGCCTGTACCGCAACGTATTTTCTGGGCATCAGTTGAAGGTGCAATTGCGGCTACTCTACTTTGGGTGGGAGGCACGCAGGCTATGGAGGCTTTACAAGCTGGTGCAGTTTCGACCGGTCTGCCCTTTACCGTTGTACTTTTATTAATGTGTGTAAGCTTACTGATGGGTTTAAAGACTGAACCTAGAAGCTAACTACCGATAATTAAAGCTAACTAAAAACGCCGTAATAAATTACGGCGTTTTTTATATCCATAAGTTGCAAAGTGGCGTGTCGGGTCGATAATGATAGGCCAACTGTGCTTGCAACAGCTCAGCTGTAGCCAGTGCATCTGTTAATGCGTTATGGTTATTATAAGCGGGTAAAGCATAACGTAAACGTGTATCCGCTAACCTAACTGAATCAAGCTTATTATTTAGAACTCTTCCTAACAATCCTTGTCGTGCTTTTAGCGCCCTTTTTTCCAATTCCATTGTATCAATAACAGCAAATTCAAGTCCTTCATTCAACCGCTCTTTTAAAGCATGGTAAAGAAAATGCCGTTCCACGGCAGCAAAGTGAACCACGATCACCTTGCCAGATAAAGCAGTGAGTAAGGGTGTTATAATTTCAGAAAAATCCGGGGCCTGATTTACCTCCGAGTGTGTAATACCATGGATTACTATTGAATCTTCGGCCAGAGTTTGTCGAGGTTTTACTAACCATTGTTGGCTGTCACGGCATCGAATACGCTGTGTATTAAATGGTATAAGTCCAACACTAACAATATCATTATTTAAATAATCTAAACCTGTTGTTTCAAAATCAAGCGCAACCAAAGGTACTTCGCTAATCGGCATTGTTGGGTTATCTATAGCGCTTTGATAAAAATCATGAACCGGTTTGGTTTTGCATTGAGTTTGCAGCTGCTTATATCGATTTGGCCAACTTAGCATTTAACCTCCTCCACTATTTAATAGACACATTTGAAGAATACTTAAACTTAAGAAAGTTCTGTGCCTTATCCAAAATTGCAAAAGCTTCTTTTAGGTTTCGTTGTTCAAATGGTGATAGCAAATGAGGTTCTAAGTCATTATCAGGTTGTTCATTAAGCTGCTCAATCTGCCACGCTTGATGCCTTATACGGATCATAGCAATGTATTCTAGTGCATCTCTTAAGTCTTGTGCTTTTCCATCTGGAAGTAATTTAGCCTCAATGATATCTTCAAGTCGCTCAAAAGAATTTTGCTTTCGAGAACCAACTGCCAATGCATGCACACGTATTACATCAGAAAGCGGTGCTGTACCACGTCGCTTTAAATTCATAGAACGTTTATGTTGGCCGTTATGTTCAAGTACAAAGTCTTTAAAAAAACCAAGTGGAGGCGTTCTATTGCGGGCATTATGTGCCATGTTGACAAGAAAGCGTTTATTCTTTCGCCCTTCTTGGGAAATAAATCGTTTTAAATCATCTGCCCATTTTAACCTTCCGTACACACCATCTAAATCAAAGAAAATTGAACAGTTCAGTAAAGCTTGAGGTTTAGGCTCTGCAATCCATTGGGCAAACTGTGCTTGCCACTGGGATTTTGTTAAGCGCCACTTTTTAAACGAAGCCATGATCTCGCCATCGCAATATGTATAGCCACACTGCGCTAATCCGTCACAGACAAAATCAGCTAGTTTTTGAAAATAATCGTTATGCAACGACTCATCAAAACTATTATCTAATATAAGTGCATTGTCTTGATCAGTCACGATCAGTTGTTCATCACGAGCCATAGACCCTAATGCTATAAAGCAATAAGGAATAGGTGGTGGGCCAAACTTTTCTTCCGCTAACACTAATAACCGCTGCTTAAATGTACGCCCTATTACCGCCATAGCGGTGCCAACCATATGTGAATTTGCATCTTCATTGACCATACGCACAAAAACATTGGGCAACTGGCGAGCATAATAAGCTAAATCTTCAACCGATTGCTGAGCGAGTATGCCACGTACTAGTAGCAAACTGCTCTGTGATTCATAGCGTAGAACATCGGATAATGAAATAACACCTATAGGCTTTTTCTTTACCACAACGGGAAGGTGATGAATATTATCCCTGAGCATGGCAAGTACTGCCTCAAATATGTAGGCGTTACTATCAAGTAGGACTAAGTCAGTTTGCATGATTGATTGCGCAGGCATTGTAAAGCTTTTACCTTGTGCAATTACTTTAGTCCTTAAGTCTCGATCAGTAATTATTCCAACAACTTGACCATCATCGTCTTCAGGGTCATCACTTATGACTACATCACAGTCGGTAACTAAAACAGATGAAACTGACTCACTAGTCATAATTTGCGCCACTGTTTGCACACTGGCATCTTTTGCAACCGTAACAGCATCACGGTGAAGAAGGGATTTAACTTTAGCCGTTGTTAAATCATTACTATCAGCTTGCTCTACAATGGCTTGATGCAATCTAACTGTGCCACTCGCTTCAAAAAAGTCAGCAAACACTTCATATTTATCGCAATACTTATTAAATACCGACACATCAATGCAATACACTAAAGTATCTTCAAGAGCCTTAGCAGGGTAACGAACTTTGCGGTTCATTAATAACCCCATTTGGCCGAAAATTCCACCCACCGTAAGACGGTTATATAACTCACCATCACGTCGATAAATTTCAACCGACCCGCTGCGAATTATATATAAATCATTAATATCATCACCCAAATTTAAAATTGGGCTGCCTGAACGATAGTAAGCAACTTCTATTTCACCTGAAAGTTGATTTAGTGCATCGTCGGGTAATTCATCAAATGGTGCATGTTCACGAAGAAATGTGGCTATATCAACATGTTCGGCCTGCATAAACTAATCCTACTGAGCGCTTTACATCTATTGTGAGCCTTAACGACTATTTTTACAAAAAATAGCCGTTAAAAATACCTAACTATTTACGCTTGGTCTAATTCTTGTGCAAGTTGTTTAGTTTCATCTCCACGAGGTTTAGTAAAACGAGCCAAACCAAGGTAGATAACAGGAGTGAGATACAGTGTGAATAATACCGCTAAACCAAGTCCGCCGAAAACAACCCAGCCAATAGCATTTCTTGCTTCTGCACCAGCCCCAGTTGACAAAATAAGTGGCAACGCACCTAACAGAGTTGAGATCAATGTCATCGTAATTGGGCGTAATCGAACTAACGCTGACTGCTCTACCGCTTTTCGAACACTGAGCCCTTGATCACGTAACTGATCAGCAAATTCAACCAACAAGATAGCGTTTTTGGCAATTAAGCCAATTAGCATTACTAGTCCAATTTGAGAGTAAATATTTAACGATGTCCCAGTTAAGTAAAGTGCTAAGATTGCTGAGGTAATACCAAAAGGGACTGTTATCATCACAACAATTGCGCTATTAACATTTTCAAACTGTGCAGCTAGCACTAAAAATACAATTAAAAATGCCAATATGTAAGTCATAAACACTTCGTTAGACGTTTCTTCAAAAGTAAGTGCCTCGCCCTTGAAAGCTAAAGTAATGCCGTCTGGTAAAGTTTGTTGTGATATATCGCGAAGTTGAGTCACAAGGGTTGCTATAGTCATCCCTTCTGGTAACTCCATATCAAGTTCAATAGCCCGACGTTGAGCATGTCGTTCCAATTCTGCCGCTACGCCTTCTTCTGTAATTTTAGCAACACTGCTCAACGGCACTAGTTGCCCATTATTAGCGCTCACATAAAGATTGGCGAGATCACTAGGATCGCGAATAGTTTGGTTCTGTGATTGCAGCATTATTGGAATAGATTGATCCCCTATATTTAAATCTGCCACATCATCTCCATTGATTGCTGCACGAAGAGTAATCGCTATATCGTTTAATGATACGCCTAACTCATCAGCGCGACGTCTGTCTATATTCACACGTAACTGAGGTTGAGAAGGTTGATACGATACACGCACAGAGCCCACCCCCGGGATTTGTTGCTCAATTTGTGCAGCAAATTCCTGTGCGGCTGAAAAAATCTGCTTATAATCTTGGCCCAATAAAGCCAATTCAATACCGCCACCTTGACCACGAAGGTTTAAACTATTTGAACCATTCGGGTAGGCTGGCGCACCGGGGATACCGGTGAGAGGTCCACGAATTTTATTGATTATTTCTTGTTGTGTAAAATGACGCTCATCCCAATGTTTAAGTGGCACTGTAATAAAAACAATGTTCGGATCCCATTGACCTACCACAGTGTAAATAGATTCTATTTCACCACTTTCAACGAATGGCAAAAGAATATCTTCCATTTTAATGGCTTGCCTATCCATAAAGTTAAGGCCAACACCATCAGGTCCACGGGAGAATATACGTATTTTACCTCTGTCTTCATTGGGAAGGAGTTCATTTTCCAAATTAAAATACAACGCACCAGAGCCACCAGCAACAAGTAAGCAAGTGACGAGCGTGACCCAAGCATGATCAAGCACCCAGTGGATTGTTTTAGTATAAACACCCGCTAACCAATGACCTAGTTTTGCAAAAGGATGCCAACCACCTTGTTTTAATTTAAGTTTTGAAGTTAGCGCGGGCACTAAAGATAACGCCACGAAGCTAGAGATAATCACTGCGCCGGCTAAAACTCCACCAAACTCTCTGAATAACCGCCCTGCTGTTGATGGTAAAAAAGCAATAGGAATAAATACTGCTGCTAATACGGCTGTAGTCGCTATAACAGCAAAAAATACTTCACGAGTGCCTATTACAGCTGCTGCACGGCGACCAAGTCCAAGTCCCCGCTGCCGCTGAATATTTTCACTAACAACAATCGCATCATCAACAATCAAACCGGTTGCTAATACCAATGCTAGTAAGGTTAATATATTAATTGAAAAACCAAGTGCCCATATCAGCGCAAGCGAGCCTACTAACGCTACAGGGATAGCAAATGCAGGCACTAAAGTTGCGCGCCAAGAGCCAATAAATACCCACAAAGTAACAATAACTAATAAAATAGTTAAAATAAGAGAACTAATAACTTCATCTACAGAACTACGAATAAATTGGGCGTCATCAGACGTTAGCGTAAATTCCAGTTCAGGAAAACGAGTTCTCATTTTATCAAGTAAGTTCAGTACTTCATCTGATATCTCGATAGTATTAGATTGTGCTTGGCGAATAACTTCCATACCAATCACAGGTTGACCATTTAAGCGCACCATAGAACGCGGATCTGCTGGACCAAAGTATACCGCAGCAATATCACCGATACGTGTGTTATCACGTATTATCATGTCGCTTACTTGCTCTGCTGTAATCGATGTTGCGTCAGCACGTACAATAACTTGTTGTTCGGTAGACTTTAAACTCCCTGCTGGCACATCAAACGGAGCTTGGCGAAGTACCTGTGCAACATCAGGAACGGTTAAGTTAAAACTGGCTAATTTAAGCGGATCTAATCTTACGCGCAATACACGTTGGCGATCACCATTTAAGCGCACATCCGCAACACCCGGAATAGTTAAAAATTGCGGCGCTAGATCTACTTCAACCAGCTCAGTTAATTCCTCAAGCGCGATACTATTGCTTGATACTGTTAACGATACAACAGCTTCAGCATCGTTATCTGCTTTAATGATTGATACACGTTCAACTTCCTCAGGTAATTCACGTTGCACACGTGCCACAGACTCTCGCGTTTCGTTAGCTGCATCATCTAAATTAATACCGGGTCTAAACTGCACCACAATTCGCGCATTACCTTCTTCACTTTGAGCACGAATTGTTTTAACGCCACTCACCCTAGCAACTGCACCTTCTAGTTTGCTGGTCACTTCTGTATCGACAGTTTCTGGAGACCCTCCGGGGAAAGACGCTGAAACAGTAATTCGGGGTTGGTCAACATCAGGCAATTCTCGCACTTCTACACCCGCAATTGCTGCGATACCCGCGATGATAATCAATAAATTTAATACGACAATAAGGATAGGTCTACGAATTGCCATTGACGGCAAATCTTGCATCAGCGGTTGCTGTTTCATACCTACTCCTTAGCACTTGCTATTGGTGATGAAAAAGTTAGTTCTTGCTGTGGTCGAAGTCGTTGCACACCTTCTACAACCAAGGTGTCATTTTCATCTAAGCCACCTGATACTAGCAATCTACCTGCAAGACGTTGTTGTATTTTAACATCGACTCGGGTCGCTTTGTTATCTTTACTAACCCACACATAAGGACCAGTTGCGCCCCAAAGTAAAGCGGCCTCTGGCACTGCGGCATAATTATCACCTAAAACTTCAATGTAAACTCTAAAGCTCATTCCAGGAATGTAAGTGTTATTTTCGTTGTTTAACTTAGCTTTTACCCTCATTGTGCGTGTTTGAGGGTTTATTCTTGAATCTAGATACGCAATTTCAGCATTGACCTTTTTATTACCTTGCCACGGAATAACAGACACACTAGCGTCATTACGCAGCATGCGAATTGCAGATTCAGGAGCGTCAAAATTAATGTATAAAGATTGCGTGTCATCAATACTTGCAATAGCTGTTTGTGAAGTGATTCTATCTCCCACTTCAATATCGGTTAAGCCCATAACACCATCAAACGGTGCCCGAACTTGTCTATCTTCGTACTCTGTTTCAGCTTGAGTTAAGGTAACTTTAGCAAGTTGTGTAATTGTTTTAGCATCATCTAAGTCACTTTGAGGAACGGCGCCTTTAGCGTGGCTTTGCATTAAGCGCTTTTGAATTCGTTCGCTGTCTGCTAATTTTATTTTAACCTCTTCAAGTGCTGCTTTTTGTCTGCGTGAATCCAGCTCCAATAATACTTGCCCAGCTTTGACTTTATCGCCCGGCTTAAAATGCACGGCAGTTACACGGTCTCCCACCGCAGGGTATAAAATAACAGAGCGGATCGCTTCTGTATTACCTACAGCTTGAACCTGTTCTTTTGCACGTTCCATTTCAACAGCTTTAACGATGACATTGGCGGCTATAGCCTGCTTGCTCAAGCTACTTAAAGTACCCAGAAGAATGAATAAAAGAACATGATGTTTCAAAGTAATACCTAATTAATAATTATTTTCATTATTCTACGAAGTGTAACAGTTAATTGATCAATAAAAAGGCGAGTACGATTAACTGGCTAAACAATAAGATGAATGTATTTTGATTTTCAGTAAATTAGTTATTTTTTGTCATGCATAGTTATTAAAACTGTAGTTTTAACGTCATGATATTTCTTTAGCGTGGTAATTATTACACCGCGAGTAACTGATATGGATAATAAAGAAAAAACTTCAAATGTGTATTACCCTGCAGTATGGATATCAGACGTACACCTTGGTTATAAAGATTGCCAAGCTCATTACCTATTAGACTTTTTAAACCGTATAGATTGTGGCACGCTTTATTTAGTCGGTGATATTGTTGATTTATGGTCAATGAAACGACAGTTTTATTGGCATCAAAGTCACTATGAAGTACTTGCGTGCATTCAGCGTAAAGCTCAATCAGGTACACGAGTAATTTATATACCCGGTAATCACGATGAAACTTTTCGTTATTATGTAAACAACACATTTTTCGGCGTAGAAGTTCATAAGCAGTATATTCACACCACAGCAGCAAATAAACGCTTTTTACTGCTCCATGGGGATGATTTTGATTCAGCTACGCGGTATAACAAATTTATTAGTTTGGTTGGTGATGCAGGCTATGACTTACTGTTATTTTTGAACCGTTGGACTAATCGAACTCGTCGGCTATTTGGCGGGCATTATTGGTCACTCGCCTCATGGATAAAGGCACGTGTCCATAAAGCCAGAGAAGCTATTGAAGCATTTGAAAATGCCGCAATTCATGAAGCGAAACGCCAAGGAGTGGATGGTATTATTTGTGGCCACATACATCACCCTCAGCTGAAAGTTGTTGATGGTATTGTTTACTGTAATGATGGTGATTGGATAGAAAACTGCACAGCGTTAGTCGAAAACGATAATGGCCGAATAGAATTAATCCATTGGTCAGAAAAACAAACTGTGCTCGAATCCGCAGATATTACTGATCTTCATGGCACTAAATCAGCGGCTTAAGCTCATTGTCTACAAAATTTTAAGTGGTGAGCTTACCCCACCACTTAAAATCAAATTAGCCTGAACTTTAAATATCTTCTACGTTAGCACATAGCGAAATCTGCGTTCAGCCACAGTTACCTAAAGAGCACTTCTTCTTTGTTAAACCATTTAACACAAAATGCAAGTAATGCACCTGCAACAATCACTGTGGCTAAGAAAATCAACCCAAGTAATGTGTAATCTATAGTTCCTTTAATAATTTCTTTTATAGCTAGCGCAACGTTAGTAACAGGTACAAACGCTGTTTTTGTCGTAAGTTCTACATTTGGTAATAAGGCAATAATGATTGGGAATATCACCCCCATTGTTAATGGTGTCATGTAGTTCTGCGCTTCTTTAAATGATCTGGCATAAATAGAGATTGCTAACGCAAGCGAGGAAAAGATAGCAGCAATTGGCAAAAGTAGTATAAATATTAAGGCCAAATCAATTACTTTAAGTGAACTAAACGCCGTTTTAATGACAGCTAAATCAATAAAGGTAATTGCGATACTTATCCAAACTCCCATACTGAGCACGGTTATTGTAGTGGTCGCAATAGATGCAGCCAATAACGTAACAAATTTACCAAGCACAAGCTGAGTACGTGTAATCGGGGTAAGTAAAAGAGTTTCTAATGTACCGCGCTCCTTCTCACCTGCGCCTAAGTCAATAGCCGGATACGTCGCCCCCATTAATACTAATGGAATGAGTAAATAAGGAATAAACCCGCCTATTTTTTCACCTAGATTCTCACGTTTATCCGCGGTATCAACTTTAACAACTTCAATCGGATTTAAAACCGCAGCCTGTTGTTCTTCACTAATACCAAATGATAGAAGCTTTTGTTGTTGAAGCTTATTGCCAAAGTCATTTGCCAGTTCTGACACTCTATCAAACAAAAAGTTGATAGCTTTTGCATCATTGTAAACAACTTCCCATTTACTTTGCTTAGCCTCATCGAGGGCTTTTTTAGCGTCAGTAGGGAGGTATATACCCATATCAATAGTACCCGCTTTCACCGCCGCTGTTAGGTCTTCTACACTGGTAAACGTTTCTTCACCTTTATAAAGCTCAAAGCTTTTATGGTAAAACACTTTATCTGTGAACTCTTGCGCATAATGACCATTTATAATTGCGTAGGTGTGGACCTTCTGCTCAGCCTCAAGTGCAGCTTGTGAGCTCATAAACGCCATAACACCAAACAAAAGCGGGAAAATAAGCACTGGAAGTGCCACGATAAAAATAAGTGTTTTTTTATCGCGTAAAAGCTCCCTAAGTTCCTTTTTAAATACTTCAAACATCGGCTTTCTCCATTAAAATATTCATAAATGCTTGATTGAGCTCATCGCTATTACCTGCTTGCTTAAATTCTTCTAAACTACCATCAAAGCAGCTAACACCTTCGTTAATTACAGCGACACGATCGCAAAGCAGCGCAACTTCATCTAAGTGGTGGGTAGAAAAAATAACCGGCGTACCTTGCTCTTTTAACCCCTTGATAAATTTAATAACCGTTTGCGTCGTCATGATATCAAGACCAGTTGTTGGCTCATCGAGTACTACAACCTCAGGGTGGTGAACAACAGCACGAGCAATATTCGCCTTTTGCTTCATTCCTGTTGATAGGTTTTCAGCGCGTTTATCAATAAAACTGTGCATATCCAGTAGATCAAATAGCTCTTCACAGCGAACTTTAATATCAGCTTTATTCATGCCATGTAACTTAGCAAAATACTCGATATTTTCTTTAACAGTCAACCGGCCATACAGTCCTGTACTGCCTGACAGAAAACCTATTGATTTGCGCCCTAACAATGGTTTTTTAACAATATCTGCACCAGCAATATGAATACTACCTTCATCGGGTTTCAATGCTGTAGAAATCATACGCAAAGTGGTTGTTTTGCCTGCTCCATTGGGACCTAAAAGGCCCAACACTTCGCCTTTTGAACAGCTAAAGCTAACGTCACGTACAGAATGAAAGAAGTCTTTATCTTCACGCGGGTCTACTTTATCAAGCTTATTTTTTTTGTGATCCTTGGTTAGCTTAAATTTTTTCTTAAGCCCTATGACTTCAATCATTAGCGTGTCCTTCGTTTAGGTCTAAAGTAATCAGTGTTACTGTAGAATTCACTGTTTTTATTATCATCGTGCCAACCTGGTACGCCCAGTAATGGTAAAGGTGATAGCAGGCTGTTATCTTGGAGACAATCGTTATTTTCAATCATCTCACAAAGCACTGTATCTAGGTACGCATATTGTGCAACTAAATCTTTACAAAATGTGTCATCTGGTACTTTTACGAATAAGGCCTTTCCTGTAAGTCCTATATACGGTTTAGTCAGCATTTCATAATTAGCGTGACCAAACATAAAAGGCGAAATACTTTTACCCCACTCATCTCTTAAATCAACGAATGCTTCTTGCCACTGATGATTACGTAAACGTGTTGGCCAACTTTCATCAGTGACTGCCAGAATAACGCCACATTCATCAAAAAGCGTTAACGCGTTACGGTGCTTACTTCTTTGTTTTGTACCATGCAAGTTTATCTCTTGCACATGACGTTTATTTAACAATGACTTAGTTTTAGGAAATAAACACCAGATAAAACCACCGAATAAATCATGCCAATTTTTTTGTCTAGTGGGGACTAAACCTGTATCGAAAATTATTTGCTCATAGTACCGCTCTTCTTCACTAAAGGAATCATCCTCTTTAAAAACGATCGGTCTATTATTGGCATTTGTTGCATTCAAAAAACCATCAAACCAACTACAACTAGGCCAATCTAATTGTTGATTTAATTTAAACAACTTATTGAGATGATCAAATGCACCTGAGCTGACTAATTCATAATGCCATTGCTCATAAGGGGTAAACCGCTTCATGAGTACCTTTTGCTTTACAACTATGTTTATTCAGTTTACCGCAAAAACTGGTTCTCTTTAATAGTTCTTCATATACTGGGGGAACTTAAAACAAAAAAAGAGTGACTATGAATCGTTATTTTTCTCTTACACTGCTTGCAAGTGCTGTGCTTGCAGGGTGTGCAACAACAAGTCTCACTTCTGAAGATGTTGAAAAAGGCTACCAATCAATTAATGCTGAGCAATTAGCTGAGCATGTTAAGGTATTGGCATCAGACGAGTTTGGTGGCAGAGCCCCTTCTTCTAAAGGTGAAGAACTGACGCTTGCTTATTTAACTGACCAATTTAAAAAAGTTGGTTTTGAACCGGGTAACGGCGATAGCTTTTTACAAGAAGTACCATTAGTTTCTCTTGAAGCTGACTCTGACATGGTTTTAACCATTGGTGGCAAAGATTACCAGTATAAAAAAGACATGGTAATGGGCAGTAGCCGGATCAGTGAAAGTGAAGGAATCAAAGATTCTGAACTTGTGTTTGTAGGCTACGGCGTAAATGCTCCTGAGTACAACTGGAACGATTATGAAGGCCTGGATGTAACAGGTAAAACCGTTGTAATGCTGGTAAATGATCCTGGTTTTGCCACTAAAGACCCCGCTTTATTTACTGGTGATGCAATGACCTATTATGGTCGTTGGACTTATAAGTATGAAGAAGCGAGCCGTCAAGGTGCTGCTGGTGCGATTATTATTCATGAGACTGCTCCAGCCTCTTACCCTTGGTCTGTTGTTGAAAATTCTTGGAGTGGTGAGCAGTTTGGATTCCAAAAAGAAAATAACAACATGGACCGTGTTGCTGTTGAAGGTTGGGTCACGACAGACGTAGCAAAAGAGCTGTTTACTAGGGCTGGCCTTGATTTTGATAGTGCTAAAGCAAATGCTGCTAAAGGTGCTTATCACGTAGACATGGGTGATTTAACAGCATCAGTTGCGGTTAAAAACACCATTAAAACCTCGATTTCATATAATTTTATCGCTACTTTGCCAGGCAGCGAAAAGCCTGATGAGCATATTATCTATTCTGCTCACTGGGATCACCTTGGCACGGATAAAAACCGTAAAGGCGATCAGATTTATAACGGTGCTCACGATAATGCTACCGGAACAGGTGGCATGATTGAAGTAGCTGAAGCATTCTCAATGTTGCCTAAAAACCCAAGCCGTTCAATTACTTTTTTGGCGGTAACTGCTGAGGAGCAAGGTCTTTTAGGTTCAAAATATTACGCTGCTAATCCTGTAATACCTGCTACAAAAACAGTAGCTAATATCAATATGGATAGCTTAAATCTATTAGGGAAAGTAAAAGATATCAGTGTTGTTGGTATCGGAAAGTCGGAAATGGACGTACTTTTAGAGAACGCAGCTAAAAAGCAAGGTCGTGTTGTATCGGGCGATCCTAAACCATCATCTGGCGGATATTACCGTTCTGATCACTTTGCTTTTGCAAACATGGGTGTACCTGCCATGTATGCTGGTGGAGGTAGCGAAGCTTTTGATGAAGAAACAGCAAATTATCGTAAACGCATGAGCCTAGTGTTGCGTGGCTGCTACCACCAACCTTGTGATAGATTCCGTGACGAATGGGACTTATCAGGTGCAGTTCAGGACTTACAATTATTCTATCAAGTAGGCTTTGATATCTCTGAGCAAGCTCAGTGGCCTAAGTGGAATTCAACATCTGAATTCCAAAGAACTAAATGATATTGATTTTCATTTAGATTAATTGTAAAGTGCAACCTAATAACTATTTAGGTTGCACTTATGATTACTGACACACTGCCAAAAATTTTTACTTCTCTTTATAGACAGCCTATCTTTTCAAACAAACGTTTTATACTGCCAATTATTTTAATGGCTTGTTTGCTTTACCCTCCTCTTCGCCAGATATCAATTACAGCAATGAGCGATGCTTTTTTCCAAGTGAGTGTGTTTGTTGCAGCAACTTTGTTTATTTACTATTTTTTAATCGAAAAACTACCACAGCTTGAACTTGCTTACTTAAACGCAAAATCCCCCTTATTAGAACTTAGCTTTGCAGCTTTCCTAGGCGCATTACCGGGTTGTGGAGGGGCTATTATAGTAGTAACGCAGTTTACTAAAGGACAAGCCAGTTTTGGCTCTGTAGTTGCTGTCTTAACTGCGACTATGGGAGATGCGGCATTTTTACTAATAGCTACCCAGCCCTTAGATGGGCTCAAAATGATGTGTATCGGCTTAATTGTTGGCGTAGTAAGCGGCTATTTAGTCAACATTTTACACAAACGTGACTTTTTGGTGCCGCCAAGACAACAGCCTCAAGATACATGTAGTTTACATTCCAATAAGGCAATTGTATTTAGTAAGTCTATCTGGAAAGTTATTTTGGTACCCAGTATTATTATTGCCATACTTATGGCGTTCAATATCGATTTGAATCAATTGGGTATAACAGTTAACTATACAATAACCGCTTTTGGAGCTGCCATGGCTCTATTTGCAGTAATCACCTGGGCATTGTCCTCTAAAGGGCAAAGTTATCAAGAAATAACTAGCGAAGAAGAGTCTCCAAACCCACCTTCTAAACTCTACAAAGTATTGCAAGATACTCACTTTGTCACAGCGTGGGTTGTCGCCTCGTTTATGCTTTTTGAAATACTCATCGTATTTACAGGTATTGAACTAAAAGAGTGGTTTTCACACTTTGCCTATTTAGCCCCTTTGATCGCGGTAATCATTGGTTTTTTACCTGGTTGTGGGCCGCAAATAGTGGTTACAACATTGTATATACAAGGTATTATTCCATTTAGCGCACTAGCAGCTAATGCTATATCAAACGATGGAGATGCGCTTTTTCCGGCAATAGCAATGGCACCAAAAGCGGCACTTATTGCAACACTGTACTCTGCTATACCCGCTTTATTTATCGGATATGGATTGTACTTTTATGGCATTTAACGCCTAAACAAAACAGCGTAGGCGTTCAATGTAGAAATATTAGTTACCCAATACTTTTGCAGGGTCAACTCTAGTGGCTTGCCAGGCAGGATAAATCGTGGCTAAAACAGCCAGTGCAAAAGTGACAATAACTGTAACTATAATATCTTGCCAAACTAATTTACTCGGTAAAAACTCTATAAAATACACACCTTGTAAAGGGTTAGCCCCTGCTAGTTGGCTTAGCCAAGTAAATAAACTGCTAATATTAAGGGCTAAAAATATCCCTATAACACTGCCCAAAACAACACCTACAAAAGCTTGTGTCAGCCCTTGCATTACAAAGGTAGCTAAAATAGTACTGTCTTTAGCGCCCATGGTTTTAAGTATCGCTATGTTAGATTGCTTTTCGCGTACTTCCATTACTAATGAAGAGACAATATTAAAGCTAGCTACAGCAATAATTAAAAATACAACAATGTAAACTATGGTGCGAACCATTTGAATATCTTGATACAAACTCCCTTGTGTTCTAAACCAGCTCGAAATATACACGTAGTCCGGGATTGTCTGCCCTACTCGTAAGGCAATTTGGTGAGCATAAAAAACGTCGTTTACTTGCAGTCTCAACCCAGTAACTTGGTGTTTATCAAAGCCCAATAAAGCCTGTGCTTTTTCAAGGTGAATAAATGCTGCTGAACTGTCTATTGGACCACCCATTTTAACGATCCCAGCGAGCGTTAATGTTACTCGCTTAGGAGCTAGAATATCATTACTTGTTTGATTTACTTGTGGGATCAACAATGTGACAGAGTCACCACGCTGTAACGCCAGTTGTTCAACAATTTGAGAGCCAAGAATGACTTCTTCGGTACTTATTTGATCTATGAGTTTACCTTGAATGAACTGGTTTATTGATGAGACGTTTTTTTCAAGCTCAGGACTTACCCCCCGAACCTCGACCGCTTTTAAATCGCTTTTGTACTGCGCCATGCCATTTACACTAATGAAAGGAGCGGCACCGGTAACACCTGCTTGTTTTTGTAAGTTGTCAACTTTACTTGGCCACTGTTCAATAGGCCGACTCGGCGCAACATATTCAACTTGCGGCACAACACTTAATAAACGGTGTACTAACTGTTGCTCAAAGCCATTTATTACCGACAATGCGACGATTAAAACTGCCACACCCAGTAAAATACCAATAGTAGAAGCTTTAGCAATAAACGTAACAAAGCCATTTTGTCGTTCACCGACACCTGCTTGCGTTCTAAATCGTTTACTTAAGTAAGCACTAAGCAACATGGCTACTCTCTTTTATTGCTATTTTACCTTCGTCTAAATAGGCAATCTTGCCAAGCTTGTCAGCTAGTTCTAAATCGTGTGTTACAACAACAAAGCTGGTATTGAGTGTGCTATTAAGTTCTTTTATTAAATCGTAAATTTTAATCGCATTTTGTTTATCAAGGTTACCTGTAGGTTCATCTGCCAATACCAGTGCTGGGTTAGTGACCAGTGCACGCGCAATTGCTACACGTTGCCTTTCACCACCTGACAATGCGGATGGTTTGTGTAAACTGCGATGTGATAGACCCACTTTGTCTAACATGGCGAGTGCTTGCGTATTAGCATTTTTTGCACTGTGTCCTTTTATTAACAGTGGCATGGCAACGTTTTCTACTGCATTAAATTCCATTAATAAATGATGAAATTGGTAAATAAAACCTAAATTTTCGTTCCTAAACTTAGCCTGTTCTTTTCTTGAAAGCTCAGCAATGCGTTGTCCTTTTATTTTTGCAATGCCATCAGTTTGGCTATCCAAAGTACCCAGAATATGCAGTAACGTACTTTTACCAGAGCCTGAGCTACCTACTATTGCTAGCATTTCACCTTGCGTTAGTTTTAAGTTAACGCCTTTTAAAACTTCAACTTGGTTCTCACCATCTTGATAAGATTTACTTAACTTTTCACACTCAATCACAAAATCATTCATAACGCAGTACCTCTGCTGGGCTTACTTTGGCGGCCTTCATTGCCGGGTATAAAGTCGCTAAAAAACTCATAACAATACTTGCTAGTGCAATCAGCACTAAACTTGTAACATCAAATATTACGGGTAGTCGGATCCCAGTAAGTACATTCAAGCCAATTGCAGATAATACTTCGTTAATATTTGCACTGAGTAATATTCCCAGCACAGCCCCAATGCTGGTACCGATCAGCCCGTTATACAGTCCTTGAATCATAAATACATGTTGTACTTGGCTAGGCGTTAGACCTAATGTCTGTAAAATCGCCACTTCACTTTGCTTCTCACTCACCATCATTGTTAAGGCAGAGACGATATTAAATACTGCCACTAATACAATTAACGCCAGTAACATCGACATAATACGCTTTTCCATTGCCACGGCAGCAAATAGTGTGCCTTGTGACTGGCGCCAATCTGTTATTTCGTTGTCTTTAAATAAGTTTGTACTGGCAGTAAAATCGTCAATTAAAAAAGGGTCTTGCAATGAAATACTTAAATTAGGAGGAACTGAATTTGCTTGTTTTAGAACACGTTGTAAAGATTCGCCGCTGGTAAATGCAAGGCCCATATCAATTTCAGACCCTGTTTCGTATATGGCGGCCACCGTAAATAGTCGTTGACTTGGTACACGCCCAAGTGGTGTATAGGTGGAAGCATTAGGCATGATCACACGCAATTTATTACCCAATGAAATACCTAATTTGCGCGCTAGATAGCGGCTAATAGCAATGTTATAGCGAACAGATAAAACTTGTTCCCATTGCCCCTGTACAATTTTGTCACTTATTTTATAAAGCGAGGCATTATCATCATAAAGACCTTGCAATAATACACCGTGTAAGTCTTTATTGGTTTGTAATATAGCTTCACCATGGCGATATAAACTTGCGTGCTTAACAAATTTAGAGGACATAACGTCATCCTGTAAATGTTGCATTTGCTCATGCGTTTTGTTTTCAGATGACACTTCAACATGGGGTATTAGGCCCAACATATTTGATTTTAAATTATTTTCAAAACCATTCATAACAGAGCTAACGGTATAAAGCGCCATTAAGCCAATAGCAATGCCGGCAATAGAAAAAAATGAGATGAATGAGATAAACGCGTTCCCTTTGGAGGAGCGACTATATCTGAGCCCAATAAATAGGCTAACAGGTTGAAACATAACTTATAGAGACACACGTAATGCTAATCGAGCCGCCATACTAGCAAATTCAATTTTATTTGGGTATGAACAAAAGTGTAAAAAATAATTAAAAATCTGATACTTGATTAAGTCGTTTTGGGTTAAAATGCGCCAAATATCTAGATGAGGGCCCAATTTTGTCTTTACAGCGATTTAAACATGTCAATTTAAAGGGTGATTTATTCGGCGGTGTTACCACTGCGATTATATCATTACCACTTGCACTGGCGTTTGGTGTTGCATCGGGTGCGGGTGCTGAAGCAGGTATGTGGGGCGCTATTTTAGTTGGTTTGTTTGCCGCATTGTTTGGCGGTTCTACTTCATTAATTTCTGAGCCCACAGGGCCTATGACTGTTATCATGACAGCCATCCTCACCACAATGTTAGCAAGCTACCCTGAGCAAGGTTTAGCGATGGGCTTTACCGTCGTCATGATGGCCGGCGCGTTTCAGATAATGTTGGGTACCTTAAAGCTCGGTAAATACATCACTCTTATGCCCTACAGTGTTATTTCAGGGTTTATGTCTGGCATTGGTGTTATTTTAATCATCTTACAACTTGCACCATTACTTGGACACTCATCTCCAGGGGGTGGCGTAATTGGTACATTGTCAGCATTACCCGAATTAATTACGTCGTTACATTTTTCTGAATTATTTTTAGGCTTGTGTACGTTAGGGATTTTGTTTTACCTGCCACAAAAATACCGCCAATATGTCCCGGCTCAATTGGTCGCTCTCGTTGCTGTTACTTTAGTTTCAATTATATTTTTTACCAGCGAAGATATTCGCCGTATTGGCGAAATACCCAGCGGTTTACCAAGCTTTATTTTCCCAACTTTTTCAGCGGATTTGTTCACTGAAATGGTTATTGATGCCTTAGTATTAGGTACTTTAGGCTGCATAGATACATTGCTAACGGCTGTTATTGGCGACAGTTTAACGCGAACAGAGCATGACTCTGATAAAGAGCTACGAGGCCAAGGCATCGCAAATATGGTCGCGGGTTTATTTGGCGCACTGCCTGGCGCAGGCGCGACTATGGGTACTGTGGTAAATGTTCAAGTTGGCGCCCGTTCGCCACTTGCTGGCATTTTACGGGCTGTCATTTTAATGGCTGTCGTATTTGTAGCAGGTAGCTTAACAGAACCCATTCCCATGGCGGTATTAGCTGGTATTGCGGTGTATGTTGGTATAAATATTCTTGATTGGAGTTTTATTCAACGCGCGCACAAACTCAGTATTTTACAAATGTCGATTATGTATGGCGTGATGATGCTCACAGTATTCGTCGATTTGATTGTTGCGGTGGGTTTGGGTGTTTTCATATCAAACATCATTGTGATTGAACGATTAAGCCGAGAACAAGCAAAGCATGTAAAAGCAATCAGTGATGCTGATGACGATGACGTGCCGCTAACAGATGATGAAAGAGCGCTGTTAGACCAAGCACAAGGCAAGTTATTATTCTTTTATTTATCTGGCCCAATGATATTCAGTGTCTCTAAAGCAATTGCACGACAGCATCGCCATATCGGTGAATACCAATCAATGTTACTTGATTTATCTGGGGTGCAGATGCTCGACGTAACTGTTTCTTTGGCAATAGAAAATGCAATTACAGATGCAATTGAAGCTAATTGTGACGTGTATATCTATTCTCCAAATAGCGAAACAAGCGATCAATTAAAACGTCTTAGAATTAAAGATAAGTTACCCACTGACTCGTTTTGTGAAAGCCGCATCGAAGCACTCAATAAAGCACTTAAAAGAATGGATGAAAATACCACTGAAACGATTTAATTGAGTGCATTTGCTAAATGGTCAAGTAATGCTTTTACATTCGTTGCTACAAATTGCCGAGGTGGGTATACACCCCATACCCCCTCGGGTTTTGGCTGATAATGAGTCAGTATGGGCACTAAACTACCCGCCTCTAAATCTTTTTCTATATAATAGTTAGGTAGTTGTACAATACCTATCCCCTTCTTTGCAGCATCAGCCAGTGCCCAACCACTATTGCATTGAAGCCGCCCTGCAATTTTAATATGTTTGTCTCGTCCTTGCTCACACACTCGCCAATAACTACTATTGCCTATTAAGCATTGGTGGCTATGCAACTCTGTTACTGTATGTGGCTCACCAAAGTTATTTAAGTAATCAGGCGAGCAGCAAATAACAAAATGTCGCGCACTCAAACGCCGTGCTTTTAAGCTTGAATCTTTTAGGTGCCCTAGGCGAATCGCTAAATCAAAACCGCCCTCGACCAAATTTTCTTGTTGATTGCTTAGCGCCATAACGACTTCTACATCGGGATATTGCTGCATAAATGTATGTACTGCTGGCATGATAAATGTTTCACCGAACATCACCGGAGCAGTTAGTTTAATTTTACCCTTTGGCGTACTTTGCTGCTGTGCCAGCAAAGCAGTTGCATCATCCATAGCATGTTGTAAGTGCTTAATTTGATGTAAAAACGCCTCTCCTTCTTTTGTTAGGACCACACTGCGTGTTGTCCGTGTTAGCAGTTGCGAATTAAGCCTGTGCTCAAGCTGCGTTACTTGGCGGCTTATATGTGCCACTGATACATTTAAACTAACAGCAGCTTTTGTGAAGCTGCTCTCTTCACCCACTGCAATAAATTCATCTATTCCTGCCCAACGACTCATTATTACCATACTGTAAAAGTGTTTTATTAAATTAAAGATTAACATTGTTTGAGAAACAAATAAAATAGCGCTATTGTTTTTATGTCACTTTGTATCTAACAAGAAGAGAATCACACTATGTCAGAATTTATTAAATCAAAAGCCGCGGTTGCGTGGGGCCCAAAACAACCGCTCTCAATTGAAGAAGTTGACGTAATGATGCCTAAAAAAGGCGAAGTTATGGTAAAAATTACAGCGACAGGTGTTTGCCATACAGATGCTTTTACCCTATCAGGTGAAGATCCAGAAGGTATCTTCCCGGCTATTTTAGGTCATGAAGGTGCTGGTGTGGTTTATGCGGTTGGCGATGATGTTACCAGCGTTGCTGTTGGCGATCATGTTATACCGCTTTACACTGCAGAGTGTGGCGTATGTAAAATGTGTACCTCAGGAAAAACAAATTTGTGCTCCGCGGTACGCGAAACCCAAGGCAAAGGCCTTATGCCTGACGGCACAACTCGTTTCTATAAAGATGGCCAACCAATTTATCATTACATGGGCACATCTACTTTCTCTGAGTACACCGTACTGCCTGAAATATCACTCGCTAAAGTAAACAAAGAAGCACCACTTGAAGAAGTCTGCTTGCTAGGCTGTGGCGTCACTACTGGCATGGGCGCTGTAACAAAAACAGCAAAAGTACAAGCTGGCGATACTGTTGCTATCTTTGGTTTAGGCGGCATAGGCTTGTCCGCTATCATTGGCGCAAAAATGGCAGGTGCAAGCCGAGTTATTGGTATTGATATTAATACTTCTAAATTTGATCTAGCCACTAAACTTGGCGCTACTGATCTAATAAATCCAAAAGATTTTGATAAGCCTATTCAAGAAGTTATTGTAGAGATGACTGACGGCGGTGTTGATTTCTCGTTTGAGTGTATCGGCAATGTGGATGTTATGCGCTCTGCTCTTGAGTGTTGTCATAAGGGCTGGGGAGAATCTGTGATCATTGGTGTTGCAGGTGCTGGTCAGGAAATATCAACTCGTCCGTTCCAATTAGTTACAGGTCGAGTATGGCGCGGTAGCGCATTTGGTGGTGTAAAAGGTCGTTCTGAGTTACCTGAAATTGTTGAGCGTTACATGGCTGGTGAGTTTGCTTTAAATGACTTCATCACGCATACCATGGAACTTGAAGGTATTAACGAAGCTTTTGATTTAATGCACGAAGGCAAAAGTATTCGTACAGTAATTCACTACTAATAACTTTGTAATAAAATGCCATGAACATAAGTTCATGGCATTTTTGTGAGGACAACATGCTAGATAATATAACAACAGCAAAAGTCAGTGGTGGCTGGCATAAGCAATACAGCCATGAATCAACTAGTACCCACTGCAAAATGCGTTTTGCGGTATTTTTACCTCCCGGTGCCAGTCAAACTAATAAAGTGCCTGTACTTTATTGGTTATCGGGTTTGACATGTACTGATGAGAACTTTATGCAAAAAGCGGGCGCATTTAAAAAAGCAGCAGAGCTAGGCATTGCCATTGTGGCACCTGATACCAGCCCGCGTGGGGATAATGTTCCTGATGAAGACAGCTACGATTTTGCTCAGGGTGCTGGATTTTATGTTAATGCAACACAAGCGCCCTACAATACTCACTATAATATGTACGATTACGTTGTTAAAGAACTTCCAACTTTAATTGAACAGCACTTCCCTGTATCTGATAAAAGAGCAATAAGTGGCCATTCAATGGGCGGCCATGGTGCGTTAATGATTGCACTTCGTAACCCTGATCGTTACACCAGTGCATCGGCATTTAGCCCTATAACAAACCCTATTAATTGTCCTTGGGGCCAAAAAGCTTTGAGTCACTACCTCGGTGAAGACAAACAAACATGGGCTAAATACGACACTTGCGAACTAATGAATAATGCAGAACCTGAGAACTTTGTGCCTATGCGCGTTGATCAAGGTGAAGCCGATAACTTTTTAGTTGAACAACTAAAAATTGAAGCCTTATTTAAAAGTGTGAACGAAAAGGACTACCCTGCTGAAATCAACATGCACCCAGGGTATGATCACAGTTATTATTTTATAAGTAGTTTTATTGACGAACACCTATTATTTCATCAACAGTTTTTTGTTCGTTAGTATTTTTATCTTCTGTGAGGATGTTGGGGTCAACTTCCTCGCAGACTTTCAGTGATTTAGATACTTGCTTACACACGACATCTGGCTCATTTTGCTCAAGTACAAGACCAACTAAGTAACTATCGACTTCAAAGCCTAAATTACTAAACGAAATCGTGTCTTCTCCTCTTATTACATGTGTGCTTTTTGGTGGTTCACTTGGGTGAGATAATGCTAGATCCGCATCATAGTTTTCATCTGCTTTACTGTAAATGCTGCTATCAAGAATTACACCAGCAAAAGTACAGCCAGAAAGAGTGAAACTAATGAATAATATTATAAATGACTTAACCATCACCTGTTTTTCCTTTTTAAATGCACCAAAAGTCAATAGCAAGATTATATGCGCCCCCTAAAATATAGTAATCAAAAAAACTGTAATAAACTGTAGTTGCCACATCCCTCCTTGTAAAATATACATACTCCAAGAAGTTCGCACTCTCATATAATTATAATTCATTGAAAGTAAAGGATATTAAATCCTGCATGTTTGGTTTGATTTTTGCTGTTCATAGTTTCAGTAAAATAATTGGAATCGCTAATATGGAATTGGACTTACAGTGGAATGAAATAGTAAAGAATTTAATGCACTTGGGGATCGCTTATATTCTCTCGCTCCCGATGGCCTTTGATCGTGAAAGTTCCAACCATGGCGCGGGGCTTAGAACATTCCCGCTAGTAGCTGTAGCATCGTGTGGTTATGCATTAGTAGGAATGTCTGTATTGACATCATCCGAGGCAGAATCGAAAGTGCTTGAAGGGATCATTACTGGAATTGGCTTTATCGGGGGCGGTGCTATCTTAAAAAATAAGAGTTCAACTTATGGTACTGCCACAGCAGCGAGTATATGGAACATGGGTTTAATAGGTATTGCCGTTGCATTTAGCCGTTATGAAATTGCACTTTTAATGGCAATTATTAACTTTGTCACCCTAAGATACGTCAAACGGTTTAAATCATCGGCTAAGTAAAAGAGCTGGCAAATGCCAGCCCTATAACTAAAAGTTTATTGCATTGACTCAGCTTGGCTGGCCATAAACTCGTTAAATGTGCCGTGGAAATTAACTACTTTTTTATCACGAATATCAATGATGCGCGTTGCCAATGATGAAACAAACTCACGGTCATGGCTGACAAAAATGAGTGTGCCTTCAAAATCTTTTAATGCATTATTAAGTGCTTCAATGGCTTCCATATCCATGTGGTTTGTGGGTTCATCCATAACCAGTACATTGACATCTTGCATCATTAATTTACCAAACAATAGACGGTTTTTCTCACCACCTGAGCAATTTTTAGCTTTTTTATTAGCATCATCTGCGGTGAATAATAAACGCCCTAACATGCCTCGTACCATCAAATCATTGTGCTTTGCTGTACGCCATTGTGACATCCAATCAAACAAGGTTAAGTCATTATCAAAGTCTTTACTGCTATCTTGTGGACAGTAACCTATTGATGCATTTTCAGACCACTTAATAGCACCATGATTTGGCTCAAGTTGATTGACTAAGCAACGGATAAAGGTTGATTTACCCACCCCGTTTTCACCAATAATAGCTAATTTAGAGCCCGCTTCTAAAATTAACTCGCCGCCTTCAAATAATACTTCGCCATCAAACCCATGGCCAAAGTTCTCTAAAATTAATGCTTGGCGATGCATTCTTTTGCCTTCATCAAAATATAATGAAGGTGCCATACGACTAGACGACTTAACTTCGTCCAGACTAATTTTATCCATTTTCTTAGCGCGAGAGCTTGCTTGCTTTGCTTTTGAGGCATTAGCGCCGAAGCGATTCACGAAGTCTTGTAATTCATCAATCTCAGATTGCTTTTTAGCATTACCGGCAAGTAGTTGTTCACGAATGAGTGATGAGGCTTCAATATATTTTTCATAGTTACCTGGGTAGATTCGAAGCTCACCATAATCAATGTCGGCCATATGCGTACAAACCGCGTTAAGAAAATAGCGGTCATGCGAAATAATAATCATGGTGCATTTGCGTTGATTTAGCTCATGCTCTAACCAATTAATGGTATGTATGTCCAAGTTATTGGTTGGCTCATCAAGTAATAAAATATCTGGATTTGCAAACAATGCCTGAGCAAGAAGAACTCGTAGTTTCCACCCTGGCGCCACTTGTGACATCAAACCAAAATGGAACTCTTCTTCTATACCCGCTTTAAGCAAAATATCACCAGCGCGGCTTTCTGCACTGTAGCCATCCATTTCTGCAAAGATACTCTCAAGTTCGGCAACTTTCATTCCCTCTTCTTCACTCATCTCAGGAAGAGAATAGATACGATCACGCTCTTGCTTTACTTTCCACAGCTCAACGTCACCCATAATTACTGTATCAACGACAGAGAATTGCTCAAAAGCAAATTGATCTTGGCTTAAGTTACCTACTTTTAAACCCGGGGTGATTGAAACATTACCCGATGTAGCTGTAAGCGCACCGCTAAGGATTTTCATAAACGTTGATTTACCGCAGCCGTTTGCCCCTATTAGACCATAACGATTTCCGTTACCAAATTTAGCGGAAATGTTTTCAAATAAAGGTTCAGCACCAAACTGCATGGTGATATTAGCGGTTGAGATCAAGATAAATTCCTAAGCAATTAAGAGCACGCAAACTCATCGGCAAGTGAAGAGTTAATACAAGCAATATTCAATATATAAAGAGGGCGCGAATTATACAGTCGGAACAGTAAACAGTCGAGCTTTGTCGTAGTTAGTTAAACATTTAAGATTTTATATAGCACTTTGTACTCAAGACCAACAGATAAATTCTTATAGCAATAAATGTTATCAAAACTATTGTGTAAGAGTCATTAAACACAAAAAAAGCGAAGGTTGTCGCCTTCGCTTTTTAGAATCAGCGTTTAAATTAAGCTAATTTATCAGATGCAACTTTATACGTTGGATCTTCGATTACATTCACTTCGACTAAATCACGTGCTTTATGCAATAACTGAGTGCAGTCTTTACTTAAATGGCGAAGATGCAATTGTTTTCCCGCTTTTGTATATTTATCAGCTAATGTGTCAATTGCCTCAATAGCACTGTGATCAGCAACACGGCTGTATTTAAATTCAATAATCACATCTTTTGGATCATTTTTTACATCAAATAATTCTGTAAAACCTTTAACTGAACCAAAGAATAATGGGCCATGTAGTTCATATACTTTAGCACCAGCTTCATCAATATAATTTGTGGTATAAATCTGTTTAGCATGTTGCCAAGCAAACACAAGTGCAGATACGATAACACCAACACAAACCGCAATTGCAAGGTCAGTAATTACAGTTACACCGGATACTAAAACAATCACAAATGCGTCTGACTTTGGTACACGTTTCATCATTTTGAATGAGGCCCATTCAAATGTACCTAACACAACCATAAACATCACACCAACAAGCGCAGCAAGCGGTATCATTTCAATTAAGCCTGCGGCAAATATAATAAAACCTAGCAGCATGAGCGCAGCTGTAATACCAGATAAACGCGAACGACCACCCGAGTTAATGTTAATCATTGATTGCCCAATCATCGCACAACCACCCATTGCACCAAAGAAGCCACACGTTACATTAGCTGCACCTTGGCCAATACACTCTTTGTTTGAATGGCCACGTGTTTCTGTTATTTCATCAATTAAGCTTAATGTTAGTAGTGATTCAATTAAACCAATGGCAGCCAAAATTAAGGCATATGGAAATATAATCTTCAGTGTTTCAAGGGTAAATGGCACCATAGGAACATGAAACTCTGGTAATCCACCAGCAATGGTAGCTGCACTATCACCGGTCATATCTTTTAAGAAATCAAGAACTGTACGTGCTTCTAAATCTAAACCAATTACAATTAGCGTCACGGTCACAATTGCAACCAATGTAGATGGCACAGCAGTAGTTAACTTTGGTAGAAAATGAATGATAGCCATAGTTAGTGCAACTAAACCAAGCATTATCATCATAGGCTCGCCCGTCATCCATTGCATTGTTCCATCTTCGCCTGGCGATTTAAACTGGCCTAATTGAGCAAGAAAAATAACAATCGCTAAACCGTTAACAAAGCCAAGCATAACGGGGTGCGGTACCATGCGAATAAATTTACCCAGCTTAAAGACCCCTGCTAGTATTTGCAGAAGTCCCATGAGCAGTACAGTCGCAAATAGATATTCAACCCCATGATCGAGTACTAAACTCACCATTACAACGGCCAAAGCACCTGTTGCACCTGAGATCATGCCTGGGCGACCACCAAAAATTGCGGTAATCAAACCAACAATAAATGCCGCATATAAACCAACTAAAGGCTCTACGTTTGCTACAAATGCAAAGGCAACAGCTTCAGGAACCAGGGCAAGCGCCACCGTCAAACCTGATAGTATATCGTTTTTAGCAGAGCTTGGCGCTTTGCTGAGTAAGTTAAACATTGAGTTCCTCATGGATGTAGGGATCAAAAAAAGCGCTGAATTCTAACAAATTAAGCAAAAGTTAACAATTGGTTATTCTAAATGCACTATTGAGTATAGTGCATTTAATGGGTTTGCAGCGAAACCCAAAATCAAATACAGGAGGGAGTTAACTTACAAAGGTAAAGAAGTACTGCGTTTAACACACGTCATCGTTACGTTTGAATGAACTTCTTGAACAAACTCTAAATTCAACAGATTGTCACGAACAAACTGCTCATAACCTTCAATGCCTTTTGAGATAATACGTAACATAAAGTCCATAGTGCCCGCCATACTGTAGCATTCTGTAACTTCGTCATAACTTAGTATTAAACGCTCAAACTCAGCAAGGTTAGTTCTACCATGATTTGAAAGACGAACATGCGCGTACACTAGCATATCAAAACCAAGCTTTTTCTCATCGAGTAAAGCAACTTTACCTTTGATATAACCATCTTGTTCTAATTTGGCAATTCTACGCCAGCACGGCGATTGCGAAAGCCCTACTTTATCAGCAATATCTGCGGTTGAAAGGCTTGCGTCTTGCTGTAATAGTGCCAAAATTTGGCGATCAACTTGATTTAGAGACATTTTATTTCTTTATTTTTTTACTAAATTGTTTAAATTATACATCGCTTTTATAGCTGCGTCTTGTGTTTTTATGCATTTTTTATGCGTGATTAGCCAAACTTACCGCTAATAAATGGATTCGATATGCGTTCTTGCGCTACTTTAGTGTCTGGTCCGTGCCCTGATAAAATTAGTGTTTCATCTGGTAAAGTTAATACTTGGCCTTTAATAGAATCAATTAATTGTGCAGCATCACCTTTAGGAAAGTCTGTACGCCCTACAGAGCCTTTAAAAATAACATCCCCGACCAATACTACTGAGTGTGTTTGTTCATAAAAAATAATATGGCCGGGAGTATGGCCTGGGCAATGACGGACTGCAAAACTTAAATTACCTACTTTACAAACATCCCCATGCTTAAGCCACACATCAGGATAAAATGGCTCAATAACCTGTAAACCAAACATTTGAGCCTGCATAGGTAATGCATCAAACCAAAAACGTTCATCTTCGTGAGGGCCTATGATATTAACCTTAAAATGCTGTGCTAATTGCTTGGCGACCCCAACATGATCAAGGTGACCATGGGTCAATAATATGCATTGCAATTGTGTATTATGCTTTGCAAGCTCTGCAATTATTTTATCTGCATCCCCTCCGGGATCAATAATTGCCGCTTGACGAGTAGTTTTACAGATTATGATTCGACAATTTTGCGAAAATGCAGTAACGGGTAAAGTAATGATATCCATTATTGTGCGCTTTCGATTTTCTGAGTTTTAAACGACATTAGAATCGGATACTTTAAATAGGCTTGATCATAAAATGGAGTGCGTTGATATAACCAATCAAGACGCGCCTGAGCATCATTAGCAAACAAAGCATCTTCTCTAATTTTCTTGTCAAACTCGAGCGCTAATGCAGGTTTATCTTTTAGCATTTTTCTAGCATACGGAGCTAGTGCATAGTTTTCCATATACTCAGTTCGCTGGAATATAGTATTGAATTCCCCCCAAGCAAAAAACGAGTCTGGCGCTTCAGGATGTAGTAAATGCGTTGCAAGTTCACCAAGCGGTTGTGCTGTTTTAACTTTAGACCACCCGGTCATTAATTGATTATCTAAATCAAGATAATCAAATTCAGCCGTCACTCTAAACCGTCCTTCAAATGGCGCGTTAGCAAATTGGTGTTGTTTTACTTTAGCAACGTATAGATCAGTCACTACTTCACTCTGAGCTACTGTTTCAACTTTAACGCCATGCAATTTCAACTTTTCGATAATATGCGGATATGCTGGAGGTATGTAAAATGCAGCAGGAACCTTTACTGTTTTTTCAACGTCTTTTTGCCAAAATATAGGTAATGCATCGTAATGTTGTTTTTCACCAATGTATTTGACTTCAGTTTGACCACTCAGTGCGCTCTTATTTTTACTGTACTTTATGCCTTTAAACTCTAAAGTATTTGGTTCTTTGGCATAAGCACGTTTAACAATAAGTTCAGTCGGAAGAAATCTGCGCTCTTTATTAACAGCTTGAGTAAGCTGTTCGCTGTGCTTTGATAAAGCGGTGATTGCTCCATCTAAAAATACATACGTACCTAAAGCACGTTGTTTATATGGTTTTAATGAATGGTTTTCAACTAAGATTGTTGGCAAAGAACGTAAGTCCCCCCAGCCGTTGGAGTAACGTGGTGTTGCAACCCAACCAGCTAACCCTGTTTTAAATTCACGTTTATCCATAACAAATACAAGTGGCCCTGGAATGTGGCCCTGTTTTGCTAATGTTTCATCAATAATTGGTTTAAAGTATTGGTCAAGCGCCTCTGAAACACTTGGAGACTCACTTGCAAAAACAGGATTATAGCCATACGTAACATCATATTGGTAATCTGCGCCATCAGTAACATGCACATCAACATAAAGGTCTGGAGAATATTGATTTATAATCCTCATTACACCTCGAACTTCCGGCGTATCGAGTTTAGTGTAATCTCGATTTAGGTTTAGGTTATTAGCATTAGTCCTAAACCCCATTTCAACAGGCCCACGTTGATTAATGCGATTAAATTGGCTTCGACGCTCATGACCATCAACATTTAATATTGGAATAAACAAGATATTTACTTTGCTTAAGATATCGCGGCGCTTTCCTGTAGCTATATCTCTGAGCAACATAAATGTTGCATCTTTACCATCGATTTCACCGGCATGAATACCCGCTTGTATAAAAATAGTCGGCTTTGAATTGTTGTTTAGCTGCTGAGCTGAAAACGAACCATCTTCGCTTGCAACAAGCATTTTTATTTCTCGACCAGCATTACTTTTAGCAATAGTTTGAACTTGAAACTGAGTAGGATTAGCTGCGACTAAACGATCAACAAAGGCCATTGTTTGTTCGTAATTGGGTGAATTTAACCCTTCACTGAGTTCAAAATCTGTTGTTAAAGGACCATTAGATTGCATTAGTTGTATACTTTGGCCTTGCCATGGCAAAAGCGGGGGAAGATGACTATCTAAGGTAGCAGTGGCACTGAGCAATAATAAGCTGGCGATCATAGGATTCTCTAACATTAGCCTTTGTAATATCGTGAAATTATAACAAGGAAATTGTACCGGTCGCGTAAAGTGCGGTGATTCAACAAAAAAATGCAGCCAACGACAAGGTACGATTATCTTTAGGCATTAAAAAAGGCGCTATAGAAGCGCCTTGCCACTCAAGAATGTGCTTAAAACATATCTTGATAAGGATTAGATGTACTTAATTCAATGGCTTTATCAAAGCCAGGAATTTGCATGTCGTGATCTGTAATGACAATTTCGTTCTCATTAATCATGCCATCACCAAATCGATAAATAAGCTCATAACTCCCTAAATCAGCTTGCTGCTGATACTCAGCTTGAGCAGACTGCACAGATTTTTTCGCTTGAGCATAATCACTCATAACATGCTCGCCATGACGTTTTGATAGCATCTGCATAGTAACCGAGGGCGAAATCACAGTTGCGGTTGCGTTATTTCCGCCAAAGCCTTTTGAATTTATAAATGCTATATCCATGTCATCACATTTATAATGTTCAGTACGAATATCCAAGCGTTCAGCGTGCACATCACCAGCGACTTTATCAATAGTGGTGATACCTGGCATGATATTGTGACTAAACACGCCAAGAGCCATAGCAAGTTGATCACCACTTGCAGGTGCAATAGTGTGGCCTACATATGCTTTAGGCGCTGCCACTTTCCAGTTATCAATAGCGAATGTTTGCGCTAAACGATGGTAAATTAAAGATTCTGTTACACGGTTTTGAGGTGTGCTTGAACCATGTGCCAAAATAAAACTGCGTTTTTGTACCGACTCTTGCCCTAAAATACTTGAAGCAAGTGCGACAGATTTTGCCATCGTAATATAATTACCTGGGCCAGGCGCTGTAATCGACTTTTTAACACCGTCAGCATTAACAAAAACGTCTGGAACTGCACCCATAATATCTGCGCCAAGAGATAATGCTAATTCGTCATCCATTAAAATGGCAACTTGAGCTCCCTCTCCAATTGTAAAACCACAGTTTTCACCAAATGGGCGGCTTGTGCGGCGATGATCAACAACGTCGGTATTATCTAATCTTTTTAAACCTTCTTCATTCGCTAATGCACTCATATTACCAAACCCTTCGATTATCTCTGGGGTTAGAGCACACTCAGATGACGCTACAACAGCAACACGCGTGCGCCCTGCTTGAATATCGTTAACGGCAGCACGTAGGTTATATAAAAATGTGGCACACGCACCAGACGTGGTAAAAGTCGTTCCAACATTTCCTGTTACATAGGCATTTATGAAATCTGTCGACATGGTATTTAAACCCAGTGCCAACTGTTTTGTGCTAACACGCTCACCCTGCTGACGAGAACGAATCAAACCACCAAAACCTTCGTCATTAACTTGTCCTGCAACAGAAGCTGAATAGGTGCCAATTTGATCTGGTTGCACACTATTCATAATATGTTGCCAATCAAGCCCTGTTGAACGAATGGCATCAGTAGCGGCAAAGATTGTTGCTTGTAAACCTCGTGGCTGATAACGGCTATTGTACATTGCCCCAGGTTCAAAACCTGTTGGTAATTGACCCGCAGCTTTTATCGGATTGTCACGCGTGCTGTTATGTTTAACTTCTAGATCGGCGGCAATAGTGACTTTTACTTTCTTACCTTCAAGCTGCTCTACCTGCCAAGATGCAGGAACAGGCTGTGGTAAATCACGTGCGCGAGTTTCAAATATAATTTTTTCATCGTTGGACACACTGAGAGTCATTTTTTGTTGCCATGGTGTCGCATCTACATCGAAGTGATTTTTCTCAATTTTTCTGATCAATGTACCTGCGATTATTTGCTCACCAAACGTTGACTCAATCTGAGTTTGTTCAATTATCTGCCCCTGTTGATCAACTAATTTCCCTTGTTCTAATTTAACAAGGTTCATTAAAGTGGCAAGGCCTAGAAATGTTTCTTGGCGTGCTTTTGCATCTAAACTGTCTAACACGATACGGCGATAACCTTGGTGAAAAGAGGTGCGGCCTGCGGCATTGATTCCGCCCATACCGACAATAACGGGTAATGCTGTCATATTTTACCTTGAAGAAAACGTGTTACTGAATATATCTTCAGTTTAGTTGGATACCAATATCAATATTGTGCTTTAATAGCCAAATATCAGGCTTAAAATGCCAAAATAAACTGGTCGGAGCAATTCAGTGGACAAAAAAATAGCAACTACCCCATTAAAAATTAGTTTATTGGTTTATCAGCACTTATTAATCACTAGTTTAACTCTGCCAATTGAAATGCTTAGAGCGGGAGAAGCATTTGCAAAGAGCCATTTAAATAAAGGTGAATTTCGCCCTTTGGAAATTTACTTGGTGGCAGAAGACCCCCAGCCTATTAACAACCGCACGGGTTTATCAATCGTACCTGATTGTTCATATGACAAAGCCCCTAGCAGTGATCTCATTCTTGTTCCGGGAATTTGGCGAAACCCACGCCCTGTTGTCAAAAAAAATAATGGTTTAGTAAATTGGCTTGCTCAAAGCTGGCAAGACAGCAGTCAAGTTGTCGGGGTTGGTACCGGTAACTGCTTGCTAGCGCAGGCAGGATTACTTGATGGTCATCCTGCAACAACGCACTGGCACTATGCTGAGCAATTCAAACGAGACTACCCTAATGTGTTACTAAAGCCCGATTTTTTCATCACACAGTCTGAACGCTTATACAGTGTTGCCAGCTTAAATGCGCTTGCAGATGTTATTGTCCATATTATTAGTCAATATTACGGACAACAGGCTGCACAACATGTGGAGCGTAACTTTTCTCATGAAATTAGGAAGCCTTATGAAGATCAACGTTACCTTGAAGGGGCTGTTGATAAACACCCTGATGAATTGATTGCGCAAATACAATTTTGGCTAAAAAACAATTTAGCAGAGGAACATACTTTAACTGAAGTAGCTGCTTTATTTAGTTTGAGCTATCGTACTTTTACACGTCGTTTTAAAAATGCAACAAATCAAAGCCCTGTTGAATACTGGCAAGCATTGAGAGTGCAATCAGCTAAAGAACTTCTGGCTTCATCTAACCTCTCAATTCAAGAGGTGGCATTAGAAGTTGGTTACAACGACCAGGGTCATTTAACAAGAGTGTTTAAAAAAGTATTAAGCCAAACACCGAGTGAATATAGAAAAGTTGTCAGAAGGAAATTATTTGGCTAGGTTTAGTAGAATTAATCTATGTTTATTATTAATATTTTGATAACGGACTGAGCAATTCATTAATCACGATAGGCCATTTATGCAAAATATCCTAGCAACCCACTTAAAACAAAATGTAGAAGCCATAACATTAGAAAGTAAACTGTTAAAGTTAGTACATCTTGTGAGAAAGCATTTAGATATGCAGGTTGCTTTTATAGCTAAATTTGAAAATGGACGTCGGATTTTTCAATCTGTTGACAGCTCATTACAACACTGTCCGATAGCTCCTGAGCAATACGACTTGGAAGAAGACACCTATTGTAGAAAAATTGCAGACAAAGAATTAGATCCAATAATCAATGATACAACGAAAAATAAAGTAACAGCGCAAATGGCTGTAACTGAAAAGCTAACCATTGGCTCATACATTGGTTTACCCATTATTTTAAATTCAGGAAAAGTTTACGGTACATTTTGTTGTTACAGCAACGAGCATGACGACTCATTAAATAAACGAGATCTTTCTTACTTAGGATTAATAGCAGAGATTGCTGGTGAATTAATCGAAGAAAGAGAGCTTGAACGCGAAACAAATTCTCAGCATAAATATGAGATTGAACAAATAATAGAAAACAATAATATTTGTATGTATTTTCAGCCCATTTATTGTTTGCACAGTAATAAAATTAAAGGGTATGAATCTTTAGCCCGCTTTTTAACAACCCCTTATAAAACGCCTGATGTATGGTTTCAAAATGCAGAGAATATTGGTTTGGGCGAAGAGTTGGAAATGTTAGCAGTCCAAAATGTAATGCAAAGCCTTGGGGATTTTCATGAAGGTAGCTATGTTTCTATTAATGTTTCTCCGAAGCATGTCATCAGTGGTAGTTTATTAAAAATGTTAGCTGATTTTGATTGCACTAATGTAGTGATTGAAATAACTGAGCATTCACCTATTTATGACTACAACGTGATGCGTCAAAGTTTGAAGCCACTAAAAGACAAAGGTGTAAGACTGGCAATTGATGATGTTGGTGCAGGTTATTCTTCATTTCAACATATTCTAGAGCTTGAAGCGGATATCATAAAATTGGATATAAGCCTTACTCAAAATATTAATAAAGATCGCAGTAAGTTTTTATTAGCAAAGGCGCTATTGGGTTTTGCAAAGGCAATTAACTGCACCGTGATAGCCGAAGGTATTGAAAATAATCAAGAACTTATGAGCCTCAAAGAATTAGGTATAAATAACGTACAAGGGTATTTTATAGGCAAGCCAAGTCCGTTAGATGACGCTTTGAACCTCTTTAAAACAGGGGTAAACTTGCATTAAAAAGCATGAAAATCGTCACTATCAGTGACGATCTTTCACATTGTTCTCTTTTCTATAATACCGCTTGTGGTAATTTTTAACTTGAGTGTGTACGCCTTTGCTTAAACTTTTAAATTGAGCTTCAAGTACATCCACACCATATAAAATACCGACCACTAAAACTGAGAGCTTAATAGCGGCTCCCTGATTATTTGTCGCAATCATTACTCCAATTGATGCCAACACCCAAATGGTTGCAGCCGAGGTTACGCCAACAACAGCGCCGTCCTTCGCTAACATAACGCCAGCACCTAAAAAGCCAATTCCTGTAATTATTTGTCCTACCACGCGTGAATGATCAATTACATCACCATGTAACATAAACGCAGATGCAAGAAACAAATAGGTGCCTAAAATAATCAGTACTGAGGTACGTATACCAACAGGCTTTCCCCGCAGTTGACGCTCTGCACCAATAATAGCACCACAAAACGCAGCAGTCCCAATTGCAGTCCATGAGTAAGGAGTTACATCTACAAGTTCATAAAATGTCAATGTTCTACCCTTTAAAGCTAATTGCCAGTGCTGTTTTTAATCTACTTGCACCAAATGCTGCCATTTTACTGAAGTCGGCTCTTGAAACTGGTACATGCTGACAATCTATCGCTAGTTGTTTCTGCGTTTCACAAAATGGGTCATGAACATATAAACAATGTTCATCTAGGTGCGTTACACATACCCAATGCGGTGACTTTTTGCCATCAAAGCGATATGTACTGATCAAAAGTAACACCGCCCTGCCCTGACTAAGCCAAAACTCAATATCAGTAAGCTCAACATCTTGATAGCTAACATCAATATTTTGCTGTGCTATTTGCTGTGAAAATTGATAGTGGACAGTGTGCAAAATAGCTTTTTTACTTTCACTTCGTACTCCATCAACGAACAAAGGGTTGTGTGTGTTTAACATTACAGACACATTATATCCGCGCTTATTAGCAGCTAATGCCAACCCTAAGGGATGGCATCCTCCATGCCCAGAGGTCATAAAAATAGTAGTCGCCTCTCGCCATAAATCTAACTCTAACTGCTGAGATTGCTGTTGTGCCTGATTAACGCGTGCCATAGCCATTAATAATGCCGCAGGACCACACGTAAATTCAGTTGTTTGCTGGTACCAGGGTGTAGGCGCTAACAATACCTGCGGCTGAGTACCTCTAATATTTTTTTGCATTCGCAATGCATCGCTATGATCATCATAGTAATCACTGTATTGACCAAATACTCGGTAACCTTCACTTTCATACAGAGCAATTGCTGCTTTGTTGTTTACAGCAACTTCTAGGCGCATATATATTCGTCCACGCATAGCTGTGCTTTTCTCAAGCTCAGTTAAAAGATACTTAGCAACGCCTTTACCGCGAGCTCTTGGTTTAATCGCCAGTGAATACAAACGGGCTAAGCGAGTGCCTTTATGGCACCAAACTAAACCATAGCCTAGTAATTCTTCGTTGTGCTCAACCACCAGCATTATTCCATGCTTTGCCAATATCCAACGTTTTAAGCTTCGCGCACTCAACCTATCTAAATTAAAACACTGCTGTTCTATATTTACTAATTCAGCCAAATCACTTTCAATAGCAACTCGCGCAGACACTAAGGTATCGGCCATTAACCGCGACCTCGAGACTCTAGGCGTTGTTTAAACTCATCCATAATGATCATATATAACTCATCACCAAGGTAAGCATCTTCTACTTTATGATCAATGCTTGGGTTGTCGTTTACCTCAAGAACATAAGCACGTCCTTGTTGTTCTTTAACATCAACACCGTATAGACCTTTACCGACGACTTTACAGGCTTTCAACGCAGCATCTAACACCACTTTAGGTAATTCAAATGTCGGTAATGTTTCAAAACCACCAGAGAAAAATCGCTTAGCGTCATGGTTATAAATCTGCCAATGATTACGAGCCATTAAATAACGACATGCATAAATTGCACGCCCATTTAATATGCCTACGCGCCAATCATATTCGGTGTACATATATTCCTGCGCCAAAACTAATGCACTAAATGCAAATAGTTCAGACAATTTAGTCTCAAGCTCTTCTCTATTACTTACTTTATAAACACCCTTTGAAAATGATCCTTCAGGCATTTTTAACACTAAGGGGTAGGTAAAGTTTTGCTCAAGCTCTTCAATCGTCTCATTGGTTAATTCTGCCACGACATGAGTCTTCAAACTCGGTACTTTTTGATAGTTAAAGGCATCATGCAAATATACTTTGTTACAACAGCGTAAAATTGAATCCGCGTCATCAATTACCACTAAACCTAAATTTTGTGCTTTGGTGGCTAGTCGATAGGTAGGGTGATCTATCGCTGTTGTTTGACGGATAAATAGCGCGTCAAATTGAGCGATGTTGCTAATTTCTTCAATGCTTAATGCCTGTGCATAAATACCATGTTTAGCGGCTGCTTTAATAAAGCGGGCAATCGCATCTTTATCACTTGGTGGCACCTTTTCATTATGATCAACTAAGATAGCCATATCCCATCTATAACGACGTTTAGAGCCACTAATCCGCCATTGAGTTTGGGTAAATTGAGTTAGCTTATTTACAAATGCAGTTTGTTGCTCACTCGTTAATGATGATAACGATCCCTGTTTAAGCTCATCTAAATCGTTTACAAATAAAATAGGCGCAGGAAACAAATTAAAGAGTGCTTTTACCGGTTTTACTTGCGATTCATTATCCGTTTCACCGAAATATATAACGTCTGTTACATCTCTATGTTCAACAGGTACAATGTGCCCATTTCGCAACGCATTTATTGTTTTTACACTTGGCAGCACTTGATGTTTACGTGCTTCAGCTAGCAATGAGCAATAATAGCCTTTACTTAAATACTGGCTTGAATCACACAAATTGATGATGCGTGTTTTTGGTTCGTTATGTTTTGGGTATTCACGTAAATAAGTATTAAAAGATATGACATTTTCGAATGATTGAGCCAAAAATTGCTCATTGTTATCAACCACAATTAAGGTTTTAAACACGACTTTTCCTACAAGTAAGTCAAAAATAAATAGAAACACCCATCATGTTAAGTTTAGGTTAGATCACACTATTACTTAACAAGATGGGTGCTTTAGCAATTGCTATTGACTATTTATAAACGGTTTTAAATCAGCTGACCAGCGAGATATTTTTAACTTAAGGATAAGTAAACTTTATCGATAATTACAGTATTTCATCAATCACTAATAGCTGGGACTCACCGGCTATAGTGAAAGTAACCTCATCATTTATTTGTCTATTCATCAGGCCATTACCTAAAGGAGATTGCGGTGTTAATACGTAAACCAATTCCCCTTTAACAGTAACCGATAAACCACCAGACATGGGGCCTAAAAAATACCATTTTCTATCTTCATTTTCATCGCACACAGCCACAAGCGAGCCCAGAGACACTTTATCTTTAATAGACTCCTTGAATACTTTTTCAAACTCAACAAGGCTTAAATGACAATCATTCACTCGCTGAGCTTGCCCTTGTGCTAAATAAGCGGCTTCAAGTCCTAAAGTATCGTACTTGTTCTCAGCAATATTCTCTTCATGAGTAGCTGCATCATGGGCCGTTTTAGCTGCAACTTGTGCAGTTGTAAGCTGTGCTTGAAGAGCAAAACGCAAATGCTCAATAATATGTGATTTATTCATTAATTTAAGTAATTTTTTTTCGATTTAGTGTGGAAATAAATTAGACAGAGTTACAACAATTTCTCATAGGTAATGCATTGATACTCAATGCATTATCTAGTAATTTAACCTGAACTCTGGATAATTTAATTTTACTTCGTAATCCAAGGAGTGACTTTGAGCAAAGGAGATGTAATCGTAAATACTGTGTTGTCATTCTCCCACTCGTCTGGAATCGCAACATGGCAAACAGCATCTTTACAATTAAATGCTTTATCATCGATTTCTACTGTCTGTGCAAAAGTAAGAACAAGTCCCTTTTGCTCTGGCAGTAAAAAACTCATTAATTTACTAATAAAAAAACCTGACAAATCTGATAGTAAGTCATCAAACTCGGCATTTAATTGAAACATTTGGTGCTTATTCAGGTTGATATTAGCAAACTCTCGCGCCTCTATTTGCAGTTTTAATTGGCAATCATGTTGTTCATTAATTGGTTCAATAACTATAACAGCTTTATCTTTATCTAATTGTTGATCATAGGGTAATAACAACTGTGCTTGAGCTGTATAATTAAGCGCAAACTCCTGACGCTCCGTAATAATGCGCCCAGTTTTAATTAAACATTCATCGCCCGTTGCAATATCAGTGATATAAAAATTTACTTGAGCAAATTGGAAATCGCCCTTATTAACCACTTTTAAACGATCATAAAAACCGTCATACGAAACAACAAACTCTTTTGCTTGTACTCTTGCACTTAAAAGCGAGCTTACTACAACGAAGGCAAAAAATAATGCCTTAAAGTTACTCATTAAAATATGCCTTATTGTGTTTAATCATTTGATTTAATTCTTTTATGTATTCTTCGCCTCGCTCTGAATAAGACATCAAACCATAGGTTAGCTTATTAGCAGCGAGTGGTTTTTGCTGACGACGTAAATCAGCGCGTATTGTACGAAGATCTTTGTATGCAGCATGAGTATTTAAGTTTTTAAAATATGATGCGACTCCTTGACGTACAGACTGAAAAGCAGCAACTTCATGAGCAGCGCCGGTGTTGCGCCTACCCGGTACCATGCCACAGCCTTTTTTATAGCACCACTGACCAAAAAAGTTTAAACCTATTCGCGCAAAACGCGATGTGCCCCACGCAGATTCATTAGCAGCTTGCATCAGCGCCATTTCTTTGGGAATAATATCAACCCGCCTTAATGCCTGTGTTAATGAAATCGTATTAATTACATCAGATAACTTGTATTGATTTAGAATTGTTTTGATTTGCTTAGTCTGCTTATTATTAAGCGGCTCATCAAACTGTAGCATCATTAAAGCAATTTCCAGCGTTGCCCTTTGTTGTAATATTTTCTTATTTTCAGCTTCTACATGAGGCCTTATAAAATCAAAAAAAGCTTGCTTCTTTTCTTTCACATCAGTAAATGCGCTAAACTTTGGTAATTTAACATTATGAAGAGGCTCTTCTTTTTTCTTTACAAGTGGTTTCGTTTTTTCTTCTGATCCAGATTTAATACTAGGCGTGATACTCTGTATAAATGGGTAAAGTAATGCCCAAATAAAAAACAGACTTAATAATAAACGAATTGAGTGCTTAAGCATGTATTCTCCAAGATACTGACAATTATGCATGGTAAAATCACATGCACTGATATTACATTATACCTAAGGCGCTAAATAAAGGCGAATTTGCTGATTAAGACTATTCATGAACAAAAAAAGATTATCAACTGGGGTATTTTTGATCTTCATAAATCCGCTACAATCGAATCATAAACACCAGTAGATTAAGTGGAATGTTATAATGGAATTAAAGTGGCAAAGTAGAATTATTAATCAGAATAAATCAAGGCCAAACGACAACCGCTCTCCTTGGCAAGTAGACCGTTCCAGAATAATTCATGCCGCAGCATTTCGCCGCCTGCAAGCTAAAACTCAAATAATGGGAATTGGCCTTAATGATTTTCACCGCACACGTTTAACCCACTCTTTAGAAGTATCGCAAATAGGCAGTGGTTTGTTACGCCACCTAGAAAAACAGCACCCTGATTTTAAATACTTTCCTGATCAAAGCTTACTCGAAACATTATGTTTAGCGCATGATATTGGCCACCCGGCTTATGGTCATGGCGGTGAAATAGCACTTAATTACATGATGAGAGAGTATGGTGGGTTTGAGGGTAATGCACAAACACTACGCATTGTATCGCGTCTAGAGCCTTATAGTGACGGGCATGGCATGAATTTAACGAGGCGCACCCTATTAGGCTTTATTAAATACCCTGCGTTTATAGACGATTTATGGCATACCATACCACAGCATGATCCTAAACGAGCATTTATAAAAGCGGATGATTGGCGTCCAGCAAAAGGACTATATCAAGATGATAGAGAAACATTTGATTGGATAGTCGACCCGCTATCTGCAAAAGATAAAAGCAATTTAAGCCAATTTAGTAAGCTCGATCCGTTTAGGTCAAAAACACGCTTTAAGTCACTTGATGCTGCCATTATGGAATTAGCTGATGATATTGCTTACGCCGTTCATGACTTAGAAGATGCGATTGCAACAGAACAAATTACGTTAAAAGAATGGGAAAACTATGCAGTCCCTGCTCTAGATAAAGTAAATTGCTCATGGCTAGAAACCAGTGAATTGACTGAGCGTTTATTTTTAAACTCTGAAGCACAACGAAAAGATGTAATAGGTGAGTTAGTAAATTTATTTATTACACAATCATGTATTACCCCAACAGAGGTTACATTCGACTGCCCCATTCTAAATTTTACTGTTGAACTATCAAGTGAATATCAAAGCTTGCTAAACACATTAAAATCTTTTATTTATCAGCGTTTAATACGCGCTTCTCACATGCAGCAAATAGAGTTTAAAGGTCAAAAATTGATTATAGAGTTATTTGAAGCTTTCTCATGTGATCCTCTTCGGTTATTACCAGAAACAACAGCGAATGCTTATCAGCAAGCCCTTGATAATGGATTGAATACACATCGCGTTATTTGTGATTATTTAAGTGGGATGACAGATGAATATGCGTTTAAAACACACCAGCGTCTTTTTTCAAGCAGTAACTAATAAAGTGACATGTAAGTGATGTTATTTCGGAATTATCGAATATAAAGCGAGCTTAAAATAGCTTAATGAACGCCGAAGTATTACTTCGGCGTTTTTTATAATATTACAGTGACTTTATACCCATGTTATATAAGGTAAAGCCATAAATATCAGCATACTGCTCAATGATCTTGCTGGTTGGTGTTCCAGCGCCATGACCCGCATTTGTTTCAATGCGAATAAGGTATGGGTTACTCCCCGCTCCTTTCGCTTGTAGCTCTGCAGCAAACTTATAAGAATGCGCAGGAACAACTCGGTCATCGTGATCACCCGTTGTTACTAATGTTGCAGGATATGACACACCTTTTTTTACGTTGTGTACTGGCGAATAGCCCTTAAGATAGTTGAACATTTCTTGGCTTTGTTCACTAGTACCATAATCATACGCCCAGCCTGCACCAGCAGTAAACGTATGATAACGTAGCATATCAAGTACACCTACCGCAGGAAGTGCGACTTTGAATAGTTCTGGGCGTTGTGTCATAACAGCGCCAACCAATAAACCACCGTTTGAGCCACCACGCAGTGCTAAGTAGTCACTAGATGTATACTTTTTCTCATTTAAGTATTCAGCTGCAGCGATGAAGTCATCAAACACGTTTTGTTTTTTCAGCTGTGTACCAGCATCATGCCACGCTTTACCGTATTCACCACCACCACGTATATTTGCCACTGCATAGACACCACCTTGTTCAAGCCATGCGGCAATCGCAGAGCTAAATCCAGGTGTCATGCTTGCGTTAAAACCACCGTAGCCATATAAGATTGTCGGATTTTTACCGTTGAGTTTAGTATCTTTTTTATACGAGATAATCATCGGTACCTTTGTACCGTCTTTTGATGTATAAAATACTTGCTCAGATGTATAAGCATCAGAATCAAATTTAGCACCTGATTTACGGTAAACGTCAGACTCACCTGTGTTTACATCAAAAGCAAAGGTGGTGCCAGGAGTGATATAATTTGCAAACGAATAATAAAGCGTTTCACTTTCTTTTTTACCACTAAAACCACGTGCAGTGCCTACGCCTGGCAGGCTAATTTCACGCACTAACTTACCAGACTTATCAAATTGCTGAACTTTAGAAATTGCATCAACCATATATTTAGCAAAGAAATAGTTGCCACCTTTTGACATGCTTAACACATTATCAGTTTGTGCAATTAAATCTTGCCATTGATCAGGTGTAGGATTTGCTGCATCAACAGTGACCACTTTTTTGTTTGGTGCGTTTAAATTGGTAACAAGGAATAATTTACTTCCATCATTATCAAGCAAGTAGGTATCTGACTCAGTGTGTCCTACAATTGTTTTAAGCTCACTATCAGTTTTAGTAAGGTCTTTTATAAACAGTTTATTGCCTGAAGTAGACACACTAGCTGAAATAATTAAATAACGATTGTCAGAGGTTACAGATGCACCAATGTAGCGGTGTTTCTCAGCGTCAGAGCCACCAAAGACTAACTCATCCTCACTCTGAGCTGTGCCCAGTTTATGGAAGTAAACCTTGTGTTGATCTGTTTTAGCTGATAGCTCGCTGCCCTTAGGTTTGTCATAACTAGAGTAGTAAAACCCTTCATTTGCAAGCCATGAAATGCCACTGAATTTAACATCCACTAGATTTTCTTCGATTGGTTGTTTGGTTTCAGTATCAATAATAATGATTTTTCGCCAATCACTGCCACCTTCTGAAATTTGATACGCAGCTAACGAGCCATCTTCAGAAAATGTAAGGCCTGACATTGAAGTTGTGCCATCTTCACTAAACGTATTTGGGTCTAAGAAAACCTCAGCTTCAGCGTCGCCTAACTTACGATAAAGCACATATTGATTTTGCAAACCATCGTTTTTGTAAAAGTACGTGTATTTACCTTCAACGAAAGGTGCAGTGACCTTTTCATAATTCATTAATTTTTCAAGGCTTGCTTTCAATTTGTCACGATAAGGGATGTTTTCAAGATATGAAAAAGTCAGCTCGTTTTGAGTTTTAACCCATTGAGCGGTTTCTTCACTCATATCATCTTCTAACCAACGATATGGATCAGCCACTTTCTCATCAAAATAAACGTCAACAACGCTCCCTTTTTTAGTGTTAGGGTACATTAATGACTGTTCAGCAGGTGTTTCAGTTTTGGCATTATTTTCAGTTGAAGTAGTAGGTGCATCAGTACACCCACCAAGCGCTACAATGACCGCGCAAGCTAAGACTTTTTTTAACATGGTATCTTCTTTTATGATTATTAACTTAACCAATTACGTTATTTAGTAACAGAGGCGTTGTCTAGTCTAATGCGACTAATACACCTCTATACTGTAAAAATATGTAAACCTTTACAAATAAAACGTTACACTGTTGTTTTAGTAAATTAAGGAATAAACATGAATAACAAAAATAGACTCACTTCCTTTACTTCATTCAAAGAGTTTTATCCTTATTACTTATCTGAACATACAAATAAATTATGTAGGCGACTCCATTTTATTGGCAGTGTGCTTGTTGTGTGTTTACTTGGTTATTCAATTTTAAGCGAGCAGTTTTATTTACTCTGGTTCATCCCTGTCATTGGTTATGGCTTTGCGTGGATTGGCCACCTTTTCTTTGAAAAAAACCGACCTGCTACATTTAAACACCCCTTGTATAGTTTATTGGGTGACTGGGTTATGTTTAAAGATATACTTGTCGGAAAAATCCCATGGTAGAGTCCCTTTAATTAATTAGCCACAGTGCTATAGTAGCGGTAATTTTTGCTATTTAAGATATTAAAATGTATCGATTATTTGAGCGGATGACCAAGCCGTTTCCAGATCATAAACCGACTCAACCTCCTGCCAGCTTATTTGCATTTTGCAGACATTACACTAAAGGTATGGAGATATCCCTTTTCTTCATGTCCATAAGTGCTGCAATGCTCGCTATTTTAGAAGTTTCATTATTTAGCTATATGGGCCAACTTGTTGATTGGCTAGCTATCTATACCCCGCAAACATTGTTTACTGAACAAAAGTCTGAACTCATAAAAATGGCTTTGGTGCTATTAGTAGTTCTACCTTTAGTGGTGTTTTTTCATTCAGCTATATTACACCAAGCGCTTTTGGGGAATTATCCGATGTCGATACGCTGGCTTGCTCATCGATACCTACTTCGCCAAAGTGTTAGTTTTTATCAAAATGAGTTCGCTGGACGCATAGCAACCAAAGTAATGCAAACTTCTCTTGCTGTTCGAGAGTCAGTAATGAAACTACTAGATGTGTTAATGTACATAGTGGTTTATTTTGGTGCAATGGTATTTTTAGTAGCTGAAGCTGACTGGCGTTTGATGATCCCACTACTTACCTGGCTTGCACTTTATAGCGCTATTCAGATGTACTTTGTTCCTAAGTTAAAACGCATTGCCAGCTCTCAAGCTGATGCTCGCTCAGATATGACAGGCAGAATAGTCGACAGTTACACAAACATTTCAACTATTAAGCTCTTCTCATATACCCAGCGCGAAGAGCACTACGCGAAAGAAAGCATGGATGTATTCTTACAGCCTGTATATAAGCAGATGCGATTAGTCACCAGTTTAAACCTATGCATCAATAGCCTTAATTACCTATTAGTATTTAGTGTAGCTGCGCTTTCATTGTACTTGTGGTCTTTAAGTGCAATTAGCGCTGGCGCAATTGCAATCGCAGTCAGTTTATCTTTACGTTTAAACGGTATGGCACAGTGGATCATGTGGGAAATTAGTAGCCTTTTTGAAAATATTGGCACTGTCAGTGACGGCATGAAAACACTCTCAACGCCTATTGATGTTGATGACAAGCCCAGTGCAGAAACGCTTTCAATCAATGAAGGACAAATTAGTTTTACGGATGTCCATTTTAATTATGGTAAAGCCGCGAATGAAACTAACCGAGGCCCTGTAATCAATGGTCTAAATTTGACGATTAAACCGGGTGAAAAAATAGGTTTGGTTGGTCGTTCTGGTGCGGGTAAATCAACTCTGGTTAATCTTTTACTACGGTTTTATGATGTTGATAAAGGTACTATTCATATCGATGGACAAGATATCTCCAATGTGACGCAAGAGAGCTTACGCCAACATATAGCTATGGTTACGCAAGACACCTCGTTATTACATCGCTCTGTTAAAGAAAACATTCTTTATGGTCGGCCAGATGCAACCGATGAAGAAATGCTCAACGTAACAAAGCAAGCCAAAGCGCTCGAGTTTATTGAAGATTTAGAAGACAGTAAAGGTAACAAAGGCTTTGCCGCACAAGTTGGCGAGCGAGGTGTAAAACTCTCGGGTGGACAACGTCAACGCATTGCAATTGCGCGTGTATTATTAAAAAATGCCCCTATACTAATTTTAGATGAAGCCACGAGCGCACTTGACTCAGAAGTTGAAGCGGCAATACAGGCAAGTTTAGATGATTTAATGACGGGGAAAACAGTTATCGCCATTGCTCATAGACTCTCAACGATTGCACAAATGGACAGACTAATTGTTTTAGATGAAGGCGGAATTGTTGAGCAAGGTAGCCATCAAGAATTATTATCTCAAAACGGTATTTATGCTGCACTTTGGGCGCATCAGACGGGTGGTTTTATCGGTGTTGAGTAATACTTAACACATAATATTTTTATTAAACTCACATGCTCTTAAAATTGCAGCTCTGTTATAAGAGCATGTGAAATGATTTAATCCCGCCCGTTCTTTTAATAACAAGATTTATTTTACCTTTATGCTCTTTTTTAACCAGTAATCTGTACTCACTAAACGCCCGCCTCCACTGAAAAGTAAACTGAGTAGCATCGCAAAATATATCACTGAAAATTCAATGCCATTGTTTAAAATGACCGGTTTGCCTCTTTCGTATAAGTAATCTGGGTATCCATGGTTTTCTACCAATTCATGTATTTTATCAATACGTACTTTGGCCTCAACTGAATTTTCTAGGCTTGCATTTGCACCAGGTATGGCTAACCAATCGAGTACTTTGGCTGAACTGGTACTGGGGTCTATAGGTGCAATTGCAAACCACCCATTACTCCAATGCACCGTGGTAGCGGCCACTACCATGGTAAACATAAGCGGAATTGTCACAAGTCTTGTTAATAACCCAATAAGTAATAACCAACCACCTATAAACTCTGTCCAGCCCGCTAAAAAGGCAAGTACATCAGGAAAAGGCAATCCTAAACCCCACTCTTCATTACCAAACCAATTTACAACATCGCTAGATGCTAAGAAAAATTCAGAAAAATTCGTCATATCTTGGCTGATATTAAGCTTGCTATACCCTGCAATGATCATAACTGGGGCAAGTATTAATCTAAAGATAAGCGCAGGAATGCCATCAGCGATTGATAGACGTTTTATAACGAGAGAATAGGTATTACAAAGGGATGAAATCATAGCAGTCCTGTAATTTTGCTGTTCTAAATTACAAGACCGCTTATGCTAGGAACTTATTTCACTTAAATTTTACGGGCTACTTGCAGGGCCTCAAAAATAGCACGTTTAGCATCTATAGCTGCGGCTAATTTTGCGCCCCCTATGACATGTACTTTAGGGTTTTCCTCTAAAGCATTGACTGCTTCATTGTTTGAAACTTGGCCAATACACGCAATTACCGTATCAACAGGTAAAACTTGCTCCTCTCCAGCCACATTGATTGTTAGGCCTTGATTATCAAACTTAACATATTCACAACCTGCAATTTGCTTTACACCATGTTGTTTTGCCACTTGACGGTGGATCCAGCCCGTCGTTTTGCCTAAATCACTGCCAAAACGCCCAGCACTTCGCTTAAGCATATAAAGCTGACGGCTATCTTTATGGGGCGCAGCATCACACTCAATTCCCCACTGTGATTTAAAGTCATTGATGCTTTGCTTGGGGCTTTCACTTAAAAATGCCACCATATCAAAACCAATACCACCTGCACCTAAAATTGCAATTGAGTTGCCAAGCTCAACTTCACCTCTTATAACTTCATCATAAGCAAATACACGTTTTCCATCTTCACACTTGAAGGACGCCTCTCTTGGTCTAACACCCGTAGCAAATACAACATCATCGTAACTATCAAGCATTGAATCAGCGTAGTCTTTTCCGAGTTCTATTTTTACATTTAACCTAGCAAGTTCGTTGATAAAGTAAGTGAGTGTGTAGTTAAAGTCTTCTTTGCCGGGTATGCGCATTGCCAGATTAAATTGCCCACCCATATCTTGCTTTTTATCAATTAGGGTAACGTTGTGGCCTTTTTGTGCTAAGTAACAACTGGCAGAAAGCCCTGCAGGGCCCGCACCAACAACTAATACAGTTTTAGCTTTTTCTGCTTGTTCTAAAGGATAGTCTAATTCAAAACCGGCTTGTGGATTTACCAAGCAAGTAGCACGTTTACCTTTAAACACATGGTCTAAACATCCTTGGTTACAGCCAATACAAACATTGATATGTTTACTTTGCTCTGCTTGATATTTATTAAATAATTCAGGGTCAGCGAGTAAAGGACGAGCCATTGAAATGAGATCCGCTTCACCAGCCTTTAAAATATCGTTGGCAATTTGCGGTGTATTGATTCGGTTTACAGCGATTACAGGAACTGATACCACGTCTTTTAATCGTTTTGACGCTTCTTTAAACGCACCGGGTGGAACCATGCTTGCAATCGTTGGTACTCTCGCTTCGTGCCAACCTATCCCCGTATTGAATATATCTACCCCCGCTTTTTCAAGGGCTTTGGCTTGAATTGTTACTTCATCGGGCGTAGAGCCGTTTGGAATTAAGTCCATCACAGACAATCTAAAGATAATGATAAAGCTGTCACTTACATTAGCACGAACAGCTTCAACAATTTCAATCGCCAAACGCATTCGATTCTCTAAGCTACCACCGTACTGATCATTACGTTTATTGGTGTGATCAGCCATAAATTCATTGATAAGGTAACCTTCAGAGCCCATGATTTCAACGCCATCATAACCGGCTTTTTGCGCAAGTTTTGCTGAATGGGCAAAATCCTTAATTGTCTTTTTAATCGAGCCAATTGACATTGACTTGGGTTTGTAAGGATTTATAGGTGCTTGAATAGCGCTCGGAGCTTGATTAAAAGGATGATAGGCATAACGACCAGCATGCAACAATTGTAAACAAATTTTGCCGCCATTTTCATGCACAACATCTGTGTATGCTCGGTGTTTTATCACATCATAAAAATTATTAAACGATGACGAGATAGGCGTTAGCTTACCACGTATATTTGGGCTGTAACCTCCTGTAATAATCATACCGGTGCCGCCTTTAGCGCGCGCTTGATAAAATGCTTTTAAGCGCTTTCTATTATGCCAGCCCTCCTCAAGCCCGGTGTGCATTGATCCCATTACTAAGCGGTTACGTAAATGTGTGTGTTTTAATTGTAATTGTTGTTCTAACATTTTATGCCCCATCCAACTGGTCTAACCTCTAACATTAGCTAATTCTGCTGGATTGACAAGCATTAAGCAATAAGTGAATAACAAAAACCTAAAATAAGCCAGTTAAGGTGAGGATTTATTTAAATATAAACACTTAGTTACGATTTAACAGTTAAGTTTATTTTCGTTCTAAGCTACTATAGGATGAGTAATAAGGTGTACCAAATTAAGGATTTATTTTGATAGCAAAGATATTTAAAGGTCTTTGGGCAGGGTTAAATTTCTCTCGCCGCTTAGTTCTAAACTTTTTATTCGTGCTGCTAGTAATTTTATTTTTTGTTTCTATAACAAGTGACGAAGATGAAATAACTGTGGCTGACAAATCTGTGCTTAGGCTTAATCTTAACGGACCAATTGTTGAGGAAAAAACCTACGTAGATCCTGTTGAAGCGGCCATCAATGATGCAACGATGGGCAATGAAGTCCCAGCTGAAATATTGCTTGACGATATTATCACTGTTATTGATGAAGCTGCCAATGATGATCGTATCAGCATAATCTTGCTCGATCTTCAAAAAATGCCCAATGCGCATTTAAATAAGCTCAAACAAATTACACAAGCAATAGAGCGTTTTAAAGCCACAGGCAAAAAAGTAATATCGACTGGCTATTATTATACACAAGCGCAATACTACCTTGCAGCCCATGCTGACGAAGTAACAATGCACCCATATGGCGGTGTTTCTATTGAAGGTTATGGAATGTTTCCGTTGTACTTTAAAGATGCGCTTGAAAAACTTGCCGTCACGCAACATATTTTTAGAGTAGGTACATTCAAGTCAGCAGTTGAACCTTTCATTCGTAATGACATGTCTGATGCAGCGAAAGAAGCAAACAGAGTATGGTTAGGTGCACTATGGCAAGAATATAAACAAGATGTAGCTGCTGTTCGCCCATTTGACGAATCAAACTTTGATGAAACAATGGATGAATTGTTAGTTAAAATGCAAGCCGTTAATGGTGATTCTGGTAAATACTCGTTAGAAAATCAATGGGTCGATTCACTTAAGTCTAACCAACAAATAAGACAGCAGCTGATTGATTTGGTTGGAACGGAAGAAACAGGTAAAACTTTTAACCAAGTCTCTTTTTACGATTACCTATCTCTTGTGAAGCCACCTGTGCAATTTGATAACCCAATTACTGAGAAAGTTGCAGTGGTCGTGGCAAGAGGTACTATTGTTGATGGTGAGCGACGTGCTGGAGAAATTGGTGGTGATTCAACTGCAGCATTGTTACGCAAAGCTCGTTTGGATGACAAAGTAAAAGCGGTTGTATTACGTATTGATTCAGGAGGCGGTAGTATGTTTGCCTCAGAAGTAATTCGTGCCGAAGTCCTAGCTATAAAAGCTGCAGGTAAACCTGTAATTGCTTCTATGAGTTCTGTTGCAGCATCTGGTGGTTATTGGATTGCATCTGCTGCTAATGAAATATGGGCAGCCCCGAGCACAATCACAGGTTCCATTGGGGTATTTGGTAGTTTTATGACTTTCGAAAACACCATGGCAAAACTGGGTGTTTACTCTGACGGAATTGCAACCACTGAAATGGCTGGTTTATCGATCACTCGCCCTCTAAATGAAAAAATGGCGCAAGTGATTCAACTGAGTGTTGAAGATGCGTACAGACGCTTTTTAGATGTTGTAGCTGATGCGCGTGATATGACACCAGAGCAAGTAGACAAAATAGCACAAGGTCGTGTCTGGATAGCCTCACAAGCGCTTGAACTTGGTTTAGTAGATAAACTGGGTAACAAGCAAGATGCAATTGATGCCGCTGCCGCATTAGCTAAGCTTGATTTTTATGAAGTAAAAACAATTAAGCAAAGCTTATCTCCTCAAGAGCAAATGCTACAGGATATTTTTGGCAGTGCGATGGTTAAATCGTTTATCGGTAATACTACGGGTAGTGTTATTGGTGACAAGGTAGGCGTTAACTCACTAATCAACCAATTTAGCACTGAGGTAAATAATCTAAAAGATTACAATGATCCACAGAATATTTATTCTCGTTGTATCGTGTGCGATGTGATCAAGTAATTTAACTAACTACACCTGTTTTCTTTAACCTCACAGGTTATACTAAGCCCAGTTTTTTTACTGGGCTTTTTTATGAAACGCAAACGCATATACATCGCATATACTGGTGGTACAATCGGTATGAAAAAATCAAGTCGCGGCTATATTCCTGCGGAAGGTTTTTTAACACAAACAGTGGCCAACAACGCAGAATTTAACCGTGATGAAATGCCACTATTTGATATTCACGAATACTCTCCACTCATCGATTCGTCAGATATGTCACCTGCCCATTGGCAACTAATCGCAGATGATATTAAGAGTAAATACCACGATTACGATGGCTTTGTTGTCCTTCACGGCACTGATACAATGGCTTACACAGCGTCAGCTCTTTCTTTTATGTTTGAAAATCTTACCAAGCCGGTAATAGTAACGGGATCACAAATCCCTTTATCGCAATTGCGTTCTGACGGCCAAGTAAACTTATTGAATGCGATGTATCTTGCTGCAAACTACCCAATTGCAGAAGTGAGTTTATTCTTTAATAACCAGTTATTCAGGGGTAATAGAGCAACAAAAGCACATGCAGATGGATTTGATGCATTTGCATCACCAAACCTAGACCCTCTAGCTCTCTCAGGAATCAATATTCAATTATTGAAAGGACAGCTTAGCCCTTATGTTGAAAACGAGCTACAAGTTACTAATATCACACCCCAACCTATCGGTGTTCTTTATTTATACCCAGGAATTAGCCACGCGGTGGTCAAGAGTCTGGTTAACGACAACATTAAGGCACTAGTTTTATTAAGCTTTGGGGTGGGTAATGCTCCTCAAGACCCTGTGTTTTTAGAAATCTTATCGTCCGCGAGTAAGCGAGGCATTGTCATTATTAACCTTACACAGTGTTTAAAAGGCCATGTAAACATGGGTGGATATGCAACAGGCAATGCGCTGTTAAACAGTGGCGTCATTAGTGGTTATGATATGACACTTGAAGCCTGCCTAACCAAGTTACATTATTTGTTAAGTCAAAGTCTTGAAGTGGAAACTATTCGCCATCTTATGCAAGACAACCTTCGTGGTGAGCTTAGCCGTTAAACTGCTATATTGTTCAATACAAATAAAAAAGGCACGCTTACAAGCGTGCCTTTTACTTTAATTTTTAATAACTAACGAAATACGCGTCGTAAACCAACAAGGGGTAACAACAACAAGCTGTACCATGGGAAGCTGGCAGATTGACGTTCATATGTTTCAGTCTCTTCGTCTGAACATTTGTCAATTTCACCTTCAGTTGGGGTTAGCTTTACAGCAACAACAGCACTTTCATATTCAATATTACCATTTATATCAGTAACGACTCCACCTAAGCTATCTGTCTTTTCAACCGTCTTAGTTGCAACACCAAATATTTCATTGTCGTTGTTAATCGCTTTGGCTTCAGACATGAGGTACTTGTAACGCGTTTCACCGTCGCTTTCGTAACATGGGAGTAAATCATTGATGTTTGTAATCTTATCATCGCCGATTTGGTACATGAACGCTTCACGACGACGAGAACCAACATTAAATACGTCTGTCTCACCTTCACCAACAATAATACCATTATCATTAATATCATTTGCGTATGAACTTGAGCTGCCAAAGAAATCGGTTGGGAAAACAGTAGAACCTGTTGCTATATCGTGATAGAAAAACTTGTAGCGATTAGCCCCTTCAATTGGTCTAAGCGCATAACCAGTGACTACATTATTATCGTTAATTGCCGTTGATTTACCATCAAACCAATCATCATCTTGATCCACTATTTCTTCAACTTTACCGTCTTTATAGTACACAGGAAGCGACCTAATTGTGCTAGAGCGGCTATTATCACGGATATCTGATGTGCCAACGGCAATACCATTACTATTTACGGCTAATGCATTACTTACAAAAGCAAAATTTTCATCATCTTCTGGTGTAACACCAAAACCTAATTGCTCAGTACTCGTAATGTTAAAGCTTGTGTCTAGCGTCCATTTAACAGCGCGAAGGTCAAAAAGGCGCGTGGATGAATTGCGAAATAAGTTTTCAATACAAACACTAATCGGTAAATCTAATCCATCACAATCATCATCAATGTCTTCTTGTCTATCACTTGGAATGCCAACTGAAGTTTGTCCAACAACAACGTATCCGTCATCCGTTTTAACAATATCATTAGCTGCACTGATGCCACCAAACTCATCAAATTCAGGCGGTATTTCAAATACAACGCCAGAGTCAGATATAATTGCTGCGCGATTTATAAAGTCACGAACAAAATGAGTTTCTTCTTCTGTTTCACCATCAGGTGTAAATTGAAGTTTCTCATAAGGTGCACTGCCCCAACCAACTGATGTACCGTCTTCAGCAATGGCATTATAAAATGCATTTACAGAGCGAGTTACACCATCATAATCAACTGAAGCAATGTCAAAAAATGTTTGTTCCTGAGCTGGTTGTTGATTACCAGGGTATCTAAGTGCTGCTAAATTGCCGACATTTTGGTATTGACTGTTATTATTTGCTCTATCGCTTCTCAACAGCGAATGCATGAATGCATGCGCATCAGGGTTTGTAGCAGCTGCATTGTTGTTTTCGATGTCATCTAAAGTGAATGTAATTTCTTTATCAATAAGCTCAAAATTAGCTTCAGCCACCTTATAGGCATCTGTAATGATACTATCTGTGAAATCTATATAACTGATATCAATTGGAAGGTTGTATAAACCATTTGCAAGTCCAATTACATGACCACTTTCACTAACGTCAGTCACATAAGTATGTTTAGCTTCGTCAAATGAACCCAGCTCGGTCAACTTATAGGTAGCACTTACTGCTGTTGTGCTCATCGTTGCTAATATACTAGCAGCGAGTAATTTATATTTCATTTTAGTCCTTACTACTGATTCTTTAAATCTTCTAATTCTTCCCAGCGCTCTAACGCAGCTTCAAGGTCTGACTCTAGTTGCGCTAAATGGTTCAATGCTTGTGAAGTGATTGCTGCATCTTGTTTAAAAAAATCAGCGTCGTTTACAAGTACTTGCTGATCTTCAATTGCTTTTTCAATTTGCTCAAGCTTACTGGGTAATTGTTCTAATTCAAGTTTTAATTTGTAAGAGAGTTTATTAGCTTTACTCTCTGTTTTAATTTGTGTTTTTGCTACTTGTTTATCATCTGCTTTGATTGGGGCCGCAGTTTGTTTTTTTTGTTCATCAGCAAGGTAGCGTATATAAGCTTCATAATCACTATAACCCCCTACTATATCGGTAATTTTACCATTACCTTCAAATGCCCAAACACTCGTACATGTATTATCAATAAACTCACGGTCATGGCTTACAATTAGCACTGTCCCCTGATATTGATTAATAATATCTTCTAATAATTCAAGCGTTTCGATATCCAAATCATTGGTCGGCTCATCTAGTACTAGAATGTTTGATGGTTTTAAGAATAACTTAGCAAGTAACAAGCGATTTTTTTCACCACCTGACAATGCTTTCACGGGTGTACGAGCACGTGCAGGTGGAAATAAAAAGTCTTGTAGATAGCCAAGCACGTGACGTGAACGCCCACCCATCATAACTTCTTGCTTACCTTCGGCAACGTTATCTTGCACGGTTGCTTCTTCATCAAGTTTTTGACGATATTGATCAAAATAGGCAAACTCTAAGTTTACACCTTGTTTAATATCACCACTATCTGCTGCTAAATCACCAAACAATAATTTTAACAATGTGGTTTTACCAATACCATTTGGACCAACCAGTCCAATTCTATCGCCACGCATTACTAATGTAGAAAAGTCATCAGCAATCACTTTGTCTTTAAAGGCATGATGAATATGCTTGGCTTCAAATACAAGCTTGCCTGATCTGTCAGCAGTTTCGATGTTAAAATCAGTCTTGCCTACCTGCTCAACACGCTGCTTACGCTCTACGCGAAGTTGTTTGAGTTCACGTACTCGACCTTCATTACGTGTACGACGTGCTTTAACACCTTGACGGATCCACGCTTCTTCTTCTGCTAAGCGCTTATCAAAAAGGGCATTTTGTGTTTCTTCGACCTTTAGATCATGTGCTTTTTGCTCAAGGTAAGTCGCGTAATCACCTGGGTAAGAAATCAACTTACCACGGTCTAAATCTAAAATGCGTGTCGCAACAGCACGAATAAATGCACGGTCATGAGAAATGAAAACAATACCGCCTTTAAACTCTTTTAAAAATTGCTCTAACCACATGACACTGTCCATGTCTAAGTGGTTGGTAGGCTCATCAAGTAAAAGAAGATCAGGCTCACTAACAAGTGCACGGGCTAATGCCACTTTGCGTAACCAACCGCCTGAAAGTGATTCAAGTTTTGCTTCAGGTGAAAGCTCTAGACGAGTTAGAACCAGCTGAATTCGGCTATCAAAACGCCAACCATCCGCCGCTTCTAACTGATTTGATAAACGCTCAAGTTGATTGAGTAGTTTATCAGTGCAATCAGTTTGCAGTTGTGTGCTCACATGGTGGTAATCAATCAGTAAGTTTGCAATATCAGGCATACCTTGAGCAACATAATCGAAAACAGTGCCACTAGCACCTTTTGGCGGATCTTGTTCTAAACGAGAAATCTTGATGCCACCAAGCTGGTTAATTTCGCCATCATCTAAAATAACCTGACCATCAAGTACCTTTAAAAGTGTTGATTTACCCGCGCCATTTCGACCAACGATACACACTCGCTCACCTGTTTCGATGACTGCATCTGCGTCGTCTAATAGTGGGTGTGTACCATAAGCTAACTGCGCTTTTGAAATTCTAATTAAATCCATGTTGTCTCTTTACTCTTATTCTGATTGCGTAAAACACTGCTGCACTTGTAGCGCAGTAAACGGCCAATTTAACTGTTGACCGTATTCGCTTTTTAAAACGGGGATTGTTAGTTGGAATTCAGCAATAAGCTGTTCACTACTCATGATGTCAACACGTTGCAATAAAACTGAATCGGTTGTCAGTGGCTCAATAAGTTCAAGCGCTTCTTCGCACAAGTGACAGCCATCGGTATGGTAGAGCGTCCAATTAACCATGGGTTATTAACCAACTATTATGGATTTGTTTATTACGTTTGAAATCTGGTGATAATGTTTTTTCAGATATATTAACCGCTTTTAAGCCAAGGCCAATTAAACCAACTTCATCCATCGTAAAACCACGTTTGTTGTTAGAAAAGATAAGCGTACCAGAAGGACTTAAAATCTTTTTAACCCACGTTAATAATTTAATATGGTCACGTTGCACATCAAACGCGTCTTTCATGCGTTTTGAGTTTGAAAAAGTTGGCGGATCTAAAAATATCAAATCATATTGACTTGTTGCATATTCTAACCATTTTAAACAATCTGCTTGCTCAAAACGGTAGCGCGTATTACTAATATTGTTCAGCTCAAAATTATCCTGCCCCCACTTTAAGTAGGTTTTAGATAAATCAACTGTAGTAATTGCTTTTGCGCCACCAAGGGCTGCATGCACGGATGCTGTGCCAGTATAGGCAAATAAATTTAAAAAGCGTTTATCTTTAGCGTTTTGTTGAATATAGCGACGTGCTAGGCGGTGATCTAAAAATAAGCCTGTATCTAAGTAATCAAACAAATTCACTTTAAATTTAGCGCCAAACTCTTCAATCACTTGCGTGCGGTTTTGCTTAGCCATTGGGGTGTATTGCTCTTCCCCTTTTTGCTTTTTACGTACTTTTACGGCGATATTTTCAGGTGCAATATTAAGCTGTTGAGCAGTTAACGTGATTACATCTTGAAGGCGCTTATGCGCTGTAGCATCATCTATTTCTTTTGGTGCGGCATACTCAAAGATAACCGCTGAGTCACCATATACGTCAACAGCCACGTTATATTCTGGGATATCGGCATCATAAACTCGATAAGCTTGCACATCATTTTGCTTGAGCCAATTTTTTAAACCTTGCTTGTTCTTTTTAACACGGTTTGCAAAAGACATTGAACCTTCAAAATTTAAAGCTGGCTTATCTTCTGTTGTTTGGCTTACTTGCTTGTCATCTAACTGATATAAATTTAATACCACGTCAAGCGGGCCGTTTTTAAATTTATAGCGTTTAAGCTTCACGAGCTTTAACAGCTTAAATAGGCTTTCATCCATGCCCAAAAGCGCAAGCTTCCAATTATTAAAGTGCTTTTTAAAGCCCGTACCTAAACTACGATGTAAATCAACTAGCTCTGCCATTGAGCCTATACGTTCACCATAAGGTAAGTTCGAAATCACGACACCTGGCAGTTTCGCAACGGATGTCAGCTTTGTGGCATCGCTTTGCTTAAATTTAATAGTATCACCGAGTTCTGCACGCTTTGCGTTATCGACTGCTTTGCTTAACACTTGTCCGTCGTAATCGTGACCAATTAGCCACAATTTCGGATCTGTTATTTGACCAATAAGTTCTTCTCTTAATGCGTTGAATTTAGCAACACGAAAACTTGGTAACCTTTCAAAAGCGAACCCTTCACGAAATAAGCCAGGCGCTTCATTACGTGCCATACCAGCCGCTTCAATTAAAATGGTGCCTGCACCACAACATGGGTCAAATAAAGGTTGTTGTACGTTCTCAAGCCAACCACTGCGCTTAATAAGTGCCGCGGCTAAATGCTCTTTAATAGGTGCTTTACCTTGTCCTTCACGGTAACCGCGTTCAGACAAACGAGGGCCTGAGTAATCTATATACATGGCAACGCCCTGGCGAGATAAACGCGCAACTACACGTACGTTAGCATCTTGCTTATCAACATTAGGACGTTGTTCATATAAATCATTAAAATAATCAACAATCGCATCTTTGATCACAAGACCTGAGAACTGCGTGTTTTTTAATGAGTCATTAGTACCGTTAAAATCAACAGCAAAGGTTTGAGTTGGACCGAACCATTCTTGCCATGGTTGAAAACGGGCAAATTTGTAAAGGCTATCTTTGTCGTTCACGCCTTCTTTTTCTTCAATCAACATCATGACACGAGTAGCAAAGCGACTCATTAAACACACTTTTTGTGCTAGTGTTGTATCCGCGTCAAAACGCACAGAACCCACTGTTTGTTTGGTAACTGTTGCCCCAATCTCAGTAAGTTCATCAACCAATAAATTTTCGATTCCGATAGAAGTAAGCGCGATAAATTGCAAAGTAAAAACCCTTAGTAGCTAATTGCGCGGGATTATAACATAGGTTGGCAGACAAACACGTGATTATGGGATGAAGGAGTAAAATTTACTTAAGCAGTTATACTGCTTTGGGCTTGTGTATAAATAGGATGTACCCGATTGTTCAGCACCTTGATCACCTCAAATTGATTCAAACTAAGGTTTTCATCTAATTGAAAGTGCTCCGATAAGCTAATACACAAAGAGGCATCTTTATTATGATCAATAATTAAAAATTCACCACACTGTTGGCGGGAATGTAATTTAATTATCGCCTCTACACTGGGCTCATTACCTGCGTAGATATTAAAAAACCAACTTTTGGCTAGTACTGGTTTTAAATGGTATTTTGCCGCAGTTGCATTTAACGCTATTTGACAAATTTCTGCAGGTTGCCACAGACTAAAAGAATCAAGGTATTGATAAACTTGCTGATAAAAAGCTGCGTCTTCGAGGCTAAATTCAACATGTTGTAAGACAGAATCTGTTAATTGACGAAGTTTATAAGGCGTGCACAATTGCATCTCTTGGTTTAGATCAACCAACAAACGATTTCGTTTAGGACAAGCTATCCATTTCCATTGTTTTGATGCTTGTAACATGTGCTCCTAATGACTCCTTTTATACTTTGGCTAATAATTATAGCCGCTTTTGACCATTTAATACAAATTCTATTAGAACATTTATCGAACGATCAAAAGCTTACATAACTGATCCTTATAAGCCTGAAAGGATCGTTTTTACCAATTGTGGTCCTTTATATATAAAACCAGTATAGACTTGAACTAAATCTGCACCATTATTCAATTTTTCTTTGGCGCTAGCTGCATCATCAATGCCACCTACACCAATAATAGGTAATTTACCTTGTGTGAGGCGTTTGAGCTCTTTAACAACATGAGTTGAACGCTCTCGTACAGGGAGTCCTGATAACCCGCCCGCTTCATCAGCATATTGCTGGCCTTGTACAGCACCTCGCTCTAACGTAGTGTTTGTTGCGAGAACCCCATCAATATTATTGTTAATTAAAGATTCACTCACTTGGCCGATTTGAACTTCATCCAAATCTGGTGCAATTTTAACCAGCATGGGAACTTGCTTGTTATGTTTAGCAATTAGATCTAGCTGTTCGTTTTTAAGACTTTGTAAAAGGTCATCTAATGCTTCGCCGTATTGCAAATCACGAAGCCCAGGCGTATTTGGAGATGAGATATTAACTGTTATGTAAGATGCATGTTCAAACACCTTGCGCATACAATGAATGTAATCGTCTTTACCTTGCTCATTTGGGGTATCTTTATTCTTACCAATATTGATCCCCAAAATTCCATCATACTTTGCTGCTTTTACATTATTAACTAGGTTATCTACACCTTTGTTGTTAAAGCCCATACGGTTAATAATCGCATTCGATTCTGGTAAGCGAAATATACGAGGCTTATCATTACCTGCTTGTGGTCTAGGTGTAACCGTGCCCACCTCAATAAAGCCAAAGCCCATTTGCGCAAAGGCGTCTATACACTCAGCATTTTTATCTAGACCTGCTGCTAAGCCAACTGGATTTTTAAATTTTAAACCTAAGAACTCTACAGGGTGATCTGCCACTGATTGTGACCATGCTGCACTAAATGGTGTGTTTGAAAAGCGACGCAAATTATGTAATGCAAATTCATGGGCCCATTCCGCATCACGGGTGAACATAAAACGGCGAGCAAGATCATAAAACATTAAAAAATCCTCTATATAAAAAAATACCCCAGACTAGGCTGGGGTATTGTAAGCTATTAACTTATTATTTTCACGTTAGAAACTACTAAGCGTGTAAAAAGGGTTATTTTGCTGACGTATCACAGTTATGGCTAAGTAGCATCAACTCACGTAAAGCCACAGAGAACTTAGCAAAGTCATGACTTTGAGATGTTTTAAACTCTGCAAGCATTTGCTTCCAACGTTGAAGTAGTAATTCTTGGCTATCCATCCATTGGTCAATTTGACTATCAACATTTTTATCATCACCTTCAAAGCAGTTCAGCACAACTTCCGATAACGTACGTTGTTGCCAATCAAGCTCTTCGCGATAAGAAGCCCTTGCAAGCGCTTGCCAATGATTTGCAACTGGTTGATTGGTAATTTGGTCAAGGAACCAATGAAGACCCATGCGAGCCCCAAGCTTAAAGTATGTGTTAGATACCATATCGATACTACGCCCAGAATTATTAGCCACTTCAGCTAAGTCCATTACTGAGAATAGACTTGAAAGAGCAACAATACGTTTAGCCAAATCAGCCGGCGCTCCGCTTTCAATTAGCTTATCTGCCGCTTTAACTAAACGCTCGCCTTCTTTCTCAACCATATAGCTATTTAAATTAGCACTTAGGTCACTAAATGTAGGCGCGAAGAACGCAATTGTTTGTTCAATGTTCTGTGACTTATTACGATGACGTAAGAACCAACGCGTTGCACGACGAACAGTACGACGAAGTTGGTACAACATTTCTGTTTGAACTGCAGCTGGGATCTTGTTATCAAGCGCTACTATTGATTCCCACGTTTCGTCCATCTCAAACACTTCGTTTGCAACTGAGTAACAAAGTGCAACTTCTGCTTCATTTGCACCTGTTTCTTCTTGCATACGGATCATAAAGTTCAAGCCCATATCATTAACAATGTTATTCGCTAATTTAGTGGCAATAATTTCTTTACGCAGTGGGTGATTATCCATCGCATCGTTAAACTTCTCACGTAATGGAACCGGGAATGAGTTAACTAACAATTGACGGTAGTAAGGGTTGTCAGTGATCTCTTCACATACTAATGATTCCTTAAGAACCATTTTTGAATAAGACACTAATACTGAAAGCTCAGGACGCGTCAAATCTTTACCCGCAGCAGCACGCTCTGCCAGCTCTTCGTCTGTTGGAATAAATTCGATAGCACGATTAAGCTTGCCTTCTTTTTCAAGAGCATGAATAAAGCGTACTTTTTCTTTCAGTGTTGAAGAACCCTTAGACTGAGTAATAGAGAGTGTATGCGTTTGGCGATAACAGTCATCTAGAACTAATTCAGATACCTCATCAGTCATTGAGTATAATAATTCATCACGTTGTTTGCGCGTCAAATCGCCCGCAGTTACTAAGCCATTTAGTAGAATCTTGATATTTACTTCGTTATCAGAACACGCAACGCCACCTACGTTATCAATAAAGTCAGTATTTACACGACCCCCTTTAGCAGCAAACTCGATACGACCTAATTGCGTAGCACCTAAATTACCACCTTCACCCAATACTTTAGCGCCTAAATCAGCACCATTGATGCGTAATGCATCATTTGCACGGTCACCTACATCAGCGTCGCTTTCATCGCTACTCTTAATGTATGTACCGATACCACCATTCCAAAGTAAATCAAACTCCATCATTAGTGATGCTTTGATCAATTCATTTGGTGTCATGCTCGCTTTTTTAGTACCAAGCATTTTCTTCATTTCAGGGCTTAAGCTAATTGATTTAGCTGCACGAGAGAAAATACCGCCACCAGCAGAAATTAAGTCTTTGTTATAATCTTCCCATGATGAGCGTGGTAAATTAAATAAACGCTCACGCTCTGGGTAGGAAGTTGCTGAATCTGGTGTAGGGTCAACAAAGATATGCATATGGTTAAACGCTACTTGTAAACGAATATGCTTTGATAAAAGCATACCATTACCAAATACATCACCCGCCATATCACCTACAGCAACCACAGTGAAGTCGGTTGATTGACAATCTATATCCATTTCACGGAAGTGACGTTTAACTGACTCCCATGCGCCTTTTGCGGTAATACCCATTTTCTTATGGTCATAACCTACTGAACCACCTGATGCAAACGCATCACCTAGCCAGAAATTATACTCATTGGCAATGCCATTAGCGATATCTGAGAAGGTCGCGGTTCCTTTATCAGCAGCTACAACAAGGTAGGCATCATCTTCATCGTGACGAGTAACATCTTTAGGAGGAACAATCTCACCTTGAATAATGTTATCCGTAATATCTAATAAACCACGAATGAAAATTTTGTAACACTCTTGTCCTTCTTTAAAGAACGCATCGCGGTCACTTGGTAGCTGTTTACAAACAAAACCACCTTTTGAACCAACTGGGACAATAACTGTATTTTTAACTTGTTGTGCTTTAACTAAACCCAGTACTTCTGTGCGGAAGTCTTCACGACGGTCAGACCAACGTAAACCACCACGCGCTACTTTACCACCACGTAAATGAACACCTTCTACGCGCGGCGAGTAAACAAATATTTCAAATGCCGGTAATGGTAGTGGCATATCTGGAATTAAGCTTGGTTGTACTTTAAATGATACGTAAGACTTAAACGTGCCTGCATCATCTTTTTGGAAATAGTTAGTACGAAGCGTTGCAATTATCATGTCAACGTATAAACGAATGATACGGTCATCATCCAAATTAGCAACGTTTTCAAGTTCTAGGTAAATTTGTGAGATTAATTTATCAAGTGTCTTGCTACTTGCAGGGCTTTTAATCGAGAATTTTTTAGCAAACAAATTAACGATCTGCGTTGCAATATGAGGATAGTTCGCAAAGGTGCTTTCAATATAAGTTTGCGAGAAAGTAACACCAATTTGGCGCATATATTTAGCATAAGCACGTAAAATCGATGCTTCACGGCCTGTTAACCCACCCATAAGAACTAGACGGTTAAAACCATCGTTCTCAAGTCGGTTGCCCCATACATTTGTCAATGCAGCACGAAAACGCGCGGATACTTTATCAAAGTCAGCGACACCTTGATTATCAAGCAACATTGAAAAGTCCATTATCCAATTGATGCGACCATCATTAGTTTTTACCGAATAAGGAGTTTCACCTATAACGCGCAAGCCAAAGTTTTCAAGCATTGGCATAACATCTGATAAGTGGATTGGCTCGTCTTTATGGAATAAGCTTAGGCGTACAATATTTGTATTGGCTTCTTCTTGTGGACGGTAAAACAACATTTCAAGCTTGTTTTCGTCATTGAGCATCTCAAGCTTTTCAATATCAACAACCGCTGCACTTGGTAATACTTCATCTTTGTATGAACGGGCAAATGAATTACTGTATTTACGGTTAAGGTCATTACCACGTGACTCACCTGCAGACTCAAGTAGCGCAGATTGGAGTTTGTCTTCCCATGTGCGGGCTGCTTCAATTAAATTATTTTCTATGTCTTTCACTTTGTATTCGATATCGTTGTTATTTACACGCACAGTGTAATGAGTACGAGCTAAGGTAGACTCTGAAAAGAAAGTAGTAAATTCAACTTTTTCATCAGAATTAAATGCATTAGCTAAGATAGTTTGCGTTTCACGGCGAAGTGCGGTGTTGTATCGCTCACGAGGCACATAAACCATGCACGAGAAAAAGCGACCATAGGCATCTTTACGAACAAACAGGCGACACATATCACGCTCTTGTACTTGTAAAACGCCCATTGCAACTTCAAGCAGTTCGTTCTCGCGTGCTTGTACTAGCTCATCACGCGGGTAAGTTTCTAAAATATTCAATACTGCTTTGTAAGCATGTGTGCCTTTAGCAAAATCACACATTTCCATAATGCGATTTATTTTACTTTTTAAAACGGGTACATCTGCAGCACTGTTGTTGTAAAAACTAGACGAGAATAAACCGATAAAACGGTCTTCACCTATTACATTACCTTCGTCGTCAAAACGCTTTACACCCACGTAATCAATATAAGCTGGGCGGTGAACACGAGAAAGTGAGTTCGTTTTAGTTAATATTAATAAATTACTGCTACGGGCTTCTTGGCGAGCAACTTCAGGTAACTCAGACAATAAACGAGTGTGATCGTCTGTTACATTTTTCATCAAGCCTAGGCTTGTCTCCATTTTACCTTTTAACTGGTAGTCGCCTTGAACAGGTTGTAAGTCATACTGGCGATAGCCCATTAGCGTAAAGTTATCTGATACTAGCCAATCTAAAAACTCAACTGCTTCTGCAACTTCTATTTTATCAGTATGGGGTTTTCTGTTCGGCAACTCTTTGCTAACTGCAATTAGTTTCTCGCGTATTGGTTGCCAATCTTCAACAGCGGTAGAGACATCAATTAAAACCGATTCTAGTTCTTGTTTAAACGAATTAATTACGCCAGAGTCTGTTTGACGGTCAATCTCAATAAAGAAAACAGTTTTAGTAGAAGTTGATTCTTGTTCTGCTTTGAGGTTTGAGATTGCAGATATTTGACCTTCATTATTGCGTTTAACTTTTAATGGAGAATGCAGAAGTAAGTGAGATGCAATATTTGCACGGCTCATAGCCATACGAACAGAATCAACTAAAAACGGCATGTCTTTAGCAATGATTTCAACGATTGTATGAGATGACTGCCAACCATCTTTAGCTACTTCAGGGTTGAAAACACGGATAACCGCATCATCAGAGGTATTTTTTTCTAGCGAATTCCATAGGCTTAGTGCAGCGCCATATAAGTCACTATCATTGCGATTTGCCAAATCCTCTTTAGACATATTGCTGTACAAGGCTTTGGCGAATTTCTCAACGAGTAACACATTATCAGCGTGAACTTTTTTCTGGATCAGCTTGCAGACATTATCTAAGATAACCGAGGCTTGCCCTTCATTTCGTGTCATTGTATGTTCCTTAATCTATTACTATCCTTACTGGATAGAATATGTGTACAGCAATTTAATTGTGTGGAGTCAGGTAAATTCTAACCCTTTTACAGCTAATAAACAGCCCTTTCGATGAAAACATTTTAAGCATTTCAGCTATTTGGTCATCTATTCACAAATTATAGATATAAATGGCCGATAACGGCCATTTAGGAGCAAAAGTATTCACATTATTTTTTCTGGTCGGTCCAGAGCAGACTGCCTATCGCTGGTAATAACAGCACAGCACCGAGCATATTCACCAAGAACATAAAGGTGAGAAGAATACCCATATCTACTTGGAACTTAAGATCAGAGAAAATCCATGTACTTACACCAATCGCTAAGGTTATACCAGTGAACAATACTGCACTGCCCCTTTCTATCAATGCATTACGGTAAGCTATTGGTAAAGAAACACCTTGCTTAAGTTGTCCCATCATCGATGACAAAATATAAATTCCATAATCAACACCTATACCCACACCTAAAGCAATTACTGGTAATGTCGAAACGGTTAAGCCTATTTGTAACTGAACCATTAAAGCCTGTGCTAGCGTTGATACAATGTACAATGGTAATACAACTGCAATAGTCGCTTTTACACTCTTGAAACTAATCAGGCATAAAATAATTACAGCACCATACACATAAATCATCATAGGTAGTTGCGCAGCGGCCACTGATTCATTAGTTGCCGCCATAACGCCCACTGGGCCAGACGCTAATCTAAATTGTAGTTTATCGGTCTGCTCTTGCGCAGCAAACGCCTTCACACTACTAATAACATTATCGATGGTTTCAGCTTTATGATCATCTAGAAATAAAATCACAGGCATTACCGAACAGTCTCCATTTAGCAAGCCAGTGCTAGTTTCAACTCGTGCGCTTGCTTGTACTAAACTTGCCGTATTCCGCGGTAATGTTTGCCACTTCAAATTGCCCTCGTTATAGCCTGCATTTACAGATTGTGCAACAGAACTTAAACTAACCGCAGATTGCACGCCTGCTAAATTTTCAACCTTATATTGAAAGCGACTAATACGTTCCATCACATCATGGTCTGTACATGCAGCAGGGTAAGCTTCAACCAACACCTTTAAAATATCCGAAGAAATTGTGTATTTGTCCGATATTAAAAAAGTATCTTGGTTATAGCGGGCATCTTGGTGTAATGAAGGTGCACCAGCATGTAAATCGCCAATTCGCATTTTATCTGCTTGCCAGTAACCTAATGCAAAAAGTACCAAAGTTAGTGCTATGATGATTTTTGCAATTTTAGGATCCGTTGCTTTTACCAGTAATTCACGTAGTTTATCTAACGTATTAGGTTTATCCGTGTTACCTGATTGAATATGCACTGTGTTTTCAAAGCGCATATATGACGCCCACACAGGAAGTAGAATTAAGTTTGTAAAAATGATGACAGCGACACCTAAGCTAGCAGTAATCGCAAGCTCTCGGATGATACCGATATCAATCGTCAACAAGGTTAAAAAGCCGACTGTATCTGAAAGTAATGCAATACCACCAGGAACAAGCAGTGCTCTAAAGCTCGACTGACAACAAATGCGTGTTGCTTTACCTTGTGCCACTTTTTTGCCAATTGCGTTAATCATTTGCACACCATGGCTTACACCAATAGCAAAGACTAAAAACGGCACCAGAATTGACATTGGGTCCAGACCAAAACCAAGACTCGACAATAACCCTAACTGCCAAACAACCGCAATAATCGAGCAAGCAATAGGTAATACGGTCAGTTTAAGGCTGCCACAAAATAACCAAACCATGATGAAAGTAAAGGCAATAGCGATTGCAAAAAACAGTACAACCCCTTTAGCACCTTCAGCAATATCACCTGCCATTTTAGCAAACCCGATGATATGAATACTGACGTTTTCAGTACTTAAAGGCTCACGGATTTGAGATTCAAGCTTTTGTGCAAATGCTAATGTATCGAGTTTCTCTTGCGTTTGTGGATCTGTTTCTAGCAGTTGCGCACTTACCATGGCGCACGAATAATCAGACGCAATCATTCGACCAACAACTTTCGCCTTCTCAATATTTTGCTTAACAACAGCCAAGCCTTGTTCATCTGCTTTAAAGTTTGCTGGAATAATGGGGCCTCCAGCAAAACCATCTTCAACAACTTCGACAAAACGGGCACTAGGAGAGAATATTGAGTTTACTAGAGGACGGTTAACGCCCGGGATAAAATAAAGCTGATCGTGGACCGCTTTCAACTGTGTGAAAAAGTCAGGGTTAAATATGTTGCCACTATCATCACAAACAGAAATCAAAATGCTATTTGCACCACCAAATTGCTTTTCATGTTTCAAGTACACTTTCATGTAGTCATGGTTCAATGGTATGTTTTTATTAAAAGAAGCATCTAGTTGAATGTGAGTTGCTTTGAAGGCAAGTATGCATGTTAACAGCACAAAACTGATCAGCATTATTAATCGATGACGAAACACCGATTTTTCTAAGAAATCTAATATCCCCTGCATTACGGAGTAATCCCCTTCACTTTAATCCCATCTTCAGATGCCATAATAAGTTGATCTTTAAAGATAACGGCATCTAATATTGATTTACCATTTGGTAGTTGCTCAACTCGTAGGTTGTTATTTTTATAGTGAAAAATAACACCACTATTAGCTAGTAATAACCAACCTTGTTCACCCACATCTAAAATACTGTTCACTGTTGCTGTTTTAGTATTAGGAATATGCTGCCATTGAGTATGCTGATCTCGTGAGAAAATATTCCCGCGCAAACCCGCAACTAACTCTTCACCTTCGCTGTTTTGTGCGTAAGCAAAAAATGACCCAGGATAAATTTCATCATTACGTTGCCAAGTTTTTCCGTTATCGGTGCTTTGAGCCAACAGTCCCATTTCACCAACCAGCATCAGTTTGTTATCCGCCGCTACGATGCGATTAAAATGAGGCAAAATGGATGAGGTTTCAATTTCATATCCCTCAGGATCTGTTTCTTTTAAATCGTTTAAGTAATCACGATCACCTTCAAATAATAAGCTGTCTAAAAAACGTTTATTCCAACTTAACCCACCATCAGTGGTTTCATAAAACATGCCATAGGCACCAACAGCAAAACCGTTTAGTTTATCTGCAAATAATATATCTAAACACGGTTTATCGAGTGACTCTTTAACTAACTGTAATTGCCACTGCAAACCACCATCTGTGGTATTTATTATTGTGGCATCATGACCACAAGCCCAACCATGTTGCGAGTCAACAAAATTAACAGCTGTCAGTAAAACTTGAGTTGGCACAGATGCTTGTTGCCAAGTTTTGGCATCTGTACTGGTAATAATGGTACCGTGCTTACCAACTGCTACTAATTTATCACCATTATATTCTATATCGGTAAGCAGTGTTTTGTCAGCTTTGGTAGCGCTTATCGCCGGTAAAGGCTCTGCTGCTGGTAGCTCAAAAGTAAGACTCGCTAAGGTACTTAACCCCGCATAAAGCAAATACTTCATAAATTAAAATCGCCTTGAGGAGAGTGTGTTTGAAAAAGACATGCAAATGGAAAAACCAGAGCGTGTCAGAAAGACAAACGCGGCTTGAAAAAAGGCACCTAAATAATTAGGTGCCTGTTAAATTTTAACGACCTGCGCGACGTAACGCGTTAGACGTAAATTCATTGTCATTAAATGATTTAGAAAAATCGTACATTTTCTCTTGATTATCTAAACCTATTGCAAGGTAACGACGAGAGTTCAGATCATGATAAACATCCAGCGTGCTCCAGTTTGTAAGCGCATCATAATAATTTAAACCATGCGCCATACCGACTCGATACATTTGATCACGATTATCATAAATATCGGTTACGTGTATTTGCCAGCTATCTTCATCAATGTAAAAAACACGCTTTTTATAAATATGACGGGTGTCTTCTTTTAAGTTAGCTTCCACAACCCATACACGGTGTTTTTCATAACGAACGTGTTCAGGATTAATATGACCAGCCATCAAAATATCATCGTACTCTAGCTTATCGCTGTGTAGCTTGTAGCTGTTATACGGAATATAAAGTTCTTGTTTGCCTTTTAGCGTCCATGTGTAACGGTTTGGTGAACCATTAAACATGTCAAAGTCATCCGTTGTACGAAGGCTATCAGCAGCTGTACCTGGTGCATCATAAGCTACATTGGGTGCACGACGAACACGGCGTTGTCCTGAGTTATAAGTCCATGCCTGACGAGGAGTTAATATTTGGTCCATAGTTTCATGTACAAGTAGTGCAGTACCTGCCAAACGTGCTGGTTGCGTTACTTTTTGTTTAAACTTGAACAAAATATTAGACTCTTGCAATTCTGCTGGCGTCACTGCTGGATCAGAATACTTTACAAGTAACTGCTCGTCGAAGCCAACCATGTTGTAAGAACCTGAAGCAGTTGGAGCAGCTTGACCACCAAAACGCTCAATCGATAATCCACGATAACGAAGCAAGTGATTCCAAATAGCTTCTAAACCATCTTTTGGAATTGGAAACGGAATACCAATTGCCGTATTCTTAATACCATTTCCGCCTTCAATTAACTCGGCTGTAGGAGCATATTTTTTAGTCGCATCATAAACAAATTGTGGATTTGAAGCGCTGCGGTGTGTTTTATATATATTCATTTTGAAGGTATCAGGATACGCTTCAAATAATGCAACTTGGCCTGGGCTAAGATGTTCTTTGTACTTAGTTAAGTTTGATTTATCGATCGTAAATAATACTTTATCGTCGGCAAATGGGTCAATGTGGTGCATACCTGGCGAATAACCTGCAGGGGCCTTGGTAATACCGCCAGTCCATGCTGGGATAGAGCCATCAGCATTACCAGCTTTTTCTGCGCCAACTGGCGTCAAATCATTGCCTAAACGAGCAACTTCTTCACTTGTCATTTTAGCAAAAGAAGCGTTTGTAGCGAACAAGCCACACACTGCTAGTGCGATGAGGGTAGGTTTTTTTATCATGATGATACCCTTAAATTGAATATTTAATATTGAAAGAAACATAATCACGGTCTGAGAAAGTATTTGTTTTACCGCCGCCCCAGAACGTATTGTAACTAAAGTCAAATGACCAAGCATTCTGATAGTTAAAGTTCATAGTCATACCCAGTGATTTACGATCTTCAATAAATAAAAACATAGGATCAGGGGTAATACCGTTTACGTCATGAGAAAATACAAATCGTGGTGAAAAATTCACACCGTTGAAGAAATTGTAATAATCGCCTTTCGCGATTAAACGATAACCCCAAGCTGAGGCTGATGGAAATGGGTTGGTTTCAGGGCCATTTGATAAACCTAAATGAAGCGTTGAATAATCAACAGAACCTGGGCCAGTAATAACACCACTTCGTCCAGTACCTGATACATTTAAACGTAGTTCATCATATTCAGGCAAATCGTTAATACGAACACCCCCTACTTCACCCACAACCGCCCAACTATCAGCACCTAATGAAGGGCCAAATAAGTGCGTTGCAGTGAATTGTAATTGTGCTGTATTACGAACAATATAACCTTGGGCTGTTTCACCTGGGCCTACAACGCTTGTTGCATCACCTTGACTCATTTGTGAAATACCCGCTAGGTCTGGACGAATTCCCGCGACAGCTAATTGCTCAGGCATACCAGCATAAAGAAGCTCTACGTCATCGATCTGTAGTGGCTCATCTTCACGGAAGGTAAATTCACCAGCAAATGCTGTTTCGCCCAACGACGTATTAAAGCTAAGACCATACAACTTTATATCTTCAGGATATACTAACTGACCCTGTGTAAACGCATTAAGATCGGTCACGTTGTCTTCTGTAATTGTGACATCAGGAGACAAAATCATTGCTAAATCAGCTCCAATTGCTTCACTGGTGAAGTTTGAAACTTTACCAGAAATCAGCGGACGGCGGCTGTGGTAGTTAATGTGATAAAGTGCGACTTCAGTATCGTTTAGCTCAGGAAGAAACATACCTAAACGTAGGCCGTATTGACCACCGTCTTCGGGATCCGTTTTGCCAGCATTGCCTTTACCCTTCAGAGCAACTTTTGTTGGATAAGCCAAATACATGTTCGCAAGGAGTGCTTGACCTTCAGCACTTTGTGGGTTTATACCCTGCGCAGTGGCTGCAGCAACCCAATTTTGTTGTAGGGAATTAAGGCTGTTTGTCAAAAATTCAAGATCGATATCTGGATTAGCAGTAAAACCTAATTGAATATTTTGCTGATAGCCATTTTCTGACGCAAAATCATTAGTAGAAAAGTAGCTACCAGCTACGGGTAGGCGAGTTTCGTGCCACTGATACTGATAGAATGCTTCTAGGTTTATATTTTCAGTAATTCCTAAAGAAGCCCAAAGCATGCCAACAGGAATAAACGCTTCTTTGAGCTCAGAACCAGGTGCTTTTAAACGGTCTATATCAACAGGGTTTACATTGATACCATGAGATATCAGCGTGCTTTCACCCCAGTTAACAACTTGCTGACCTAAACGAATCGAAAGTGGGTTATTACCATCATTCAAGTCAAAATTAGCCCAAACATATGCATCAAGTAAACGTACATCAGAACAAACTTGCTCTTTTGTATCGTCATCATCACATGGGTCAACACCTGAACCAGAAGTAGGGTTGATGTAAGCACGGTCGCCATCCATCAACTCAAAATCATAGAAATACATGAAGCGGGTAAAGAAACCGTAATTATCTTTACTTATTGATAGATCATGCGTTCCTTTTAATAATTTAGAGAACGACTCACCGCTATCAAAATTAAGATTTCCAGCATCGCCATTATTCGAATAAGCGCCGTCTTGCGCCCAAACATCTGCTGATGTGTAAATTGGGTTGAGTGCAGAGTTATAACCTGTCCAATTAAATGCAGGGTTATTACTTTTACCTATATGAGAAAAGTCACGGTCTTCAACCCGTATACTTTGACCATATGAAAAATTTGAATCAAACGTTACGTCAAAGCCACCAACATCAAAATTAGCAGCATTAACTGAACCGGCAGATAAACCAAGCGTTGCAGCAGCGAGGCCTAAAACTATTTTGTTTTTAACAAAAAGCGATCTTCTTATCATTGTGTGTTCCCCTTGTCGCGGGCATTTTGTGATCAAGTTGTTGTTTTTAGTGTAGTAGTAACGATAGAACCGAAACATAAAAATTACAAACAGAACGCGTTCAAACGGCTATAAATTTACAATTTAGTTGGCGTTTACGTAATGGTAAGACGTCCTACCAGATAATTTATACACGTAAATTAACAATAGGACAAATTGAATTAACAAAAATACAATATAAATTTGAAATTTTTTAGAAAAACTTAGCTGACTCGCTCTAAGCGAACAAACTTATTATCTAATGTTAACAATAAACGAAAGCGCCCTCTTACCCCTAAAGAAGAAATAAAAGGGCGTAAATGGTGGGCATCAAAGCGAACTTTTTTGCCCCCATCTTCAATAACCTGCACTGACCTATATTTACCATCGTAGTAATCTAAGCACTGTTGATAAGTCAGGTTTAAAAAAAAGTAATACTCTCTCATAGGTCAATTTAAAGCTTTTTCAACTTTTTCGTATAAGTCATCACTTAAATCTTCTAATGAAGCTAGTCGTTTTAATTGAGCTTTCATTCCTTCGGCTCGTTTAGTGTCATAGCGTTTCCACGACATAAACGGTGTTAGCATACGAGATGCATTTTGAGGATTGATTGAATTAAGCTTAATGAGTAAATCACCTAAAAGCGCATAACCTGCGCCATCCTCACGATGGAACTGTGCAGTATTAAAATGGCTAAAGCTACCTACAAGTGCACGGACTCGATTTGGATTGGAAAAGTCAAAGCATGGGTGATCATATAAGCGTTTTATATGCTCAATTGCTCCATCTTTGGATTGCATCGCTTGTAAAGCAAACCATTTATCCATTACAAGCACATCATGTCGCCATTGGCTATCAAATTGAGCAAGTAACTCATCACACAGCGGGTGTTGAGCTTTTACAACGGCGCTGAGGCTCGCTAAAACATTTGTCATGTTACTTGATTTTGCACCAAGGGCTAGGCAATCTGCTACATCATTAGTGTCAGACTTAGCTAAATAATGTAAACACTGTCCTTTTAAGGCTCGAATTGCTACAGCACTTGCACTAAGCGAGCCATCATCAACTAAGTTGTTATAGCAAGACAAAATGGGCTGGTAGAGTTGTTGTGCAATTTGCTGTTCAAAACACGCAATAACTTCAACTATCTCATTAACAGGTATAATTTCAAATTCAGCTGCGAGTGTATCAAACGTTGGAAGTTTTAATAGCTCTGCGGTAAGCGCTAAATCGCCAGTTCGGTCTGTTACAAGCTCAGACAGAGTATGTATTACAGCGTCACTGAGTACAGCGTTATTAGATCCAATAATCGCAGTTTTTACAGCATTAATGAACAAGGTTTGCTGCGCATCCCAACGAGAAAAATCACTGCGTGCATAACGCATAATATGTAAAAGTTGGCTTTCGTTAATCTCATGATCAAGAATACATGGTGCTGAAAAGTCTTCAAGCAGCACAGCAACAGGCTGAGTTGTAAAGCCATCAAACTTAAATTCCTGATATGTTTCTCTCACATTTAATACTGAATCAATGGAAACATTCTCATATTTCAACTCGAGGCTTTTGCCCTTCTCATCAAGCAACTCAATTGCAAAAGGAATATGCAGCGGTTTATGCTCTGGATAATTACTAGGAGGCTGCTGCTCAATCGCTATTTTTAGTGTTCCGGTGTCTTCGTCAAACGATTGCTTAACAGATAACCTTGGTGTACCAGGTTGGCTATACCAATACTTAAACTGAGTAAGATCAATGCCTGAAGCATCACTCATTGCGCAAACAAAGTCGTCACAAGTAACTGCTTGGCCATCATGGCGTTCAAAATACAGCGCCATACCTTGTTGAAATTTCTGCTCACCCAATAAGGTATGCATCATACGAATAACTTCTGCCCCTTTGTCATACACCGTGACGGTATAAAAGTTATTCATTTCAATTACTTTTTCCGGCCTAATTGCATGTGACATTGGGCCTGCATCTTCACTGAATTGATGCGTTCGCATAACTTTTACTGCATCAATACGGTTTAGGGCTCGCGAACCTAAATCACTGCTAAACTCCTGATCACGAAACACAGTCAGCCCCTCTTTTAATGAGAGCTGAAACCAGTCACGGCAAGTTACACGATTCCCAGTCCAATTATGAAAGTATTCATGCCCTACTATAGATTCAATCGTGTGGTAGTCTTTATCTGTTGCTGTTTCTTGATTTGCTAAAACACATTTAGAGTTAAATATATTTAACCCTTTATTTTCCATTGCACCCATATTGAAAAAATCAACTGCAACAATCATATATATATCAAGATCGTATTCAAGATTGAAACGCTCTTCATCCCATTGCATTGATTTCTTTAAAGAGGCTATAGCATGAGGCGTTTTAGATAAATTTCCTTTATCAACAAATAATGCCAGATCCACACTTCGACCACTTTTAGTAATGTACTTGTCAGTTAGTACATCAAAAGTGCCTGCTACTAGTGCAAATAAATAACTCGGCTTTTTAAATGGATCCTGCCATTTAGCATAATGAAGCCCATTATCTAATTGACCTTCTGCAATCTTATTACCGTTTGACAATAAGTGTTCAAATTTTTGTTCAGCTATTATCGTCACGTCAAAGCTGGCCAACACATCAGGTCTATCTAAAAAGTAGGTAATCTTTCTAAAGCCCTGTGCTTCACACTGTGTACAATACGCCCCACCTGAAAGGTATAAGCCTTCTAATGAAGAGTTAGTATCTGGGGAGGTCTCAGTAACAATAGTTAGCTGGCAGCTATCGGGTAAATTCTTTACGATTAATTGCTCTTTTTCAACTTCGTAGTCAGCGTACTTTGAGCCGTTTAACTCTACTGAGATAAGTGTTAAATCAACCCCGTCCAAAATTAAATCTGTATTAGGTTTATCTGCTCTTTCTAATTGTAAAACAGCACTAACACGCGTATTTAATGGCTTTAATTCAAAAGTTAAATCAACATGTTCAATTGTGAATTCTGGGGCTTTGTAGTCTTTAAGATATTGCGCTTTGGGCTTATTAATTGCAGTCATAGGGTAACTCCAAATTAGCTCCTCCTTCAAGGAGGAGCATTTATTTTATGCGTGTTGCTTTGGCTTGATACGTAGAATTTTAATGCCTAAATAAGCATAAACAACGGCCAAAAATGGATTTATTAAATTGAAGAAAGCATAGAATAGATAATCTAATGGGTTTACATGTAAAACACTTTGCATATATGCGCCACACGTATTCCAAGGGATTAATGGGCTGGTAATAGTACCGCCATCTTCCAATGTTCTTGATAAGTTAACAGGCTTCAAACCCCGCTTTTCGTATTCATCTTTGTACATACGACCAGGCACAACAATAGCAATATACTGATCAGCTGCAATTACGTTGGTACCTATACAAGTTGCAATAGTGGCTGTAATTAATGAACCAGTGCTCTTTGCTATCTTTAAGATGCTCTTAACAAATATATCTAATAAACCCGTTTTTTCCATAATTGCACCAAACATCAGCGCAGTCATAATCAACCAAGTTGTAGTTAACATACCTGCCATGCCACCACCGCTAAGTAGTGAATCCATTTTTTCATCACCAGTGATTATATTAAATCCGTCGAAAAAAGTGGCCCAGATAAGTTTAAAATAACCAACTAACTGTCCTTGAGAAACGTCAATTTGGCTCGCTATTAAATCCGATTGAAACAGCATTGCCCAAACAGCACCAATAACTGCACCTATTGAGATTGCAGGGAATGCAGGCATTTTCCTAATGGCTAAAACAAGTAGCACAATCAAAGGAACCAACATTTCTAAACCTATATTAAAATTTTGTTCGAGAATAAGAGTAATTTCATCAATACGCCCAGCTTCATTGGCTGCACTAGCATTAAATCCCATTACAATAAAAATAATCAAAGCGATGATAAAGCTAGGGACGGTTGTCCAAAGCATGTGATGTATATGTTCAAACAAATCAGCGCCAACAACTGCGGGAGCTAAATTAGTGGTTTCTGAAAGTGGACTTAGTTTATCACCAAAATATGCACCAGATATAACAGCGCCTGCAGTCACCACCGAGTCTAAGCCTAAACCCGTAGCAACACCAAGAAGTGCAGTACCAATAGTTGCAGCTGTAGTCCATGAACTACCTATACTCATCGCAACTATGCCACATATTAAGCAACTTGCGGCATAAAACCAACTTGGGTCAATAACCTGCAAACCGTAATAAATTAAAGTCGGTACTGTGCCTGAAAGTAACCAAGTGCCTATTAAGGCACCAACCATCAGTAATATTAAAATTGCACCAAGCGACAAAGTAATTCCTTCGATCATCGCATCTTCTAGTTTTTTCCATGTGTAGCCATTTTTTAGTCCGATCAAAGCCGCAGTAAAGGTTGCAAATAATAATGCAATTTGATTTGGGCCCGATGATGAACTATCACCAAATAAATACACAGCAGCACCTAATAAACAGATGAGCACAGAGATAGGTATTAGCGCGTCAATAAAACTCGCTTTGTTGATTGGTTTTTCTTCTACTGGATTCAAAATTGAAACTCCCACGTGTTGTTGTCTACACGCTTAATTATTATTTTTTAGCACAGACACGATTAAATAATTCATTATTTCGTTCTGGGTTTAATCGTCGATTATATCAATTTCATATGCTTTAGGCAGTAAAAAAGGCGCTTAAGCGCCTTTTTTGTAGTTTTAAACTGATACTATTTCTTAGCAATACGTCCAAACTTTATATAATCTTGTGTTATTAATGCCGCTTCTTCAAGAAATGGGTCTAAGTCATCAAGAACATCAGGAACATCTTCTAAATCTTTCACTGGCTGTTCACCAAGACGAACTAAACGCTCATTTGTGCGCTTAAGAGCTAGTGCATCATTCTCTTCTTTTTCTTTAATACGGTTTGCCTCAACTAAAGAAATTGTTTTACGATCTTTTTCTTCGTTATACCTAGCAATGTCTTCAAACACATAACCAAATTCAGGCTCTTTTTTGATTCTATCAATGTGTTGTTGCGATACATGGCTAATAGCAGATTTTAAATTATCTACTGAATTATATTTAGCTCGGATAATGCTATCCCACGGTAATGCATTATCTTCTTGGCTTTCACCCCACTCTGCCGGATCTATCGCCGACGGGAATGAAATATCCGGTATCACACCTTTATGTTGTGTACTACCACCGTTGATACGGTAAAATTTAGCGATAGTATACTGAACGCTACCTAAAGGATTATCATAAAGATCATAAGCACGGCCAAGGCCTTTATGTTGCTGAACAGTACCTTTACCAAAGGTTTGCTCACCTATCACAATTGCTCGACCATAATCTTGCATAGCAGCGGCAAAGATTTCAGAGGCTGACGCACTGTAACGATCAACTAAAACAGTTAATGGGCCATCGTAAAACGTGATGCCATCTCTGTCTTTTTGTTCTTCAATTCGGTTATTTAGCGTGTGAATTTGTACCACAGGACCTTGGTCAAAAAACAGACCCGAAAGTTGCGTTGCTTCATACAGTGAACCACCGCCATTTTGCCTAAGGTCAATAATAATGCCGTCAACTTTAGCTTCTTTTAGTTTCGCAAGCTCAACTTTGACATCTTTGGATAAATTATTATAGAAACCAGGAATTTCAATTACACCGACTTTACTGGTTAGGTCAGAGTATTTGGCTTCAAACACTTCTGATTTCGCAGCGCGATCTTCTAATCTAATTTTATCACGAACGATCTCAACTACCTTCGGTGTACCATGGGTATCTGCACCTTTAAGGTATTGTAGGCGAACTTTAGTGCCTTTAGGACCTTTAATAAGGTCAACCACATCATCTAAACGCCAACCAATAATATCAACAAACTCTTCACCATCTTGAGCTACGCCAATAATACGGTCATCTGCTTTTATTTGTTCTGATTTATCCGCTGGACCGCCAGGTACTAAACTACGGATCACTGTGTAATCTTCATCATAGCCTAAAACAGCACCTATCCCTTCTAATTCGAGATCCATGTCCATTTTAAACTGTTCCGCTCTTCGCGGCGAAAGGTAGGAAGTGTGGGCTTCGATACTTCTAGCGAATGAATTCATAACAATCTGGAATGCATCTTCACTTTTAGTTTGTACTAAACGTTTTTGTGCATTTTGGTAACGCTTGGTAAGTACTTTTTTAATACCAGGCCAATCTTTACCAGTCATTTTTAATCGCAAAGCATCATATTTAACACGCTCTCGCCACAGTTCATCAAGCTCAGCTTGGGTTGATGCCCACTGTGCATCTTCACGATCAAAATAATATTCATCGTCTTTATCAAATGTCATTTCAGTTTCTAGCAATTTTAATGAATAATCATATCGCTCGAAACGTCTTTTCATACTCAAATTGAATATATCAAACGTAAAATCAAGCTTGCCAGTCGTTAATGCATTATCAAATTGGTTGCGGTATTGCTCAAAAGACGCAACATCCGCAGCCAAAAAGACGCTTTTATTAAAATCAAGGGATTCGATATAACGATCAAATACTTTACTAGAAAGCACGTCATTAAAACGAATTGGTTTGTAGTGTGCACGAGTAAATAAGTTCGCCACCCGTTTGCTAGCCGTACTATGCTGACTTTCTTGCTCCAATACAGGCAAGTCTTTTACTGTCAAAACATCAACAACGTCTGTAGATGCAAATAAAGACCCAGAATATAGGGCCGCGACTAACGGAATGAGCGTAAACTTCTGACTCATACACAACTCCTTAATTTATATACAGCTTAAACTATGTAAAGGCTGTCTGCTTTTGTTTTAACTTGCATGCCTGTTACCAACTCAACATGAACATCATCTTTGTTCACTTCAGTGATAGTTGCATTTACAAGTGCTTGGCCAAGTTTAACTTTAACCTTGTTATTAACCTTGACCTCACTTGCTGGTAAAGGTTCAATTTTACCTGAACGCTTAGCAGGTGCTGCTTTAGCGTTAGTATTGTTAACCTTAGCGCTTTTATCACCATTTTTGGCGAACTGCCCTGGTTTCTTTTTGTAAGATTTTGTGTCTGAATCATTACGAGGACGCTGCGCTTTTTTGCGTTTTGCCATTTTTGCACGGCTTTCTTCAAGCGCTTTTTGAGCATGGTCTATATGCTCTTGCTCTACTTTTTCAGCCTGATTCCCATCTAAATCAATACGAAATTCAGACTTAGTAACGGCTTCTAAATAACGCCAATTCGATGTATATTTTCTTAAAGCTTGACGTACCTGAGTTTTACTTACTTTCTCAGAACCTTCAATGCGCTCAGCAATATCTTTAAAGATACCTACTTTAAGCGGTTTGATGCCGTCTTTTTGTTTAAAACATTGTGGAAATTCTTGGTATAGAAAATCCAGTACTTCATTGATATCTTTTAGCTTGTTTGTGGTTTCCATTTTAGAACCTTTTGTTACATCTTTTCGTCAATCGACGAATCGACATAGTGTGTTACCCAGTCGGTCAACTCTTCGAACTCAGCCTCAATCAGCGCCATATCGCCACGAAGGTGTTCCCAAATACCATTAATAATTTCATCGATTAATTCACATTCAAGGTCATCAGGAATACGTTCCCAAGCAATATGAATTAGATCGTTTAGCGTTTCCGCTACGTGTTCTTCATCCCCTTCCCAATCACCAACATCAGCAATGGCAAACAGATAATCCTGTACATTTAGTAAGTCTTTCATGCAAGCGTTGCCTCAAAACAGGCAGCTATTGCTTCAAGACCTTTTTGGTCGTCGCCACTAAACCGAGCAATACTCGGGCTGTCTATATCTAAAACAGCAAACACTTCTCCATTTTTTAGAATCGGTATTACTATTTCAGAGTTTGAAGCAGCATCACAGGCTATGTGACCTGCAAATGCATGAACATCTTCAACAAGTTGAGTTTTTGCAGTCGCAGCAGCTGTTCCACAGACACCTTTCCCTACAGGGATACGTATACACGCTGGGTTGCCTTGAAACGGACCTAGTACTAATTCTGATGGAGAATCCATTAGATAAAAGCCCGCCCAATTTACATCGTCTAATGATGTAAAAAGTAACGCACTTATGTTAGCCATATTAGCTATAATGTTTGTCTCACCAGTAATTAGCGACTCAGTTTGTTTAACTAATGACTGGTAAAATTCTTGCTTTTGCATACCAAACTACTTCTTATCAAACATACAGTAGTTAAAGGTACTCTTTGTGGCCAATAATTGAAACCTTTTCAAGGCAAAAAAAGACAATTTACGCTAATTTTCAGCAGGCTTGGTTAATATTTCCACTATTGATGCTCAGTCTTTTTTAAAGTTGCTTTTCTCAACCCATATAAAAATAAACCAGCAGCCACAGCAGACATTGAGGTATTAACTAAAAAGACCATACCTTGAGTTGCACTGAGCAAATAACTGAAAATAGCACCACCTAGTAAGCCAAGCGTTAACACACCTGAATAATTCACTTTTGCATACTTGTACATAAGTAAATATCCAGGTACCACAAATGCAGCCATGGTTAAGCCAACGATATGCGCATTGGCAACTGCACTCATAAGCAAATTAAAGAAGATAGTGATCGAATCACCATTTAAGGTAAGTGCATAATAAGCACCTAATAAACTACCAATGATAATGGGAGAAAGTAGCGACAATGCAACGCTCTTTGCAAGCCTGTGTTTCATTAAGCGTCCTAAAACATAAAAGTATTTAACTTAATCATGCATGATGTTTTGTTACTTCGAAACAGAGACTATGGTCGTAATTATTTTTACAAGGCATAAAAAAACCCGCTAAAAGCGGGTTTTGATATATGGTGGAGAGATAGGGATTTGAACCCTAGAGGGGCTACAAACCCCTGCCGGTTTTCAAGACCGGTGCATTCGGCCACTCTGCCATCTCTCCGAAACTGCTATAAGTTACGAATAAGAGTGTATTCATAACTATTTTAAATTAGGTGGTGGAGAGATAGGGATTTGAACCCTAGAGGGGCTACAAACCCCTGCCGGTTTTCAAGACCGGTGCATTCGACCACTCTGCCATCTCTCCGACGGCGTGCATAATAGTTAAACCCGTGCTCTTTGTGAAGCTTTTTTTGCAAAAAACTTTTTAAGTGCCTAAAAAATAATTAATTTGCGCATTCTTCACACAAACCAGCCGAATAATCAAACAAAGGGGAACTTTTATATTTATTTAAGGGTCTATTGAACTACAAACATTTGCCCAAATATATAAGTCTTGATAATCTAACTCTAGTTAATTATCGGAACTACAACAAGTTTCACTTAAAGGAGCTCTACAATGGCATTTAATCATTCGTACAATACCGCTAAACCGGTTATGTCGACCATTGAAACAAACAAGGTACTTAAAAATACCTATTTCTTACTGGCCATGACATTAGCATTTAGTGCAGTGACGGCTGGTATCTCAATGGCATTACAACTACCTTATTTTATGGGGTTAGTTTTCACACTTATTTCGTTTGGCTTACTCTTTGTAGTCAACAAAAAAGCGGATAGCGCATCAGGCGTAGCTTGGGTATTTGCTTTTACAGGTTTAATGGGTGCCGGTTTAGGGCCACTTTTAAACCATTATGCAGCAATGCCTAATGGCCCTATGCTAATTATGCAAGCGCTAGGTTCTACAGCTCTAATTTTCCTTGGCCTTTCAGCTTATGCCCTGAACACCAAAAAAGACTTTTCTTTTATGGGTGGGTTTTTAACTGTTGGCTTACTCGTTGTTATCGTTGCAAGTATCGTTAATATTTTTATCGGCAGTTCTTTAATGTTTATGGTGCTTAATGCAGCTGTAGTATTAATTATGTCTGGACTTATCTTGTTTGATACTAGCCGTATTATTAACGGCGGCGAAACAAATTATATCCGCGCAACTGTTTCTTTATACCTGAGCGTATATAACTTATTTACTTCATTACTTGCTCTACTTGGCGCAAATAATGACTAATTAAAAAGTTCTGTTAAAATAGCCCCTCTTTAGGGGCTTTTTTATTGGATATGTTTTGGCACGATTTGTACTTTCATTACACTGCGCACCGTCAGATCACGACACCACTCAACGACTATTCAAATTCGCAACCACTTGTCTAGAACAAGGGCATAGCGTTGATACTATTTTTTTATATCAACAAGGTGTCTACCATGCCAGCGAAGACATTAATTTAGCAACAGATGAGCTTGCTATTGCATCGCTTTGGCAAACGCTACACAAGCGCGGTATTAAACTTATGCTGTGTATTACTGCCGCTGAAAAGCGTGGTCTTAATATTGCTGCCACGAATTTATTTACCGTTGCAGGCCTTGCCGAATTTGCGATGCTCGCCAGTGAAGCTGATAAATGGGTGCAATTTAAATGATCAATATTCTTGTTTTAAGTCAACACAGTCCTTTTGATGATATGCATATTCGAGATGCCCTCGACATGACACTCATATTTGCCGCTATTGAACAAAATATAAGCTGGTTGTTTACTGGCCCTGCAGTACTTGCATTAAAAGAAAATCAAAACCCTGAATCCTTAGGACTGAAAAATTATTTTAAAAGTATAAAAACATTAGAAATATATGACGTTGAAAACATCTATGTATGTGAGAAGTCTTTACTTGACTATAATCTGAGTAAAAATGATCTGATAATCAACGCAAAACCTTTAAACTTTAAAGCTCAAAGTCAATTAATTAGTGCGCAACAACAGGTTGTTAATTTATGAGCACATTACACATTTTTTCTAAACCAATTAGTTATTACGACAACGAACGATTAGTTAACTTAATACAACAAAATGACACTGTTTTATTGGTCGGGGATGCTTGCTACTCACAAAAGCTTTATGTTCAGCTTTGTGACAAGCTTTTACTTTTATCGGATGACGCTAAAGCCCGTAACATTGAAATTATGCAACAAAATACCGCAATCGATTATGAAATATTCGTAGCAAAAACCCTATCTTCCTCTCAGTCTATAACTTGGTAACTCATGCTAGAATTTAAAAATCAACAAATCGAAACAGATAAACAAGGCTACCTCCTTGATCATCAACTCTGGACACCTGAGCTTGCACCAATATTAGCCGAACAAGAAAGTATTGATCTTACAAAGCAGCATTGGGAGGTTATAAACTTTGTCCGCGATTTTTATCTTGAATACAATACCAGCCCAGCCATCAGAATGTTAGTTAAAGCCATGGCTAAAGCGCTTGGTGAAGACAAAGGCAACAGCATTTACCTTTATAAGCTTTTCCCGAAAGGCCCGGCTAAGCAAGCCACTAAAATAGCAGGACTGCCAAAACCAGCACGGTGCATATAACTATGACAACAAATACACCCAAAAATAGGCGCAGCAGCGGGCGAAGTTTTAACAGAGATTTATCTTCTCGCAATAAACAACCAATAAATACAAAGCACAAAAGAGAAATAAAAGAACAAATTCCTTTAAGTGAGCGAAAAATTGTTTTGTTTAACAAACCATTTGATGTGTTATGTCAATTTACAGATGACAGTAATCGTCAAACACTCGCTAACTTCATTGATATTAAAAACGTTTATGCTGCAGGACGCTTAGATAGAGACAGCGAAGGGTTATTACTTTTGACTAATTGCGGTAAATTGCAAAACACACTTACTGCACCAAATAAAAAAAACAGTAAAACATACTGGGTACAAGTTGAAGGTGAACCGTCAGACGAAGCAATTGAAGCGCTACGCAAAGGCGTACATTTAAAAGATGGTATGACACTCCCAGCAGATGTTGAACGTCTCCAGCCTCCGCATCTTTGGCCGCGTAATCCCCCAGTGAGAGAACGCAAAAATATTCCTACTAGCTGGTTAAGTATCAGTTTAACTGAAGGCAGAAACCGCCAAGTTAGACGCATGACAGCCCATATTGGACACCCAACATTAAGGTTAATTCGTTATAAAATTGGCCAATACACATTAGATAATATTAAAAATGGCGAATATAAATTACTTCACGGTGAGTAATCCCCCTTAGGGAGAACGCAAGCGCTCTGGTAAATCCCGCGCCATTTTTAAGCCCTCCTCCTAATGTTTATTAGTGTTTTATAGGCAAGACAAAACTGATATTTTGGGTGGCTTGCCTTCTATTTTACATGCTATAATCGCGGCCTTTCATACGCCATAAGCTATGTGAGTGTTTAAAATTTCACACTCTTTTTCTCTCTTATGGTTAGTAGTATAAAATGACAGCAACCTGTATAAGCGAAAATATCCATGAGCGAAAATAGTCACATTAAAGTCATTGTTGGCATGTCCGGCGGTGTTGATTCTTCTGTATCAGCTTATTTATTAAAACAACAAGGCTATCAAGTTGAAGGCTTGTTTATGAAAAACTGGGAAGAAGACGATAATGATGAATATTGCGCTGCTGCTGAGGATTTAAAAGACGCACAGGCGGTCTGCGATAAGCTCGGTATAGAACTTCACACTGTGAATTTTGCCGCCGAGTATTGGGATAATGTTTTTGAGTATTTTTTAGCAGAATACAAAGCCGGGCGTACGCCAAACCCTGACATCATGTGTAATAAAGAAATCAAATTCAAAGCATTTCTTGAATTTGCAGCCGGCGCACTTGGTGCTGATTACATCGCCACAGGCCACTATGTACGCCGAGAATTACGCGATGATAAATATGTGATGTGCCGTGGTCTTGATGACAATAAAGATCAAAGCTACTTTCTATATACCCTAAGCCATGAGCACATTGGCCAAACACTCTTTCCTGTAGGTGATATTGCTAAGCCTGAAGTTCGCCGTATTGCCGAAGAGCAAGACCTCATTACACACGATAAAAAAGACAGTACGGGTATCTGTTTTATCGGTGAACGTAAATTTAAAGACTTTTTACAAAAATTCTTACCCGCACAGCCTGGTGTGATTGAAGACACAGAGGGTAATAACGTCGGTGAGCACGAAGGATTAATGTACCACACACTTGGCCAACGTAAAGGTTTGCTAATAGGTGGCATGAAAGAAGGCTCTGGTGAGCCATGGTACGTTGTTGATAAAGATATAGAACGCAATGTACTTGTGGTTGGTCAAGGTAAAGACCACCCTCGCCTTTACAGCAATGGTTTAAATGCTAACCAACTACATTGGGTTGATAGAGTAGGCCCTAAAGGCACAACTCGTTGCACAGTTAAAACACGTTATAGACAAGAAGATATCAGCTGTACTCTCCTTGTAGGCGATGATGGCTTAGCCCGTGTACTTTTTGATGAACCGCAAAAAGCCGTAACACCTGGTCAATCAGCGGTATTTTATGCTAATGAAGTATGCCTTGGTGGCGGGATCATCGACTCGGTGATCAAATAATGACTGAAAACCAAGTAATGGCTTTGGCCGCAATGTGCCAAATAGCCAAGCAAGTACAAAAAATTGCACAGTATGGTAGTAGCAATGATTATGACCTTGAAAAGTTACTTTCAAGTATTGTTGTTACTAACCCTGATTCACCAGAAGATGTGTATCAAGGAACTGAAAACCTTAGATCAGGTTACCAATGCTTACTTGAACAACTCAGTGCTGGCGAAAAGAAAGATGTTGAAATCGTTAAGTATGTAGGCGGCCTTATGCAACTTGAACGCGCACTTAGTGCAAAATCAAGCAGCCTAGCTGATCTTGGTAAAGGTATTGATGACATAAAGCGACGTTTAGATCATTTTGCAATTACTGATGCAACATTAATTGCAGCTCTTGCAGATATATATTCAAAGGTGCTTAGCCCCCTTGGGCACCGCATTCAGGTTTATGGCAAACCTGATTTATTGAAACAGCAGTTAGTACAACACAAGATACGCGCACTATTACTAGCAGGTATTCGAAGTGCAGTACTTTGGCGACAAATGGGCGGTAAACGCCGTCATTTTTTCTTTGCAAAAAGAAAAATCATCGCCATTGCTAAAAACCACATTTAATTATCGTTCAAAACTAAAATTTAGGAGTTATTATGGAGCTTTCAGCGTTAACAGCTATCTCTCCGGTGGATGGTCGCTACGGCAGCAAAACCACTGAACTACGCAGTATTTTCAGCGAATTTGGCTTGATAAAATACCGTGTAACAGTCGAAGTTCGTTGGTTACAAGCCCTTGCTGCTGCTGATGCCATTAAAGAAGTACCGGCATTTAGCGACGAAGCCAATGCTTTACTTAACGCGATTGTTGATAACTTCAGCGAAGCCGATGCGCAACGTGTAAAAGATATCGAACGTACCACAAACCACGATGTAAAAGCTGTAGAATACTTACTCAAAGAAAAAGTAGCAGATAACGCAGAGCTACATGCAATCAATGAATTTATTCACTTTGCATGTACCTCAGAAGACATCAATAACCTGTCTCACGGTTTAATGCTTACTGAAGCACGTAACGAAGTATTACTTCCTTACTGCGATCAACTACTTAATGCAATTAAAGAAAAAGCGATTGAGTACAAAGCAGTGCCTATGATGACGCGTACTCATGGTCAACCAGCAACGCCTTCAACGATGGGTAAAGAATTTGCAAACGTGTACATGCGCTTAAAGCGTCAACGTGATCAAATTGCACAGGTTGAAATGCTAGGTAAAATTAATGGTGCTGTTGGTAACTACAACGCTCACCTAAGTGCTTACCCTGATTACGATTGGCATAGTCATGCAGAACAATTCGTAACAAGTCTTGGCTTAACATTCAATCCATTCACGACTCAGATTGAGCCGCATGATTACATTGCTGAGTTATTTGATGCGATTGCACGTTTTAATACTGTATTACTTGATTTTGATCGTGATGCATGGGGCTACATTGCGCTTAATCACTTTAAACAAAAAACCATTGCAGGTGAAATTGGTTCATCTACAATGCCACATAAAGTTAACCCTATTGATTTTGAAAACTCAGAAGGTAACCTAGGTCTTGCTAATGCAATTTTTGGTCATTTAGCGCAAAAATTACCTGTTTCACGCTGGCAGCGTGACCTTACTGACTCAACAGTACTTCGTAACTTAGGTGTGGGCATGGGCTATGCCTTAATCGCATACCAATCAACACTTAAAGGCGTGAGCAAGTTAGAAGTAAACGAACAACGCTTACTTGAAGAGCTTGATCAAAACTGGGAGCTTCTTGCTGAGCCAATTCAAACCGTTATGCGTAAATACGGCATTGAAAAACCATATGAGAAGCTTAAAGATTTAACTCGTGGTAAACGTGTAAATCAAGAAATTATGGCTGAATTTATTGATGGTTTAGATTTACCAGAAGAAGCTAAAGTAGAAATGAAAAAACTGACGCCGGCTAACTATATCGGCCGTGCTGTAGAGTTCATCGACAATTTAGCGTAAGCATAAAGCTAAAAATTTAAAAAGCGAAAGGCACCCCTTTCGCTTTTTTTATCTCTATTCGTTTGTAAATGGTGAAAAATATGTATCAACTAACGATTAACTCTCTAACAGAGCAAGAATTTTTAAAAGAATATTGGCAAAAAAAACCTTTGTTAATTAAACAAGGGTTTCGCGATTTTGAAGACCCTCTTGATGCCAATGAGCTTGCCGGCCTTGCAATAGAAGAAAGTATTGAATCACGTATTATCACTAACCAAAATAACGACTGGCAAGCTCACCATGGTCCGTTTGAAGATTTCGAGTTATTAACAGAGCAACACTCTACTTTGCTCGTTCAAGCAGTAGACCATTGGCATCCTGGTGCTGCACAAATACTTGAGCCTTTTCGATTTATTCCTAATTGGCGTATTGATGACTTAATGATCAGCTATTCAACGCCAGGTGGTGGTGTGGGTCCTCATTTAGATCAGTATGATGTTTTCATTATTCAAGGTGAAGGCAAAAGGCATTGGCGTGTAGGTATGCCTGACAGTAATTTAAAACAGTTTGCACAAAATAAATCGCTATTACAGGTAGAACAGTTCCCAGCCGTTATTGATTGTATTTTAGAGCCAGGTGATATTTTATATATCCCACCGGGTTGCCCTCATGAAGGCTATGCGGTTGAAAATGCGATTAACTATTCTGTTGGCTTTAGGGCCCCAAATCAGCAAGATTTACTATCGAGTTTTGCCGATTACGTGATTGACAAAGAAGTTGGCAACACCCGCTATTCTGATCCACTCTTAGAAACCAGAGAATCGAAAGGACTCCTTAGCAATTCAGAAACTGATAAGGTTAAGCAATTACTCGCCTCATTATTACAAGACGACGCTTTATTTAAGTCATGGTTAGGTCAAACAACCAGTGAACCTAAACATGAAATGGATTTAATGCCGCCAGAAGATCTGTATACACCTGATCAAGTAGCCCAGTTAATAGATGAGTCTGACGAGGTTTTTGAACGTTTAGGTGGCACGAGAGCAATATATCAACATACTGATAATGAGCTTGTTTTTAGCGTAAATGGCCAAAATTTCTTACTGCCAAAAACAGATCTAGCAGTGGTCAAGTTATTAACTGATGACATTAGCGTGACCGCTGAACAAATTAAAAATTCAAAAAATAGTTTAAAATTTACTCAATCCTTTACTACACTACTAAATGAAGGTATTTGGTTTTGTTAGAGGTAGGATGCAATGAGTTATCATATCGACAAGGTAGAGTGGAATACAAGAAAGGACTTATTACAACATATTAGAGAGCGTGTGTTTGTATGTGAATTACACATACCAAAGCATGTAGAGTTCGACAATTTAGACGATATTGCACTACATGTACTCGTTACCGATGACACTGAATCGCCAGTTGCGACAGGTAGATTATGCAATGATGGTTTAATTGGCAGGATTGCGGTATTACCTGAACACCGTAATCGGTCTGTTTATAAGTCATTATTAAACTTTATGGTTAATTTAGCTCAACAACAGGGCATTAATAATATAAGTATCAATTGCATTTTAAACGAGGTTGAACGTTTTAGACGTAATGGTTTTACACAACAAGGAATAGTATTTATGGAGGCTGGTATTGCGCGCCAACGTATGCAGTGCCCCATTAGCCAATTCGATACCAAACCATTTACATTAGTACATTAAAAAGCGAGCTACTGAGCTCGCTTTATTTTGCCTACAACTTTGAGATGTACTGAGTTAGCTTGCTTCGTTAACCCAAAGGTGGTCCCTTTCGTACATTTCATAAAGACCGTGAGCACGGTTAACTAATAAGTTTGCAAAATCAACCTGTGTTTTATCCAAATTTCCAGACTGCATTATTTGGTCTGCTTTTAATTGCCATTGCAATGAAAAATAGCGCAGCGCATCACGCGGGTTTTCAGCTGCGGTATCTTGGGCATGATCTGTAGGTAAACGCCCTGTTATCACCCAATAATTTTTACCTGTTTGGGCTTTAAATTTCCACAGTGCGCACAAAGGGGCAATAAAACGGCTCTCTTTTTCAATTAATGTTTTAGGGAGAATACCTTTTTCAGCTAAATGCTTTTGCGCACTTTGAAAACACTCACGCTGCCATATTGCACTTTGTTGTTGTGCTTGAGCATGCTCTTCAGGTGTTAATTCTTTAGATTGTTCAGGTTGAGTTTGTTCTTGTGTCATTTTTAATTACTCTTTTACAACTTTTAGACACTTTAAGTGCTATAACCCCAGCGTGCAAGCACAAATACAGTATTATTGGCCGCCATTACTGTAAACACAGCAATACAAAACGCACGACAAGCGATCAGAATCTAAAAGCCTCACCTGTAATTTGTTTTTGCTGTTAAGCGATTAAATAAACCAGGAAAAAACCGTTTAATTGTTGGTGCTAACCCGCTTAAACCTTGTCCTACGACAACTTCGTCTTTTTGTTTAGCGATCGCATTTATCATTTTTTTAACTGCAACCGATACATCCATGCCATTTTCAATTGAGTGCTCTGGCTTATTTTGCGCAACGCCATGCTCATCAAGTGAATTATGCGCAATAGCTGTTTTTATGGAACCCGGACATATTGTTAGACAATGTATATTTTTATCAGCTACTTCCGCCCTTAGGCAATCCATAAAACCAACCACAGCATACTTACTTCCTGAGTACCCGGTGCGAAATTTAGACCCCACTTTCCCTGCAACACTACTTATAGATACAATAGAGCCACCACCGCGTTCAACCATAGAAGGTAACACCGCTTTAGTCAGTGCAATTAATCCAAAATAGTTTACTTCCATTAACTGTCGATAAACCGAAAAGTCATTTTCTAGGAACAAACTTCTTTGTGATACACCGCCATTATTAATTAAAATATCAACGCGCCCTATTTCATCCATTCTTGATTTAACGTGATCAAAAACATGCTCAGGCTTTGCTAAGTCTAACGGAATGACTGAGTGATTATCGCCGTCTAAAGTCGCTTTAATTTGTTCTAATTTATCGGTATTTCTCGCTGATAAAATAATAGTTGCACCTAAATGTGCCAACTGAACTGCTAACTCTTGCCCGATACCTGATGATGCACCGGTGATCCACACTGTTTTATTTTTAAAATTCATCATAACTCTTATTAAAGTTTAGTTATTAAGCTTTAGTTGGGCCCGCGATAACTTCAATTTTTTGTTCTAAATCACGATATAAACCAAGCATAAATAACGCCTCCGCAAGAACATACAAAGGACCAATAATTAAACCAACAACATCATCCACAAACGCAGGTTTTTTCCCCTCAAAATAATGACCAATGAATTGCAGTATCCACCCGAGTACAAATATTCCAATACTCATCGACAGCCACTCATACACACTCAATTGTGAGACCAGTGAAGCCGGCCAAGCCATTAAAGCTAAAATAACAGCCATTATCATTCCAAGTGAAAAACTTAACATCAGGTAGTAAACTACACTCGCCAACACAGCAATATGTGAACCATTTATGTCATAACCTGCAAGCGGTATTTCAATTCGCCCAAGTAAACACAGCACAGCGAACACAATTAGTGGAATACCAAAAAAGTGAGTTAGCACATTTCTTTTTGACCTATGATATAGCCCATAATTACCTAACTGTTGTTCAAGTGTTTTCATGATTTTCTCTTGTTATTATGTGTTAATCCACTCTAACAAATTAAATAATGAAAGAATGTCGGGTAAGTGACATTTTTCTTTAAACCAGCGCACTAATGATTTTCCCCTTTTCATGCTCAGGTAATGAATCCATGCGCTCTCTGCCTTTTTGAAACTCTTGCTCTAACATATTTTGTAAAGCATCCATCTGCGCGCTCAAGTCTTTGTCATCATTGGATTGCATTTTTTTGGCAAGATCTTCTATTGCCGCTTTTAACTCGTCAATTTTCTCTTTATCGACGCCTAAACGTTGATAAACCAAAGCTTCTTTAGCTTCTTCCAAAAAGCTTTTATCATAATCGGGAGACTTTAACTGTGCGGCAATATCAGGCTGGCTATTTTTGGCCGCTTCATTAATGGATGCAACTGGTTTTGGAGGTACTTGAATATCCGCAGCACTGGGCGCTGTGTAAGGCTTTACTCGGTATTGATTATTAAATAAATGACCCATCATAGCAAAACTTCCCAGTAGTATTTTTTAAGATAAAATACAAAGCAAATTTTACACCAAGTGTCATTTATAGGTTCAGGTTTGATATTGCTACTAACCCTGATTTATCAATAATGTCGATTCGTTGATAATGTAATTCAATCATGTTTTGTTGACGTAAGCTTTGTAAGATTTGATTAACCGTTTGCCTACTTAAGTAGGTCATATCTGCAAGTTGTTGTTGCGACATGACTATGCAATAGGATGATTTATCGTAAGACGCAGCTAACAACAAACGTTTACATATCTTCTGCTCTGCAGACAACAATGCGTGATCTTCTAACGAAGAGAAAACTAATCGCATTTTTTGTGATAACAGTACGCCAAAGTCTCGCCAATAAAGAGGAGTTTGATCTACAAGTCGTGATAAACACCGCACACTAATATGAACAAGCCGAAGCGGTGTTTGAGCGTGAACATCATGCGTGCGTGTACCGCCATCAAAAAGTGCCACTTCTCCAAACCAAACACCTTGAGGAATAAAACTCAATACAGCCTCTTTGCCTTCACCATTAATACCACTTACACGAGCGACCCCCTTTATAACGCAATATAAACCGCAGTTAGCATCACCGCGTAAAAATAAAGCCTCTCCTGCATTTTTATTAACAATTTTTGCGTTTTCTAGGAGTCCAGCTTGTAAATCTAAAGCGCAGTTATTAAACCATTCTCCCTGGTTAATTATCGCCTTATCCTGTTCATTCAGCATAAGTTACTCTACATTGACTTTAATAAATCAATAATAAAAGGGAATCACATGTTACACAAAGTAATTTATGTCAGTGTATTTTTTACTGCACTAATAGCACCTAGTTATTAAAATGATATTGATAGTGCTTTAAAGCAGGCCAATATGAGTGTCAGTGAAAAAGTAATCAAATGGCGACTACATTTACATTAATACCCAAAATTAAGTAATCATGAATTTAAAACCGCGCAATACAATACAGGTCATTTAAAAATGTTAGGGCTTGAAGTTGACTACCTTAAATAACAATACGCAGGCCGTTCGTACAGGAAGAAACGGAAGCAAAATATGCATAGTTAGACCTCAGCTTAAACTAACCATGTTGAAACTGAGCTCTACCCTTTACTATAAAAGTAAACTCAATACATATTTAATGCGTACGAATAGTTTTTAAATGTATTCTAATAATCGTTAGTAAGGCATGCATGCAACATATTAATTTAGATTTCAGCCAACAGGTTGTAATAAACAGCGCAAACCAAACTTGGCAACCTAGCCCACTAAAAGGAGTTACCCGTAAAATCCTTGCCCGTGAGGAAACTGAAAGCGGCCATGCCACCAGCATTGTAAAATACGAGCCCGGTTCTCACTTTAAAAGCCACAGTCACCCCCTTGGTGAAGAAATTTTCGTGCTTGAAGGTATTTTTAATGATGAGCATGGTGACTACCCTGCAGGCACATATATTCGAAATCCCCCAGGTAGCTCCCACCAACCATTCAGTGAGTCAGGATGTACCTTGTTTGTTAAGCTGAATCAGTTTCTACCTGATGATGATGTTACTGTGAGAATAAATACCTCTGAGACAACTTGGCAACAAGGTCAAGGTGGTTTACAGGTTATGCCATTACATCAGCATGATGTTGAGCACACGGCTTTAGTTAAATGGCCCGCAGGAGAAAAGTTTGTCCCGCATAGGCACTTTGGTGGTGAGGAAATTTTAGTCTTATCTGGTACATTTTGCGATGAACATGGACAATACCCAAAAGGCACATGGATACGTAGTCCACATATGAGCGAGCACCACCCTTTTGTTGAGCAAGAAACGGTTATTCTAGTAAAAGTAGGTCATTTAGGCACTGGTAGTTGATGCGCATAATTTGGAAAACCGTTTCTAACACCCATTAACTGAGCTTTGTGCAGCGAATATAACGAGGCATTGCTCGTGTGTACGCTGCATCTGCTCCTAATTAATCAGCATATTAGCTGCCATAACAAACAACAACAGTGAAAATAACTTCTTGATTGTTTTGACTGGAAGATAATGTGTTGCCCGGGCGCCAAGTGGTGCCGTAAACCAAGACGTGCATATAATACCTACTAAAGCTGGTAAATAAACAAAACCTGCAAAGCCATCATTTAATGACAAATACGCACTCCCTGCACTGATATACCCAACCGAGCCAAATAAGGCGATGACAATCCCGCATACCGAAGCACAACCTATGGCTTTTTTCATATCGATTGAGAAAAAAGTCAGTAAGGGCACAAGTACAGCCCCCCCACCTATCCCTATCATTGCCGAAAGTCCACCTGTAAGCATTGTATACACGCTCAGAAGCCACTTATTGGGTATGCTTTGCGATCTCGATGAATCTTTATTACCGCTAAATAGCATTTTAAGTCCAATTAAAACCACACTTACAGCAAATACCCAGCGTACAAGCTGTTCAGGCAACAGTGCAGCCATAAAGCCACTAAGCAGTGCACCAAGCGCAACACCTGACATAATCCATGGCGCTATATCCCAGGGAACATTCCCATTTTTGTGATGTGCTATAGCAGAGGATGTCGACGTAAATAAAATAGAAGCAAGAGACGTCGCAATCGCAACCAACACGACTTGTTCAGTAGGTAGTACTTGCCAGTAAAGCAAAATACTACTCAGGATAGGCACAATGACTAACCCGCCGCCAATACCCAATAACCCTGCTAAAAATCCAACACCACTGCCTAATAAAGCGCAAGCAACTATTACAAATACTAATTCATGCATTCCATTCGTCTCTTTTTATTATTGGTTACTATCACACCACCAAAAGCGTTAACGTAAGTACCATTGGGTAACTGCCCATGATCTCAAGCCAGAGTATATCAATACAGCAAGCCGTAACTGGCATTAATATTGGCGATAACAGACGAATAATCTTCATGTTTTAAATGAAATTAATGCATATCAAAGAGACTCACTATAAACGTCTAGCCGTCTATGCAATTTACTTAAGTATAATCCTCGTAAAAAGCGATAAATACCTACCACATCACAGTCCACAACAAAAAATCATGAATATGGCTCATGTTTGATGTGAAATTATACCGTTTTTAATCATGTACCGATCCACGTATAAATAATGCAACTTACAACGTCACACTATGACGGTTGAACCATTACATTCGCAGAAATACAAAATATTGGATACACACATTATGAACACAGAATTTTCATTTACATTAAAGCGTATCAATCTCGATGAGCATTATGAACCCTCAGACAATACACGTATTACCACCAACTTTGCTAATTTAGCCCGTGGCCATCATCGCCAAGCAAATTTACGCAATGCCTTAAAAATGATAAATAATCGTTTTAATGCATTAGCTAATTGGGATAACCCCACGGGTGATAGATATTCAGTGGAACTTGAAATTATTTCGGTCAACATTGATGTAGCTGGCAGTGGTCAAACATTTCCATCTATTGAGATATTAAAAAACAATATTATCGACCATAAAACCAACAAGCGCATCGAAGGTATTGTGGGCAACAACTTTTCATCTTATGTGCGAGATTATGATTTTAGTATTTTATTGCAAGATTATAATAAAAATCAGCCAACTTTCAGTATCCCAGATAACTTCGGTGAACTGCATGGAAAACTGTTTCAACACTTTGTTAATTCATCAGTTTATAAGCAAAACTTCTCTAAGCCACCCGTTATTTGTTTAAGCGTGTCTGATAATAAAACATACCATCGCACACAAAACCAGCACCCTGTATTAGGTGTAGAATATCAACCTAACGACACGTCCATAACTGAGCAATACTTTAAAAAAATGGGCTTAAATGTACGTTACTTCATGCCCCCAAATACCGTCGCGCCGCTGGCATTTTATTTTGTTGGTGACTTACTTAATGACTACACCAGCCTTGAGCTTATAAGCACCATTAGTACGATGGAGACATTTCAAAAAATTTATCGTCCAGAGATATATAACGCCAATGCTGTTGCTGGAAACGCGTATCGTCCAAGTTTGAAAAACCAAGACCATTCGCTTACACAAATAGTGTATGACCGACAAGAGCGTAGTCAATTAGCAACAGAGCAAGGTAAGTTTGCTCATGAGCACTTTATCAAGCCATATCAAAACGTGCTTGATCAATGGTCAGCTAATTTTTAATAGCCTTAGTCGGCCAACGTTAATCTATTTTTTGAGAAATAAGTATGAATACATTATTACCTACATCAACTGCTGGCAGTTTACCAAAACCGATATGGCTGGGGGAGCCTGAAACATTATGGTCACCATGGAAGTTACATGACGGAGAATTAGCACAAGGAAAACTCGATGCATTGCGCTTATCGCTTCTAGATCAGCAGCAAGCTGGCATTGATATTGTCAGTGATGGCGAGCAAACACGACAGCATTTTGTCACAACGTTTATTGAGCACCTCAATGGTGTTGACTTTGAAAAACGCCAAACCGTTAAAATTCGTGATCGCTATGATGCCAGCGTACCGACGGTTGTTGGTCCCGTCAGCCGACAAAAACCGGTATTTGTTGAAGATGCCAAGTTTTTACGTAAACACACAAATCAACCAATTAAATGGGCGCTACCAGGCCCAATGACCATGATTGACACGCTCTACGATGAACATTATAAAAGCCGTGAAAAACTGGCGTGGGAATTTGCTAAAATTCTAAACCAAGAAGCCAAAGAGCTTGAAGCAGCGGGTGTTGATATCATTCAATTTGATGAACCCGCATTTAATGTGTTTTTTGATGAGGTAAATGCGTGGGGCATTGCGTGTTTAGAAAGAGCCATTGAAGGGCTTAAATGCGAAACTGCCGTTCATATTTGTTATGGCTATGGCATTAAAGCTAATACCGATTGGAAAAAAACACTGGGCTCTGAGTGGCGACAATACGAAGAAGCATTTCCTAAACTACAACAGTCAAGTATCGACATTATTTCGCTCGAATGTCACAACTCACACGTGCCGATGGAGCTACTTGAGCTTATTCGTGGCAAAAAAGTGATGGTCGGTGCTATAGATGTTGCCACAAAGCATATTGAGACACCTGAAGAAGTGGCTAATACCCTGCGTAAAGCTTTGCAATATGTTGATGCAGATAAGCTTTACCCTTGTACCAACTGTGGCATGACCCCTTTGCCTCAAGCCATTGCCAACGCTAAACTCAATGCGCTCAGCGCAGGTGCCGCAATTGTAAGAAAAGAGCTTTTAGCCTAGCCTAAATAGCCCTTTACCTTATCTCCCCAAGGTAAAGGGCTAAATAACCTGAACTCTGGATAAAAAATTTATCTCCAGCGGCTACTTTAAGCGCTAACTGCGTTGAATTTACTTGCAATAGGCCAGCTATTGACGCATAAATTCGCCTTGTTACCCCTGAAAGTCTCCGGCTGGAGACTTATAAAAAAATTATTATTTAACGTCAGTATATTAGTACATCTCTTAACCAGAGTTAAGGTTAAATAATTTCAGTGAATTAACGTCTTAAGTAAAAATTAATTACTGGCTGTCACTCTGTTGATTAGAAATACACTATCAAAATGATTACGCCACCTATTTATAGGAATTGACATCGCCGATAAATATTCGTGCCCTGATAAAAGCAGCTCATGTTCCTGGGGGTTAGTAAACTGTTTAGGCTGAATAAAAATAGCCTCAGGTGACTCTGAAAATTCATCTTTGAGTCTATAAGCTAAATGCTGCTTACTAATTGGGGGTATCTGCTTGATTGTTCCATCCCTAAATTCGCGATATTCGCCTGACATGGCTGCAAAATTCACAATATAACTTTCCTGGCCATAGGCTTTATCCAAAGCTTTAGTCACATTATTTGCTCTTGAACTTAAATACCCTTGACGATTAACATGCACATAATGACCCCATATAATTACTTTTTTATCTTTATAAATGTTTTGTAATAACCAATGTACGTTATTTGCCATTACTAAATCATGTTCATCAAACCGACGTACATTATAGTTAACTTCAAACAAGCGGATCACGCCCTCTAATAACCTCGCATAATAACTTGGCGAGTCTAATGCGGGGTTATTATCTGCCCTATTTAGCGCATCCATGTATTGATACCCAGTTTGGATGTGTTGATTAATTTCTACCTCATCAAGTGCGGCAAAATTACGTGTGAGTGTTGCTTGTATTTGCTTTGAAAATTTAGGCCAATCAGCTAACAATGAATCTGAGAGTTGGAGTGATTGCAGCTGCTTACCAAGCAACTTTACAAATTTCGCTTGAGAAAATTCACCACTCAACCTCCCATCAAATCCCGAAAGCGCTAACGGATTTTGCGTTTTACGCTGCGCATCAATGTAGTCCATTAAACCTAAAAAAGCAGGATCCTTTGCGTAGGAAAAAAATATATTTCCGGCAGCCATATCAGCAATTCGTTTATCCTTTGAATGGCGGGCTGCCTTGTCAATTTCATTTACATCGAACAAACCACTTTCTAAAATTAATGCATCAAAATCATGGTGCTGATGCAAATACTTTACTAAGCGAGACTTCAGTGCAAACACCTCGTGTTCGCCATGGGTCAGCTCATCTAAATAAACAATGCGTTTATCTGCTATTGCATCGCCAAAATGTGTTAAATCACTAAAATCATTAGTGTTTGTTAAATCAATTTTAACATGCGCTTGCCCATTGACTGTGCAAGTGAAAAACATTCCACAACAGAGCAATACTCTAAAAATCCAACTAACTTTACTGTCATCGTACATCATAAAAATTCCTTTTTATTTTAGTGAGTGTTTTTTGCTTTTATCATAGCGCTAAGTGTATTGTCTTTATCAATAAAGTGGTGCTTCAACGCGGCTGCCACATGAATAATGACTAGCGCTGTCATTAAATACCCTAAGTAATAATGGACCGCTTTGCCTATATCGCTGACAGCTTGACTGAACGCCAGCACTTCTCCATTTTCATTATAACGATGTGGAATAACTTCAATACCAAAAACATCCACGCCGAAGCCACCTAATCCGGAGTAAATAAGCCCAGATACCGGCATTAAAACGCATGCAATTAACAGAAACTGATGCATAAGCTGAACATATCTTTCGTTTTGAGTCCCCTTTGCTGAGGATTGCCAAGGGTGATTTTTACGGTGATAAAGACGAATGATCACTAGCAACAATGCAAGAGCACCGAATGCTTTATGCCAGTCATACCATGCATAAGCATTACCATCAGCCATATAAATTCCTGATCCGAGTAAACCAATAATAATAAGTGCACTTAACCAGTGTAAAACACGTGTAACCTGCTGAGCTTGAAATGTCATAACTTGAACCTCCGAGTGTTTAATTCGAAGTGCAGTGTATTCGCTACAGCCTACAAAAACAGTGACTTTGGTACGAATGAACACGCTAAGGGGCCAATGAACTGAGTTATTAGACAAAGTGATAAATGCCCATTTACAGCTGATGGGTTAACACGCTTTTATTGGGTAGTCTGTTAACTGCTCTTTAATGCTATTTTTATAGCGTTTACTTATATTAATCTCAGCACCATTACTTAACGTTGCTATCGCGTGTCCTGAAGCTTGATTACTCAGAGCAGTAATATGTTTTAAGTTTACAAGGATACTTCGGTGGCATTGGCAAAAGTACGAAGGCGTATCGAGCATTATTTGTTTCAAGCTACTTCTTTTTAAAAACTGCCCATGCACGCTTTCTATTTCAATATAATTACCTGCAGATTTTATAAACCAGATAGACTCCATATCTAATTTATAAGGACGCCCTTTATGTTCAAGCTCAATAGAATAACATTTGCTATTCAGTTGCTGCGCAGATGTCGTTAGCTCATCATGTTCATTAACATCACTAGGCTCATAATCCCTAACAAAGAAAAACCAATACGCACATACAATCAAAAACACACCTATTTGTTTTGGCAAATACAGCACAAAATAACCAAATAGATCCGCTTTTAAATAGCTATAGTCAAAGCTAATTTGCAAAATTACAGCGATCAAAACCATAGGTAGCCCTATAGTCAAAAAACACTTTATGAGTGATTGACGCCCAGAGTAATAAGAAAAATACACTAAGCATATTGGCGAAAAAACGTACCATACTCCGGTACTTTTTAGCCACCACAAAACATGATCTACAAAATCAGTGCTGAGTTTAGATACAAACTGCCAGTAAAATACGCTATATATAAAAATGAAGGCTAAATAAATAACACCAAATAAACAGAGGTATTTTAATCCATTAGTGAGCTTTGGCTGGGCTGAAAAATTGAAGATGGGTGCAGTTCTATCCATGTGTAACTCTTTATCTTCGCGCTGTTTAAATAAAACCACGCTTATTATTTTCGTATAATGACCTTGAAATAATATCTACAAGACAAATGAACCACAACCCGACTCTAAATTTATAACCAATTATTATGGATGAACTTAGTCAGTTTAGTTATAAAAACCACTTGTTTGACTAGGAGTCTGTTGACCTTTCCCGCTTAAAATTCGTTCAAATTAGGGGGGTTATCGAGGCACGAGATTTACATCCTTGTGAAAATAAGTGTCATCACTAGCTGAACTCTGTAATGTGCCAAAGCTCACCAGCAGGCCCCCACAAATAAATTACTTTTCCCCAGGGCTCTGTTTTAATTGGCTCGAATTTAATATTAACCTTATGTAGCTTTTTAATCTCTTCAAAAACCACGTTGATGTCAGTGACAGATAATTGCAGCATTAAGTTTTTTGCAAATTGTTCATTGTAAAATCGCTGTAGGAAAAAGGCACATCCGCCGTTTTCAAACAACGATAAATCATCTGTCACATTATCCATTTTAAAGCCGAGTGCCTGATAAAAAGACTGCGAAGTTTCATAATCCTTACTGGGTATAAACACCCTAATATCATCTACATTCATAACATTTCCCTTATTAGTATGGTTTCAAAAATTAAAATTGAAATTAGCCACTGAAGATATTTAACGATTTGAAAGTACTGAATTAATAACTAAGTAAAGGTTTTAGTGATGCTATATCCGAATAAAGGGGTTATTTTAAATACTGTAAACCAAAAGAGCATTTCGGGCTCTTCACTCAGGTATAGAACCCACTTTCAAGCAAGTTAAAAAGCAAAATCTAAACCCAGTGATAAAGGGTTTGCAGTCTGATTATTTACCTTACTTTCAAGGTATTCAACCTTAATACTAAAGTTTTGAGTAATATTGTAACTGATACCAACACCATAGATTAAATCACTTCCTGTGTTTTTGATTTGTAATGTAGGTGCTGTTTCTTCCCACCAAAGTGTTCTTTCCCCTTTTTCAGACCACCACATATTGCCTAATTTTGCATAAAATGAAAAATCATTCACTGGGTATTTAGCTAGCACTTCCGCTGAAAAAGCGTCAGCTTGTAACGTGCCAGAACCATCAAATGGAGAACTCTCACCTAAATTAAGGTAATTAAGCTCCAAAGCAAAGTGTCTATTTATTATATAACCTGAATTAACCTTATACGTGTTGCTGTTTGCATCATCATACCCAACAATACTTTTTGAAGCACCTACATAAATCGTTTTATCATCGCTTGCATTAACATGACTAGAAATGAGCAAAGCACTCATTAAAACTATACCCGTTCGAACAATCATTCATATCCCTGATTTTTATATTAAATAAAAAATCATTAAAAAGTTTGTTAAGCTAATTAATGAAGTAAACACGCTATTATAACCATGAAATAGAGTCTAAGAAATAGTTGTCTTGACTCTATAAGTTATTAATTTAAATAATAATAACTATATATTCACACTGTAAATGATTTTGATTAATTACTCACCATAATTTATCCAACCTAAGGATTTAAGAACAAAGCTGTCAAAGCAAATAAAACGGGGAGTATTTCTTAGCGTCTCTTGTGTTGAGAAAGTGGCGAACTTAGTCATTAGCTAAAAGTACAAGTGCCTTCTGACAACTGAGAGTCGTTAAACAAAACTTGGTCCAGCGTTACTTTAAATGCAGTTATATTTTTTATAAAAAATAACCCCGTACAGACTATAAAAGAACAATCAAACACTTTGATTTTATCGAAATTCTAAGCTATCACTTAATACTGCATCTTTATCGGTACAAACAGGAAGCTCAGCATGGACACTGGCAATCAATCAAACAATATTTTTAAATCTCTTAAGGCTAAACTCATCTCAGCCTTCACAGTTATCTTGCTCATTTTAGCTGGAATAGGATTAACGGCTTATCTTGCACTAACATCAGCGGATGATGGTTTCAAAGGTTATCGAGAGTTAGCTAGAGATTCTAACCTTGCAAGCACATTGCAATCCAATATGTTGATGGTTCGTATGAATGTCAAAGATTTTCTGCTTACTGGTAGTGAAAAAGATATTGATGAATATAATCAGTACTTTAATAGAGTAGAAATATTATTAAGCAAAGCTAGAAGTGAAATAAATAAACCTGACCGCGCCCAAATGCTCGCTAAGCTAATTAAAGAAGTTGATCAATATAATGCTGCCTTTGAGGTAATAAAAGCATACCGTATTCAGCGAAATGAGTTAGTTTTTAACAGGCTAAATATTGTTGGCCCGCAAATGGAAAGTAAATTAACACAAATCATGCAAAGTGCCGCGCAATCAAACAATAGCCAACTTGCTTATTTTGCGGGTGAGGCAATGCGTAATCTGTTGCTAGGCCGTCTTTATGTAATTAAATATTTAGAAAGCAATGATCTGTCTGCCTTTGATAGAGTAAATCAAGAGTTTTCGTTATTTGATGACAAACTTGCCTCCATAAACACGTCTGATCTTAGCATAGCTAATCAAGCACAATTAGACAGTATAAGAAGCTTGCAAGCTGACTACGTACAAGCCTTTAACGAAGTTCAAGATATTATTGTTGATAGAAATAATAAGGTAACAAATGTGCTAGATGTCATTGGGCCTCAGTTTGCATCTATAGTAGGAGATTTAAGTAATTCAGTAAAAACTGACCAAGATATTCTAGGTCCACAATTAAAAGCCTCTAATGAACAAGCAGTTTCGAACATATTTATGATGTTTATAACAGCACTTCTCATCAGCTTCGCTATTGTCTTTTTCTTACTTAGAATCGTGATGAAACAATTGGGTAAAGACCCCAGCGAATTAGATAACATTGCTACAGCCATATCTGAGGGAAATCTGGATCAAGAATATGATGAACAAGCACCTCAAGGTGTATTCAAATCTATGCTTGAAATGCGAGAAAACCTTAAACTAATTAGAGAAAAAGAACAGCAAGAAAGACGTGTTGCACGTGTCAATGCACGTATAAAAAGCGCTCTAGATAACGCTAATTCTAATGTCATGATCGCAGACAATAGCCACAAAGTTATTTACTTGAATGATGCTATTCAAACCATGTTTAAGCAAATTGAATCCCAACTTCAAAACGAATTACCCAATTTTAGTGCAGCGCATATTATTGACACAAATATCGCCACTTTAATGCCATACTTTGAACAAAAATTAACTCAAATTGAAAATTTAACAGATACCATTGAAGAGCAATTTATTGTAGCTGATAGAACCTTCTATTTAGTTGCCAGTGCAGTAATTGTAGATAGGCAGCGGGTAGGCACAGTGTTTGAGTGGCAAGATAAAACAACAGAACTTGCTGAAGCAGCAGAAAAAGCTCGCGTCGCATCAGAAAATGCCCGTGTAAAATATGCGTTAGATGGTTCTTCTGGCCAGGTCATGATTACTGACACTGAATTAAATGTTATCTACCTCAACGATTCTCTCATCAACATGTTTTCAGTTGCTAGTGAAGACATCAAGCAGGCAAACCCGCAATTTAATCTAAATGCAATTGTAAATAATAAAGTGGATACTTTTTTTGCACATTTCACTAATCAATTAAATAAGTTCAAATCTCTAACCGCCAGCGTTGAAACAGAATTTGAACTTGCAGGTAGAACTTTTGCTGTGATTGTAAGCCCCGTCAGCGTGGACGGTGAACGCGTAGGCACCGTTTTAGAATGGCAAGATAAAACTGAATGGCTTGCACAAGAAAGAGATAAAGCACGTATTGCAGCTGAGAATGCCCGTGTCCGATATGCATTAGATAGTGTGTCTGGCAACGTTATGATTGCAGATAAAGATCTTGAAATAATTTATGCAAACCAAGCGCTTGAAAATACCATGCGTAGTGCTGAACAAGATATACAAGAGCGCACTAATCAATTTATTGCTGATAACCTCATCGGTTTTCCTGTCGATCAACTCTACCTTGAACCCAAGCAGCAACGTGATCTGTTTAATAACTTAGCTCATGCTGACAACAGCACCGAATTTATTGGTAAACGAGTTTTCTCAGTAACCTCAAATCCAATCTTCGTTGATGATGTAAGAATTGGCACAGTACTAGAGTGGATAGATAGGACTGCTGAAGTAAATATCGAAAAAGAAATCGATAATCTTGTGCAATCAGCGGCACAAGGCGACCTCAGCCAAAAACTATCATTACAAGGAAAGTCAGGTTTCTTTGAAAAACTAAGCCATGGATTAAATGGCTTAGTTTCTACTGTTGAAGTTGCCCTTGATGATGTCACTAAAGTTCTAAGTGCATTAGCTAAAGGTGACTTAAGTAAGCGTATTGCAAATGATTATGCAGGCTCATTTGGGCAATTAAAGCAAGACACCAACAGCACCGCCGATAAATTAACCGAAGTAATTAAAAATATTACTCATGCTTCTGGAAGTATTTCTCAAGGCGCAAATGAAATTGCTCAGGGTAATGCAGATTTGAGCCAACGAACAGAAGAACAAGCCAGTAGCCTAGAAGAAACCTCTGCCAGCATGGATGAGGTAACCGAAATTGTTAAACAAAGTTCAACAAAAGCAGAACAGGCAAATAAACTATCAATGACCGCTGAAGATAAAGCAAGTCATGGTGGTGAAGTAGTCGAACTGGCTGTTGAAGCAATGCGTGAAATAAATCAATCAAGCAAGCAAGTCACCGAGATCATTAGTGTGATTGATGAGATAGCTTTTCAAACTAATTTATTAGCATTAAACGCTGCTGTAGAAGCAGCCAGAGCAGGTGAGCAAGGCCGTGGTTTTGCAGTTGTCGCCGGAGAAGTCAGAAACCTTGCCCAGCGCTCCTCAAATGCCGCGCGTCAAATAAAAGACCTCATTAGAGATAGTCAAACTAAAGTAGAAGAAGGTACAAACTTAGTAAATCGTTCAGGTAATACACTTAGTGAAATAATAGAAGCCACTAGCAAAGTACGACTCATGATGGCTGAAATTGCTCAATCAGCAAGAGATCAATCAGAAAGCATTATGCAAATCAACACTGCCATAACACAAATGGACCAGATGACTCAGCAAAATGCTGCATTGGTTGAAGAAGCCGCTGCCGCTGGCGAAGCAATGGCTGAGCAAGCACAAATGATGAATCAAACTGTCGAGTTTTTCTCTTCATCAACCTCGCTTGAGCAAAATCAATAGCATCACCCTACACGCTTAGCGACGGATACTTAGAAGGGTTTATCACGAGCACCACTCAATAGGCTGTATTTGCAGCCTATTTATTTTAGCTGGACTGTGAAGACAAACTAATTTACGCCAGGCTCTTTCGTGTTGTAATTTGATTTAACGAAGCAAGTGTTAAAATTAGCCACTATAAAAATTTACTCTAAACGTTTAGGAGTATTATATGAAAATCCCTTTCTTATAAAGTTGTGGTCGGCTTTTCATTACGATTTAGAAATTCGTATTGATAGAAAACCACTCCATTGGTACTAACCGAGTTTTCTAAGAAGCCATGTTTTTTGAGTAAATTAGCTGAGGCTGTATTGATATTATCTACACTGGCAATAAGTATTTTCCATGACTCTATTTGAGCAATCTTTGCTATAAAACCTTGCAATTGCTCACTAGCAAGCCCTTGCCACCAAAATGCCTGCACAAGTAATAACCTATGTGGGCACAGTTTTTATTATCTGACGAGATAAACAAAAAACCAATTATCTCATCATCGCTCGTATTGTTAACTTCAAGTAAACAACTGTCTGTAAGCATTTTTGTTAGCCAAGATTTTACTGACTCATCACAAACAACACCATGAAAATAAGGCGGCAGGCTTTTTACTACTGCTGGAGTTAATATATCGGGTATGTGCGAAATTAACGCGCGATGTATTTGTATTGTAAGATCGCCAGCGACCTCTTTTACAATTAACCTTTTTATCTTAAATGATAGTGCTATATATTTCTCAACTCAAGTGCATCTGCTAGTGCATGGAGCAACTGCATTATGTAATAAACAATTTATGCTAAAAACTAGAGCCTGGCTGCTTAAGGAACTCAAGCTCCGCAGTGGTCGATTCACGACCTAACACATCATTGCGATGTGGATAGCGGCCAAATTTATCAATAATAGCTTTATGTTTATACTCAAAATCAATATTACTTTGAATCCCCACATCACTAAATAAGCTTACAGCTTGCTGATGTATTAACTTTGACTCACTGTGCATAAACGGCATGTACAAAAAAACTCGCTGCTCCACAGTCAGTTTAATATCAAACCCTTTAACTATGGCGCACTGTGCAAGCGCTAATGCCATTGAATCATATGCAAACGATTCAGGCTTATTGCGATAAATGTTACGTGAAAACTGATCCAATATAATAATTTCGGCAAGGCTACCAAATGCGGTTTCACGCCAATGAGATAACTCAGACGCAATTGCTTGGTCATGCTGTTCACCAAAACGGTTTTTAATTAAACAATCTAACGCATCGTCTTTTTGCCACCACTGTTTAGCCTCAAGCTCATTAAACCAAAAGTCGATAATTTCATTTAACATGGGAAACCCTTTATGCGTAAAGCGCATAAGGTTGATTTATATTGTTCAATCGTAGTCGAGTTAACTGTCTGGTTCAAATATTACATAAATAGAAAAATGCTAATTTTATTTTAATGAATGTTTTGTTTGGTGTTTGATAAACTTAGCCCTACCTTTTTAGATTTAACAAGTAGGGTTATCCTTTTATCCGATTTCTTCCATCATTTTTAGCTATATATAGTTTTTCGTCGGCTTTTTTTAACCATTTTTCCCAAGTTTGATGCTGGTCAACTTCAGCTAATCCAATACTAACTGTAGGGGCCAAGTGGTCACCAAAGTCTTCCTCAAGCAATTTTTGCTGTATTGCATCAGCAAAAGTATGTGCATTTTTTAAATTAGTGTTAAATAGTATAATTAAGAACTCCTCCCCGCCTAGACGGTATACTTTATCAACAGACCGACTTCGAGTTTGTAATAAATTAGCTATTTGGATGAGTACTTTATCACCGATATCATGGCCATAAGTGTCATTAATCTTTTTAAAATGGTCAATATCAATACTGGCTAAAGTCATTGGGGTAGAAATTCTGACGTGCTGCTGAATGGCAAAATTCAAATTATCTTGTAAGGTTAAGCGATTATGTAACCCAGTTAATGGGTCACTAATAGCGATTTGATGTAAGTTATTATGTTGATCGTTAATTATATTAACAAATAAACTAGATAACATTGCGGCAGTTATTAAAGTTACATAAATCCTGAGCAGAAGATCCAATTCGAATAAGTTTAAAATTGGAGGGGTTACAAAAATAATAATTAATAGATTAGAAAATAGCGCGGTGCGCTGAGGTAAAACAAAATTTACGATCATGATGGATGGGTAACACCATAAAACCCCGATCAAACCTTTGTTAGCCACAAGAAGATAAAGCAATGAACAAATCATCGGCATGGTTAACCAAAAAACGATATGGCTGTTATAAGCTTGTTTTTGACGAATCATGAACCTGATGTAAAACAAACTTATGCAGAGCAAAGTGATAAGTGAAGCAATAAGGTAGTTTTCGAGGAAATAATTGTATAGAGAAAATGGCATCAAAGCGATGAGGGCAACCATGACCAAATGATATACTATTTTATGCATCGCTAGAGGCATGGGGCTTTCTATATTATTAATTTTACTTTCGTTCAACAATATTTAGCCTAAATAAAGGTTTACTCATGGAACCAGTTTAGTTTAATTTTGAAATAACAGCTAAGATTAGTCTTTTTTAAATTGTTAATTCTCAAAAGTTAGCAGTTGAACTGTCTGGTCTAAGGTAACTAAAACTCTATATACAAGCTCAGACGTAAGCCTAAAACGAACTGGATAACAATGATGAAACCAGCCTACTTTAATAGTGCCATGATGAGGTTAACAGATGAATGTCTCGGCTCTTGCACCCTGCTTCGCTCTTCCTCCTAGATCCATTTAGCCGCATCGACAGACGAAGTAAACGAATTTGTTTATTGATTTAGAATTGACCGTCAATGTATAAAAGCGGTCAAAAAGAATACTATTGACAGAGTTAAGGCTCATATGTGTTATAACTCGATTTCACCTGACACTATTTTAGATACACATTGCTCAGAATCCATAGCTTGTGAGCTATACCAACATTTTTGAATTGAAGGTTTGAGAACTTCAATTGATTTAGCCGTAAGTCCCTTTTGAGACATTTCGCACTTTTCTTGCGTGTAATATTTAAATGAAAGCATGTCGTAAGACATTTCATTTACTACATCTGTGTTGAAGATCTCTTTACTTAGAGCCTTAATTTGATCTTGCGACAATCCTAACTCAGTTAGGCTTTCATGATTTACAACGGCTAAAAAACGCCAATCCATTAAAGCTTTGTCTTTGGCCGTTGAGTTTTCAGAAGATTGTCTTGATGCCCATTTCATAGCAACAGCGCCAGAAACAATGCTACTTAGTTTTTCACAGTGCCTATCAGAGGTTTGAGCTACTTCTTTTTCCGTAGTGCTAGCACAACCTGTTGCTATCAGTATTGACACCAATAATAGAAATTTACGCATCACTTTCCCTAGAGTTATAACACCAAATTAAGCGGTGGGCCGCCGCTCTTGCGGAACATCCGTTTTCAATTTTTTTGTTATAATGATTCACTGAATGATACCCATATTTAAAATTGACTTATTCAAATGATTCTCGGTCAGGAAATAGACGGTAAACATAATTAGTAAATTAATAGTGACCAAAGAACATATTGCCCTATTTGAAGCTTTATCAAGATAAATCAGCACCAGAGGTAGAACACCAACTAGCGATAGCAGACAAAAATACTTATAAAACGCCATAATAAATGACGATGATGCCGACAATGTAGCTTCAAAAGCACTAAAAATTTCATTGAACGCCGACACTATAGTAAATAGTCCATAATATCCATAAACAGAAATTAACAAACCCACAATTGATAAAAGAGTTAGAGTTTTTTTACTACCTCTACGCCGATTCAATGCTATATCCATATTAAATACGACCTCCATCGTTATAACGAGCCTGTAGATTAACTCGTTTTAAATTTATTTTTATTGATAAATCAACCATAGCCGAGTTCCTGTTTTGGTTCAATCAGGTATAGCTATTTTACGTAAAATAGAAAAAAGAATGTGTGACTGTTTTAGAGGGAGTTACAGGTGCTTGAGTCGCTATATTTCGGCTTAAAAAGGCTCCCTTTTTTTAATGCAGCCTGTTTTGCAGCTTTTCTATATTATGAACAAGACAATACAGTTGCCGTAGAATGAAGTAAATGCATTCACTTTCGTTTGACCGTGTAAGGTCAATTTCTTCATGCCCTTTTTGACAGCCATACTCCGCCTTTTATTAAAAAGTAAGCAGGCTCTATTTACTCGAGTCGTTTGCTATTTCTTTAAAAAGCGCTTGATGTCTGAAGTCAAGATTTGACCCAAATTACTTGTATTTACCATACCTTTAAAAATTATTGATGTCTGAAGTCAAGATTTGACCCCATTTATTTAAGTAAAACATATAGTCGTAACTAATTTCATTTTACAACATCCTCGTTTTTAATTGTCATATAGAAACCATCAAAATTAATATTTATAGATTATTGGCTAACTATCTTATAAATACTTTACTAAACAAAGTATGCGCTCCACGCAACTTGTTAATTAGTAAATAATGGTAAAGAATTTTTTATCTAAGAAAACCGCTTTTTACAGACTTGCCTCCATAACTCCCCGCAAACCTTGCCCATATAAATCACGCTTATAGGTTCAATTTTCACTAATAAACATGCACATCAGACACAATACTATGCACCTTTTTATATTGAGGGAACTTACCTAACATTCTCTTCAATAACAATATCATAGATGGGCAACTTACTTGAACAGTGATTCTGTTAAAGAAGTCAAATTGCACCCCAATAAAAAGATCAGCTTGAGTAGATAGCTACAGCGGTTAATGAACCTACAGCTGCCATTGAAGAAGTTACGCATAGTGCAAACTCTACAAGTGATAATACTGAGGTTGCGGATAAAAAGCACAATTAGGGCAGACTAAAATAAACAAAATCATCAAAACAATAGGTTCATTGGTTTCTGAGATCCAACACTCAGCAGCTGGTATTTCGACCTTAGCCGCAAATATAAAATATAAAGTCAGTATTTGATGTGTATATAGCGATAGCAGAGCAACTCAATAACCTTGTATTTCGATTTACTCTTTAACTAATCCAAATTAAAAACCATATAGTTACACGCTATTACGCAACTATAGGGTCAAAGCAGCAAATGACGCTCTCACGTGAAGTAGGTACGGGCATTGCAGCAGGCTTCGACTTTATTAACTTATAGCAATATTGTGACCTCTTTTTAGCTATTTTTTATTTAATTATAAAAAGAGGCTCCTCGAAGCAACAGCCTATAATTCTAACTAAACTACCTAAGGTGCCCGCTTTCAACAATAGGCGTAACCCAATATTTTAATGGGCTGTATTGGCACACAGGGCTTAATGCCGTTTTAATTGTTTGCAGCTGCGCTAGTAATATATGCACCTCAAACTGATAAAAGCTGCGATGCCCTGCTACTTGCTCGGCAATATCAAATTCACTGTGCTCTTTACTGTAGCCTTCAATGTTTTTTAAGTTAAAGCCGGTAATGCAGTCTATGCCAATTAATATATCAACCACTTCATCTTTTATGTTTGTGGGTACATTTAGGGTAAAAAGTAACTGTTCAGCCATGTTTTTTCTCCAACCAACCATAAAAGATAGGTAATAAATAAAGTGTTGTAATTGTTGAGGTAATTAACCCGCCAATAACCACAATCGCCAATGGCTTTTGAATCTCAGCGCCAGGGCCGGTGGCAAATACCAGTGGCAATAAACCAAACATTGCGGTTGTGGCTGTCATTAACACTGGGCGAAGGCGTCTCCTTGCGCCATCTAAAATGCGCTGCGTTACATTGGCAGAAAACATTTTCATTTGCTCAAAGTAGCTGATCATCACAATACCATTGAGTACCGCTACGCCAAGTAAAGCAACAAAACCAACCGATGCAGGCACCGAGAGGTATTCATTACTAATAAACAGGGCAATCACTCCCCCCATTAACGCAAACGGAATATTAGCAATTATCAGCGCTGATTTAGATAACGATTTAAACGTGGTAAATAAAATAATGAAAATTAGTATTAATGCCACCGGAATAAGCACCAGCAAGTTTTGTGTTGCACGTTGCTGGCTTTCAAATTCGCCACCAAACGACAAGGTAAAACCACTGGGTAACTTTATGCTGCTATAAATTTTAGCTTCCAGTTCATTTACATAACTAACCACATCGCGGTTATCCACATTTACGCTTACAGAAGCAAAGCGCTTTGCTTTTTCTCGCTCTATTAACAATGGCCCCGTTTTAAAGCTAATATTAGCCACCTCTTCAAGTGGTAGTAGGCTGTTGTCGGGCATTAAAATTAGCTTTTGCTTTAATGCGCTCATTGACGATAACTCAAAGTGTGTTGCGCTTTCGCCTTTTTGTGCATTAAACACAATTGGGATCACGCGGTTTCCTTCTTGCAGTACCGATATCTGTAAGCCTTCTAATTGCGACTTTAAATAATCGCTTAATCCTTCGGTGGTTAAACCAAACTGACTAGCAACCTCAGGAATGAGTTTAATATTTACGTATTTACCCCCTTCAATAAGCGCCATTTGCACATCACTTGCGCCGTCAATGTTAGTGGCAATTGCAGTGATTTTTTCAGCTAATGAGGCAAGTGTCGCAATGTCATTACCGAATACTTTAATCGAAATATCACCGGTGCCACCGGTGAGCATTTCTGATACCCGCATTTGAATTGGCTGAGTAAAGCCAATATTTACCCCTGGAAATTGCGCAAGGGTTTGTCGAATATCCTCGATTAGCATTGCTTTGGAGTCAAAACGCCACGTATCTTTTGGCGCTAATTCCATAAACACATCGGTTTCGTTTAACCCCATAGGATCAAGCCCGAGTTCATCAGAGCCGGTACGGGCAACAATTTGTACGATTTCTGGGGTGTTTTTTAACAGTGCTACTTCAATTTGTTTATCTATATCCAACGAGGCTTGCAAGGAAATACTCGGCGATTTTTCCAGTTGCACAATAATGTCGCCTTCATCTAAAACGGGCATAAAGCTTTTACCAAGCCCCTGAAATAACACTCCACTGAGCACTAAAACAGCGACCGATATAACACTTATTGCCACTGGCTTTTTAATTGCTTGGGCAAGTGTTTTAGTATAAAAACCTTGTAATAGCGTGACCATTTTAGGCTGGGTTACGGATTCACTTTTTAATAACAACGAGGCTAAAATTGGAATAACCGTTAGCGACAACAACAGAGCACTTAGCATGGCAAACACGATAGTTAACGCCACTGGGGTAAATAATTTTCCTTCTAACCCTGTAAGCATTAATAGCGGTGAAAACACAATAATTATAATAATTGTGCCTGAGAACACTGGCGCCGCGACCTCTTTACATGCGCGATAAATAACGTGCAGCCGAGGGAGGTGCTGATTATTAGCCAACCGATTCACTATGTTTTCAACAATAACTACCGATGAGTCCACCAGCATACCAATGGCAATCACTAAGCCGCCTAAACTCATTAAATTAGCCGATAAATCAAACTGCTTCATCATTATAAATGTCAGCAATGCCGACATAGGTAAAGACAAAGACACCACCAATGAAGAGCGAATATCACCTAAAAACAAAGCAAGTAGCACTATCACTAAAATAATCGCTTGGCCTAATGCGCTGGTAATAGTGCTAATTGCGGTATTTATTAAGTTAGAGCGGTCATAAAACACATTAATTTTTGTGCCTTGCGGTAATGAAGCTTCAATGGTGCGAAGTTTATCTTTTACATCTGCAACAACTTGCGCTGTATTACTATTTTTTAGCGCAATTATAAGCCCTTGTACCGCCTCTTCACTGTTTTTAGTGACTGCGCCATAACGGGTTAAACTGCCAACGTGTACCGTGGCAATATCACTTAACCGAATAACCTTATTTTGAGTGGACTTAATCACGGTATTTTCAATGGCGCTTATATCGGTGTATTTGCCCTCAGTGCGCAAAATTAAGGTGTCGTTGCCTTTTTCTAAGCGCCCTATGCCACCGTTTTGATTCGTTTGCGTGATTGCCAACTTCATTTCATCAAAGCTGACTTGATGCTGTTGCATCAATAAAGTATTGGGAAGTATTTCATAGGTTTTTGAAAAGCCGCCAAGGCTATTTACATCAGCAACGCCGGTTACAGTGCGCAGTAATGGACGAATTTGCCAATCTAAAAGCTCTCTTTTTTCAATCAACGATAAGTGAGTGCTTTCTATGGTAAACATGAACACCTCGCTCAAAGGTGTGCTCATTGGCGCCATGCCACCACTAATATTACTGGGCAAGGTGGGTAAAGTATTTAATAAACGCTCATTAACTTGCTGACGTGCCCAATAAATGTCAGTGCCCTCTTCAAAGTCAATGGTAATATCAGTAATAGAATACTTAGTGATAGATCGCAGCATTTGCTGTGACGGAATACCCAGTAATTCGGTTTCAATCACCCGTGTTACTTGCGATTCTATTTCAAGGGCGTTCATGCCGGGTAATTTGTAAACTATTTTAACTTGAGTGGGCGATATTTCTGGAAAAGCATCCACCGGAATACTGAACCAAGATTTAGCGCCAATGGCCATAGCAACAATAACAAAAATACTAACAAACAAACGCTGAGTAAGTGAAAACTTAATAAGCTGGTTTAACATTTACTCTCTCCCTAAGTGAAGCAACATACCTTGAAGCGCACTTACCGAGCTTATTAGTACCTGCTGATCATCTAGGTTTTTATTGGCAGTAAATACATAGTCTTTGCCTTGTGTACCTTTGAGCTCAATCGGCAGTAACTCAAGATTATCGCCAGACTTCAAAGCAATGTAATTAACATCTTCAAATTCAAACACCGCTGACTTTGCTATTTTAAAGCCCGTTAATTTATTTACCGATGTGACTTTGATAGTTTGCCCCAATGTCAGCTGGCACTCATTTGAGCTTGGCGACGCCCACACAATTTGATGATATTTATCTGCAATATTGTCATAGCTCTCAATATTTAAGCTGCAATGTTGTGACAGCTTAAAATGCGCTAACGTGTTGGTAAAACTAAGAGGGACTTTAATCTTAACGCGAATACTACTTGCATCGATAATATCAAACGCGGTGTCACCCATCACACGGTTTCCCGACTCATTGGTGAGTTTTAAAATGCCCGCTTTTGGACTCACTAAGGTCACGTTTTCATTGTCCTCAATGTTTAAAAATGCCATTTGATGTTGCATATGTTCAAAGTTTAGCTTGGCTTTAAAATAGCTTTTTGTGATTTCAACCCATTCAGAACTTCTTATTATTTTGTTTTTTAAGTGCTGTTGGTTTATGTCGTAATGGCTTTTAGTAATAGCGAGCATGTCTTTTGCTGATTGATAAGCATCTAAAAAATGGTGTACATCACTGCCCTCAACGCTTGCGATAGTGGCGCCCTTTTCTACCATGCTGCCGTTAGGGTATAAGTAACGAACCTGCTGTACATCAAACGCAAACAGTACCGTATAATTGACCCCGGGTTTGAAATTGACTTCACCAATTAAACTTTGCCCGTTAATAAACTCTGTTTTTTGAATCGGCGCAAACTCAACATCAAAACCACTGAGTGAAGAAAGCCCTACAGGTGCTAAATTTTGCGAAGCAAACACAGGATTAAAAGTTAATAAAGCCACCGTAGAGAAGAAAAATAACGTATATTGAATACGCAAAAAATGACGCATTTTTTTTATAAAATTTAACAGCATTTCGTTTGTTCACATTTGATTAATTTTATAGAATCAACCATGACTTTTTTATGCTGTTAAATCATCAGGCATACGCCGTAATGTTCTTAAAAACAGCTTAATTTACAGCATGGTACATTTGTCCATTGTAATTATAATGCATTGATAGTAGAGGTTTTAATGAGAGATAAGCTAATAGCAGCTACATTGTTGGTAATAATGGTGTTGAATTTTTTTGATGTGCTAACAGATATACGTTTAGGGGTTCCGCAGTGGCATATTTTTTCCGAAGGCTTGATCGTAGTTATCTCTGCAGCCTGTGCTATTTACTTAATTAGAGACATTCGTGCGCGTACAGCTAATATTAATGCGCTGAAACAAGAATTAGTGCATTCAAAAAAAGAACTTAAGAATATATCACAAGCAATGATGGATGCTCGCCATGAATACAGCGGCGTTATTCAAACTCAATTTTCACAGTGGACATTAACCCGCAGTGAGCAAGAAGTCGCGATGTTGTTACTTAAAGGCTTGAGCTTTAAAGAAATAAGCGCACTAAGAAGTACAAAAGAAAAAACCGTTCGTCAACAAGCATCCGATATTTACAGCAAAGCCGATGTAGAAGGCCGACATGAGTTTGCTGCATGGTTTTTAGAAGACTTTATGCAACAAGGACAATACCAACCAACAAGTTCAAGCCTCAATTAATTGAAAAGCTACAAAGGTGAGGCCTCTAAAGAAACTATAGTAAGAAACTATAGAAACTATAGTGACACCCACTTTAAATTATCTATTTAAATGATGCTACAAAATTAAAGTTTAAATGCTGAATGTACGCACTTATCACTTTGCAAAACTAACTTATGTTTCAAAATGAGTGGATTTCGTTGTAAAACTTAAATGACAGCCATGAAAATACCTGCGCTATGCAGTGGAAGTACTATTTTGGGGGATTTCGCTCTATCCGAATAACTTTTCACAGTTACTCATGCTTGTTCGCCGTTTTCGGTTGAGGTTTTCACAGTAACTTTCGTGTGATGATGCCCTGCCAACAGCACCATGAAACACACGTGTAAATTGAGTGGTTAGTTTTAACCAATTTTCAGGGGATATGTTTAGCCTTTCTAGGAGAGGAAGGCACGAATTATCAATATGTCCGCGTTTATCATCCCGCATTATTCGTCCCGTTAACTCTACAAGCTCAAGGTACGATTTAAGCTCAAACGGCAGCCCTTTTGGCATTATTTGACGCGACATACCTGCAAAGCGAAGTAACTGTTTAGGTTGTTTACCTTCTATTGCGCTTGTTAAACGCTTTTGAGCACTGGTATGGTCCGATTCTTCTGGGCTATTAGCCATTTTCGCTCTAATGGGGTTTAAGTCTACATACGCCATACATGCTGCAAGTGCGGCTTCATCTAAGAGTGCTTGTGATTGCTCTTTATCTAAAGGAACGGCCCTTCCCACAAAGTTGTATGGAATAAATTTGAATGCCGTTAGGCAGCCCGAAGGGAGAGCGCCATGGATGGCAGCGAATAAAACCTGCCTGTGCAGTTATCTTCTTTATTTGCTTTGCGCGCTATACCTTCATTTAGTAACCGCATAAACCAGCTAATACTTGATAAGCGTTCGCGATACTGTTTGACCGTTTGATTAAAAAAGATGAGCTCTGATTTACTTAGCTTTTCACCTTTTACGTATTTCTGCGTTAGCAAGGTGCCTTTAAGCAGTTTATGCCAGCGAATAACAATCGCTTTATCATTCAACCTGTTTGCCTTTATATCATCAACATAGAGTACTAAATGGGTGTACTTCAGGCGTCCTGCCTTTCGCCCTTCGGGCCAGCTGCGCTGTTGTTAAATGTTCCTAACATTTCGCTGGTTACTCATTACGGCATAAGCACACACTTCAATACAAAATACCTTAGCTAACTCTAACAGTTTATCTTCAACCCACTCCCTGCGGTGCTCATATGATTGCCCTGTAAAGTGGTCTTCGCCACATAAAAATGCACGCCGAACGCAACGTGAAATACAGTGACCAAATTTTAGGGATAAATTTGGAACAGCTAATGCTGGGCCGAAGGCTAAAAACCAAGGACGGTTTTTATAAAGTATTTTGTATCAACCAAACTTACTTGACGCTTTCTTGCGATAGCCATATTTCACTCTGTTTAATTTTCATACTAATTAAACGTTAGTAAAAAAATTGGCGAAATACAAACTTTAAGATGGGTGTCTACTTTATTTCCTTTCTACTTTATTTCCTTACCCTTACTTAGAAATCAGATCGTACAGGTTGATGAATACTTACAATTAGATTTACACAATGAGCAATATGCTGGCGTTTGGATGCCTCATGCACTTGCAAAGAAATATCCAGCTGCTAATACGTCTTTAGGCTGGCAATATTTATTTCCATCTCATCAATTAAGTGCCGATCCTGAAACTGGAGAAATAAGACGGCACCATTTTCACCAAACAGGCGTTCGTAAGGCGATTAAAAAGGCTGTAAGAATGGCAAAGTTAACCAAACTTATCACGCCACATACTTTGCGCCACTCCTTTGCAACTCATTTACTACAAAGCGGAGCTGACATAAGGACCGTACAATCTCAGTTGGGTCACTCGGACGTTAAAACAACACAAATTTACACGCATAGATACCCAAGTCGCCTCAAGACACGAGTTTCAGTTGGAATTAAAAGCAATTTAGGCAAGACATTGATTGCAAATAATAGTGGTTCTATTGTTAAAATTAATAACGCAGTATAAATCGCTTTTAAACCAACTCTTCGGGCGTTTTACAGAAACTTACTCTCATCGTTATTGCTTCTTAAAAGGGAATGCCATTCTTGCAAAGCAACGCCTTGATATTAAGCGCCTGTTAAACGCTGAATTCAGTGTATTGAGGTGACTTGTGTATAAACAACAAGGAGCTAATGGCGTAATTAGTCCTTTTTCTAGGTTATGAAGCAGGTTCAAAAAAGGACAAGCAGCTTATTATTCAAAGAACTTAACGCACTAAAGCACGTCTTACAGATGAACAGAAGCTTTAATGTCAACAGCTTAATCTTAGATTTCACACCGAGTTAATCTCACAGCTCGCTAACTTTACCCTTGCTAACTTTACCCTTGCTAACTTTATTATCGCTAACTAAAACCCTGATTAACAAAAAAGCCGCTGTTCGTTATAAACAGCGGCTTCTCTTCTTAAAGCTTAAAACTTACAGCTCTATAGCTCTATAGCTTTAACAAGCTTATTTAATCACTTCAAGTCCGCCCATGTACGGGCGAAGTACTTCTGGTACTACAACTGAGCCGTCGGCTTGTTGGTAGTTTTCAAGTATTGCTACAAGGGTACGGCCAACCGCTAGCCCTGAGCCATTTAATGTATGCAGTAATTCTGGCTTTTTCTCACCTTCGCGGCGAAAACGCGCTTGCATACGGCGCGCTTGAAAATCATGCATGTTAGAACAAGATGAGATCTCACGGTACGTATCTTGTGCCGGTAACCATACTTCTAAATCGTAGGTTTTTGCCGAGCCAAAGCCCATGTCGCCCATGCATAAAATCACTTTGCGGTATGGCAGCTCTAATGCTTGTAAAATTTGCTCCGCGTGACCAGTTAACTCCTCGAGTGCTTGCATTGAGTCTTCAGGTTTTACTAGTTGTACAAGCTCTACTTTATCAAACTGGTGCTGACGGATAAGACCACGTGTGTCACGGCCGTAACTGCCTGCTTCACTTCTAAAACATGGGGTGTGCGCAGTTAAGCGAATGGGTAAGTCTTTTTCGTCGTAAATTTCATCACGGGCGCTGTTAGTAAGCGGTACTTCTGCAGTTGGGATTAAGCTAAAGCCTTCTTGCTCTTCGCCGTCATCATTTACTAGACCCTTCGTGTGGAATAAATCTGCAGCGAATTTAGGTAACTGGCCAGTGCCGTATAGGCTGTCGCGGTTAACTAAGTACGGCACGTACATTTCTGTGTAGCCGTTTTTGTCTGTGTGGGTATCTAGCATAAATTGTACTAGCGCACGGTGCATGCGTGCAGTTGCGCCGCGCATAACCGTAAAACGAGAGCCGGTGATTTTAACACCCATTTCAAAATCTAGGCCGTTTAGGTCTTGGCCTAAATCAACGTGATCTTTAACTGCAAAATCATATTTTTTAGGCTCGCCCCATGTTGAAATTTCAACATTTTCAGACTCGTCTGCACCTGCTGGTACTGATTCATCAGGCAAGTTAGGGATAGCTAATGAGATTTGCTTAAGCTGCTCTAATATTTCATCTTGCTCAGCTTTAACGCTATCCAGCTCAGCACCTAGGCTGCTTACGGCATCAAGCAATGGTTGTGCGTCTTCGCCTTTTGCTTTTGCTTGGCCAATCGCTTTGGAGCGGCTGTTACGCTCACTTTGTAGTTCTTGTGTTTTTACTTGCAGTGTTTTGCGTTTTTCTTCAAGTGCGCTGACAGTCGCTGTATCAAGCTCGTAGCCACGTGCTGCTAGGCGCGCTGCTGTTTGTTCGATATCTTGACGTAATAATTTAGAATCTAACATGTTAGTTTTTTAACCTTTTTGCATTACCAGCTGAAGGCCCAGCCAAGCCATAAAAATACACACCGTCACATTTAAGACGATATTGAGGGCCATTTTTAAAAAGTGGCCTTGTTGCAGTAGCAACAACGAATCCATTGAGAATGTCGAAAAGGTGGTCAAAGCACCTAAAAAGCCAATTCCGATAAGGGATTTAGCGGGGCTGACGGTGATAATTTCGCGCTCTATCAAACCGTATAATACGCCCATCAACAATGAACCCAGAATATTAACCGCCAACGTGCCAAAAGGGAATCCCCTACCCAGCAGTTTTAGCATGGTTTCGCTAATAAAAAAGCGTAAACAGGCACCGGATGCCCCACCCGCTGCAATCATGAGGTATAGCTTAAGTGTTGTCATAGCGCTTTATGTCACTTTGCTGATCACGCTCTTTGAGGTAATCAAGCTTTTGCTTAATTTTTTGTTCAAGCCCGCGCTCTGTTGGAAAATAGTATTGGGTGCCGGCAATTTGCTCAGGAAAGTAATTTTCTCCGGCTGCAAACGCGCCTTCTTCGTTATGCGCATAACGATATTCTGCGCCATAACCTAAGTCTTTCATTAAATTAGTAGGCGCATTACGTAAATGCTCAGGCACAGGGTAACTCGGGGCATTTTGCGCATCCGCTTTGGCTTGATTAAACGCAGCATAAACAGCATTACTTTTTGGTGCGCTGGCTAAATACAAGGTTGCTTGGGCAATCGCTCGTTCGCCTTCGCTTGGCCCGACACGCTGAAAAATATCCCACGCATTAAGGGCCACTTCCATAGCGCGTGGATCGGCGTTACCAATGTCTTCTGTGGCAATGGCTAATAAGCGCCTAGCCACATAAAGCGGATCGCCGCCTCCGGCGAGTATTCTGCAATACCAATACAAGGCACCATCTGGGGAGCTACCACGCACTGATTTATGAAACGCGGAGATCAAATCGTAAAACTCATCGCCGCCTTTATCATATTTGGCTAAATGTGTCGGCAGTACTTGGCTCAATACGTGTTCATCCACTAAATATTGGCCATGTTGCTCTGTGGTTAAATCAATCGCTTGTTCGAGTAAATTAAGCACTTTACGGGCATCGCCATCGCTTGCTTGGCACAGTGCTTTTTTAGCGTTATCAGCAAGGGTGATGGTTTTAGTGCTTAGTTCATCATCGCTTGCAAGGGCGCGCTCTATAACTAAATGTAAATCGGCTTCTTGTAATGATTTAAGCACATATACGCGGGCACGAGATAGAATCGCGTTATTTAACGCAAACGACGGGTTCTCTGTGGTTGCGCCAACAAATATAAAAGTGCCATCTTCAATATGGGGTAAAAAAGCATCTTGCTGAGATTTATTAAAGCGGTGTACTTCATCAACAAACAATAAAGTACGTTGGCCGCGACCTTCTAGGTTATTGCGTGCCTCACTAACTGCATCGCGAATATCTTTAATACCAGCCGTTACCGCCGACATCTGTATCAGCGCGGCATCTGCGTGGTTCGCTATAATTTGCGCAAGCGTGGTTTTACCCACGCCCGGTGGGCCCCATAAAATAAGGCTATGACAGCGCCCTGCTAGAATAGCTTGGTATAGCGGTTTGTCTTGGCTTAATAGATGCTGCTGTCCTATGTATTGCTCAAGATTTGTTGGGCGCATACGCGCCGCAAGCGGGCGCACATCAGGAGAAAAATTAAAGCCTAAATTACTCACTGTAATTATTCGCCTTGGCTTTGGTCGTCTATTTCAACGTTTTCAGGAATGGTAAATTCAAACGTTTCGTTGGCTAGTTGTTCATTCACTTTGGTATCACTAAAGGTGAAGGTAGATGATTGACCTGAACTGTCTTTAACCAGTAATTTTTCAAGACCTGTTTGGCCTTGTGCAAATACAATATCAAGCTGCTCAACTTGGCTTTCAACGCCTTTATTTGGTGTTACGCTAAAGCCTGTGTCAGTGGCTTTAACTTGGTACTTTTGCCACTGCGCTGGATCTTTTGAGGTTAATAACACAAACGGTGTTGAATCAATCAAGCTGTTTGTGTTCATGATAGTCACTTGCTCAGCAAAGCTGTCGAAGTAATAGGTTTTATCACCATTTGATACAAATAAAGTATCGTCAGGGCTGGCTTGCTGCCAGCGGATCATCATGGGTTGTTGTAAGGCAATATTGCCCTTCCCTTGCATGATTGACTCACCTTGGTCGTCATTTACTTGCTGTACAAACTCCGCTTGAAAGCTTTTTAACTCAGCTAATTTGTCTTGTAGTGCTTGGCTGTCACTGCCAATCGCTGTTGTAGATAAAACACAACTCATCGCAACTACTAAATATTTAAGTTTTTTCATTTAATTTGCTCCACTGTTGGGCACTAAAACATCGCGAGCACCGTTATGTCCTGGTGCGCTCACAATACCCGACGTTTCCATTTGCTCTACTAAACGCGCTGCGCGGTTATACCCTACACGCAACTTACGTTGTACACTTGAAACCGACACTTTGCCGGTTTCAATCACAAATGAGACGGCTTCATCATAAAGCGGATCTGATTCTTCATCCGCGTTTTCGCTGGCTTCGCCCGGCAGTAATATTTCTTCTGTGGCATCGCCGTTAAGTATTTCGTCTACGTAATTTGGTTTACCACGTTTTTTCCAATCATCAACCACTGCATGTACTTCGTGGTCGTCTACAAATGCGCCGTGTACGCGCACAGGTACGCTGGTCCCTGGCGGTAAATACAACATGTCACCCATACCGAGTAGGTTTTCTGCACCTTGTTGATCTAATATGGTACGCGAGTCTATTTTACTCGACACCTGAAACGCCATACGCGTTGGTATATTGGCTTTAATTAAACCCGTTATTACATCAACCGATGGGCGCTGTGTAGCCAGTACTAAGTGAATACCCGCAGCACGGGCTTTTTGTGCAATCCGTGCAATCAGCTCTTCAACTTTTTTACCAACAATCATCATCATGTCGGCAAATTCATCAATCACTACAACGATACTAGGCAGTTTATCAAGCTCATCTGGGCCTTCTTTCATGCCGTCGGTGTCTTTAAATAATGGGTCTAGAATTGGATAACCCGCTTCTTTGGCTTCCAGTACCTTTTGGTTGTAACCTTTTAAGTTACGTACACCTAACGCTGACATTAATTTGTAACGACGTTCCATTTCTCCCACACACCAACGTAGCGCATTGGCGGCCTCTTTCATGTCGGTGACAACTTCACACAATAAATGTGGGATACCTTCGTAGACTGAAAGCTCCAACATTTTCGGGTCAATCATTATCATGCGTACATCATCAGGGCCTGATTTATACAGTAAGCTTAATATCATCACATTAACGCCCACTGACTTACCTGAGCCCGTTGTACCGGCTACAAGTAAATGCGGCATTTTACCTAAGTCGGCACAAATTGGCTCACCGGCGATGTCTTTACCTAGCACCATAGTAAGCGGTGATGGATTTTGCTCAAATTTTGGTGCGTCAATCACCTCAGATAAACGTACTATTTCACGGTGTTTATTTGGCAGCTCAATTCCCACGTAAGTTTTACCTGGGATGACTTCAACAACACGTACGCTCACAGCTGATAATGAACGGGCTAAATCTTTAGCAAGGCCGGTGATTTTAGAGACCTTTATGCCCGGTGCTAAATCTAATTCAAAACGAGTAACTACAGGGCCTGGGTATACCCCGACAACGGCTGCTTGTACGTTAAAATCAAGTAATTTGGTTTCAACTAAACGCGATACAGCTTCAAGCTCTTCAGGCGAAATTGGGTTTTTCGCTTTGTCTGGCCTGTCTAGTAAATCAAGGGTTGGTAATGGCGCACTCGGCGGCTTTTCATCTAATAACTGCTCAAACTTTTCTTTCGCTGTTGGTGGTGGCTGATACGTACTTTTTGGCTTAGGCATAGGTCTTGCTGGTGAAACAACCGTTGTTACTGGTTTTTCAGGCTCCGCTACATGGCTTTGATCAAGTGCGTTTAATGCGGCAGCAGTGTCCATTGGCTCATCATCTATGGCGCTAAAGTTGATTTCTTGATCAAGGATGTCATCGAGATCATCAAACGCATTATGTTGTGGTTGGCTCTGCATTTGATCTGCGGTAAAACGCTTTGGTGATTGCTCTGTTTTAGGGGCATCATTAAATGTAATCGCGTTGGTTTGCGCTTGAGTTTCATCTACAATTACTTCATCGTCTGCTTCAATGGCTTTACGCTCACGATTTAGCCAACCACGAATTTTTGACACAATATACTTGTAAATTCGGACAACCCAGTCACCTAAAAAGTCGACAAACTGCACCCAAGATACGCCCGTAAGCAATGTTAAACCTGCAAAAAAGAAGCACAGCAATAATATAGATGTACCAGTAAAGTTGAATGCTGGCATCATTGCGCCTGCAATCACGTCCCCTACTACCCCACCGGATGAAAAGTTATAAATATCGTCAAAATTTATACTGCTAATAGCAGTCGCAGAGGTAATAAATAATGCAAAGCCAATCACTCTTAAGGCAAGCGTGGTGTAATCAAGCTGAAAAATTTTGTGAGGTTGTTTAAACAATAAATAACCAAATACTTGAATTGCAGCAGGCACTAAATAAGCCAACCAACCAAAGGTGAGTAATAAAATATCAGCTATCCAAGCACCTGCGGCGCCTGTTACATTATTTACTTGATGAAATTCACCTGTTTGAGACCACGAAGGATCAGCAGGATCAAAGCTAATTAATGCACATAATATGAATATTGCAGCAAAGCTGCTTATAATTAGCCCTGTTTCTAATAGCCTTTGCACACCGTTTAGGCGCATAATTCCCTATTCCTCATTTTTCTTATTTCAGTATCTTCATTGTCCAGCAATAGAATACCTTAGCAGGAAATACTTTTTGTTGCACTTTATCATATACACTAACTGCTTAGCCGATTATGAACGGCTTTTTCGATTTAAGCGATATAGGGCCGAATGATTACGCCTTGCTCTCCTTTCACTTCTTCCATCACCACATATGTCCGACTTTCACTGACATTAGGTAACTTCAAAAGTATATCACCAAGCACGCCACGGTACTCTGACATATCATTAACCCGTGTTTTGAGTAAAAAGTCGAAATTACCTGATACCAAATGACATTCTATGATTTCATCGTGCTTTTTAACCGCCGCGCTAAATTCATCAAATACATCTGGCGACGTTTTAGTAATGGTCACTTCAACATACACCGATAACCCCTGTCCTAACTTAGCTGGGTCAACAACTGCTTTATATCCTACAATGTAACCTTCGCGTTCAAGTTTTTTTACGCGCTCTAGGCAGGGCGTGGCACTGAGACCAACACGCCTTGCTAGTTCAACGTTAGAAACACGTCCATCGAGTTGTAATTCCATCAAAATTTTACGGTCAATTCGGTCTAATAACTCATGCATAATACCAACTAGTTTTTTACGCTGTTTAAAGTCTATATTTAGATTATATCACTAGATAACACCTTAAAAAAGGTGAGACACACTGGCTTATGATGAATATAATAGTGAAAAATTTTATCCCGTTCCAACAAGGCAAAGATTATGATTATTGGTGTACCTAAAGAAATTAAAAACCATGAATACCGTGTAGGTATGGTTCCTGCGAGTGTTCGTGAATTAGTAAATCACGGCCACCAAGTGATTGTTGAAACTAATGCAGGTATGGGCATTGGTTTTACTGATGAAGACTACACGCTTGCAGGTGCTGAAATTTTACCTACTGCTGCTGATGTTTTCGCTAAAGCAGAAATGATTGTAAAAGTAAAAGAGCCACAAGCTGTTGAACGTGCAATGCTTCGTGAAGACCAAATTCTTTTCACTTACCTTCACCTTGCACCGGATCTTCCACAAACTGAAGACCTTGTTAAGAGCAAGTCAATCTGTATCGCTTACGAAACAGTCACTGATTCTCGCGGTGGTTTACCACTTCTTGCTCCTATGAGTGAAGTAGCTGGTCGTATGTCTATTCAAGCTGGCGCACAAGCACTTGAAAAATCAAACCACGGCCGTGGCATGTTACTAGGTGGCGTACCGGGTGTTGAGCCAGCTAAAGTTGTTGTTATCGGCGGCGGCATGGTTGGTCGTAGCGCAGCACAAATGGCTGTAGGCCTTGGTGCTGATGTTGTAGTACTTGATCGTAATATCGATGTACTACGTGCACTTGACGCACAGTTTGGTAATAAAGTTAAAGCTATTTACTCAACAGCTGATGCACTTGAAAAACACGTACTAGAAGCAGATCTTGTGATCGGTGGCGTTCTTATCCCAGGTGCTGCTGCACCTAAGCTTGTAACAGCAGAGCACATCAAAGCTATGAAGCCTGGCGCTGCTATTGTTGACGTTGCAATCGACCAAGGTGGTTGTATCGCAACTTCTAAAGCAACCACTCACGCTGATCCTACTTACATTGTTGATGAAGTTGTTCACTACTGTGTTGCTAACATGCCGGGTGCTGTTCCACGTACATCTACATTTGCACTTAACAATGCAACATTGCCTTTCATCATTAACCTTGCAAACAAAGGTTATAAGAAAGCATTGTTAGATGACGCTAACTTCCTTAAAGGTCTTAACGTAATTAAAGGCCAAGTGACTTACAAAGAAGTAGCTGAAGCATTCAACATGGAATATGTTGACCCACGCACTGCAGTAGAAAATGCGTAACTAGTATTTTATCGCTTATACCTGAGTCATTATTAAGGTATAAGCATTAAAAAAGCAGCTAATTTAGCTGCTTTTTTATTTATGTTTCTATAATTTAGATAAAGCGCTTAATTATAAAGTCGACTTTAACTCGCTTAGCCTGCCCTAACAGTTTTCTAACCGGTTGGGGGTAGTCATCCATAGTCTCTAGATCTTCAGGCCCGTTAAGGCGCCTGCAATGTTTAAGTATTTCTGCTTTTTCATTATCAATCGCCGGCATCAAAGATTGCTGTGGATCATCTAAGAAAATTCCATTCTCGATATCTAAACCCCAAGCACGTGGGTTTAAGTTATGCCCACTTAGCAAATGATATTGACGATCCGCACAAATGCCTTTCAGATGAAATGAGTTACTTTCATGCTTCCACAAATAGACGTTTAAATTACCATTTGTAATATGACGCTTCTGAGATTTTAAAAACTTAAGTAAAATAGTCTCATATAAATACGGTAATGCTCCAATTTTACTAAAAGGCTCACTAGGCGGCAGATAAAAATCGTTTGCGGTTTTATCACCGACTACTATGGTGACTTGTTTGCCTTGTTTAAGTAAACGCCTTAATGAGCGCATTAACGGTGCAGGAAAATTAAAATATGGCGTATAGAGCACAAGCTCACGCTCAGCTGTATCAAATATTGATTTGATTACTCTGTTAAGTTCATTGTTACGACGCCCTAACCCCAAAAATAATCTCACGCCAAGTGGTTGATCATTTTCTTTTTCGGCATGTTCATAACGTGTTTGCTTTAGTGTGCGCATAAGCTGTTTTTGCGCTAGTTTAATATCATTAAATTTAGTCAGTGGCCGTATATCAATTCGTGGCACTGCTTCAGAGCTAAGCAATTCCTGTTCAATAAAATCGACAACTGCATTACATAAAGCAGCTTGATTAACTAAAAAATAACGATCTAATCTATATCGTTCGCTATGTTGTAGGTACACATTATTTAAGCTTGCGCCGCTGTAAAGCAGTGTGTCGTCAATAACAAAGCCCTTTAAGTGCAACACACCGAATAATTCTTTAGCCTTTACTGGTACGCCATAGACTTGTACATTCGATTGATACTTTTGCTGATAATCACAATATAAACTCGCATTACCGTCAGACTTCGCAGCACCAATTAATCCTCTTTGGGCACGGTGAAAATCAACCAATACTTTTATTTCAAGTTCTGGTTTGGCTAGTGATGCTTGGTGCAATGCCTCAAGGACTTCGCGTCCTGCTTCGTCGTCTTGTAAATAAAGCGCAGTAATATATATACGAGTTTGTGCGCTTGCGATTAAAGCAAGTAATTGTGTGCGATACTGCTGTGCATTGGTTAAGACGTTAACGTCTTTTGAAGTCAACCCAAATGCGGGTTTTTCCTGCCAAAATAACATAGTTGCCTATTCATTTAGGTCACCCTACTTTAGGGCCACAAATCAAAATTAGCTAAAACATACCAAAAAAAATCAATTTGGTCATGAATTAACGATGATAGTTAGATTAATAGTCGTTTAATAGTTTACATTTCATACAAAACCGTCATTTTGTACACACCTAGTACACAATATTTGACAGCTGTGTGATTTGCTCAAAAAAATAATCAGCGCTTTTATTTACTTCCCCCTTGTTTCTCTTAAAATCGGGCACATTAATACGCTATAGAAACGTTTAGGATATAAAACATGAGTGAAGCAAAACATTGTAAGTTATTAATTTTAGGCTCTGGCCCTGCTGGATACACTGCAGCGGTATACGCAGCCCGTGCTAATTTAAACCCTGTACTTATTACAGGTATGCAGCAAGGTGGACAACTTACAACTACAACTGAAGTTGAAAACTGGCCTGGCGATGCTCATGGTTTAACAGGTCCTGCACTTATGGATCGTATGAAAGAACATGCAGAACGTTTTGAAACAGAAATTGTTTTTGACCACATCAATAAAGTAGATGTGTCAAAACGTCCATTTACCCTAACTGGCGACCAAGGTACGTATACGTGTGATGCACTAATCATCGCTACTGGTGCGTCAGCTAAATACCTAGGTTTAGAATCTGAAACAAACTTCCAAGGTCGTGGTGTTTCAGCGTGCGCTACTTGTGACGGCTTTTTCTATAAAGGCCAAAAAGTAGCAGTAGTTGGCGGTGGTAATACAGCCGTTGAAGAAGCACTATATTTGTCAAATATTGCGGATGAAGTTCACGTTATTCACCGTCGCGATAGCTTCCGTAGTGAAAAAATATTAGCTGACCGTCTAGCTGAAAAAGCAGCAAATGGTAACGTGGTTCTACATTACAACCGCACATTAGACGAAGTACTTGGCGACCAAATGGGTGTGACGGGTATTCGTATTAAAGATGCAAATTCAGATGCCACTGAGGAACTTGATTTAGCAGGTGTATTCATTGCAATCGGTCATAAACCAAATACTGACATGTTTGTTGACCAGCTTGATATGAAAGACGGCTATTTAGTTGTTGAATCTGGCTTAAACGGTAACGCAACTCAAACTAGCGTACCGGGTGTTTTTGCCGCTGGTGATGTGTCTGATCATATTTATCGCCAAGCAATTACCTCTGCTGGTACCGGCTGCATGGCAGCATTAGACGCAGAGCGCTTTTTAGACAATCTGTAATTTAGAGTCTAAATTATTAAAGGCTGATTTTTCAGCCTTTTTTATTTCTAAATAAAAATTTTTAATTGCCACGTTAATTTCACGATTTATCAAGATGTATATAGTTCAATATACATATTGTAACCTTTAGACATTCATGAGATTTATAGTGAAGATTCATTTTATATAATATAATTAATGTTGGAAGTACGGTAGGATCTAAAGCCGTGCAATGATTACCGTCAAAGTAACGCAAGTAAAACGAACTATAATTATAGTTGGGCATAAAAGCTTTGTTCATTTGGGCATTACTCGTAACTGAAAATCAGTTAAAATGCTCAGCTTCATATCAAGTAAATATACCGAGAGTTTTCTATGAGTTTGTATACACAATATATGGAAGAAATCCAAACCCGTAAAACGGAACTTGGATTAAACCCAAAACCAATCGACAGCGCAGATTTAGTATCTGAATTAATTGCTCAAATAAAAGATACAAATAATGAGCACCGTAAAGATTCTTTGCATTTCTTTATTTTCAATACATTACCAGGAACAACAAGTGCAGCGGGCGTTAAAGCACAGTTTTTAAAAGAAATCATTCTTGGTGAAGAAACAGTAAAAGAAATCACTCCAGACTTTGCGTTTGAGCTTCTTTCACACATGAAAGGCGGCCCTTCAATTGAAATGCTACTTGATTTAGCATTTGGTGATGACGCTACAATCGCAGCTCAAGCTGCTGAAGTTCTTAAAACACAAGTATTTTTATACGATGCTGATATGGCGCGTATTAAAGCGGCATACGAAGCAGGTAATGCGATTGCTAAAGAACTACTAGAAAGCTTTGCAAAAGCTGAATTCTTTACAAAATTACCTGATATCGAAGAAAAAATTGATATTGTTACGTATATCGCTGGTGAAGGTGACATATCAACAGATTTACTGTCTCCTGGTAATCAAGCGCACTCTCGTGCAGACCGTGAGTTACATGGTCAATGTATGATTACACCTGAAGCACAGCAAGAAATTGTTGAACTTCAAAAGAAACACCCAAATGCTAAAGTAATGCTGATTGCTGAAAAAGGCACAATGGGTGTTGGTTCGTCGCGTATGTCAGGTGTAAATAACGTGGCATTGTGGGCTGGTAAACAAGCAAGCCCTTATGTTCCTTTCATCAACATTGCACCTGTTGTTGCTGGTACTAATGGTATCGCACCAATCTTTTTAACTACGGTTGATGTTACCGGTGGTATTGGTCTTGACCTTAAAAATTGGGTTAAGAAAGTTGATGCTGATGGTAATACAGTGACTGATGCAAATGGCGATGCAGTTCTTGAAGAAGCATACTCAGTTGCAACTGGTACTGTTTTAACAATCGATACTAAAGAGAAGAAGCTTTATAACGGTGACAAAGAGCTTGTTGATGTATCATCAGCATTTACTCCACAAAAAGTTGAATTTATGCGAGCGGGTGGTTCTTACGCAGTTGTATTCGGTAAGAAAATCCAAACATTTGCAGCTGAAACTCTTGGCATTGACACACCGCTTGTGTATGCACCTTCAAAAGAAATTTCACATGAAGGTCAAGGTTTAACAGCAGTTGAAAAAATATTTAACCGTAATGCGGTAGGTGTATTATCTGATACTCCACTTCACGCAGGCTCAAATGTTCGCGTTAAAGTAAACATCGTTGGTTCGCAAGATACAACGGGCCCAATGACATCTCAAGAGCTTGAAGCGATGGCTGCTTCAACAATTTCACCTCTTGTTGATGGTGCATACCAGTCTGGTTGTCATACAGCATCAGTATGGGATAGCAAAGCGCAAGCAAATATTCCAAAACTAATGGCGTTTATGAATAAGTTTGGTCTTATCACTGCACGTGACCCGAAAGGCGTTTACCATGCAATGACTGACGTTATCCATAAAGTATTGAACGACATTACAATAGACGACCGCGCAATCATCATTGGTGGTGACTCGCATACACGTATGTCAAAAGGTGTTGCATTTGGTGCCGACTCAGGAACTGTTGCTGTTGCCCTAGCAACGGGTGAATCAGCGATGCCAATTCCTGATTCAGTTAAAGTGACCTTTAAAGGAAAAATGGCTAAGCACATGGATTTCCGCGACGTTGTACATGCAACGCAAGCGCAAATGCTTAAGCAATTTGGTGGCGAGAACGTGTTCCAAGGCCGTATCATCGAAGTACACATCGGTACCTTGATGGCTGACCAAGCGTTTACCTTCACTGACTGGACTGCAGAAATGAAAGCGAAAGCGTCAATCTGTATTTCAAATGACGAAACACTGATCAAGTCAATTGAACTTGCTAAAACACGCATTCAAATCATGATCAACAAAGGCATGGATAACGAAGCACAAACGCTGCAAGGTCTTATTGACTTAGCTGACAAGCGTATCGCGGGCATCCAATCTGGTGAAGAGCCTGCTCTATCTCCAGATGACAACGCTAAATACCACGCTGAAGTTGTGGTTGATTTAGACCAAATCGTTGAACCAATGATTGCCGATCCAGACGTAAATAACGATGATGTATCTAAGCGTTATACGCACGATGTGATCCGCCCTGTTTCATTCTACAATGACAAGCCTGTTGATTTAGGCTTTGTTGGTTCGTGTATGGTGCACAAAGGCGATATGAAAATTATTGCTCACATGCTACGCAACCTAGAAAAGAAAAACGGTTCAATTGAATTTAAAGCACCATTAGTTGTTGCGCCACCAACATATAACATTGTTGATGAGCTTAAAGCTGAAGGCGATTGGGATATCCTAGCTAAGTACGCTGGTTTTGAGTTTGACGATGCAAAACCTAAAACAGCGGCACGTACTAAGTATGAAAACATTTTATACCTAGAACGCCCAGGCTGTAACTTATGTATGGGTAACCAAGAGAAAGCTGAACCAGGCGATACTGTTATTGCTACTTCAACACGTCTTTTCCAAGGCCGTGTAGTAGCCGATACGACTGAGAAGAAAGGTGAATCACTACTAGGTTCTACGCCATTGGTAGTACTTTCTACTGTACTTGGTCGTTTCCCGACTATGGAAGAGTATAAGTCTTCAGTTGAAGGCATTGATCTGACATCATTCACACCAGTTGAAGAAGCAATGACAACTAAATATGATGCTGCACAAGCAGTACCAGTTAAAGTTGTTAGCTAATTAGATTGAGTTAATGGTTCAAATAAGCGCGTTTTTATAACGCGCTTTTTTTATGCCTAGAATTTGTTGTTTGTGATTTTAAAGCAACAAGTTACAATTTATCTGATCGCGTAGTAACAAGAAACGGTGTGATGACAAAACAACTTTATCAATTATCCCAAAACCATTTTAATTTTCCTGATCCGCAGCATGCTCTAGATGATCCTGATGGGCTGCTTGCTGTAGGTGGCTGTTTATCTGTTTCGCGGTTAAAAAGCGCTTATAGTCAGGGGGTTTTTCCGTGGTTTAGTGAATACGAACCTATTATGTGGTGGTCGCCGAGTGAGCGTGGCATTATTGAGTTTGCTGATTTTCATGTCAGTAAAAGTTTGCGTAAGCATTTACGAAAACACCCCGTTACGGTGACGATTAACACCGCTTTTGATGAGGTGATTGAAGCGTGTCAGCAGCAACGGATTGACGCTGAAGGGACGTGGATCACCGATGATATGCTCAATGCCTATAAACAAGCCCATTTAGACTCTCTAGCCCACAGTGTTGAGGTGTGGGATAACGGCAGCCTTGTTGGTGGTTTGTACGGCATAATGCAAACTGGGGTGTTTTGCGGCGAGTCTATGTTCCATCACCAAACAAATTGTTCAAAGCTTGCGATGTGGGCGCTGGTAAATTGGCTTAAACGCCACAATGCCCATTTCATTGATTGCCAACTAGAAAACCCCTATTTAATGTCTTTAGGTGAAAAAGTTGTACCTAGAGCTGATTTTTTAACTAAACTTGAACAAGCAGCAAGTTACAAAATCCCGGCCACTATGTGGCAAGCTCAGGAGCTTACGGCAATTTATGACTGAACATCTTCCAGCACGTTTAGGCTTGAGCCAACAATTTGATTGCAGTTATTTAGGCGACCGCCAAGAACAATTACTGGTTATTTTAGATCCAAGTTGTTACAGCAGTAGTAAATTTGAATCGTTACTTGGTTTAGGCTTTCGCCGCAGTGGTGACCAAATTTACCGCCCTCACTGCCCAGCATGCAGTGCTTGCAAGTCTGTGCGTGTTTTAGCTCAGGACTTTTCGCCATCAAAATCGCAAAAACGTAAACTTAATAAAGCAAAAACACGCTTTAAAGTAAAATATTCAGAGCAAGAGCGCCCTGAATATTATCCACTCTATAGCAAATACATAACCGAGCGCCATCAGGATGGTTCGATGTTTCCACCTGAACAATCACAGTACCAAAGTTTTTTATTTTGTCACTGGTTACCCATTACGTTTATTGAACTTTGGGATGATAATACACTGGTTGCGGTTGCTGTAACTGATTGTATGAACAACGCTATATCTGCTATTTATACTTTTTTTGACCCAGACTATGAACACTTCAGTGTAGGCACTTTAATGATCCTAGAGCAGATAAAGTTCGCCCAAACGTTTAATAAAGAATATGTCTATTTAGGTTACCAAATAGACGAATGCGCTAAAATGCGATACAAAACACAGTTTTTACCTGCCGAAAATAGAGTTGGTGACATTTGGCTGGCCATTTAATTTACAAAAATAGCCGCTGTAGCTTTACTTATTGGTGTATTTTGGGCAAAATCTGCATCGTTTAACTATTAAAGAGGTGTTACGCTAAACATGGCGAAAGAAGACGTAATCGAAATGCAAGGAACGGTCCTTGATACTTTACCAAATACAATGTTCCGAGTTGAGCTTGAAAATGGTCACGTAGTAGTGGCTCACATTTCAGGTAAAATGCGTAAAAATTATATTCGTATTTTAACCGGCGATAAAGTTACCGTAGAAATGACCCCATACGATTTATCGAAAGGTCGCATCGTATTCCGTGCTCGCTAAGTTAGTGCGTTAACGAAATATCAAGTTTTTAGCTAAGTTGATTAAGTAACTTAGTTACTTGCTACATTAGCTTTAAGCGTTTATTAAATGTAATAGAAAGCAACTCGTTGACTATTACATTTAATAAACAAAAAGCCCAGCATATGCTGGGCTTTTTGTTGTCTGCAAATTACAGTAATTATGCTGGTGTTAAATCGGTTTCAAAATCAAAACGCAATTTTTTATCTTTCAGTGACACTTTAACTGTACCTCCTTCAATTAACTCACCAAACAAAATCTCATTAGCCAGTGGCTTTTTAAGTTGTTCTTGAATAACACGCCCCATTGGTCGTGCACCCATTGCTTTGTCATAACCTTGATCCGCCAGCCATTCTCGCGCTTTTGATGTGAGTTCAAGGTTAACCGATTTTTTATCAAGCTGAGCTTGCAGCTCAACAATAAACTTATCGACTACCAATAAGATCACATCGCGTTCTAGGTGGTTAAACCAAATAATGTTATCTAAACGGTTTCTAAACTCAGGTGAGAACACTTTGTTGATCTCGCTCATTGCGTCATGAGAGTGATCTTGCTCAGTGAAACCTATTGATTTACGAACCGTCTCTTGCACACCTGCATTAGTGGTCATAACAACAACAACATTTCTAAAGTCCGCTTTGCGGCCATTATTGTCAGTTAATGTACCGTGATCCATTACCTGCAATAGAATATTGTAGATATCAGAATGTGCTTTCTCGATTTCATCTAAAAGTACAACAGAATGCGGATTCTTAATGACTGCCTCAGTTAATAAACCACCCTGCTCAAAACCAACATAACCAGGAGGCGCACCAATTAAACGGCTAACAGCATGGCGCTCTACATACTCAGACATATCAAAACGGATAAACTCAACACCCATGCATTTAGCCAGCTGCTTCGTTACTTCTGTTTTACCTACACCCGTTGGCCCTGCAAACAAGAACGAACCAACAGGTTTGTCTTCGTTTGATAAACCAGAACGAGATAAACGGATAGCAGACGTTAACGCGTCAATTGATTGATCTTGCCCGAATACTAACATTTTCAGATTACGGTCAAGATTTTTAAGTGTCTCTTTATCACTTGATGACACGCTTTGCTGTGGGATGCGGGCCATTTTAGCGACAATGGATTCTATATCCGCTACACCAATTGTTTTTTTACGTTTAGAACTAGGCTGTAAGCGCTGATTCGCACCGGCCTCGTCTATTACATCAATGGCTTTATCAGGTAAGTGACGCTCATTAATGTATTTAGCACTAAGCTCAGCGGCTGCTTTCAATGCTTTTTGCGTATAGCGAATGCCGTGATGTTCTTCGTAACGCTCTTTTAAACCATTAAGAATTTTAGTGGTATCAGCGACACTTGGCTCAAGGACGTCAATCTTTTGAAAACGACGTACTAGAGCACGGTCTTTTTCAAAAATGTTTTTGTACTCGTTGTAAGTTGTAGAACCCATACAACGAAGTTTACCACTTGATAATAACGGCTTAAGTAGGTTAGAAGCGTCCATAACGCCACCAGAGGCTGCACCCGCACCAATAATGGTGTGAATCTCATCGATAAATAGAATCGCGCCTGGTTGAGCCTGAAGCTCTTTCAGAAGTGCCTTGAAGCGTTTTTCAAAATCGCCACGGTACTTAGTGCCTGCTAATAGTGCGCCCATATCTAACGAGTAAACGACTGCATCAGCAATTACATCCGGTACTTGTTCATTTACAATGCGATATGCAAGACCTTCTGCAATCGCTGTTTTACCCACCCCAGCTTCACCAACCAGTAACGGGTTATTCTTTTTACGACGACATAAAACCTGAACTGTACGCTCGACTTCGTTATCACGACCAACAAGAGGGTCTATATTCCCTTCCTTCGCCTGAATATTTAAATTGCTGGTAAAATTATCAAGCTTTGAAGGTTCTTCTCCCTGCACTTCTTGCACTTCTTCGTGAATATCATCTGACTCTTCCCCACCAATATCATCGTCTGATTTGCCGATACCATGAGAAATAAAGTTCACAATATCTAAACGGGAAACATCTGATTTTTTTAGTAAATAAACAGCCTGACTTTCTTGCTCAGAAAATATAGCAACAAGTACATTTACCCCAGTTACTTCGTTTTTACCAGACGACTGCACATGAAATACTGCACGTTGTAACACTCGCTGAAAACCAAGAGTCGGCTGTGTTTCACGCTCTTCTTCTAGGTCGGGTATTACTGGCGTTGTTTCGTCAATAAATTCTGATAGCTCTGTTTTAAGCGCTGCCATATCAATTGAACACGCGTTTAGCGCCTCACTTGCAGACGGGTTGTCTAGTAGTGCAAGTAAAAGATGCTCTACGGTCATAAATTCATGACGGCGAGTGCGTGCTTCACGAAATGCCGCATTTAAAGTTAGTTCTAAATCTTTGTTTAGCATTGGCAACCCCTTAATGAGATATTAATTATATACCGTTGTGATGGGTATTTTGTTCACCCTACCTTGGTATTATTCCTGCTCACAACTACAAAGCAGTGGATGCTCGTTATCACGTGCATAACGGTTAACCTGTTCAACTTTTGTTTGTGCTACATCTGCAGTGTAAACACCACAAATTGCACGCCCATTTTGATGAACTTGAAGCATCACATCTGTTGCTCTATCGCTATCCATATTAAAAAACGTCACTAGTACTTCGATTACGAAGTCCATTGGCGTGTAATCATCATTATTTAAAATGACTTTATATTTTCGCGGTGGTTGTAGCTTTTGCTTTTCACTATCGCGAACTGTGTCTAAAACACCTGAATCTTTCATGCCACTCATAATTAAATATAGTCTTGTCTTTGGAACTCAAGCAAACTTGAATAAAAAAATAAATAAAATGTTAAAAAATAGTTTAAATCACTTGACTGATAGTATAAATAAACTACAGTCAGTTATAGATTGATTAAACCTTAGTCAGTCTATCAAATTATACGGTTTAGAATAACTAAATTAGTCAACTTATAGAAGGATGTAGAAGTATGGCTTGTGGTAAAGTCAAATGGTTCAATAACGCCAAAGGTTTTGGTTTCATCGTAGAAGACGGCTGCGAGAATGATATATTCGCCCATTACTCAACGATTGTAATGGACGGATATAAAACACTTAAAGCTGGTCAAGATGTAACATTCGAATTACAGCAAGGTCCTAAGGGCCTTCACGCGACTAATATTGCTCCTAACGAAGAGTTAGTGTAGTTGTTACAGAAGTTCGACACTACAAGCGAGCGATCTGAAAAGTTCCTCGCTTAACTCTCTTATATTTAATACCCAACTTTCTTATAATCTATTTTTATAGCTAAAAACTCTAATCTTTTAATCAACCAACAACACAGTTAAAACTCCCCTCAAGTATTGAATTATTGCCTATTAACCCCAATAGTGTAATTGTTATGATATTTAAGCCGTGTTGGCTGCCCTTAAAGACTAGTACCCTAGCGCTTTTACGCCAATCTTGGTACACTCTGCCTGCTTAAAATTTGCATTTATATGCAATTAAAGCTCATAACATTATGCTAATGGCTAATTTATGTATTGCCGATAACAGCATATAAATACACATTCACAGTCCGTCAGGTGTGGTTATTGATTTGCAGTATTAACACCTAACAGACTGATCATTGCCAGCATCGGTGATGATATTCTTTGCATTGTTGAATATGGCTTTAAGCCTACTATCTAGGAATGATGATGACATCAAAAATTATCTATACTAAAACAGACGAAGCTCCGGCACTCGCAACTTACTCTTTGCTACCGATTATTCAAGCATATACAAATGCCGCTGGTGTTGAAGTTGAAACACGTGATATCTCACTTGCTGGTCGTGTAATTGCTAACTTCCCTGAGTATTTAACCGAAGAGCAACGCATTGGCGATGCACTAGCTGAACTAGGTGAGCTTGCTAAGACACCTGAAGCTAACATCATCAAATTACCAAATATCAGTGCGTCTGTTCCACAATTACGAGCTGTTATCAAAGAACTACAAGAAAAAGGGTATGCACTTCCAGAATACCCAGCAGAGCCAAAAACAGACGAAGAAAAAGCAATTCAAGCGACCTACGACAAAATCAAAGGCAGCGCAGTAAATCCTGTATTACGTGAAGGTAACTCTGATCGTCGTGCACCTGGTTCTGTTAAAGAGTATGCGCGTAATAACCCACATTCAATGGGTGCATGGAGCAAAGAGTCTGATTCTTATGTTGCTAGCATGAGCGAAGGCGATTTCTTTGGTTCTGAGCAATCAGTAACTGTTGACACACCAACTGATGTACGTATTGAGCATGTTGCTAAGAATGGTGATGTGTCTGTACTTAAGGCAAGCACACCACTACTTGCTGGTGAAGTAATTGACGCATCATCTATCAATGCAACTAAATTACAAGCTTTCTTAGAAGCTGAAATTCAAGCTGCTAAAGAAAAAGGCGTTCTGTTTTCATTACATATGAAAGCAACCATGATGAAAGTATCTGATCCAATCATCTTTGGTCACGCAGTTAAAGTATTCTATAAAGACGTATTTGCTAAATACGGCGAATTATTTGAAGAGCTAGGTGTTGACGTAAATAACGGCCTTGGCGATGTATATTCAAAGATCCAATCTTTAGATGAAGCAAAACGCACTGAAATCGAAGCTGATATCCAAGCTGTTTACGCACAACGCCCTGCTATCGCAATGGTTGATTCAGACCGTGGCATTACTAATTTACACGTACCAAGTGATGTGATCATCGATGCATCAATGCCTGCAGCAATCCGTTCAAGCGGTCAAATGTGGAATAACGATGGTAAATTACAAGATACTAGCTTTGTAATTCCAGATCGTTGTTATTCAAGTGTTTACCAAGCAACAATTGATTTTTGTAAAGAGCACGGTGCATTCGATCCAACTACTATGGGTAGCGTGCCAAATGTTGGCCTTATGGCGCAAAAAGCAGAAGAGTACGGCTCACACGACAAAACGTTTGAAGCAAAAGCTGACGGTGTAATTCGTGTTGTTGATGCTAACGGTAATACATTACTTGAGCACAACGTAGAGCAAGGCGATATCTGGCGCATGTGTCAGGTTAAAGATGCACCAATCCAAGATTGGGTTAAACTTGCGGTAAACCGTGCTCGTGCTACAGGTAACCCTGCTATTTTCTGGCTTGATGAAAACCGTGCACACGACGCGCAAATCATCAAAAAAGTAAATGCATATTTACCAAACCACGACACTGATGGTCTTGATATCCAAATTTTAGCGCCGCTTGAAGCAACTCTGTTCTCTTTAGCGCGTATTAAAGAAGGTAAAGACACAATTTCAGTAACGGGTAACGTTTTACGTGACTACCTTACTGATTTATTCCCAATTCTTGAGCTTGGTACAAGTGCAAAAATGCTTTCAATCGTACCACTTATGAATGGCGGTGGTTTGTTTGAAACAGGCGCTGGTGGTTCAGCACCTAAGCACGTGCAACAGTTTGAAAAAGAAAACCACTTACGCTGGGATTCTTTAGGTGAGTTCCTAGCTTTATCTGCTTCACTAGAACATTTAGCTGTAAATACTGGTAACAAGAAAGCCCAAGTACTTGCTGATACGCTAGATAAAGCAACAGGTACTTTCCTAGCTGAAAATAAATCGCCTTCACGTAAAGTAAAAGAAATTGATAACCGTGGTTCTCACTTCTTCTTATCGTTATTCTGGGCTCAAGAGCTTGCTAAACAAGATGATGATTCAGAGCTAAAAGCTCAGTTCACTCAGATTGCTAGTGATTTAGAAGCACAAAAAGAGCAAATAGTAACAGAGCTTAACGATGCACAAGGTGTATCAATGAACGTAGGTGGCTACTTCCAACCTAACGATTCATCTGCATTTAATGCAATGCGTCCAAGTGCTACATTTAACGATATTCTAGCTAAGCTAGTGTAATTGTTAGTTAATTAATAAAAAGGCGCTCACTGAGCGCCTTTTTTGTGTCTGTAATAAAAGCCAGTACCAATACTTTTTAATAAATGATCAAATGCACTTCCATTTAACATAATAACTTTGCTCGTCACATGTTGGTTGCTTTGTCGAATTTTCCCCCTCATTTACTTCTTATTTTCTCTCTATGTGCAATATGATTTTAAGTGAATTATTCACAAAGAGGATAAGAGGCACTTCGCTTAAAGAGTTACGGCAAGTTTTTAAACTAATATTTGCGGCAAATGAGACGCGGGATTACAGCACCCAAAATATACCCAGCAATAAAATATGGTTGGTATAAAAAAAGCCGCTACAGCGGCTTTTTATAAACTAACTATACACTACTTAGTATATGCACGAGGCATATTTGATTCTGTCATGTAACGTTCTCGAAGTTTATCATGACGTGATTCCGTGGATACCTCAACACCATTGATAAACATTTTAGTCACGTGACTGTTGAGCTCAAACGGGTCATCATTCCACATAACTAAATCAGCGGCTTTACCTACAGCAATACTGCCTGCATTAATACCAAATACATCCGCTACATTGGCTGTAATCGCTTTTAATGCACCTTCTTGAGTCATGCCATATGATACGGCATTACCAGCATCAAAGCGTAGCTGATACACATTATGGCTACCATCTCCGCCAATTGCCAATAGTACTTTAACGCCTGCTTTTTCAAGTTCACCTGCATTGGTTAAACCTGCATGGAGTGAATCAAAACTGCCTGGTAAGTTATCCATTGCACTCATTATCACTGGTACTTGTGCATTGGCTAGTTGCTCTTTAACAACAACGGCATCTTGCGCACCTGAAATTACAAGGTTAAGCGAAAACTGCTCTTTAACTTTTATAAGTTCAATGATGTCTGATGCACGAGATACAGTTACCAATAGTGGCATTTCACCGGCTAGTACTTGAGTTAAGACTGTATCTTCTGTACTTGGCTTTGCGTCATCTTTTTTGTCTTTTTTCGTTGATTTTTGCTGATGCTCGCTCAGCTTGTCAATTAACGATTTAAGTGACATTGCGCGTGAACCTTTGCGCTGTTCACCTAAATGAACAACCAATGCAGCCTGGGTTTGTTTAACGCTGTCAAACTCACCGCTTAAATCAACTACAGTAGCAAGACCTGCAAAAATGCTGTCACCACCGTGAGGTGTAACTACATCACGGGTTATGCCGCCTTTACGCGCATATGGGATCAAACTTGAACGAGGGTTAAAAGCTAAGCTTGGATCAAAGTCGATGCCTGCTTTGTCATCGCCTGCATCACGAGAACCTGCAACAGCGCCTACTTCAACCAAACCTAGTTGATTCATGCTGCCAATGAAGCCCGCTGTAATGATTTGCCCTTTTGCATCAACAATATTATCCGCTTCAACCTTTGCAGGGTTAATTGCTGTAATTTTGCCGTCATCAAATACAATGCTTGCGCCATTTAATACGCCCTGCTCTGTCGATGTATGCACCGTGGCATTAATAATTGCGAAAGATTCAGCATTCGCAACAGTACTCGCCAATAAACCTGCAGCAACTAGCGAGAGCGAAAATGAGTGTGTTAATTTTGTCATTCTAGTTACTCCTTATTTTTGACCTAACATGAAATCACTTTGTGCTTGGAACGCCGGATCTTCACGGTCGTAAACTTTGGCACCATCTACAAATACTTGCTCAGCTTTTGCGTAAACACTGAAAGGGCTTTGATTCCAAATAACAACATCACCTTGTTTACCTGCTTCAAGCGAGCCTGTTTTATCATCAATACCGAGCGATTTTGCTGCATTTACAGTGATCCACTTAATTGCATGCGCTTCTGAAATATCAAAACCATTGTCATTTGCACGGAACATTACTTTGCCCGCTTCTTGGTTTAAGCGTTGAATTGTTGTATCTGAATCAGAATGGACAACCGCACATGAATTTTTAACTGCATCAACAATCGCAACGTTTTCTTGAACCATATCGTAGGCTTCCATTTTAAAGCCCCACCAGTCTGGCCACAGTGCAGCACAAGAACCATTTTCTGCTAATAAATCAGCAATTTTATATGCTTCAATACCATGATGGAAAGTACCTGCGTGGTAACCAAACTCTTTTGAAAGGTCGATCATCATAGCCATTTCTTCTGCTTTATAGCAGTGGTTATGTATCATCACTTCGCCTTCTAATACACCACGCAATGTGTCGTACTTTATATCGCGGTGTGGTACTTCAGGGTTTTTTCCTGCAGCGTAGTCAGATTCATACTTATCCCACTCTCGCTTGTACTCTGCAGCTCCAATCCATGCTGAACGATAGCCCGCCATGTTACCCATACGGGTCATTGGCAATATACCTTTGCGGCCATAAACGCGTTTAGGGTTTTCACCACACGCCATCTTTAAGCCATATGGTGCATCAGGAAATTTCATTCCTTGCATTGTATGCGCTGGTACGTTTTTTAAAGTAACCCCACGACCACCAAATAAATTGGCTGAACCCGGTAGAATTTGTAATGAGGTAATACCACCTTCACGAGCTCGGTTAAAACCAGGATCTTGTGGCCATACAGAATGTTCAACCCATACTTCAGCAGTATTAGGGCTGGTCATCTCGTTACCATCCTGATGCGACTCAACCGAAGGGTTTGGGTAAGCACCTAGATGAGAATGCACATCGATTAAACCCGGTGTTACCCATTTACCCTGCGCATCGATTGTCACATCAGCGCTGGCAGATAAATCTTTACCTACTTGTTGTACTTTACCATCCACCAATAGCACGTCAGCTTCATCTAAACGCTCACCAGTTCCTGTTAGAACAGTCGCATTTGTAATTAAAGTGCTGGTTGATTTGAGAGCTGTGTAAGTACTCGGGTAAGGGTTTTTATTTATAGTAACTTTTTCGTCTTGAGGACCGTTATCTTGGCAACCTGCTAAGGCAACACCAAGTGCAACGACCAGCAATGAAGGAGCAAATTTATGCATCATGTTAGTCTCTGTTGTTTTTTTGTTAATGTATATAAATAAACAGCATAAAGCTAAGAAATAAGCTGGATCTGCATTTATTTAAGATGAATGTCATTCCAATGAACTCATAATAAATTCATTGCTTTGCTTCTTAAAATGACACGCAAATTATTTTTTTACATAGTTAATATAGAGCTTATCCAACGCAGCTTGTGTTGAGAGGCTCGGATCTTTATTAATAAAATGCTTTACTGTACGTGTTACAAAATCTGAATTTTGTTTGTATTTTTTTGAGAATTCTTTAATTAGGCAATTCCCATCTTTTGCTGCTGTGACTTTATCATGACGATGGCGGTATTGACTCAGCGCTTTATTAAAATCCCCTTGGTAATCATCAACCAAAATTTTATAAAACTCACTTCGCTGTACTTTTAGAGTATCAATACAATAATTTAAGGCTTGTTTGAAATCGTTAAATACTGTCCCCTCTACATCAAACTCTGGGGTTTTTTCTCGCACAGTTACTTTTGCTTCTTCTGTGGCGTAACTAAAACCCGCAAATGCCATGCGTTCAGCGGCTTCTTTGCCCAATGCCATCCCCGCTTTTATACTGTGTGCAAATTCATCGCTCATATCGCTAAGCTCATTTTCATGCCACATGTTGTAAACGCGAAGCGGCTTTGCATATTTACTCGACAATTTCTTTTTTAATTTAATAAAACGTTCATCAATGGTGAGTAACCGCTCATTATGTAATAGCGCATGACATTCATAGCACGCTGCAATACTTATAAAGTCAGCATCCTCGCTCAAATCTATAATACTTTGTAGCATATGTAATGGCGGGCAATGATCGCGTTCTGTTGCCTCACAACCACAGTAAAAACATTGGTTAAAGTTGCTTTGATTACATGCATAAGCTTGCTGGTAATATTGAGAAACCTTACTACTCACATCATCTCCATCGGGGAGTTAAATAATTAATGCGAATAATAGCAGCCTGAGAATATATGTCAGCCATGATAATTAATAAAGTGTATTTACTCTAAAGTAAACGAAGTGTAAAGCCAATGAAAACAGTATGAAAAGCAAACAAATTCAAATAAAAAATTGAAAATAAATACTTAGAAGATGTGTCAAAAAACACACTTAAAGTTAATAAATTACAATGAGTTAATAAATTTTTTTAGGTATGAAATAGTTCCTTACATCTTGTCGATTTTCATTTACAGCATTCTTTTAAAAATAAGCCAATAATTAACTCGTCAACTAACATCAATACCTGGAGAATGATGATGAATACTTTAACAACTACACTTACTACAACTCTTTTAATCGGCGCGGCAACACTTGCATCTACTACAACTCAGGCGGCAGAATTTATTGCAGCAGATAACACACCTGGTACCCAAGTTTGTATGGCTGTGGTAGCAAATAGACCCATTACACTGTCAACAACGATGAGTGACTTACGTATGAGTAAAAATACAGCAGTCAATAAATTACGTTGTAATGATATGCAACTGGCTCAGTTTGCAGGTAAATACGGCTTTAATAAATCAGCAAAATTTTTAAATTTAGACTCAAGTACAAAAACGAGCATTCAAGATTTAGTTAAAGTTAATGATGACACTATTTTAGTTGTTTCGGGCTCTAAATAGTTATGAATAGCGTTATTAATATTTAAGCAGGCGAGTCGTTGGCCTGCTTAAGCTTTTATAAAATGGCAGCAAGCAAACCAAATAAACCACCAAAAACTCCACCCCATACAACAAGCCAACCTAAATGTTCGCGTATCATGGTTTGAATAATATCTTTCACCATAGCAGGTGTTAATTCATTTAACCTGTCATCCACCAGCCCTAAAACTGTGTTGTATAAAGCATCTGAAGACATCGTTTTTTGAGTGAGTTTTTCATTAACGAGCTGCTTAAATTCTGCTGTTTCGCTCATGGTTATCAAAGACGCTTTCATTTTAACTATAAACGATTCTCGCATGGGTTCTACAGCTTGCGTGCCACCCAACATAGCAAGCATACTGCCAAACTGAGACTGCTCGATTACTTCAAGTAAACTATCAAAAGCTGGGTCTAGATTTACATCTTCAATAACCGGTTTTAAATCTATTTCTGGTTGCTTACTTTGCAATAATTTGGCTATTTTTTCCTTAGAGAAAAACTCTGTTACTACCAGATCTTTAATAGCCTCTTTAAAGCGACCAAACTTCACTTGAATAACCCCTGAGCCATACAAAAAAGGGACTTTTTCAAACAACATATGCACAGCAAGCAAATTTGTAAAAGCGCCAGAGAGCGCAAATAAGCCAATTGACAGCACAATAGCTTGGTCTAAAAAATAGCCTATCAACACCAATATTATTGCCGTTAAATTTGTTAGCATACTTTTGTTCATATTTTCTCCAGACGCTATTGAGTGATTACCTAAAACTGGTTTGTGAATTTTACATACAAGAGTTTGTTTATTTAACTACTTTTTGCCATAGTTTAGTTATCTGTATAAAAGTTGAGCAATATTATGTGGAATACCGTTAATGAGCAGATCAGCCAAGCAATGCATTTTGATTTTAAACACACCTACAAACGCCAACTGCAAAATACAAATGACATTAAATTGTATGAAATTAGCGATGGGGTCCATCAATACTTAGTCAAAGTTGGCCATCATTCATATTTAGAACATTTTGAATGCGAAGCACATAGCCTAAAATTGCTAACTCAAGAAAGCCTATTTATGGTGCCAGACTGTATCACGTTAGGCGCGAATATAGAGTTTTCATTTTTAGTACTTGAATGGCTTACATTTGATCAACAACCACATACCGATTGGCAAACAATGGGCAGTCACTTAGCCAGTCTTCATCACAAGCATCAACAAGCAATGTTTGGCTTTGACCACGATAATTTTTTAGGCACTACTGTTCAACCTAATCGATGGCATAAAAAATGGGATGTATTTTTTGCAGAAGAGCGAATTGGTTGGCAGTTACAATTGCTCGAAGAAAAAGGCATCACTTTAACTGATAAAGAGAACTTAATTGGATTAGTCAAAGATTTACTGCACAGCCATACCGTACAGCCTTCTTTATTACATGGTAACTTTTGGCGGGGCAATATGGGTTTCATTAATGCAATACCCAGTATTTTTGACCCGGCAAGTTATTATGGTGATCGGGAAGTAGATATAGCGATGAGTGAATTGTTCGCCCCACTTCCTGATGACTTTTATCAAGCTTATAATCACCTTTACCCGTTAGCCACAGGCTATGAAAAACGTAAACGTATCTATCAATTGTATCCAATACTCAATAATGCAAATATTTTTGCAGGTCACTATCTAACTGAAGCAAAACAACAAATAGAACTGCTTTTAAAATAACAGCCATTTTATTGTAAAGGGAATGTCATAAACGACTAATTCAGACTATATTTAAGGTAGGGTTTTTGAACAAGACACCACCATAAGAGCACTCTATACGTGTTATGAAGCCAGGAGCTGCTTTTTTGATTTGAAGGTTGGAGTATTTATGAAAAATCATCTATCACAACGGATTTGTTGCCCGCACTGTGGACACCATATCCACGTAACTCTTGATGCCAGTGAAGGGGACCAAGATTACTTTGAAGATTGCAGCGCCTGTTGTAACCCTATTCATTTTAATATGCATATAGATCACGCATACAACAAAATAGAGTTACACATTGATAGCGATAACGAGCAAGTATTTTAAACGGCTTGATTAGCTAAGTAATTTTCAACAGTATTAATAATCGTGTACGTTTGTTGGTCTACTTCTATATTTAGCCAGTTTTCAGCTTGAGCGTTACCAAGATTAGTTATTGCGAGGGTTTCTGGAATTAAATGAAGCCAAAAGCCAGTATCGTCTGTTTCTCCAACAGTTAAACTAGCTCCATTTATTGCTACAAACCCTTTATATAAAACATACTTTTGCCACTCGGTTGGTAATGTAAGCTTCATTTTACAATTGTCTTTAGTATGTATTATTTGCTCAATCACCGCACAGCAGTGTATATGACCAGAAATAATATGCCCACCAAGTTCTGTACCAAAAGTCATAGAACGTTCAAAATTAACTTTATCGCCGTTTTTTAAACTTCCTAAATTTGTTAGTTTTAACGTTTCATCAATCACATCAAAATAAACGTGTGCTAATTGGTTTTCAGCCGGACTAAACTTCACCACAGTTAAACAACAACCATTTATGGCAATGCTTGCGCCAATTTCTAGCTTTTCAATATACTCTAAGCCTACTGAGAGTGTTAAGCGCAATACACCTTCACGCTGCTCTGAAGATAAAACGCTTGCTTTGGTTTGTACTATTCCCGTAAACATATGTATGAATAACCTTATGAGTCCACATTTCTATAGTTTATAGAAGAGTTTATCACTTTAGGATCAGTGAATCATCGCTGTTAACTTTTATTCTGCTATAAATCAATTACACTAGCGGCCAATTATTTTTATTTTTGCGCACTCTATGACTTTTTGTAATTGGGAAGCTAAACGCCTTATTTCACTTGCGATCCCAGTATTTTTAGCACAAGTAACATTAGTTCTGATGTCTGTGGTTGACACCATAATGGCTGGTCAAGTAAGCCCTACAGATTTAGCAGCCTTATCAATTGCAACAGGTGTTTGGAACCCTGCAATGCTTGCTCTACAAGGTATTTTATTAGCTTTGACGGGGATCATAGCGCAATTCTCTGGTGCAAATGATAAAACAAATATCAGCCATTATTTCCAGCAAGGCCTTTATCTCGCTGTTTTATTGAGTGTTGTTGGTTTTTCAATCGCTTATTTTGCCGATATGATAATTCTTAGACTCAATACCAGCCAGGAAATTGCTGTAATGGCCTTTGATTATATTCACTTTGTAAAGTGGGGTATTGTCGGCTTTTTAGTTTTCAGTGTTTATAGAAATATCACTGAAGGTATGGGAATGACTAAGCCAGCTTTCTACATCAGTCTTATCGGCCTTGCGGTGAATGTACCTGCTAATTATATTTTTATCTATGGAAAACTAGGTATGCCTGCTTTAGGGGGAGCCGGTTGCGGAATTGCAACAGCCCTTGTCTTTACTGCTATGGCAATTGTACAAGTTATATACTGCCAATTAAGTAAAAAGGTAGATGCTAAAGGTTTACTCGCTAATTTTAAAGCACCAAAGCTCTCAACAATGTGGGTTATCACTAAAGTGGGTATTCCTATCTCACTAGCCACTTTTTTTGAAGTTACTTTATTTGCTTGTATCCCGCTGTTTATTGCGCATCTTGGTGCCGTGGCTGTCGCTGGGCACCAAATAGCAGCGAGTGTAACCACACTACTATTTATGATGCCACTGAGCTTATCTATTGCGATTAGTATTCGCATAGGTAATTTATATGGCCAACATCACCTTAAGCAACTCAAAGAAGCCGTTTCAACCAGCTACATATTGGCCATCATGATTGCTATATTACTTGCAACAGTCACATTTTTTGGTCGTAACCTTATTAGTCAGCTTTATACTGACGATGCACAGGTAATAGCATTAGCAACCTCGATTATGGTTTTAGCATGCATCTATCAGCTTCCTGACGCTTTACAAGTCTCTGCAAACGGCATTTTAAGAGGTTTAAAGCATACAGCTCCAATTTCGTACATTACGTTTATTTCTTATTGGCTTATTGGGTTTGCTTTAGGGTATGTTTTGGCGCGAACAGATTTAATAGTGCCAGCAATGGGGCCACATGGTTTTTGGATCGGAATTATTGTAGGCTTATCTGTGGCGGCTATACTTTTAATGTTAACAGTAACAAGACGATTTAAACGTGAACCATTTATTTCATAAAAGAATGCATAAACAGTTTAAGTACACCTTCAGTGCTACTAATCTGTTTATATTTATTCTCCTGATTCTAATGGCGGGTTGCACCGAGCAACCCCGTGACATTCATCTAGAGTATCAAAAGCGTTTAGCTAATATAGTAAATAAGCCGCAAGTAAAAGCTGACAAGCTAAGCAATATTCCTCAGCCTATGCTTGAGCGATTAAATGAAAGCAAGATCAGTCTAGGTGTATTGCAATTAGCACAACTTAACAAGTGCGCTTTAAGCACGCTAATCGCAGAACACAATTCTCAGCTTGGCAAACTCGCAACGCCTGCAAGTAGACTAATTTATCAAATAGAGTTTATTAAAGCTGCACCAGCGTGCTTAAAAATATTTGATGAAACCTCAAATACATATCAACAAATCAATGCGTCGTTAATTGATAAAAAAACATTGTTAGCTAAGCATTTTAAACATTTTCTATATAATGATGTAGAACTTAAAAAAACATGGCAGCTTACTCATTATGAATTGGGCACCAACTTTAATGGCCTAGTTGAAACAGAACTTGCACTTAAACGTATAGCAACGATTAAAGAGCAAATAGATGCTAGAAACTATCAGGACATAAATACCCAACACATTTATAAAAGCTTAGAACAATTAAACCGTTTTAATTTTAATCAGGCGTTAATAACAGCGAGTAGAAACCAAGCTTACTTAAATGAGTTAACTACTAATTATTTAAAGAATAACATCGCGTTAAACAGACTTTGTGACCCACTTAAAAACAAAAAGCAAGCACAGGTAATCAGCAACATATTTAAAAAGTTTTACCTTGAGCAGCTACAGCCATACCAATCACAACTTACAGGGGCCCTTGAACGATTAATGCCCTACTATCAAACTTTATGGGGCGATAGCATTGATAATCAGGGTAATTTAAGCAACTTGGTTTTAGATACAAGTACCGATAATTTACTCAATCGATTAAAAGAGTCGGCTAAACACCATGTTGTTTGGTGGCAAGGTTTTTATAAGCAGTGTGAAATCAGTCCAATATGAATAAAAAAACGGCAAACAAACCAAAAATGAACAATCAAGCTTGATTCGCCTGTAAACACGCTATATATTAGCTCCCGTTGTTAAGTATTAAGTGCTTAACAATACTTAAATTTATGATACGACCGTAGCTCAGTTGGTTAGAGCGCTACCTTGACATGGTAGAGGTCGGTGGTTCGAATCCACTCGGTCGTACCAAATTTATTACTCCCTGTGATGAATTTAGTTTAAGTATTCATATTGTACGACCGTAGCTCAGTTGGTTAGAGCGCTACCTTGACATGGTAGAGGTCGGTGGTTCGAATCCACTCGGTCGTACC
>NZ_JBHZRV010000002.1:595879-630999 GCF_043641955.1 Pseudoalteromonas atlantica
AACTTATTACTCCCATTGATATTTCTAGTTTAAATATACTTATTGTAAGCTCTTAACTCAGTTGCTTAGAGCGCTAACTACTCCTTATGCACCACGCCGACATCGGTGGTTCGAATCCACTCAGTCGTACCAAATTTATTACTCCCTGTGATGAATCTAATTTAATTATTCATATTGTACGACCGTAGTTCTATTGGTTAGAGCGCTAGCTACTCCTTGTGCCCCACGCCGACATCGGTGCTTCGAATCCACTCGGTCGTACCAAGTTTACTACTCCCTGTGATGAATATAATTTAAGGTGTTCATATTGTACGACCGTAACTCAGTTTCTTAGAGCGCTACCTACTCCTTATGTACCACGCAGACATCGCTACTCGGTTCTACCCTTTAAAGCCTCTTATATTATATTTATTTAATGCTTTGCAGCACTTCTGCTTAGATTTAATCTTATTGTTTCATTTTCACTTTTCATCATTGGCAACTCTAATTACATGAAACCTTGTTATAAGCGCATTTCAGTCTAAAATTTAACTAGTGGGTTGATAGTTATAATTAAGGGTTAAAGTGATAAAAAGCTTATGGTGTTTACTTTTATTTTGCAGCTTTACTAATGCAACTGCCCCACCTATCAGTTACATCAAAGGTAATGAGCTCATTACTGTAAAAGGACAGCAAACCAATTATGGATATGGATACAATTTAGACGCCGATGAAGTGCTCAGATTAGTAACCTTAAACTGGCCACCCTATATTGATGAATCTCTATGTGATTTTGGCTGGGTTTTTCAAGTCACTGTTGAAATGCTTATTTCACAAGGCTATGGCGTAGATGTTGAGTTTTACCCTTGGGCACGTGCTGTAAGAGAAGCTGAGCTAGGTAAAGCTGATATTTTATTTCCAGAATATTTTATTGATGACGCAACTGCGTCGGATAACGTGCCAAATAAAACACGTAATCAGCTACTGGCTCTATCTGAACCAATTCCCGGTGGAGATTTATCACTTATTACGCTAAAAGATAATAACATTCAGTATGATGGCTCACTCAATTCGATTAAGAACGAAGTCATAGGTGTTGTTAGGGCTTATAAGAACACTGTTGAACTAGATAATTTGATTGATAATAATCAGATCTCTACGATAGTCGTAAATAATGAATTTCAGCTCGCTAGATTATTATTAAGTAAACGGGTTACTTTGATAGTGGCTGATCTTGACTCACTGCTAGCCAGTGTTGAAAAATCACCTATCTCTGCCAATCAAAAACAAATTATTAACAGCTCACTAGTAGCGTTAATGCCCAGCTTAGAATATAAATACTTGCATTACTCCGTTAGTAAGAAAAAAGCAAACTGGAGGTCAGTATTACAAGCTATAAACAAAAAAATTGAATCAATGAAGCAAAACAGAACATTTGAGAAGCAAATAAAAGAATCAGGTGAACGATGTAAGTAGATCACTTAATAGCTTAAGTGATCTACTTTTTATATTAAAATAAAGATTCAAAAGTACCATCAGGGAATAAAATACCAGGAGCCCCTCTTACTGCGGTAACATCGGCAATTTGCGTGTCACCAAAGTAAAGTCCACCACTAAAATTACGTCCTTTTTGCTTAATATCAAGCCATCGGCCGTGTTGTCCTTTTATAACTGCATTGATATTTTCACCGACCTGACGAATAGCAATATCTAATGGCTGTTGGTCTAGCGTAACAAATATGTTTGCATTGTTAAGCTCATCCAATTTATTCATATCTCCAGCGTAGGCCATTTTAAACCCAGGCGCACCATTTAGAGGCATATCTAACAGTAAAGAAAATGCAATATTTGCCGTCTCTTCGTTTATAAAAGGTGTTTTTTCAATTGCTTGAAAAGTAATTCCTGTCGTTTGAATATCTGAAGAAATTACACCTTCAAAATCAAAACCTGATACGACAGTCAACAATTCCTCAAATGGACTGACAAACCTATCAATATCAGCTGTAATTTTGCCTTGTACTTGACTCCCCTCTTTCTCAAGCATCATTGTAGTTGTCACTTTTGCAATGCCAGTTACTTCATCTTGATTAAAATTAAAAGGGTCGTCAGTTCCATCAAAATCTAAAGTTAACTCGGAAACGTCAACGGTAAGCTCTGTCATGCCTCGGGCCACTTTAGCACTTATTTCGCCATTGATTTGATTGCCTAATACGCTGCTTATTTGCCACTTAGGAACATTGATATCTATTTGTACTTGGTGATCATCATATTCTCCCGATATCTGCCATGTGAAGGGAGACTCTGCATAAATAACATCCAAGTTACCAATCTTGTATATGCCAGATTCTGTATTAGAGGCGGGTGAGAAATTTGATAAAACATCAAACATGGCATTCGTAAAGGCCAGCACTGTTTGCTGCGAATCATCATTTAGTAATGTCTCAGCCTGAGTTAACTTTTGAGTTAGTTCATCACTATACGTTTGCTCTTGAAGTCTAATTACAGCCAGCGCATCCCTTACATCATCTAATAACTGGCGAGAGTCCAGCGCTGGTACTGTTTGCTCTGTATCTTTTAGGCTATCTGCGTTTGCCAGCGAAAAAATACGTTGTTTTACTTGACCCGCAACCGTTTGTACAAGTTGGTTGCCTTTTACGTTCAGTAAATTTTCAGCTAGATATTGTTGCCCGTAACGCTCGTAAGCCTCAATGCTATCTTTGAATCCAGTTACTTGCTCAACTTGGGGATTTTCTGAATTGAGTTGCTCTTCAACTTGTTTAGCCTTTTGCAAAATCGCGCCAAATGTTAAGGCATTTGTCAGTATTTCGGCTTCTAAATTATCATTTAATTGGCTATGAGTAAGATGAAAGAACTCAGTTGCACTCAAACTGGCTAGGGTAAGGTCTAAGTTTTCAGCATTGCTTAGTGCACTTACCGGTGAAAGGTATACATTGTTATTTCCCGGAGCAGCTAAAAATTTAGCGGCATAATCCAAAGGTATATCCATCATTTCTTGATAATCAAGTCGTCGGTTACCATTTTCATCATTTGGATTGTCACGAAGCGTTCTGCCACACCCATCAAAACTCGGGCACGGAATTGATGTCGAATCTGAAATAAACTCAACCTGATGAAACTCTAGGCTCGTTAAATCTAGGGAGACTGAATTGATATCATCAACCAGCATCGTTGTTACTTGTGCTGTTTGCTGGTTTGTAATTTTTAATGTACCAGCAGGGCTTTGCCAAGGAGCAATATAAAAACTAACTTTAGACATTATTTGAGGTAATGAAATAGCATCTGTTGAAGCTGCATCATCAGATGAACCACCACACCCTAGAAGCACTGAAAGCAAGCACATAGGAATTATTTTTTTTATCATACTAGCCTCTTAAAATGCAAATTTCACATACCAACTCACATTCGCATAGTATGCTTTGTCGATATCTAATTGATCTGTTTGTACAGTAAAACCTAGGTAGTCGTTTTCGATTCCTACCAATACAGCTTCGCTATTTGTTTCATATCCGGTGTATGCTGACCAATGATCCCAAAAATGAACCGCAGCTTTTAATTGAACAAATGTATCTTTGTCGTAACGTTTAAATCTAACTTGCGTAGAGTATTTATCACTCAGTCTGTAATCGATATACGCTTTGAAACGCGTCGCCATTTCAAAAGTGTGTGTTTTTTCGTGTCCAAGCTCAGAAGTAGCTAAACGAATAGTTGGTTGAGACACGATTCCACCGTCTGCAGTTTCACTAAATGGAACCTCAGTTGTATAACCATTTACGAATCCACTTTCTGCATATTCTGTTTCATAGAGTAAATCTTGAATAAGTAAACTAACTGATAAATCTTGGTTGATGTCCCAACTTGCGGCCAAGTCTAAACTGTAACCCACCCCTGATGGATTTTCGTCTGGCGTAAAACGTTTAAATAAAATATCTTTAGAAAAATAATAGTCCACTTCTAAAGCACCTTGGATTTCATCACTGTAGACAGTACCTTGTACTTGTGCGTCCTGAAAGTGCGTGCTAGCAAATACTGTTAACTTAGGAGTGATGCTAAGCGCATCAGACTCTAAAAATTTAAAATCATAAGACACAAATAAACCATTGGTTGTAGACTGTTTACCATCTAAATCATAAATGTAATCTCTTTCTTCAAAAGGCAAATCATTTTTTTCTGTGTGTAAATAGCGCGCAGTATCTGGATCAAAACTTAATACATAATCGAAACGGCTTTGATAACCTACTTTAAAATTGCCATAGCCTACACCTAACTCAAAAACGTTATAAGTAAAGGCACTGTCGCCAGATGTGAGTGGCGCATCAAAGTCATCAATAAATGCTTTAACCGGTTGTGCTTCAGTGTAAACTTCAGAATCTAATGTTGAGAAAAATTGGAAATCATTATTTGCGTGGATAAATGGGGAGGTTAATAATGTTGAAAATCCTAACGCGAGAATTTTTTTTTTCATACTTTTACCACTTGTTATTATTTTAGTCAGAGGGAGTGAATCACTCCCTCTTATTGTTACTTTTACTTAGACGAATCTAAGAAAGTAATATCTGTATAGTCGATGACTTCGCCATCAAAATATGTAACAGATATACCATTTGTTATTTCCGTGACCTGTCCGAATTCCATCTTCATACCGTTAAAATCGGCATTTACAGATCCTGAGAAGTCTTCACCATCAAGAGCACCAATAAACATCTGGTAACCAAACCCTGTATGTAATTGAATTTCTAATCCGTAAAAGTCTTCTTCATAGTTACCATCAATCGAAATAGTTGCAGTAAAATCAAGGTCCGAAGTTAATCCAGAAGCCGTAATTGCAGCTAGATTATATGAGTCAGTTCCTACTAACGAAAGTGTACCCACAAAACCAGAATCACCATCAATTATTTCTACTCTGCTCCAACCATTTACAGCCAATACAGTCCCATCAATCGCCGTATCTGAGTTAACCTCTTCTTCAAAGTCAATTGATAAACATGAGTCAGATTGCTCTTTAGAAATGGCTCCATAGTAAGCATCAACACAATCTTCTAAAGCATCACTCATGTTCGGTAGTGTTTCGATTTCAATAACCGCACCATCTTCACTTTTTATCATACCGCCAAAAGCAAAAATGAGTGCTTTGTTATTGATAGAGCCATTAACACTTACTGACTCACCTGTTACAGTGTTTTCTAAATCAAGCTCTAAATCGTCTTTATCGAAACTATAAGTCCAATCAGGGTAACGAGTAGAAACAACATCAGTACCTTCATCGCCGTAATCCCATGCTTCTGTTAGTACATCATAGATGACTTCTGAAATATCGAATAATGCCTGACCACCTGTTTTTGTGACTATTGTTGCGCTACGTGCTTGGTCTGTTCCAAGTTTAACTTCAACAAGTAGATTGAACTTATCAACTGTCATTTGCGCATTTGATTTAAGTTCTAACGCTGCTGCTAAACCAGAGCTTGCTTCATTTGACACCAAAGTCGCTAAATCAGAGCTATCGCTCGCAGTTTCAATTAATGCTTGCGCTAAATCTTTATCAGACTGTTCTGTAGCAATTTCTATAAGTGCATTTGCAGCACTATTTGCTTGAGTAGCTGCTAAAGATACACCTTGAGAAGCTAAGGTAGCTGCACTTGCAGCAGTAATTGCACTTTCAGCTGACTGCATAGCAATCTCAGCATTTTCTTTTGTATCTAGCATCGCAGCTTCCACTGCGATTAGTGATGTTTGTAGTGCAGACTGTGATGATAAAACAGAAGTTCTAGCTTGGCTTAAAGCAGTATCTGCTGCAGATACATTATTTTTAGCTACTTCAATAGCAATGCCTAATGCTTCAACTGCTTCATCAGAACGTGTTACTTCCGCCTCAACGCCAACTATAACTGCGTTAATAACATCTAACTGAATACGTGCTGAAGCAACAAGGGCAGCTGAATTATCAATTAATTGCTGGTACTCATCACCTAGATCTGAAGCTGCAGACTCAATACCAACAGTAGTATTCACTAGCATGTTTAGCTCAGTTTGAAGTGTAATGTAACCCTCTTTTTTACCTGAAAGTGTAAATACACTTTCACTGTATGTAATAACTTGATCAGTCGTTTCAAGCCCTGCATCACCAAGCTCTTTCACTTTTTCAACTTCTGATACTCCAGCTTCAACAGCCAAAGTAGCGGTTTCCAATAAGGTCGTTTGCTCAGTAAGCGATGCTTCTAATTCCGCAGCAACTTTAGCAATTAAGTCATCACCCACATCACAATTTTCTTCACAGCCAATTTTTTCAAGAGAGTCTTTAACTTCTTTAGCTGTTTCTTCTAAATCTTCATCAAGACCAGCCTCTTTTGCTTTTGCTTTAACTTCTTCAACCGCTTTAGTTGCATTTTCTTTTAATTTTGCAATTGCTTCAGGGTCTGTGATACCTAAATTCTCGGCAACTTTAGCAAATGCTTCATCAACGCCTTCACCTGTAATAACGGCTGCAAAAATGAGGCTTGTATTCTCAACTGCTTTTTGTAATTCTGCTGCAATTTGTTTAACAGCATCGTTATCACTGTTTCCGACCTTACCTTCCTGCACAGCAGAAGAAAGGCTTGAAATCATATCACTTAATGAACCATTCGCTCCCGCACCGGCAACAGACTGAAGTGAAACAGCTGTTTGAATTAACGCAAGTGTTCCTGCATCTAACGAATCACCTTCACCGATATCAGTAAAGTCTACTGCACCACCTAATGAAATATCGCCCAGTAACCCTGCCGCTTTAACTGCCGCATCAGGTCCAATTACTTGAATAAGTGTTTTTAAACTCGCCGCAGCAATAGTTTCATCTGAGACAGCGTTACCGTTTTTAGCATCATCGACTAATAGCTTCGCTGCAATACTTGTATACAAAGTAAGGTTCGCTAAATAAGTGTTATTAGATGCATCATCACCTTCAGCAAAACGAGGGCTTGCTGCTTTACTTTCAGCTGAAGCCTCAGGTGCTTTGATAAACTTAACTACTTGAAGAGCTAAATCATCTTTGTACCACTCACCAAAATCGATTGCGGTGTCGCCATTGTTCACCATTGTTGCTTCTTCAGAGGCATCTGGCGCTGTAGTGTAAGAGCCACAACCAGTAAATGAGTCACACTTAACAAAGCTATCATCACCTTCTTTTGCCGTAGTTACGGTGATATTTAGAGGACCAGTGAACGTATCTTCAATAAATAATGTGTAACCACCATTTGCAGAAGTCATGACTTGTTCTGGGTTAGAAGCCACTATTTTTTCCATTGCACTTGCATCAGCATCTGCTTGAGACGTTGTAGACTCTGCTGAGAAGCTTTCATCTGCAGCTGCTAAACGGTATGCAACGGGAACAGTTTCACCCGCTTCATTAAGCGTCGTGACAGTTAGCTGTGCATTTTTTAAAGACCCCTTAACTGCTTTACCAGAAACTTGGGTATTGAAACTTGTTGTCACTTCAGCATTGTATACAGTTACAGGATCCGGCTTTGTATATTTATTGTCATTATCCGAACCACAGCCAGCCAAGCTAAGTGTGAGTGCAACAGAAGCCGCAATTGGGGTGTATTTTATTATTCTATTCGCCATGTAAATCTCCTTGAGCGCTTGTTAGCAATTAGCATTACTTAAGCTAAGAATACATTAATAAAGCCTAACGTTTAAGTTAATATTTTGTATCAAACTGTACATATTAATGTAATGAGCTGTTTAAAATTTTAGTTTCATAAACTTAACATTAATATATGACAATTTACCGCAAATTGTAATTTTTATTGCAATCATTAGTTAAGTAAATTGAAATACATATTAATGAATATTAAATCCGTACTAATCAGTAAGTTATGGGATAGCTAGGATGAGAAGTTCGTTACTAAGATCTACAGAGGCCACTTATAATAGACTTACAAGTCTAGATTAGGCCTTTTCGTTTACATTCATTAACAGTTGTAACATGTGCCTAAGAGCTTCTTAGGCACATTTAGTCTTTATTTTAGAGGAACGTGAACGACCCCTTGCATGATAATTCTTGAACTTCGACTCATACTGGCTTTTGTGACTTGCCAGTTATCATTAACAAACTTAGCCTTTGCGCCAACTTTTAAAGTACCCGATGGGTGACCAAAAGTAATTTCGCTTAATGCTCCGCCACCAGCGGCTAAATTAACTAAAGTACCGTCAATAGCAGCGGCAGTGCCTATTGCAACCGCAGCTGTACCCATCATGGCATGATGAAGCTTACCCATCGACATAGCCCGTACCACTAAATCGATATTGGAAGCCGATATTTCTTTTGCGCTTGATGCAGTGTAAGAGGTTGGCTTGTTAACAAAGGCTACTTTTGGTGTATGTTGACGCCCTACCGCTTCATTTATATTGCTGATCAATCCCATTTTAACCGCAGCGTGAGCACGAATAGACTCAAGCTTTTTAAGCGCAGCGTCGTCGTTGTTTATATCGTCCTGCAGCTCTGTGCCGGTATAGCCAATATCTTGTGCGTTAACAAAGACAGTAGGAATACCTGCATTGATCATCGTCGCTTTGAGTGAGCCAAACTCAGGCACTTCAAGCTCATCAACTAGATTACCCGTTGGGAATAATGCCCCATCCCCGTCTGCTGGGTCCATAAACTCAAGTTTTACTTCCGCTGCTGGAAATGTCACACCATCAAGCTCAAAATCACCCGTTTCTTGAACTTCGCCTTGTGTAATTGGTACATGTACTAAGATAGTTTTTTTAATATTAGCTTGCCACACTCGCACTACCGCTATCCCGTTTTGTGGAATACGCGCGCTATCAACTAGCCCATTACTAATTGCAAAAGCACCGACAGCTGAGGTGAGATTGCCGCAATTACCGCTCCAATCTACAAAAGGTTTATCAATCGCGACTTGGCCAAATAAGTAATCAACATCGTGATCGGGTTGTTCACTTTTACTTAAAATAACCGTTTTACTCGTGCTTGATGTTGCTCCGCCCATGCCATCGGTCTGCTTACCATAAGGATCGGGACTTCCAATAACACGTAACAATAAGTTATCGCGAGCCTCGCCTGCCACTTGGGCAGGCTCGGGTAAGTCAGTTAAATTAAAAAACACGCCTTTACTGGTACCGCCACGCATGTAGGTTGCTGGCACTTTAATTTGTCGTTGAAACATAAACGTACGTCCTTATGAAGCTTGTGTTGCTTCTAAAAAGTCTTGTGCGAAACGTTGCAATACACCGCCTGCAGCATAAATAGAGAGCTCTTCTTGCGTGTCTAATCGGCATTTCATTGACACAGTTAGCACTTCAGCATTCTTACGGGTGATCAGCAATTCTAAGGTTGCCCCTGGTGCTGGTTCGCCCTTAACGTCATAACTTTCGCTGCCATCAAGATTAAGTGTTTTACGAGTTGTGCCTGGTTTAAATTCAAGCGGCAATACACCCATACCAATTAAGTTAGTACGGTGAATACGTTCAAACCCTTCAGCTGCAATAACTTGAACACCAGCAAGCCTAACGCCTTTTGCCGCCCAATCGCGCGAAGAACCTTGGCCGTAGTCAGCCCCAGCTACGATTATAAGCGGTTGCTTACGTTGCATATAAGTTTCGATGGCTTCCCACATGCGTGTGTTTTCACCTTCTGGCTCTATACGCGCATAAGAACCTTGCTTCACTTCGCCGTTTTCATCCAATACCATTTCGTTCAATAGTTTAGGATTAGCAAATGTGGCTCGTTGCGCGGTTAAGTGATCGCCTCGATGCGTTGCGTACGAGTTAAAGTCTTCTTCTGGCACGTTCATCTTGGTTAAGTATTCACCTGCAGCGCTGCTTGCCATAATCGCATTAGAAGGAGATAAATGATCCGTTGTAATGTTATCGCCAAGTACCGCTAATGCACGCATACCTGTCATACTGCGCTCACCTGCTAATGCCCCTTCCCAATAAGGAGGGCGGCGAATATAGGTACTTTCTGGGCGCCAATCGTATAATGGGTCGTTATCTTCGCCGTAATCAACGGTTAAGTTAAACATTGGCTCGTATACTTTTCTAAACTGCTCAGGCTTAACACTTTGCTTGATTACTGCATCTATTTCTTCATCAGATGGCCATAAATCTTTTAAGGTTACATCGTTACCTTGCTGATCTTTTCCGAGGATGTCTTTTTCTATATCAAAACGAATGGTTCCGGCAATTGCATAAGCAACCACAAGCGGTGGAGACGCTAAAAATGCTTGTTTTGCATACGGATGAATACGGCCATCAAAGTTACGGTTACCCGAAAGCACCGCTGTTGCGTATAAATCGCGATCAATCACTTCTTGTTGGATTTTAGGGTCTAGTGCACCACTCATGCCGTTACAGGTAGTACAGGCAAAACCAACAATACCAAAACCAAGTTGTTCTAGCTCTGGTAATAAGTTTGCGTCTTCAAGGTACGATTGCACGGCTTTTGAACCCGGTGCCAATGAGGTTTTAACCCAAGGTTTGCGCATTAATCCTTTTGCATTAGCATTACGCGCTAATAAACCTGCAGCAATTACATTACGCGGGTTACTGGTATTCGTACAGCTAGTAATAGCGGCGATAATACACGCGCCATCTGGCATTAGGCCTTCTTCGTTTTCAACAACACCCGAAATACCTTGCGCTGCTAAATCGCTAGTAGATACACGACGATGCGGATTGGAAGGCCCTGCAATGTTGCGTCCTACGCTTGATAGGTCAAATTTAAGCACGCGGTCGTAATGCGCTGTTTTTAAGCTATCGCTCCATAAACCTGCTGTTTTAGCGTAGTTTTCAACCAGTGCAATTTGCTCTTCATCACGACCTGTTAAACGTAAATAATCAATAGTTTTATCGTCGATGTAGAACATAGCGGCGGTTGCGCCAAATTCTGGGGTCATGTTCGAAATAGTTGCTCTATCACCAAGAGTTAGTGCATCAGCACCCTCACCGTAAAATTCGAGGTAAGTCGATACCACTCGTTGCTCGCGTAAAAATTCGGTAATAGCCAATACAATATCGGTTGCAGTAATGCCCGGTTGGCGTTTACCGCTAAGCTCTACCCCAACAATATCGGGTAAACGAATGTACGATGCGCGCCCTAACATTACACTTTCTGCCTCAAGCCCACCCACGCCTACAGCAATCACGCCTAATGCATCAACATGCGGTGTATGGCTGTCGGTACCTACTAGCGTGTCAGGGAATGCAATACCATCACGGTTTTGAATCACTGGCGACATTTTTTCAAGGTTAATTTGATGCATGATGCCATTGCCCGGCGGGATCACATCAATATTTTTAAACGCGGTTTTAGTCCAGTTTATAAAATGAAAACGGTCATCGTTGCGTCGGTCTTCAATAGCACGATTTTTTTCAAACGCTTCAGGGTCAAACCCTGCATGCTCAACAGCCAACGAGTGATCAACAATTAATTGTGTAGGAACAACTGGATTTACTTTTGCAGGATCGCCGCCTTTCGCGGCAATAGCATCACGCAGGCCAGCTAAATCAACTAGAGCGGTTTGGCCTAAAATATCGTGACATACAACGCGTGCCGGATACCACGGAAAATCTAGGTCTTGCTTACGCTCAATAATTTGGCTAAGCGCATCGGTTAACATATCAGGCTCACAGCGGCGCACTAAGTTTTCGGCAAATACCCGCGAGCTATAAGGGAGAGAAGCGTAAGCGCCTGGTTTAATGGCATCTACTGCGGCCTGGGTGTCGTAATAATCAACATTTGAGCCTGGTAATGGCTTTCGGTATTGGGTGTTATTAATAATAGTCATAATAAATTCGCTAATTTGGTGACGGGGTTAATCAAGACAGGCTTTAGATTTGAAGGTGTATTGTTTGCATAATTAGCTAAAGCCGTAAAAGGTGAGTTGGTAACTCACCTTTGTATGGACTATATGTTTATCTTGATTCAATTGGCGTGTAGCTGCGCGCATCTGGCCCTGTGTAATCGGCACTTGGGCGAATAATACGGTTATTTGCACGTTGCTCTTTTACGTGTGCTGTCCAACCGGTTACTCGGCTCATTACAAAGATAGGCGTAAATAACTTAGTAGGAATACCCATAAAGTGATACGCCGATGCATGGAAAAAGTCGGCATTACAGAACAACTTCTTCTCACGCCACATAACTTCTTCACAACGAACTGATACCGGGTAAAGCAGATCGTCACCTACTTCTGCCGCTAACTTTTCAGACCATTTTTTAATAATTACATTACGTGGATCCGACTCTCGGTAAATCGCATGACCAAAGCCCATAATTTTATCTTTACGCTCAAGCATGCCCATCAGTGCGTCTTCTGCCTGATCGGCACTAGTAAAGCTCTCAATCAAATCCATTGCCGCTTCGTTAGCACCACCATGTAGTGGGCCACGTAAAGTACCAATTGCGCCAGTAACACATGAGTGAATATCAGATAATGTTGACGCACACACACGACCGGTAAAGGTAGAAGCATTAAATTCATGCTCTGCGTATAAAATAAGCGACACATTCATTACTTGTTCAAACAGCTCTGATGGTGCTTTGTCGTGTAACATTGTTAAGAAATGCGCGCCTACTGAGTCATTATCAGTTTGTGTTTCAATGCGAACACCATCATGAGTAAAGCGGTACCAATAACAAATAACACTTGGAAAAATAGCGACCATACGGTCGATTGCATCGTTTGCTTCGCTAAAATCGTTTTCCATTTCAAGGTTGCCTAGCATAGAGCAACCTGTGCGCATTACATCCATTGGATGCGCGTCTTTAGGAATGTTCTCAAGCACTGTTTTTAGTGCTTCAGGTAAACCGCGTAAGCTTTTAAGTTTAGCTTTATAATCAGCAAGCTCTGTAGTTGTTGGCAGCTCGCCGCGTGAAAGTAAAAATGACACTTCTTCAAACTGCGCTTTTTCAGCAAGCTCACTAATATCGTAACCACAGTAAGTTAAACCTGAACCGGTTTGCCCTACTGTACATAATGCTGTTTGTCCTGCTACTTGTCCGCGTAAGCCTGCGCCACCTAATGCTTTATCTACCATGATTTGTCTCCTGTTGAATTTTTTATTATTTGTCAGATTTTGCTGAAAAAAGGTTATCAAGGGTGTTTTCATACGTGTGATAATCTAAAAAGTCATAAAGCTCAGCACGTGTTTGCATGTTCTCAATTTGGCTTTGTTGAGAGCCTTCATTCAAAATAGCTGAATACACGTTTAACGCCGCTTTATTCATTGCTCTAAACGCACTTAACGGGTAAAGCACCATTTGCACGCCAACATCACTTAACTGCTCTTTTGTATAGATTGGCGTTTGGCCAAACTCGGTGATGTTTGCCAAAATTGGTACATTTAGCGCCTTAGTAAATGCTTGATAATCAGCAAGGTCATGCACCGCTTCAGCAAAAATGGCATCAGCGCCCGCTTCAACACAAGCCGCAGCGCGGTCAATCGCCGCATTTAGGCCTTCTTTTTGAAACGCATCAGTACGCGCCATGATATAAAAATCGCTGTCTGTTTTAGCATCAACTGCTGCTTTTATGCGGTCAACCATTTCGCTTTGGCTCACGATCTCTTTATTTGGGCGATGACCACAACGCTTTTGTGCTACTTGGTCTTCAATATGAAAACCGGCTGCGCCAGCTTTTGTCATTTCTTTTACGGTGCGCGCAATATTAAATGCGCCGCCCCAGCCTGTGTCTGCGTCAACCAATAAAGGTAAATCGCTAGCACCGGTAATACGGCGGATATCTTCAAGTACGTTATCAAGGCTGGTCATACCTAAATCTGGCATGCCGTAAGATGCATTCGCGACACCGGCGCCAGACAAATAAATTGCTTGGTGACCCATTTTTTCAGCCATCATGGCTGTATAAGCATTGATAGTCCCTACCACTTGCAGTGGCTGGTTGTTTGCTATCGCTTGTTTAAACTTTGATCCTGCTGACATTGCTGTCTCCTTTGAACGGTAACTGCTCGAGGCAGAGTTTATTTTTTAAATACTTTCTATGACAGTTTGACTGCCTTAAATTACTGCGCAGCCTTCTTTTGTGCTGCTAACAAATCGAATTTTGTTTGGATGTTTGCTTGCGAGGCACTGATATGGCGCTTCATTAATAACTCAGCCAGTTCACCATCATGGTTTTCAATGGCATTAATAATGGCTAAATGCTCATCAAACGCTTTAGACACCCGCGGCCCAACCATTCCCATTTGTACACGGTACATGCGAATTAGCTGGTATAAACCGTTACTTAATAAATGAATTAGATGCTCGTTCTTACTGGCTTTGATAATGCGATAGTGGAAGTCTAAATCGCCCGCTTCTTGGTAGTATGACTCGCCCTCTTTAACTCGCTGTGTTTGTAAGTGCTGGTTAAGTAATTGTTTTAAGCTTTTCACTTCATCAGCTGCCATATTGTCGGCAGCCAACCGACACGCCAAGCCTTCAAGTGCACTGCGAACTTGATACACTTCGATTAATCGCTCTGCAGTAAGTGCAACTACTCGACACCCTACGTTCGCCTTTCGTTCAATTAAGTAGCAACTCTCAAGGCGGTTCAGCGCTTCACGAAGCGTTGCGCGACTAACACCATAGCGCTTTGCCAGCTCAGGCTCTGAAATTTTACTGCCTTGCTCAATACTGCCTTCAACAATCTCACGGCGCATATCAACAAATACTTGATCCGATGCAGTAGTAATAAGCGTTTTGCTAAAAGCGTCTTGTGTCATTGATTACTTCTTTAAGATTGTCGACAATTTATGGTTACACTATGGTCTTTATGTGAAATTGTGTCAACCTTAAATTAACAAAAACGGCGCTTAAAACGAATTATTGTCGACATAAACAAACAAAATGTTATCTAAAACAACTTTAGTTTAGATATTAACCACCAAGTGTCGACAAGTCTTATAGCTAAATTTATGTTTATGAGTGCACAGCGAAAATGATAGAATACGCTTTTATTTTTCTTCGTGAGCACAGCCTTGAACGCCAACACGTATATTCCTCAACATTTTATCGATGATGTAGCTAGCTACTTACCTGCGCACCTAACATTAGATGACTTTATTAATGCGTGTCGCAAACCACTGCGTAAGTCTGTCCGTGTAAATACATTAAAAATGTCGGTTGAAGAATTTAAACTCGCGGCAGAACAAAAAGGCTGGCAGTTAACGCAAATACCTTGGTGTGAAGATGGTTTTTGGCTAGAGCGCCCAGCAGATGAAGAAAATGCCCTTGCCCTTGGTAATACCGACTTACATTTAAGCGGCGCAATGTATGTTCAAGAAGCAAGCTCGATGCTACCACCCATGGCTCTTAAAGAATCTCTCGTTGATGCCAAACATGTGCTTGATATGGCCTCAGCACCAGGTTCAAAAACATCGCAATTAGCAGCACTGATGAATAATCAGGGTGTACTCGTTGCGAATGAGTTATCGTCGTCTCGCTTAAAGGTGCTTAGTGCTACGCTAAAACGTATGGGCGTAGGCAATTGTGCCCTCTCACATTTTGATGGCATTGTATTTGGCGATTACATGTTCGAATGTTTTGACAGCATATTACTAGATGCACCTTGCTCTGGTGAAGGCACAGTACGTAAAGATGCTGATGCCCTAAAAAATTGGTCAATTGAGTCGAATATTGATATTGCTAAAGTACAAAAAGCGTTAATAAAAAGTGCTTTTTACGCCCTCAAACCCGGTGGCATATTAGTGTATTCAACCTGCACCTTAACTCCGCTTGAAAACCAACAAGTGTGTGATTATTTGCTTGAACAATTTCCTGACTGTATTGAAGCTCAAAGCCTCGCTAACTTATTTCCAAATGCAGAGCAAGCAACCACTGACGAAGGTTATTTACACGTTTGGCCGCAAACGTTCGACAGTGAAGGCTTTTTTATCGCCAAATTTAAAAAAGTTGCAAGTATTGATAACCCTAATCAAAAAATAAAAAAAGGGGCCTTCCCATTTCAGGCGTTTGATAAAAAAGCCAGCCAGAATTTTACTGCAACTATAAAAAAACAGTTTGGTCTGAGCCCACTACCAGGGACTTTAATGCAGCGTGATAAAGAGCTTTGGTTATTCCCAGATGGGTTTAATGAGATTGAAAATAAAATAAAGTACGCACGATTAGGCATTCAGTTAGGCATGATCCATAAAAACGGTGTACGGCTAACACACGAATTTGCCACTGTGTTCGGCGGGCATTGTATTAAAAATACCTATGCGTTATCTGATCAGCAAGCAAACGACTATTTTCAAGGTAAAGATATCCGCTTAGATGAAGTAACAAACGCAACTGATGAAGTGGTGTTAACTTTGTGCGGTTGCCCTATTGGTTTAGGTAAATGGCAAAAAAACAAAATAAAGAACTCACTACCACGAGATTTGGTACAAAATAGTCAACTAATCACTTGGTAAGCATAAGCTGTGAGTAAGTTGATTATAAATTATGCATTAAAATTTAAATTAACTAATTTTTTCATTCAAGCTATTGTTTTTAAAATAGTATAAAAATTCAACAAATGTTGGGGGTTTTTACATTTGTTAACTACACTTACTAATACTTTCTACTTCTCCCTTAACGAATAGAAGGTGCTTTTTAAAGTTAGCGCAGGCTCACCAAGAGCCACCCCTAAGCCCAGAACAATGCGGATTCGTTCTGGGCATTTTTTTGAGTTTAATATGCTTAAGTAGTATATATTTCGCCCGATTAATTTGTTTCCATAAAAGAAAAAAGGAAGCAAACATGCTTAAAGAAATACTCTTAATCTCTACCGCGCTACTTGTCATAAAAAACGAAGCAGCCGCTAATAACTACAAAGGCTTTGATTACCCAAACCAAGCCCAAAATGCGATTAGTATCACCTTTGATGACGCCCGCCACAGCCAAGTTGATACGGGGTTAGCAATTTTAGATAAACATAATGTCAAAGCCACATTTTATGTGTCACCTTTTAATGTTAAAGAGCGGCTAGCAAAATGGAAGAAAGCAGTGGCATCTGGTCACGAAATTGCCAACCACACAAGTTCGCATGTATGCACAGGTAATTTTGAGTGGCTGCGACAACAAAATCTTTCGCTTGAACAAACCACATTAAAATGGCTAGAAAATGACATTTTAGATGCACAAGTGTATATAAAAGATAATTTAGGGGTGTCTCCACGCTCGTTTGCCTACCCGTGTGGTAACACTTTTGTTGGTCGTGGTATAAAAACACAAAGCTATGTGCCGTTAATTGCTAAGCACTTTGATACAGGCCGTACTTGGCTAGATGAAACAGCAAACAACCCAAATTTCACTGACTTCTCGCAATGACTTCTCGCAATTAACGGGACTTAGAATCGATGGTATGAATTTCGATGAGATCACTGCAATGTTAGAGCAACTACGCACTAATAACAGTTGGCTTATTTTAGCAGGCCATGAGATAGGAAAAGGCGACCAATTTACCACGGATGAAAAAGTGCTTGAGCAACTAATTAGCTATATTAAAGACCCTAAAAATGGTTATTGGTTAGGCACTGTAAGTGAGGTTGCAGATTATATTAAACACCATAGAGGTGGAATTTAATGCTCTAAATCAAACTCGGTGATATGGCCATCACCATGAATTAGCTCATATTTAGTAAGGTTACCTTGCTCTAAGCTAATTAAGCTTATGGCGGAATCGCTTACCAAGTATTTTTGACCTTCGCCTACTGTTTGGTGTTTATCAACTTCCATTTGCCAACGTTTAGTAAAAAAGTTGAGTGGGCTTTTTGGGGCATATAAAATTGAATCAAGCTTGTCTAGAATATTAATTAACTTGCGTGGGAATTCGTTTTTAATGCCGCTAGCGGTGAGTTGCCATATACGATTAGGATGTTTACCAAAGCGTTTTTGCACTGAAAAGCAAAATGAGTAATGTACGTCGCCTGATAAAATAAGCGTTTCTTTTGGGGTGTCTTCACGGCGAAATGTATCAAGTAATTTTTTTGCAGAGCCTTCATGCGCCATCCAGTTCTCTACATCAACCAGTAATGGTTGACCGCAAATATTAAACATTGCTTGAATGGCTTCTATTGATTTAACACCAAAAACTGGCGCAGGCGACACGATAATAACTTGCTCATGAGTTAATAAGCTGTCTTCAAGCTCTGTCAGGCGCTCCCAGTCTAATAAGCCTGATGGTTCATTAAAGTTTTGCTCATTGCGCCAACGATGGGTACGCGTATCAAGTACCACAACTTTGGGCACGGTATTGAGCTCATAATGCCAATGATTAAACTCTAAAATGGTTTTATCAAAAGGCTTGAATTGCCATTGCTGGTCATTAGTAAAACTTTGTTGAAATGGTTTTAAAAGGCTCTTGGTTTTATGCCCTGCATCGTTACCAAACCCTTGAAATAACCAATAGCTAATTAAACCATTATTAACAATACGTCGGCTTACAGGATGCTGATAGATAACTTGCTCCCACCCTGCGGTTAGGTTCCAGTCATCGGTCACATCGTGATCGTCAAACATCATAAAGCTGGGTACGTTGGCAAATAGAACTTGTGCGTCATTCAAGCCATCTTTAAAGCCTGATAAGGCCGCTTTTTCATTATCGAATATTTGCTGATATTTCTCAGTACTCGCTTGATAGTGAATGCTCTCAAAATCGATTAACTGCCAAACAGATGGGCTAAAGTTTAATAAATATAGTGCTATAAACTCTTCAAAAAATACTAAATGGTTATCAGCTTTTAAACTTGAAAAATGCGGGACATCTTTTTTTAGCCAATACCCTACCCCAATTTTGTTTCGCTTTTGCCAAGGTACTTTGGGTAAATACAAATGGCGCTGATACAGCTGTTGTTGTAAATCTTCAGGTAAGTCTATGTCGAGCGGTTGCTCTTTATAAATACCCAGTATATCGATTAAGCGCGAAATCGCGATTAGCATAGCACCGGCTACATCATCGGCATAAACTTGATCCCCCGATAGCAGCAAAATATCAGCCCCTATTTCACTATCACTGCGCTTATCTTGCACAAAGTGGTTAGCGGCAACCAGGCTGTCTTTAGCTGGGTGATGTGGGTTTCGACACGAACCATGTAAAATTTGGCTTAGCGTGTTGGGGATTGCAAATTCTGGGGTATCTTTATTCGGGTAACAAAATGCACTGAGATCAATTTCTTTGTCGTTATTAAACAATCGGTAACTGATTAATTCATCAAAAGGAAACTCAATTCCGATAGGCTTTATAATAACGAAGTGTAAAAATAACTGCTCGCCTAAACGAACTGGCTCATGTTCACAATAGGTATCATACTGAGCAAGTTCGATACGGCAGTTAATTGGGCTTGAGGTTGCAAATTGAATGCAAACCTCGTTTATATCAGCGCGGCGCACCATTGGCCCCATTAAAAGTAGAGGAAGTGGTGCTTGGCTCATATGATGTTAACCCTGTTTTGCTAGATTAAATAAGGAATAAAAATTAGCCGTGGTCGCAGTTGCGAGCTCTTTGTAACTAATTCCTTTAAGTTCACTAATATAATAAGCCACATCTTGCACATACGCTGGCTGATTAGTTTTACCACGATAAGGCACTGGTGCTAAATAAGGTGAGTCGGTTTCGATAAGAAGTCTATCGAGTGGTATTTGTTTTACAACGTCTTTAAGCTCTACAGCATTTTTAAATGTAACAATGCCTGAAATCGAAATATAAAAACCTAAATCGATGGCTTTTTTAGCCATGTCCCAGTCTTCAGTAAAACAATGTAATACACCACCGCATTTTTCAGCGTTATGCTCGCGCATTAAGTTAATCGTGTCTTCGCGGGCATCGCGGGTATGAATAATTAATGGTTTTTGTAATTGATTTGCCACTTCAATATGGCCAACAAAACTTTCTTGCTGGATAATATGCGTGTCTTTTGCGTAATAATAATCAAGCCCTGTTTCGCCAATCGCCACTACTTTGTCGTGGCTGGCTAAATCAATTAAGCGTTGTTTATCAAGGGCATCTTTTTGATCAAGTGGGTGTACACCGCATGAAGCCGATACATCATTATAATCTTTTATTTTATCAAGCATGCTCGGGAATTGATCTAGCGTGACGCTCACACATAAAAAGTGCTCTACTTGTTTTGCGCGTGCGCTATCAAGTACTTGGTCTAGGTTTAAATCGAGTTTATCAAAATCGAGTCGGTCTAAATGGCAATGAGAATCTACAATCACGGTTACTGCTTACTACATGGTATAAGTTGGATTACCAGAGTTTAACATAGTCCCTAGTAGTTTTTCGATCTTCGCATTAAGGTTAGTTTTATCATCTAAAAAACTAATGCCTATACCCGGCGGATTGGAGCTTTGTGCCCCTTGAGGCGTGATCCATGTTACTTTGCCCGTTACTACATCGTCTTCAAGGGCATCAGGTAATGTTACTTTTAATGCCAGTGAGTGGCCCATTTCGTAACGCATATTTGTGCGTACAAATAAACCACCTGTTTTAAGGTAAGGCATATAGCAACGGTATAGCTCATCTAAATTTTCTAGGTCAACAAGTAACTCTTGCATAAAACATCCTAATTATTGTTATCTACGAAGTGAATACGCCAACTTCGAAACAGCTAAAGACAAATTAAGTCCTAACACTTGAGTACAGTTTTGATAAAAATCGTTTAAAGCATTCTGCGCTTGTTGATACGCATCAAATTCCATGCCAGCGATTAGTTGCTGCTTAAGTTGCTCAGTCAAAAATAAACAAAAAACCCGAACTAGATCGTTATCTTTATTAATAATATCCACTAACGAACTGAAATTATGACCTTGTTTTAGCTCAGTTGCAAATTTATAGAGATGGTCAATTGTTTCTAATTGCTCCTTTAGCTGCCACGCTTGCACTAACAAAGGTTGTTGATAAAATAAGCGAAGCCATGGATAGTCAATAATTTGTAAAGACGCAAGCCAATGTTTAGCCTCTTGAACATCGCCAACCTCAACATCTATTTTAGTGCAGCGACTTAAAATTGTTGCGGGCAATTGTGATGCTGCATTAGTCGTTAATAATAAAAAACGCTGTGAACTTGGCTCTTCAAGCGTTTTTAATAGTGCATTTGACGCCGCCGTGGTCATTTTGTGGCAATCTTTTATTATCACTACTTTATTGCCATTTTGCGCAGCTGAGTGACTCATAAAGTGGCTCACATTACGAATATCATCAACGCCGATACTTTGCCCTTCAATTACTACATTAAATTTATCTGGGTGTGTGCCTGCCTGATTCAACTGGCAACTTTTACATTGTCCACACGGCTGAACACCGTTTGGTTGTTGGCACAATAACGCATTAGCAAGCTGTTCAACTAAGGCTGTTTTACCAACACCTTGTTGACCATTAAATAATTGACCATGATGAAACCGCCCAGCAGCAAAGCTGGTACTCAGTTGTTGTTCAATTTCGTTGAGCCATGGGTAAGTCATATTAATTGTTACTTTGCAAAAACTGCTCTAAAACAGCAATAATATCATTATGAACTTGCGCCATTGTTTGATTAGCATTGACCGTTTTAATTGAATCATCATTTTCAGCAAGCTCTAAGTAGCGAGTGCGTGTACGCTGAAAAAAGCTCAGCGCTTCTTGCTCAATTCTATCCAATTCACCACGACCTTTCGCTCGAGCTAAACCAATTGATGGCTCAATGTCTAAATAAATAGTTAAATCAGGCTTTAGTCCTTTCAAAACGATATCTGAAAGTGCAGATAAAGTTGAATGCGCTATCTCGCGCCCACCGCCTTGATACGCTTGTGACGATAAGTCATGACGGTCGCCAAGTACCCACTGGTCGTTATTCAGTGCTGGGCGAATCACATTATTAACGAGTTGAGAACGCGCGGCATACATGATCAACAATTCAGTTTCGCTGGCTATGGTCTCTTGGTGATTCGCTTTTACCAAACTACGAAGTTGCTCAGCAAGCGGGGTACCACCTGGCTCTCGTACATTGATAAAATTAACATTATGCTGAGCTAAAAACTGCTGACAAATTGAAATAGCAGTTGATTTACCTGCTCCTTCTAGCCCTTCAATCACAATAAATTTTGCTGTCATGGTATCTCTTTTAATTATTCAGGTTGCAACTGGCTAGTTACTTAATTGTTTTTGATAACGTAAGTAATCTTGCACAGCTTTATTATGTGCTTTGAGTGTTTTTGAAAATTGATGACTGCCATCGCCTTTCGCAACAAAATACACATAATCAGATTCAGGTGGGTTGACCGCTGCTAAAATCGCCGCTTTGGATGGCATCGCAATGGGTGTTGGCGGTAGACCATTTATTTTATAAGTATTATACGGTGTGTAACTGGTTAGGTCTTTGCGTTTAATATCACCATCATACGCAGTACCTAAGCCATAGATTACTGTAGGGTCGGTTTGTAGACGCATCTTTGAATTGAGCCGATTAGTAAATACAGATGCTATCATAGGCCTTTCACTGGCAAGGCCAGTCTCTTTTTCAATGATTGAGGCCATGATCAAGGCTTCGTACGCAGAATCAATTGGCAAATTATCAGCGCGTTGCTGCCAAGCATCAGTTAAAACCTGTTTCATTAAAACGTGTGCTCGCTTGAGCAATAAGCTTGCACTATCACCAGCATGGTAGTGATATGTATCCGGGTATAACCAACCTTCTAAATGCTGATCTGAACCTATAATTTGTTGGCTCAAATTATCAAAGTTTAAATCTTGGTTTAAATTAGCAGCTTTTCCAATTGTAGCGAGCACATCGCGTAATGTTTGCCCTTCGATAATTGTAAAACTAAAGCTAACTTGTTCACCCTCATTTATACGCCTAATATTATCAATTACACTACCTTGGTTTAGCTCATAAAGGCCCGCTTTCAAATCAGTAAGGCTAGGGTCCAATTTTGCAACTATTTGATACTTAAAGCAGCTATCTAGCCATTTTTTTGCCTGCCACTGCTGGCATAACTTATTAAACCCAGTGCCATTTTTTACTTCAAATTGGGTATTGGCAGGAACAGCTAATGTGCTATTAATGGTTGCTTGTAATTGTTGATAGCCTATCCCTGTTGTTATCAAGGCTAAAGCTATAATACTTATTATCACTTTTAACACGTAAACTCCTTGGCGATTAAACCATTTAATACGCTTAAACTATTATTAATATCAAAGTCAGCATTATCAATCGCTTTTACTGGTATAACGCCCATTAAACTATTACAGACAAACACCGCATCCATTTGTGTTAATTGCTCTAATGTTAAGTTCACAAACTCAATGGGCAATTTAGCACATAACGATTGCAGGTAAACTCCTTTAATTCCACACTCATTAAGTAAAGGGGTAAAGACCCGCCCACTTTTAACTGCAAATACATTGGCTGCTGAGGTTTCTATAACATTGTTTTGATAATCAAGAACCAATACATCATCACAATCTTGTGTTTGCATGGCTTGTTTGATCATTACTTGCTCTAACCTGTTTAATGTTTTTAGCCCTGCAAGTAATGGTTGAGATGCTAATTTAATGGGGCTAACAGCTAAGCTAAGGCCTTTTGAACCCAGTGCTTCGTAATGAGATGGAAAATCAACAACACTGAGCACAATGTTTAATAACGGCTGTTCTGGTAAACCGTATCCTCGACCACCTTCGCCCCGCGTAACGAGCACTTTAAGAACAGCACATTCTTGTGTTGCAATAAGTTGGTTGATTTCGGCTTCGAGTTCAATAAACTCTATTTCAGGAAATGCTAAGCGGCTTGCACACTCAATTAATCTCGCACGATGTAGTGACCAATGCTCTACATTGCCGCCAACAATCTTTGCTGTAGTAAAAAAGCCATCGCCATAGTTTATGCCGCGATCACGACTGCTAACAACGCTAGGCTGTTCAGTGATTATGTTTTGTTGTATTAGCTGTTTATTCTGCATATAAAAAAGCCCAGTCACAACTGGGCTATTATTCTTTCTCGTTGTTTAAAAAGATTATACCTTTTTAAATAGCAACGAGCCATTAGTACCACCAAAACCAAACGAGTTACATAATGCGTAGTCTAATTTCGCATCACGTGCAGTGTGAGGAACATAATCCAAATCACAGCCTTCGTCAGGGTTATCAAGGTTAATTGTTGGGCTTACTTTTTGATCTTGTAACGACAAAATAGTAATGATTGATTCAACCGAACCTGCAGCACCAAGTAAGTGACCCATCATAGATTTAGATGAACTCACCATCACATCTTTGGCTGCATTACCAAAGATAGATTTAACCGCAGAGGTTTCAGCCTTATCACCTGCGTTGGTAGAAGTACCGTGAGCGTTAATGTAACCCACTTGATCAGCGTTTACGCCTGCGTCGTTTAACGCATTTTCCATCGCAAGGGCTGCACCTGCACCATCTTCAGGTGGTGAAGTCATGTGATAAGCATCACCGCTCATGCCAAAACCAACCAGTTCTGAGTAAATTTTAGCGCCACGTGCTTTAGCGTGTTCGTATTCTTCAAGTACGATTACACCTGCACCATCTGAAAGCACAAAACCGTCACGGTCTTTATCCCAAGGGCGTGACGCTGCTTGTGGGTCATCGTTACGCGTTGAAAGTGCGCGAGCTGCATTAAAACCACCCATACCAATCGGTGTCGAGGCTTTTTCAGCGCCCCCTGCAACCATGGCATCAGCGTCCCCGTATGCAATCATACGAGCGGCATGGCCGATGTTGTGTAAACCTGTAGTACAGGCAGTTACAATCGAAATATTTGGACCACGTAGACCGTGCATTATCGATAAATGACCCGAGATCATATTGATAATAGTCGATGGCACGTAGAAAGGAGAAAGCTTACGTGGGCCACTGTTTAAAAGTTTTATGTGGTTTTCTTCGATTAACGTTAAACCACCAATGCCTGAACCAACAGCAACACCAACGCGCGGTGCGTTTTGCTCTGTGATCTCAAGGCCAGAATCTTGTAATGCTTGTACACCCGCCGCTATGCCATATTGGATAAACAAATCCATTTTTTTAGCATCTTTAGGCGACATATTATAGTCAGACGCATTAAAATCATTCAGCAAGCCTGCGAACTTGGTACCAAAACTTGAAGTATCGAAATGTGTGATAGTTTGAATACCACTTTTGCCATTTAACAAGCCTTGCCAGGTTGATTCAACATCGTTACCTAGCGGTGTCAACATTCCTAAGCCAGTTACGACTACTCGACGTTTAGCCACGGGTTGCCTCCAATAAGGGAATTATTATTTTAGGTGGGGTGTGTACTAAATTAATTAGTATCATATTACGGATAGATTAAGGGCAGCGAATGCTGCCCTTAATTTGCGATTGATTACTCAGCGTGAGCTGTAACGTAATCGATTGCAGCTTGTACTGTAGTGATCTTTTCAGCTTCTTCGTCTGGGATCTCAGTGTCAAACTCTTCTTCAAGAGCCATTACTAATTCAACAGTATCAAGTGAATCTGCGCCTAAGTCATCTACGAAAGAAGCTTCGTGCTTTACTTCTTCTTCTTTAACACCTAGTTGCTCAATGATGATTTTCTTTACGCGTTCTTGGATGTCGCTCATTCTTCTTTCCTTTATTAAAAACGCCAATGCGTTATTTTCAGATTGCGGCGTAGTTTACGGCGCATAATTCTGTGATTCAAGGATTTGCTGATAATTATTTATCTGGTCAAACCTCTTGAGGGTTATTTGTGTCTTTTATCGCTTATTTTAACAACGAATTCAAGTATGTTTAAAGCAAGATCACAAAAAATTCAACATTTTTCGTTAAACTTGCTCAAATCATATTAGGAACAAAGTTCCTTAAACCATATACATCGCGCCGTTAACGTGCAGCGTTTCGCCCGAAACGTAAGCCGCAGCATCTGATGCTAAGTAAGAAACAGCAGCCGCAATTTCGTCCGGTTGACCTAAACGACCTGCAGGTACATTTGCAAGCGTTGCTGCTTTTTGCTCTTCTGTCAACTCGTCAGTCATGTCAGTTTGAATAAACCCAGGCGCAACAACATTTACCGTTATACCACGTGATGCAACTTCACGCGCTAATGATTTAGAAAAACCAATTACGCCCGCTTTAGCTGCAGCGTAGTTAGCTTGCCCTGCATTACCCATAGTACCAACAACTGAGCCAATATTAATAATACGGCCATTCTTTTTCTTCATCATTGGACGTAATACCGCTTTTGATAGGCGGAATATAGAGCTTAGGTTGGTGTCGATGATATCGTCCCATTCACCCTCTTTCATACGCATTAATAAGTTATCACGGGTTATACCCGCATTATTAACTAAAACATCAATATCGCCTAAATCTGCTTTTATAGCAGCAAGTGTTGCCTCAATCGATGCAGGATCGGTTACGTTTAACGCATAACCTTTACCATTATCACCTAAATATTCACTGATTTTAGCTGCACCCGATTCGCTCGTAGCAGTACCTGCTACTTTCGCACCTTGTGCAACCAGTGTTGTTGCAATCGCTTTACCAATACCACGACTTGCACCAGTAATTAGGACTACCTTGCCCTCTAGTGAAAATAAATTTGCCATTATAATCCTACTCTTATTTAGCTTCATCAATGGCGGCTTGGCTATTCACCGAACCACATACCATTGCTTTATCAATACGTTTTGCTAAACCCGTCAATACTTTACCTGGGCCAAACTCATAGCTTTGGGTAATACCCTGTGCTACCAATGCTTGAACTGTTTCGGTCCAGCGAACTGGGCTATATAATTGACGTACTAATGCTTCTTTAATTGCATTAGCTGCATTTTCTGCACTAACGTCAACATTATTAATTACATCACACTTAGGTGTATTAAATGTTAAAGCGGCTAAATCAGCTGCTAATTTATCAGCTGCAGGCTTCATAAGCTCACAATGTGAAGGCACACTAACAGATAATGGCAATGCACGTTTAGCACCTGCCTCTTTACACGCTTCTGCCGCTCTATCTACTGCCGCTTTGTGCCCTGCAATAACTACTTGACCTGGCGAGTTATAATTTACCGGCGCTACAACTTCATCTTGTGCTGATGCGCTACAAGCTGCTTTGATTTCATCATCACCAAGGCCGATGATTGCAGCCATTGAACCCACACCAGCAGGTACGGCTTCTTGCATGTATAAACCACGATTTTCAACGAGTTTAACTGCCTGAGCAAGGCTCAGTACGTCTGCACACACTAGTGCAGAGTATTCACCTAAACTGTGACCAGCCATAATGACCTCTGCGTCTGGGTTAGCAGCTAACCATTGGCGATAAATAGCAACCGAAGCGGTTAATAAAGCAGGTTGGGTACGATGGGTTTGATTTAGTTCTTGTTCTGGACCGTTCAGTACGAGTGCTGCTAAGTCATAACCAAGTGCATCTGATGCCTCAGCAAATGTTGCTTTTACAATGTCAGACTCGGTAAGGAGCTCACTTAACATGCCCACAGATTGTGAGCCTTGACCTGGAAAAACAAGTGCGATTTTTTGTGCCATACTTTGCTCTTTTAATTAAACAAATAAAAAATGTTTAAGTAAACGCCTGACATCATAAATTACTCGTCAGTCGTTACTTTTTTAGTTGAATGTGTTTGCTCGAAGATAGCGGCTATTTTCTCTGGAAGTTGACGTTCTACTTCTCTGGCGGCTTCATCGATAGCAGCATGAAATGCTTTAGCTGACGCATTTCCATGACTTTTTACAACAATACCGCGCAATCCTACCAGAGAAGCGCCGTTATACTGGTCGGGGTTCACCCTTTTATAGAGTTTTTTTATGACAGGGCGTAACATAAAAGCCATGCATTTATAGAAAAAATGCTTTCTCAGTGCTTTTGTAAGCTTAAACATAATAAGCTTAGCAATGCCTTCACAGGTTTTAAGGGCAACATTACCGACAAAACCTTCACACACGATAACATCAGATTTACCAGTAAATATATCACTGCCTTCGCTGTAACCGGTGTAATTTAAGTAATCACATTGCTGCATAAGCTGTGCGGCTTGTTTAATATCTTCATGGCCTTTAATGTCTTCTGAGCCGATATTTAATAAGCTTACTTTGGGGTTATCACAACCGAGCGCTTGCCCTGCAACTACAGAGCCCATAATGCCAAACTGGTATAAGGTTTGCGCATCGCAATGCACATTTGCCCCTAAATCAAGTAGATATACAGGGTGTTTCTGTTCGGTTGGAACCGCTGAAATCAATGCTGGGCGTTTTACTCCAGGCAGCATTTTTAATACGTAATGCGCCATAAAAAGTAAGGCACCTGTATTCCCAGCGCTTACACACGCTTGAGCCTCACCAGATTTAACTAAATCTAGGGCTACGCGCATTGATGAATCTTTTTTTGAACGTACTGCTAATGCAGGCTCACAGCTATTAGTGACCACTTCACTACAGTGACGAATAATTAATCTTGGATGAGATAAAGAATCGAGAGAATCGAGTTCATTAGATATTACTTGCTCGTTACCACATAAGATGAGTCTTAAGTTGGCATTAGCATTTACCGCGTTAACGGCTGCGGGGATAGATGAACGGGGGCCATAATCGCCCCCCATCATATCTAACGCAATGGTTAGATTGGTCAGCATATAAGCAATCTCTTAGTTAGAAATTACTTGAACGCCTTTGTAGTAACCATCTGCAGTCACGTGGTGACGACGATGAGTCTCACCAGATGTTTGGTCTACAGTTAAAGTTGGACCACTGATCGCATCGTGTGAACGGCGCATGCCGCGTCTTGCACGAGACTTTTTGCTTTTTTGTACAGCCATAGTCTTCTCCTAAGAATCTTTCTTAAGTTGTTTCAAAATATCAAATGGATTTGGTTTATCATCTTCCGCCTTTAATACACCAAAGCTGGCAGGCTTTGCTGAATAACTGCATGAAGCTTCGTTGTGTGTAGGCACTAATGGCACTGCTAAAAGTAGTTCGTCTTCGATTAACTCGTAAACGTCTATTTCACCATTTTCATCAAGTGCTACTTCATCGTAGTCTTCTGGAAGATCATCTGACTCTGTATCCAAACCGACTGGCGAATACACAAAGTCTTGATCCAAATCCAACCCTAAATCACCATTACAACGTTGACAAGTTACAGTTACGTGTGTCGACAAATTGCCGCGGATAACAACCAAACCTTGCTCATCGTTCTTGCAATGAATTTTTACCGCTATTTCACCTACTTCTTCCTGGATAACTTCTCGTAAACGAGTCAGTTTTTCAAGCTGGACAATACCGTCATAACTTAAACGGTGCTGAGCTGCTTTACCTGGATGAAGAGTGATGGGAATTTTCACCTTTTGCATAGGGGCTGCATCATATAGATAGTTACTTGGTTAGTCAAAGTAAAAAACCATTTTACACTGGTTTTTCCTGATTCATTTCTTTGTTTTGCCAACGGATCTGATTTATCCTAACTCAATCTGATTTTCATTAGGAAAACAATCCATGCACCACTCGCTTATTTTAGCTTCAAGTTCACCCTTTCGTCAGTCTTTATTGCAAAAATTTAATCTTCCGTTTGCCAGTTTTTCCCCAGATGTTGACGAAACACCTATCGCAAACGAATCACCTAGCCAGCTAGTTATGCGTTTAAGTGCATTAAAAGCCCAAGCCGCAAAAGGTAAATTTGATAACGGACTGGTCATTGGCTCAGATCAAGTGGCGGTTTTTAACGGGCAAATATTAGGAAAGCCGCACAATAAAGAAAACGCCATTAAACAACTGAGCTTATTTAGTGCAAATACCGTCACTTTTTTAACCGGTTTAACTGTGTACGATTTAAATACCAACACATCAAAAACCATCGTAGAGCCTTTTGAGGTGACATTCAGAACACTCACATTGGCACAAATAAGTGCTTACTGTGATGCCGAACAACCGTATAACTGCGCAGGGAGCTTTAAAAGCGAAGGACTTGGTATTTGTTTATTTGAAAAACTCAGCGGCGATGATCCAAATAGTTTAATTGGACTACCATTGATTAAACTCAGCCAAATGTTGGCTGAGTTTGGTTTAGATGTACTAGACAATCAAGTCGGCTAGTCGAGTAACAGCGTAGATAATTGCTGATATGAGCCAACCGTAGCAATTGGCTCATATTCATTTAGCTGCGTTTCATTATGCACGCCCATAGTGACACCTACTCGGTCAATATGCGCAGCCTGAGCCATCGCCATATCAATTTTAGTATCACCAATCATCAGCGCCTCACTGGCATTTATATCAAGCTCATTAAGTAGCTGAAGTAACATCTCTGGTGAAGGTTTAGATTGCGCATCATCGCTAGTGCGGGTGGCCGCAAAATTGTGGCCAAGTTTGGTTTCATCCAATAAGCGCTCAAGCCCTACACGGCTTTTACCTGTTGCTACCGCTAAAATAACGCCTTTGGCTTTTAAATTGGCCAATGTGTCTGGTACATCGTCAAATAATGGCGAGGGTGTAACATCAACATGTTTAAACTGATGCTTATATTCTGCAATTAAATCTGCGTATAAATTGGCGTTATCGGGGAATAAAGTGGCTACAGCATGCTCTAGCGACAAGCCAATAATATTTTTTATTGCCTCATCACTTGGCGCAACTAAGCCACAAACTAATGCTGATTCGCGCATGCAATTGACTATTTTAGACACCGAATCCATTATGGTGCCGTCCCAATCAAATATCACTAATTTATAATTTTTCACGATTTAGCTGCGCGTAATGTTTTTATGCAATTAGTTAAGGTTTTATCAAGTGGCGCTTCAACACGCATGGTTGTTTCGTTTTTAGGGTGATAAAAGCTCAAATCATGTGCGTGTAAAAACAATCGGTTTAAGCCGATTTTACGCATGCCAGCATCAAATGCCTGATCGCCATATTTGTCATCACAGGCAATTGGGTGACCTTGGCATTGGGTATGAACACGAATTTGGTGCGTGCGCCCTGTTACAGGTGATGCTTGTACTAATGAACATTCATCATAACGTTCAAGTACTTTAAAACGAGTATGAGATGGCTTGCCCTCTTCGCTATTATCTACTCGTACAATACGCTCACCTGATTGCAGAGTATTTTTACGTAAGCCTTCTTTCACGTTTTTAGTTTTAGACTCCCACTGGCCATCTACAAGTGCCCAGTAGTTTTTTTCCATGGTTTTTTCACGCAGTTGCTCGTGCAAACTAGTTAACACAGAGCGACGTTTAGCAATTAATAAACAACCAGAGGTATCACGGTCAAGTCGGTGAACAAGCTCAAGGCTACGCTCATCAGGGCGTAATGAACGTAACGCCTCAATTAAACCGTAACTTAAGCCACTGCCGCCATGTACAGCCATACCCGAAGGTTTGTTAATCACAATAAGGTATTTATCTTCAAATAAAATGGCGTCTTCTAATTGTTTAACTTTTTCGAGTTTACTTGGCACAAAGTCATCTTGACGCTCTGCGATTTTAATTGGCGGAATGCGTACCACATCATCTAGCTGAAGTTTATAAACGGGTTTGATACGCTTTTTGTTTACTCGCACCTCACCTTTACGAAGAATTTTATAAACAGCGCTTTTAGGCACCCCTTTTAAATGGGTAATAAGAAAGTTATCAATCCGTTGACCTAGGTGGTCTTCGGTAATCGTGACGAAAGATACTTGTAAGCCGGTTTTTTCTGACATTGCCTAATCACTGATTTAAGTAAAATAATTTAGTTGCTAACACGGTTATAATAGTGGGATAATCACCTTCGCAAATTTAATTTGCAATAACAACGGTGCTTTTTAACACATTAAGACATTCGTGATGCACATTCTAGGTAATTGATCATACAGATCCGAGATAAGTTTTCCAAAGCTTTTATACAGACCTAGTTTACACGTGCGTTCAATTAACTACGGTGCGCGTAATATATCGTAAGTTAAGTTTGAGCATGAACAGCCTTGATTGAAGAAATAAAAGCAATTTGAACAGATAATTTGTCTGATCGTGACGGCGTAAAAACGCCGTTCAGCAGATGTGCTGTAAATACACAAGTTAATTTAATAAATGGTCGACTCTGCACAGAACTCGAATACGATGCTGTAAAACAGCCGCTAGTTTTGTCGCCATTAAGAACCTAATAACGTGACAACACGTTATTGTCAGCCAGCACCATAAAGATACTTGTAAGATAATACAGTACCAAGCTCCGCCACAGACCCAGTCGTGAGACTGCATAAAAAGAAGCGACAGGAGCAACTGAACAGGCGAAAAAATTCGTCATGTCAGCGACATAACACAGTAGAGTAATAATATGAAACGTATGCTAATCAATGCGACGCAGCAAGAAGAAATGCGCGTAGCACTGGTTGATGGCCAGCGCCTGTATGATTTAGATATCGAAAGCCCGGGTCACGAACAAAAAAAAGCCAATATTTATAAAGGCAAAATCACACGCATTGAACCGTCATTAGAAGCAGCCTTTGTTGATTACGGCGCTGAACGTCACGGTTTCCTTCCTTTAAAAGAAATCGCTCGTACATACTTTCCGCAAGGTTACACCTTCCAAGGTCGTCCGAACATTCGTGACGTAATTAAAGAAGGTCAAGAAGTTATTGTACAAGTTGATAAAGAAGAACGCGGTCAAAAAGGCGCTGCACTTACTACTTTTATCAGCGTAGCTGGTAGCTATTTAGTTCTTATGCCCAATAACCCTCGTGCTGGCGGTATTTCACGTCGTATCGAAGGTGATGAGCGCACTGAATTAAAAGAAGCATTGAGCCGTTTAGAATTGCCTAAAGGCATGGGTTTGATCGTGCGTACTGCCGGTGTTGGTAAATCGTTTGAAGAACTAAACTACGATTTAAAAGCGCTTCTTGTACACTGGGATGCGATTCAACAAGCATCAAACAGCGGCAAAGCTCCGTTTTTAATTCACCAAGAAAGCAACGTTATTTTCCGTGCTATTCGTGATTATTTACGCCGTGACATTGGTGAAATCTTAATAGATAAACCGCGTGTATTTGAAGAAGCAAAAGCCCATATTGAGCGTTTTCGCCCTGACTTTATGAGCCGTGTAAAACTTTACTCTGGCGAAGTGCCATTGTTTACACATTATCAAATCGAAAGCCAAATCGAATCTGCGTTCCAACGTGAAGTACGCCTGCCTTCTGGTGGCTCAATTGTAATTGACCCAACTGAAGCGCTTACTTCTATCGATATCAACTCATCAAAAGCCACTAAAGGCGGTGATATTGAAGAAACAGCACTAAACACAAACTTAGAAGCCGCAGACGAAATTGCTCGCCAATTACGTTTACGCGACTTAGGTGGCCTGATTGTTATCGACTTTATTGATATGACGCCACCGCGCCATCAACGTGAAGTAGAAAACCGTTTAAAAGACGCTGTTCGCCCAGATCGTGCCCGTGTGCAAATTGGTAAAATTTCACGCTTTGGCTTACTTGAAATGTCGCGTCAGCGCTTACGTCCTTCATTGGGTGAAGCAAGTCAGGGACCATGCCCTCGTTGTAGTGGTCAAGGTACTATTCGTTCAAACGAGTCAATTGCGTTATCAATCTTACGTTTAATCGAAGAAGAAGCCATCAAAGACAACACAGCGCAAGTTAATGCGCAAGTGCCTGTTGCTGTTGCCGCTTACTTACTAAACGAGCAGCGCCGTAGCGTTCACCGTATCGAAAAACGTCATAGCTGTGATGTAGTGATCATTCCAAATCAACACATGGAAACACCACACTACGAAGTTATGCGCTTGCGTAAAGATGAAACTCTTGAAACAGTGAGTTATGACCAAGTTGTAGCGCCTGAGCCTGAAGTGTTTGAAACTTCTAAAACACCCGCTGTTGCAGTACGTGAAGAGCCTCGATTGAAAGGTGTTGTTATGCCTTCAACTCCAGCACCTCAAGCAGCGGAAAAGCCAGCGGCAGCGCAACAAGCAGCAGCCCCTCAAGCTACTGCACAAATTGGCCTGTTAGCTAGCATTGGCAATTGGTTTAAATCTTTATTTGCTGACTCAAGTGAAAAACAAGAGCCAGAGAAAAAAGAGCAAACTAATAAACCGAACACGCGTAATAACCGTAATCGTAACAATGATGGTGATAATCGTCGTCGCAATAACCAACGCCGTCGTAATAACAACTCACGTAACAAGCCTCAAAATGAGCGTACTGAACGCCCAGCTGAGGAAGTAACAGCAGTCGACAGCAGCAACACAGAGCAAAAAGAGAATAGAAACGAGAACCGCAACAAGCGCCGTCGTAACCCTAATTCTCGTAAGCGTAATGAAAACCGTACTGATGACAAAAAGCCAGCAACTGACGTTAATGAGTCTGTAGAGAATAAAGACACTAACGTAGAAAAAACTGAGCAAAAGCCAAAAGCGCGTCGTCAACGTCGTAACATTCGCAAGAAAGTTCGTGTGCAAAATGACGAAAATACAGCTGTAGAGTCAACAGCAACTGAACAGCCAGCAGTACAACAGCCTGTTAAAGCCGCTGAGGAAAAGCCAGAGGCTAAACCTGCTGTAGAAGCTGAGCAAGTTGAAACACAAGCAAATACAAGCGCTGAGACAGCACCAGAAACAGCAAAATCAGAGCCAGTGCAAAACGCTGCCCCTGAGCAAGATGCATCAGCTGATGAAGAGCAAGGTCAAACTCGAACTCGTTCACGCCGTTCACCTCGCCATTTACGTGCTGCAGGTCAACGCCGTCGTCGTCCTGAACAAGGCGAAGAAGGCAGTGAGACACAAAGTACTCAGCCTCCTGCATTTATCCCGGTAGCTGATCAAGCCGCTGCTGAATATGAAGCAGAGCTAAAAGCGAAATCTGAAGAAACAGCGACTGATGCATCTGAGAAAGTAGAGCAAGCAGTTGCAACTGAAGATTTAGCAAAGGTTGATAAAGCTGAACCAGCACCTGCTGTAACTGAACATGCTCCTGCTGCAACTGAAGAAGCTCCTGCTGCAACTGAAGAAGCTCCTGCTGCAACTGAAGAAGCTCCTGCTGCAACTGAAGAAGCACCTGCTGAAACTGAAGAAACACCTGCTGCAACTGAAGAAGCACCTGTTGCAACTGAAGAAGCACCTGTTGCAACTGAAGAAGCACCTGTTGCAACTGAAGAAGCACCTGTTGCAACTGAAGAAG
>NZ_JBHZRV010000002.1:631099-759085 GCF_043641955.1 Pseudoalteromonas atlantica
CACCTGTTGTAACTGAAGAAGCATCTGCTGTAACTGAAGAAGCACCAGTTGAAGCTGAAGCAGCACCGGTTAGCACTGTAGAGACGCCTGTAGAAGCTAAAGAAGCAGCTATAGTTGAAGATACAGATAAAGCAGCTTCTGCTAGCGTAAACACTAAAACAGTGATTACCGCTGGGCATGCAAGCGCACCAATGGCACAGCCTACTGCAGTTGCTGATAGTGATGTTGCTCATACACCAAAAGCGATGGCACACGACCAACGAGAAGCTATCCCAGATAGCGGCTTGCGTGCAGGCTCTATCAAGCCTGCTGGTCGCGCAAGCGCTGCAATGACTAAAACCATGAGTGTTGACTAACACTCTGGCTTTAGCCAAAGCAAAATAAAAAGCCGCGTTAATGAAAATTAACGCGGCTTTTTTAATTCTTGTTTCAGTATTAAAAATCCATAAAAAAACGAAGTGCCAGCACTTCGCTTTCAACTAACTAAAACCTAATTAAAACTTAACGCTTATGGCTAAAACTAACGTCTTAGTCTTCGCTTTCCATAAACCGTTGTAGCTGATCTTTAAGATTTGGTGGTATCCCTTTAATAATCAGGGTATCCGTTGCTTCATTGTAGGTTACACGCTCACCTAAATGCTTGCGCTCAAAGCTGATACTCACACCGCCACCAAGGCCGGAAAACTTCACCATGCTAGTGACGGTTTTTTTATCTACCGGAAATGACTCTTCTAAATCGTAGCTTTGCTCTTTGCAAAAGCTGTCAAATGGGTTGTCGTCACCTTTTGTGAGCGCTTGTGATAGTTCACTGACATTGGCATCTTCGCCTGTGGTTACACAGTCATTACAGTAATCAAAGACTTGTTTGCGTAGGTCGTCTTTCTCTGATTTTTCAAATTGCTGCTCAGATAAATAATCTTCAACAGCGTTTAGCATAGCTTGGCTTTGCTGTTTTGGATCAATGCCTTCTTCACAACCTAAAAAGTCTAAGAAAAAGTCTGCGACTTTACGCCCAGCACGCCCTTTTATAAAAGAGATATAACGATTGTCCTCGGCTTGAGTATCCCAACCAGTTAAATCAATCCTTGCCGCTAGCTGCATACGTGAAATATCTAAGTGACGTGATGACGCTAAATCAAGCTCTGAGGTAATTGAGTAATGCTCTTTTATGTTGATCATGGCAATCAACATATAATCAGTGGCAACATATTGGTAATGGCAAAAGATTAAATAACCCGTTTCGTTAAACGCATATTTATTTAACTCTTCTTTTAATACCGTTGTTGCTTGCTCTGTCATGTGCCAAAAGCCAAGCTCATCGTTGCGATAACTTTGCATTGCTGATGCAACAACACTATTTTTATCACCACTAAAAGCACAAAACCCTTTTCCAGGTTTACCGTTGTATGCGTGATGTAATTGTTCAATGAATACAGCTACTTTTTCATTAACCGCCATTTCATCGTTGCGTAAATGAATTTGTGTATCGTCATCTTTTTTGTCTACATAATGAACGACTAATTTTTTAACATCTATTGTCATCTTTGTTTTTCACGCCTCTGGTGTTAAAATACGAGAATATAACTCTTTTATTGAACCAACTGATGCCAATCTTATCAAAATATTCTAATGATGAAGTAGAACAAATCGTCGATCAGCTCATTGATGTGTTAACTGAGCACAATGCGCCGGTTGATTTAAGTCTTATGTGTTTAGGAAATTCTATCACGCATATATTAAAAGAGCATGTGCCAAAAGGGAAAAGACAAGCCGTTGCGGATAACTTTACAAAAGCATTAGCGCAATCGGTTAAATAACATATATGAATTTATCGCAGCACAATCAGTTTTCGTCTAAAGCAAGCCAATTATTAAGCTGGGGCCATTGGTTTACCTTTGCTAATATTGGGTTAGTGTTACTTATTAGCTTAAGTTACTTATTTGCTGACTCTGCGCCGACAACCACAATGGGCTATGTATATATGCTAGTAACATGGCTAAGCCATACTAGCTTTATCACCTTCATTGCGTTTGTGCTGACGATATTTCCACTCAGTTTAGTTTTCCCATACCCGCGGCATATACGCGGCATGGCAGCAATTCTGGCCACTTTTGGCGCGTCTTTGCTTACACTTGATGCCTATGTATATTTTAACTTAGGTTATCATTTAAGTAGCTCAGCATTACCTGAAATTGTTTCATTGTTGTGGCACACCTTAACCAGCTCTCCGGCGTTAACTACCCTACTTGCAGGTGGTATCGTGATGCTGATTCTTGCTTTTCAATTGTTGGCGAGTAATTATACTTGGCACCATTTAGCACGATTAAAGCAGTACAAATTTGGCCGTTATGCTACATCTGTATTGGTTACTTGCTTTGCATTAAGCCACAGCATTCACATATGGGCTGATGCAAATCTTAAATTTGATATTACAAAGCAAGATAACGTTTTACCGTTGTCGTACCCAACAACAGCAAAAAGCTTACTCGCTAAAAATGATCTGCTTGATATAGAAAGCTATAAGCAAGCTCATAATGTAAAGCTGACTAACCAAAATATTAAATACGCATTATCAAACCCACTACCTCGTTGTGAATCAAATACTCAGGCAAACATCGCTATTTTAGTATTTAGTGAAAATGACTTATTAGAGTCTTTTGCTCAGCAACATGGCGACCTTTTTCAAACTGAGCAATTTCTTCAACCAGTTAATCACCAAGATACTTTATTTAGCTTAGTGTATGGCTTACCTGCCTATTACAAGCCAGCATTATTTGAAGATAAAATTATGCCAGCTTGGACAAACAAACAGCGTAGCTTAAACGTAAGTGGGTTTGCGGAATTTGATTTTATTAATGAGCAAAATAATTCAACACATGCTATACGTATTGTCGACACTAGAGTTACCGACCCCAACACGCTAAGTTTAGCTAAAGATACCCACATTTATGCGTTTAGCCTTGCTAAACACAATAATGACATCGTCACGACTTCTAGGCTTTACAGTACGGATAAAAAAATCACTCGTGTAGAAGGGTTAATTCAACCTAGTGATATTATTGCCACTAGTGTTGGCGAGTACTTAAATTGTGCAGAAGTCGCCCAACAGAGCATGCTGGGTGTAAATTTATATGATAAAAAAGATGACATTGGAGTCACCTATTCGCAAGGTGTACTGATAGCTTACAAAAAAGATCGTATTACTTTAATTGATTCTGACGGGAATTATAAAAATGTCTCTGCAGCCCAAGGGTTTTCGATAGAACAAGGCTTAGATATACCGTTTTTAGTACAAAGCATCAAAAAATTAAAGGCATTCACTGATTAGGTTAATTTAATATGATAAGCCTATTCATTTGTGATTTGGCTACAGTAAGTTATATTTCATTATACTGTCATAGTGCAAGGAAGCCCTTATGAAAATAAATATTACTTTTTACCTACTTTGTTCACTCGCGTTCGCTTTTACTTCTTCACAAAGCGTTGCCGCTAAAACTGACTATTATAAATGTATCACTGATAGAGGCACGGTATTTAGTCAGTTTCCTTGTGGATCAAACGCTACTGAGCACAAAATTAAGCAAACTAACGTAGCTTTTTCTGATCCAAATTCCAACCATGTAAAAACACTTAATGAGCTCGAAAGACAACAAATAATACGTAACCTTAATTCAACCATACGTAGTAAACAACATTCACTTGATATACTTTCCAGAGACAGAGATCGTGCTGAATTTAATCAGCAGCAGCGTTTAAAGCGCATATTAAGTGACAGTGAGACAAAAAGAATTACCAAAGATATAAAAAAACAACTTAAAGCGATTAATAAACGTTACTTAAGAGATGTTAAAAAAGTAGAAAAGCAGATTGAAAAACTTGAAAAAAAGCTGAAGCGGTATAAATAATCTATTGGGTTTTACTTTTATTTAGCATACTCTTAACAAGTATAGAGCAATAACTCTAAGCCCGTTTTTTAGGAGTATCTCCCACATGCACGCACACACAATTGCTGAATTTATTCTAAAAGGCTTCAAAAAGCACTATCGGTTATTTCAAGAAATTACAGCACAAGCACATATAGCGTTTGCTGAGCAAGATTGGCCGCAAATGCATAAAATAAGTCAATTAAGAATTAGTCACTACGATGACCGTGTAAATGAAACTATTACACAGCTAAAAAAAGCCCACTTAGCCTTTACTGATCAACTCGATGAAGCTTTATGGCTTGCTAGCAAACAGCATTATCAACAGTTTTTACAATTTCATCCCCAAGCAGAGCTCGCTGAAACGTTTTATAATTCAGTCTTTTGCCGATTGTTTCATCGTCGTTATTTCAATAATAATTTCATATTTGTAGAAACGTCTTTAGCTGATGCACCCGCTTTGCCAATTGAAGCAGAATACCGAAGTTTCTTCCCGGTGATTGATGGCCTAAAACCAACAATTAAAAAAATTATTAGCCAATTCGATTTTAGAGCAGATTTTGACAATTTAGAACGCGATATACGGCTACTTGTAAAAGCATTTTATAAACAAGCACCAGATACTCATCACAGCGCATGGCAAATGCGCTTTGATATATTACAAACCCCATTTTATCGCAACAAAGCGGCTTACATTGTCGGTCGCGTTGTATCAAGCAGTGGCATTCAACCCTTTATCATTCCAGTTTTACATCATAAACAGCACGGCCTTTATTTAGACGCACTATTGACAAACTCTTCACAGATGCGAGTTATCTTTGGCTTTGCTCGGGCTTATTTTATGGTGGAAACCCATGCGCCTTCAGCACTTGTACGCTTTTTAAATCAGTTAATGCCAAATAAAACACTGGCTGAATTATACAACGCGATAGGTTTTCACAAGCAAGGTAAAACAGAGTTTTACCGAGAGTTTCTAACTCACTTAGAACGCTCTGATGATAACTTTATTATCGCCCCAGGTACTCCTGGGATGGTGATGATGGTATTTACCCTCCCTTCATTTGGCTATGTATTTAAAGTAATTAAGGACAAGTTTGGTGAAAGTAAGCCATTTGGTAGAGACACTGTTTTAAAACGCTACCAATTAGTTAAAAGTCATGATCGGGTTGGCCGCATGGCTGATACCATAGAGTATTCGAACGTCGTATTTCCTTTATCACGTTTTGACGATAACTTACTCGCACAGCTTAAAAATACCATCGGTGAATCAATGGTTATCGATGATGATTTAGTTATTATAAAGCACTTATATATTGAACGTCGTATGACGCCGCTAAACTTATTTTTAGAATCAGCTACTGAGGATGAGGCTATAACGGCTATCACTGAATATGGTCAAGCGCTCAAAGAAATGATTGCAGTTAACATTTTTCCCGGTGATATGCTGCTGAAAAACTTCGGTGTCAGTAACCATAAACGAATTATTTTTTATGATTATGATGAAGTACAATATTTAAGTGATATGAATTTTAGAGCCTTACCTAAAGCTAAAAGTTATGACGATTATTTAACAGATGAGCAAAGTTACTCTGTTGCACCACAAGATGTGTTTCCTGAACAGCTTTGTACGTTTGTGATGCCAAACCCTCGTTATAAAGCTATTTTTACCCAGGCACATCCGGAGTTATTAGACGTAAATTATTGGCAGCAAGCACAGAAGAATATTAAGAACGGTGTTGTTAGCCATATTTACCCTTATCCGAGCACTCAACGTTTTATCAAGCATTGGTAAACGCAAGGACACACAATGAACATCAGCAAGATAGATTTAAATTTACTGGTATATTTAGACACGCTTCTACGTGAATGTAACGTTACCCGTGCAGCGAACCAGCTAAGTATTACTCAACCAGCAATGAGTAATGGCCTTAAACGTTTACGTAACCTATTTAACGATCCCATTTTAGTGCGTACAAGTGATGGTATGGTACCCACAGAGCGAGCTATCGAGTTACAACCGGTGATCCGCGGAATTTTAATGACCCTAGAAGAAACCCTCGCCCCTAATAGAGAGTTTGAAGCAAGTCAAAGTAACCGTGTATTTAGGATTATGGCCAGCGACTATGCAGCTAGCACGCTTGCTCCACGACTACTGAGTAAATTGCATGAAGAAGCTCCTGATACCACTTTGGATATACTTACTCCTAGTGACGTGACCTTTCATGATGTAGAAAATGGTAAAGTTGATATGGCTATTAATCGCTTTGAAAACTTACCGCAGTCTTTTCACCATAAACGTATATGGAAAGACAGTTTTTGCTGTTTAGTAAAAGCAGATAACCCAATAATTGAAAACTTTAGCCTAGATAGCTATCTAAAAGCACGCCACATTTGGGTTAGTAAAACCGGCTTTGGTGTGGGTGTTGGTATGGATCCAAAAGATGTGCAAAAACTGGGGTGGGTTGATGAGGCCCTTGCACATTTTGGCAAACACAGAAATATAGCTACATTTACCCGTAACTATCACGTAGCTATCCACTTAGCCAAAGAGCAAAACTTAGTTGCTACATTACCTTCAAAGGCCGCAAACATATATATAGATGACCCAGGTTTAACAATCCTTGAAACCCCCTTTCCAATACCTCCTTTTGAACTAGATATGATATGGAGCCCATTACTTCATCGTGATGCTAGCCATATTTGGCTAAGACAAAAAGTGGCTGAAGTAGCGCAGGAGTTGAAGTAAAACAATTACATAATAACTTGTAAAATTTTCTGGGTATGTTGGTAACAGCTTTCTTTAAAGAACTTAATTAAAGTTAAATGCATTTAAATTCATGACCTTATGAATTTTAAATTCTGGTATACGCATTGCTTTAACATAAGTGAATTCATGAAACTTAAAGAGGTCATTATTATGAATACCCATCAAGGACAAGAAGCGAATCATATCACTGACATTATCCAAGTAATGAACAGCGGGATAGACTTTTATGAAAAAGCACAAGATAAAGTCCAAAACCCTGCAGTTGGTGCACTTTTTCAACGCATGATAGATGCGCGTAAAGTAAGTGTTGAAAGCTTACAACCTTATGCTATCAACCAGCAAGGTGAACGTGAAGACGGCTCATCATTCGCTGTAGAAGCACGCCGTGCTTATACATCATTAATCACTAAATTTAGTTCTGATAACGATGAAACGTATGTAAAAGAACTTGAAGAAGTTGAAGATAAAACCTTGGAAGAAATTAAAGCAGCTATGAAAAAACCACAACCACACGATTGTGAAGCTGCACTATCAAAAGTTTTATTAACAATGCAAAGTTGCCATACTGAAATGAGCAGAATGAAAAAGCACTAATCACAGCTTAAATCCATAGCCCAGCCACGTGCTGGGCTGTTTTGTTTACAAAATTTATGCCTCTGATTTTCATAACAAATAAAACCAAAGAATTAATGAAAATAATATATTTATTTAATCATGCAATTTTCTTCCTCTGCTAGTCTTTTAATTAGGTACCTAATAAACCGCTGTGGCGCCGCAGCTTTTTAAATTTTTATGAGGTTCTAATATGAAAAAGAAACAAGAAATACAACAAAATAATGCAGATGTAGATATGACACCAATGCTCGACATTGTATTCATACTCTTAATCTTTTTTATTGTAACTACATCATTTATTAAACCAGTAGGAATTGAGTTACTAAGGCCTTTAGATAAACCAAGCATTAATAAACCCACTAAAAATGCACATTTCAGCATTGATAAAAATAATGCTATTTATTTTTCTAATAGGCAGATTGATCTTGAAAGTGTTGCAACTAATTTAGCTATGTTTGCTGCTAAATACTCAATTAAATCAGTGCAAATATCTGCTAACGAAAATAGTCAGCACCAAACTCTAGTCTCTGTAATGAATAATATTAAAGAATACGATAACTATCCAATCAGTTTGGTTTCTAATTAAACCATCAAAAAAAGGGCCTTACGGCCCTTCAAAAGTTAAATAACATAGGAGAAGTTATTTAGAAACGATATTCGGCACCTAAATAGTAATAAGCACCGTTAAAGCCGAATGGCGCAGAGCGACGTGAATATTCAAACACACCTGTTGAACTAACAATTGTATTGCCTGACGCGTCTACAATTGTGCCAGAGCGTGAGTTACCAATGGTATTTTTGTCTGGGTAAACATCAAACAAGTTATTAGCACCAATATTTAACGACAAGTTATCGGTCACATAGTAATTTATTTTTACATCTGTTAGAACTTCAGCGCCATAGGTTTGGCGGCCACCATCTTGCACTGTGTATTCACCATAGCGGTTAAGTGATAAATTCACCGTCCAGTCATCTATGCGGTAAAGTGCACTTAAATTAACTCTATCTTGTGGTTGCCACTCTTCAATAATAGATGTTTCTTGCGCTGAAAATACATCTTCTACCGGGATAGTTTCAAGGCCACTTCCAGCTGGCGTGAATAAATCAACCACATCTGTTTCTGTGAAGTTAGCTGCTAAAGTAAAGTCAAGCGTGCCACCAAGGCCTTCTGTGTTCCACGTTGCAACAAAATCTACACCTTGTGTTTCAGTGTCTGCACCATTTAAGAAAAACTGACCTGCGCCAGCACCTGAACTCACAAGGGCTGCATCAAGCGTTGATGATAAGCCTTTGCCTAAACGGTTACTGATCACAATACGGTCATCGATATCAATCGAGTAGTAATCAATAGTGACATTTACATTATCTGTTACGTTATAAACAATACCCAAGCTGAGGTTTTCAGACTTTTCTTCTTTAAGCTTTGGAATACCGATGCTTTGTGCCAATGTACTGTCATTTCTAAAAGTACCTACTTCCTCTGCAATTAAGTCACCATTAGGGCCTACAACAAATTGTGTACTAATATTATTGAAGTACAGCTGCTGCATAGAAGGTGCTCTAAAGCCTGTGCTAACCGCACCACGAAGTGAGACATCGTCCGTAACGGACCAATTTCCAGCAAGTTTAAAGTTTACCGTGTCACCAAAACCTTTATAGTTATCGTAACGCAGCGCACCAGAAATAATCACATCATCAATCACATAAGTTTCTGCATCGACATAGAACGAAATAACATCGCGCGATTCATCAACCGACGAATCAGGAGAAGAGCCACCAAAGCCTTGCGTACCACCCGATGCATTTTCGCTACCAACACCTCCACTCAAGCCATCGTAAATATTAACGCCGTTGTTAGTGTCATAATCTCGGTATGCGTATTCACTGCCTTCAAGTATTCTGTATTCGTCAGTACGAAGCTCTGCCCCCATAGCTAATGAATAATCATCAAAATCTTTCGTGTAATCCAAGTTTAACGTTTGTAAGGAAAGCTCCATGCCATAAGCGTAAGCCTCACGAGGGATAGTCGCGCGAATATCTTCAGCGTTTAAGCCTTGCTCATAGCGAAGTAAATTAGCGTATGAACCATTGATGGTATCACTGGTGGTGTAATCAATGCTGTTTTCACCATACGTATATGAGAAATCAAGACTTGAGTCATTATCAAACTCTTTCTTAAAACCAAAGTTATATGAAATGTCATCTATAGTGGTATTAATCTTCGGCAAAAAGCCCATTGGAATTACCGCATCGCCATCCTGTAAGACAGGGTTTCCGCCGGCGTTAGCATTATGGCGGAAGAACGCGGCAGACTCATTATCTCGTGTTGAATAAGTTATAAAACCATAAAGTTCACCACCAGCTAACTCATAACCTGAGTTTACAGTTAAGGCAAATTGCTGCGAGTCAGCGTCACCAATTCGAAAGGTATCACGAGGTGCTGTTAGCTCACGTGGGTCTGAAGCGAGTAAAGTACCATCATCAAGCTCTGTACAACCATAAAACTGACAAGAGCCATGAAGACCCGCACGGTTTGTTGGCGCACGATCGCGATAATTAATCGTGGTATTTAAATAACCATCATCACCAAGTGCAAAGCCTTTATTAAAATCAATATTAACAGTTTCGCCATCGCCTTCTGAGTATTGACCATAGTTAATTGCTGCTTTTCCGCCCTCTTCGGCATCTTTAAGCACAATATTGATTACCCCTGCAATGGCATCAGAGCCATACTGTGCAGCTGCGCCGTCGCGTAATACTTCTATGCGTTTAATTGATGCAGCAGGAATAGCATTCATGTCAGTTCCGGCAGTACCACGTCCTACAGATGTATTGATATGAATAATACTAGCTTGGTGGCGACGCTTACCATTGATAAGCACCAACGTTTGGTCTGGGCCTAAACCACGGAGTGTTGCAGGGCGCAGTGCATCTGTGCCGTCACTGATTGATGAACTTGAAAAGTTAAATGAAGGTGCAATGGCTTGCAGCATCCTGCCAACTTCCGTTTGACCTGTATTCTCAAGTGCTTCTGCACTTAAAATATCAACAGGAACAGGTAAATCTTCAACTGAACGACCCGCGACACGGCTACCTACAATAGCAATTTTTTCAATTTTTTCTTGTGCGGCTTGTTCTTGTGCATTAACACCTTGGCTATTGGTCGCCATTAAAAGTGGTAATACAGCAGCACTGACCCCTGAAAGCTTTTTCATGTTGTTATCATTCCTATTGATTTGATTGAGTTTTACGCTCAGTAAACCATTTTGATCAACAACCGCATCGAGTTCAGTATCTTGCAGCATCGTATTGAGTGCATCCAACTGGGTGTAATATCCAAACACTGATTGAGCTTGATATTGCTTTGCTAGTTCAAATGAAAAAACCACGGTTTGTTCAGTTTGCTTAGCAAATTCAATCAGTGCTAGGTCTGCTCGTTGCGCTTTAATATCAAATTGCACCATTTGTGATTCAACAGCATTGGCATGCACATTTAGGCTACATACTAAAGGTGCTAATGCTATGACCCCATATAATGGATACGTTTGGTTACTACGCAACTTATACAAACAGTTGAGAACGAATAATCCTCTACAAAAATTTGATTTTTTCTTAATTATTTTTTTACTTTTATTTATCAGCATTGTTACTTTTCATGCTTTAAGTCAGAGTTTAAGCAACTTACTTAACTATTTTAGCCTTGTGTTAGGCTAACAATATGTTCACCTAATCGCTCATGCTCTATCGCTAGATTTGCTTGTAAGCTATCTAATAAGCCAATTATATCTCCAGCTTTAAATACACCGGCCACTTTAAGCGAAGCTAAAGCAGGGTCTTTTAATTCAAACCGCGTAGCGGTGTAACGACTCACTTCTTGTAGTGCTTCACTTAGCGACTCACCATTAAAAATAAGCATACCTTGTTGCCATGCTAAATCTCGCTGCACATCGTCTATAGATAATTGTTTAATTGGTTTAGTAATGCTTTCTTTAATAAGCGCTTTTTCACCAGAAATAACGATACTTGCCTTTATGTTTTTTATCTGTTGCGTTTCATTACTTGCAGTTTGTAACTCAATAAAGTCTTTTGCGTTTACTTCGACTGTGGGATCGGTAATCATCACCTTGCCTTCAGTAACGACTAATTCTAAATCTGACGCTGCATTACGTTGTACGTTAAAAATGGTACCAAGCGCAGTAAACGATTTATCTCCTGCCATTACAGAAAACGGTCTTGATGCATCTTTTGCAACATTAAAGCGCCCTTCACCTCGGCTTAAAATTAATTGTCTGCGTCCTTGAGTGTACGCAACCTCTAACAAACTATTGGTATTGAGCTGGACTATGGTGCTATCAGGTAAAACATAGGTTGCTTGTTCGCCAACCTTTGTACGATAAATTTTACTATATTTTGCTTGATTTTGAGATGCTTCAGGGTAGTAATTAATACCAGCAAACATAAATGTAGCTATCAGTAAAACAGCTATAACACTTGCTGCCATTGCATAATGCGCAGATCCAAAAGTAGATTTAGAGGGAACCTGTTTGTTTGGAAACAATGCGCTTAATTCATTTAAGACACTTAACTCATCCCATAACTTTGCTAGGTCAAAAACAGCATCTTGATGCGCTTTGCTTTGTTTTACCCACGCATTAAATTGCTCTTTTTCGTGATCATTCAAGCCACGATCCATCGCACTGATCCAACGACTTGCTTGTGATTGTATCAACTCTTTAGATGAAAATTGATGTACATTACTCATTTCCCCACCCTCCTGGTAGCGGTCACGTCTGGCTCAACAGAGTTCGAATCGTGCTCTTGCTGTTGCATATACTGCATAGATTTTAATAAACCTTTAGCAATATGCTTTTCAACGGTGCTTTCACTTAAGCACATTTGTTCAGCTATTTCTTTCTGACTCATACCGTATACTTTTTTTAGTATAAAACATTTTCTGACTGGCTGACTCAGTTGTTCTGTAGCACGGCAAAAAAGTAAAAATCGCTCTTTCGATGTTACTTCATCTTCAAGCTGCATTGATTTTAAATTTTGTTGATAATCATCTGATGTATCAAGCGAATCGCTGTGTTTATTGTCCCACTTCGCAACGTGATTTAGGGCCAAATTTTTCGCTGTTTTTAGCATATAACTATGCGTATATTTAATATCTTGTTTTAAATCGGCTTCATAACTTTTTACAAAGGTTTCTTGAACAATATCTTCGACATCATCAGGTAATACAATGCGTGAAACGAACCGTCTTATTTGTGCTGAAAGTTCCACAAATGTATTGGTTACTTTGCTCTGTGTCATCCTTAACAGACCTTTTATAATTATAGTTACGCTAAGACTACGAGTTTTAGCGCTAATTACAAGGCAAATTGTTAAATTATCGTTATTTTTGCTTACGTTTTCTTCATCAAATCTGTTTATGTCTCTGAGGCATCAAATAATCCTCTCATAAAGTCATAAAAAACCTCTGTTTTACGAGTGGTCAAACTATTTTGTGGTCTTAAAAACCAAACGGGTGAGTCATCATCCGCTAAGATTCCCGGTAATACCTCTACTAGTGAACCCCTTTGCAATTCATCTTTGATAGCTAGTTTAGATTTAATAGCAATACCGTGTCCCGCAATGGCTGCTTGAGTCATGTTATCGGAGTTAGATATCGTAAAACGCGTTTTCGCATTAAAATTAACAGGCTTTCCGTTGTCGTCTATTAATTTAAGTTGTCTTTGCCAAGGTAAACATACCCAAAAATGTGTTTGTAGTTGCTCAAAAGAAGTTGGCATCCCGTATTTTTCAATATAGCTCGGGGCAACACATAATATCCGTTGGTTATTCACTATTTTACGCGATAGTAAAGCTGAGTCCGTTAACTTACCGACCCTAATTGCAATATCTTGTGCTTCATCTACCACATTGACAAAGTTATCAGAAATAGAAAAGTCTAACTGCAACTCTGGGTATTGCTGCTCAAATGCAATCAGCTTAGGCATTACAAACTTTGAGAACACCCAAGGTGGCATTGTTACTCTTAATAGACCACTTACCGATGAACCTCGTGCACCAATGCTGTATTCAGCATCATGCAAAGCCTCAAGTATACTGCCTACTTTGCGATAGAATATGTCACCTGCAGGCGATAATCTAATACGCCGACTATCCCTAAAAACTAATACTGTTGCTAGTTCTCGTTCAAGTTTTGCCAGCCTATGACTGACAGTGGCAGCTGAGAGCCCTTGCGCACTGGCCGCTGCCAATACGCCCTTATTTTCAACGATCGCTATAAACGTTTCGAGATCACTTACGTTATACATAAACATCCATCAATTATGTTTAATATTTTCGAACTTAGCTTTCACTAATTCGCTCTTTATTTAACTAATTCAAACACTATACTGGCTCAGACGTACTTTAATAGAGGATTAAATCAATTTTCTCTCTATTTATCATTTACATTAACAAAAGGCATTAAGCTTTATGACTATCTTTAGAACGCTTACAAAACTAAGCTTATTTGTAGTGCTATTTAACCAATTATTTGTAGGGAATGTTATGGCAACTGAATCACAAAAGAACAAACCAAAAGTCATCATTTTTGATGTAAATGAAACATTACTCGACTTAGACTCTATGCGTGACTCAATTGGTAAAGCTCTTGGCGGACGAGATGATTTACTGCCACTTTGGTTTTCAACAATGTTGCATCACTCATTAGTCAGTACTGCGATTGGTGATTACCAAGATTTTGGTAAAATTGGTGTTGCTTCATTACTTATGGTTGCTCAAAACAATGATATTAAAATTAATGCGGAGCAAGCTAAAACCGCTATTGTTACACCACTATTGAGCTTACCTGCTCATGCTGATGTTAAAGCGAGTTTACAAGCACTAAAAGATCAAGGCTATAAATTAGTCAGCCTTACTAACTCATCGAACGACGGTGTGAAAGCGCAATTTGAAAGTGCAGGACTCACGGATTACTTTGAAGCCAGGTACAGTATTGAAGATATCAAAATATATAAACCAGACCTACGTGCTTATGAATGGGCACTAAAGCAATTAAATATAAAAGCTGAGGATGCTTTAATGGTTGCGGCCCATGGCTGGGACGTTGCGGGTGCAAAAGCAGCTGGTTTACAAACAGCATTTATAGCTCGACCAGGTAAAGCACTATACCCGCTTGTACAAGAACCTGATTATAACGTGAAAAATTTAACGCAGTTGGTAAGCCTACTCAAGTAACTGCGTCTGCCGAATCAAGGGTGAACTTTTAAATCGGTTTACCCCTTTTTAATTAACCTGAACTCTGGTTAAGAGATGTACTAATATATTGATATTAATTAACAAATTTTTTATTAGTCTCCAGCCGGAGACTTTTAGCGATAACAAGACGAATTTACGCGTCAATAGCTGGCCTATTGCAAGTAAATTCAACGCAGTTAGCGTTGAAAGTAGCCGCTGGAGATATATTTATTATACAGGCTCAGGTTAATTAATACCTCTGATAAAAAACCGAGACATAACATCAATTAACTGCTCTAAGCGAGTTTCATCAAGTACTGGGCGCCACATAATTACCTGCTCCCAATAGCCTAAATCCTTTAAACCACCATAGAAAATTGAAGCCGCTATATCTGCTGGTACATCATTTAATACCCCCGCTTGATGAGCCTGTTCAAACCACGTTAGTAAGCCTTTTTCACAGTCTAAAAACTGTTCTTCTAATCGCGCTGCTTGCTCTTTATCACGCATAGATTCGATAATAACAATTCGTGATAGTGTTAAATAATTCTCGTCACTGCCGAGCGACAAGCATACGCGCGCAAGCTCTTTTAATTGCTTATCTACACTTACATTTGGTTGATATGGATATTTATGTAACTGCGAAAATCTCTCCAATAAAAGTACCACAACATCATCGAACAATGCATTTTTGTTAGGGTAATGTTTATACAAGGTACGTTTAGAAACATTGGCACGCTTAGCAATCGCTTCCATTGTAGTCCCTAACAACCCGTATTGTGCAAACTCTTGAATTGCTGCGCAGAGTACATCATTTTGCTTACTATTACCTGATTCCATATCGCCCTCAATACTAATCAACCTAATTTACTGCAACCATTTCACACTGAATAATGAAAAAAGTAAACGCAAGTGTATACCTATTTTAAATTTGGGTATACACTTGCGTTTACTGAGTTTAAATATCAATCATTATTATTGGGTAATACCTCACTTTAAGCCATACTCAATTAACTCAGACTTGCTTTAACTTTATACTTATACAATTGGAACTGTGGAGTAACCATGCGTCAGTCTTTCGTACCATCGAAGTTGTCATTATTTTTAATCACTACCGCTTCATTATTAATTCAAGGGTGCAGTGAAGCCCCGAATACACAGCAACAAGGAGCAATGCATCCGGCTGCTGTATCAACAATTAAGGCAACAACTGAAGATGCCCCTTTTACTATAGAATTGCCTGCCACACTTTCAGGGTCTAAAGAAGTAGAAGTAAGAGCAAGAGTAACGGGTATTTTGGAGTCTCGTAATTTTGAGGAAGGACAAACAGTAAAAAAAGATCAATCTTTATTTACTATTAACCTAGAACCTTATCAACTAGCGGTTGAGAGTGCCCAAGCCGCGCTTGATGGCGCAAGTGCCTCGCTTATTCAAGCACAGCGAGATGTAAAACGTTTAGCCAAACTTCGTGCTGACAAATCAGTATCACAACGTGATTATGATAACGCGGGCTCTGCAAAAGATATTGCTCAAACTAATCTAGCCGCTGCAAAAGTTGCTTTAAAAGAAGCAAAATTAAACCTTGAATATGCTCAAGTAAAAGCCCCCGTTGCTGGCATTATGGGTCGAGAATTTGTCTCTGAGGGAACTTATGTTGCTGGACCTGATCTGCTGTTATCGCAAATTACGCAACTTGATCCCATTAGATTACGTTTTGGTATCTCAGAACGCGAACAATTGAAAATGCGCCAAGATGTTGAAAAGGGTACCCTTACACTGCCTAAAGATGGCCATTGGCAAACCAGTATTAAATTACAAGATGGCTCAAGTTATGAACAAACTGGCGAGGTTAACTTCTCTGATGTACGCATAAACCCTAATACTGGCACCAGCGAGTTACAGGCTATTATCCCAAACCCTGATTTTAAATTACGACCGGGCCAATTTGTTCGGGTAACATTACAAGGTGCTGTGCGTAAAAAAGCCTTTGTTATTCCTCAGCGTGCAGTGCTTGATAATGGCACAGGCAAATTTGTTTACCTTGTCGCTAAAAATGAACAAGGCGGCACAATTGCTCGCCCTGCTCCCATTAAAGTGGGTGAATGGATCCAAAAGCCAGAAAACGAAGGTGATAAAAACTTTTGGCTCATAAAGTCAGGACTTAATGAAGGTGATGAAGTAATCATTGACGGCATGGCGAAAATTTTCTTCCCTGGAATGCCCGTTGCAGTTAATAACAAACCTCACAGCGATAAAGCTGAATAAGCACAGGGAGTCTTATGTTTTCTCGTTATTTTATAGACAGACCCATATTTGCGTTTGTTATATCCATTGTGATTGTACTAGCAGGCCTTGCAGCAATGCGCAGTTTGCCTATTGCTCAATACCCAGAAATAGCACCGCCTGTTGTTCAGGTGACAGCAGCATACCCAGGCGCCTCCGCTGAAGTACTCGAACAAACCGTGGCTGCACCGATTGAAAATGCAATTACCGGTGTTGAAGGTATGATGTATATGGCATCTACTTCGACCAGCTCCGGTGCCACAACGATAGAAATCACGTTTGAAATAGGCACTGATATCGATCAAGCCGCAGTCAATGTGAATAACCGAGTCAAACAGGTTGAAGCACGCTTACCTGAAGAAACCCGTCGTCAAGGTGTTGTTGTGCAAAAAGGCTCGTCGAGCTTTTTACAGGTTCATGCGTTTTATTCACCTGACGGCAGCCGTGATAGCTTATGGACATCAAATTACGTTACTTTAAATATACTCGATCGAATCAAACGTATTCCTGGCACTACTAGCGTACAAATATTTGGTGCAAAAGATTACGCCATGCGTATTTGGCTTCGTCCAGATGTTATGAGCCAGTTAGGTGTAACAGTTGAAGAAGTTGCAGGTGCCATACGCAGTCAAAACTCGCAGTATGCAGCAGGTAAAATTGGTGCTACTCCAACATCTCAGTCTGCACAAGAACTTGTTTATAGCGTCACCGCACAAGGGCGTTTATCAGAGCCTGAACAATTTGAAAAAATTATTATTCGCTCAAACCTAGATGGCAGTAGTTTGCGTTTAAAAGACATTGCTCGCGTTGAGCTTGGCTCTAAGGATTATAACTTTAGTGGCACAATCAACGGTAAAGAGGCTGTTTTACTAGGGATATTTTTACAACCAGGTGCCAATGCATTGGATGTTGCCGATGAGGTAAACGGTGTACTTGCTGAAATTAAACAACAATTTCCCACTGGACTGGCTCATTTAAATTCATACGATACCACGCGTTTTGTTGAAGTTTCTATTCGTGAAGTGGTTATCACACTGATTGAAGCCATGATATTGGTATTTTTAGTTGTGTATTTATTTTTACAAAATTGGCGCGCAACGCTTATCCCAACCTTGGCTGTGCCAGTATCTTTACTAGGCACATTTGCTGGTATGTACATGCTGGGCTACTCAATTAATTCGTTAACTCTGTTTGGTATGGTGTTATCTATTGGTATTGTTGTCGATGATGCCATCGTGGTACTGGAAAATGTCGAACGAATAATGCACGAAGAGCATGTAAGTGCTCATGAAGCAGCTATTAAAGCAATGAAAGAAGTATCTGGCCCCGTTGTAGCCATTGTGCTAGTGCTTTGCTCAGTATTTGTGCCCATTGCTTTTTTAGGTGGCCTAACTGGTGAATTGTTCCGCCAATTTGCAATCACTATTTCAATTGCGGTGAGTTTATCTGGTGTCGTTGCACTAACGATGACCCCTGCTCTGTGTGTGCTCATTTTAAAGCAAGAACACAAACAAACCGCGCGTTTCTTTTTATGGTTTAACCGAGTATTTACGCAAATAACTAGTAAATATGTTGGTACTGTAGGCTTTATGGTTCGTCGCGGCGCACTGGGTCTCGTGCTAATGATAGGAATGGTATCTATTACCATTGGCCTTTGGAAGAACACGCCAAGTTCACTCGTACCAGATGAAGACCAAGGTTATTATATTTCAGCTATTTTCTTACCCGATGGCTCTTCTTTAGAGCGCACTGAGGATGTCGTAAAGCAAGTTGTTGCAGCAGTACAGTCAAACCCTGCAAATGAAAATGTGGTCGCATTTACCGGCTTTGATTTTATTGGTGGTGGTTACAAAAATAGTGCGGCAACCTTATTTGTCACGCAAAAGCACTGGGATGAGCGCGAAATAGATACTAAAAGCTTGGTTAATGAGTTATTTATGAAAACCGCTCATATAAATGAAGCATTGGTATTGGCGTTTAACCCCCCAGCTATTTTTGGCTTAGGCAACACCGGTGGTTTTGAATTTTATATTCAAAACAAAGGCGCTGGCGGACCTGAAAAGCTGCAACAAGCTATGGGCTTAATGATGGCTGAAGCACAGAAAAGTCCAATACTAAGTGGCTTGCAAACACTGTGGCGCCCTAATGCTCCGCAACTAAAAGTAGATGTAGATCGCGAACAAGCCCGGGCTATGGGCATTGAAGTAGACGATGCATTTACTGCGCTTGCAGGTACATTAGGTACTTATTATGTAAATGATTTTAATAAGTTTGGCCGCGCTTGGCAGGTGCTAATGTCTGCTGAAGCCGAATTTAGAATGAAACCTGACGACATTGGCCGTATTTATGTTAAAAATAGCCAAGGTACTATGGTACCGATGTCTGCGTTTACTAATATAGAATTTAGCCGAGGCCCTGAAAGTTTAAACCGTTATAACAATCTTTCTGCGGTTAAGTTATTGGGTAATGCAGCTCCAGGTTACAGCTCTGGGCAAGCGATTGCTGAAATCGAACGTATTGCAAAAGCTGTATTGCCACCTGATATGACATACGATTGGACTGGCTCTGCCTATCAAGAAAAGCGCAGCTCAGGCACAACCGGGCTCGCACTTGGGCTTGCCGTGATTATGGTGTTTTTGATTCTTGCAGCACTTTATGAACGTTGGTCATTGCCTCTGTCTGTGATGCTGGCTCTGCCGTTTGGTACCTTTGGCGCGCTTGTGTCTATTTGGTTAGTGGGTATGACAAACGATGTATATTTCCAAATTGGTCTGGTTACTTTACTTGGTCTTGCCAGTAAAAATGCCATATTAATTGTTGAATATGCCTTAATGAAGCACCAACAAGGCTGGAGCGCAAGCGCTGCTGCACTTGAGGCTGCCCGCCTTAGGTTTAGACCTATCATAATGACATCGCTGGCGTTCATATTAGGCGTTGTGCCGTTAGTGCTAAGCTCAGGTGCGGGCGCAGGTGCGCGTCACAGCGTTGGCACGGGTGTTATGGGCGGGATGATGGCTGCCACATTCTTAGCCGTATTCTTTGTGCCCTTATTTTTCTATTGGCTCACAGAGCGAAAGCTCAGCGAAAAACGCTCTCGTAGTGAATTAGCGAATGAAATATCTGAGCATCACAAACGTGAAAATGTGGATACTATAGAGGGCAATTTGTAACCTTATTAATATAAAAAATTAAGGGCAAACATAGGTTTGCCCTTTTTTATTAAAATTTCATCACTAGTAATTTACGCTTGGCAGCGCTACTATAAGTAGATGCGCGCTGTGGAGTCTAATGATGAATAATGAAAAGTTAACTGAGTTTGAACAGTACTTTCAGATTGCTGAGAGTAATAGAGTCAATCTTTTTGCCGTTGATAAACATAATGTGCCACAAAGCCCGGCTCAGCTGGAAGCTGATATTCCTCCACTATTTAAACTCGCTAACGAAGTGAGTGAATTAGAGCAGAGCTCTTTAAGACCTCTTCGTAATTTAGGCGACATAGCACAAGAACTCGCCGTATTTTTGCAAGCTCAATCACGTAAAATAGACTTAATCATGAGTCATATTTTAGCTTCAGAGCAACCTGAGGATAATGCACTCTATTGTGACAGCTATGGAGGCGGTGGCGTAAAACTCACTTCAAGCGAGGTTTACTCATTAGGCCAAACATTTCGTACTAAACTATTTTTGCAACACGAAGCCTCTGCTGTTTATTGTTATACAGAAGTTGTGGCGATGGATAAGCTAGAAAACGAGCAATACCAGTATACGCTGCTTTTTATTGCGATTCGTGATTCAGACCAAGAACTTGTAGTAAGAGCCAGTTTACATGCTCAAACTAGGCAGCTCAAAAAACGACAACAACAGCAATCAGACAAACCCAGTGATGAACACGAAAACAAGCCTGACTAATTGCTTTAAAAAGCTGACATCTGTGCTTGAAATGCTAAACTAGGCGCACCTTTATTTGTTTATTAACTTCATGAACTTTAGACTTTTACCTGAATGGGCTGAGCAAGATGCTGTGATGCTTACTTGGCCACACCAAGATACTGATTGGCGTGACAACCTAAGCGCTGTAGAGCCTGTTTATAGTGCCCTTTGCAAACATATATGCAAGCGACAACACGTTGTTATTGTTGCACATAACAATGCATTAAAAACACATATAAGCCAACTCTTAACTAGTAATGAGATTGATCTTACTCGGGTGCACTTTGTGATCACCCCTTGTAATGATACTTGGGCACGCGATCATGGCCCTTTGACCTGTGCAAACACAAAAGATGCCAGCCAGTTAGCTATTCTTGATTACACCTTCAACGGCTGGGGTAATAAGTTTGAGAGCACGCTTGATAATCAAATTAACAAAGTACTTGTTAACCAGCTTGCAGCACCTGCAAATCAATACCAAGAAATTAATTTAGTATTAGAAGGCGGCGCAGTTGAAATAAACGAGCATGGTGTACTACTTACCACCAGCGAGTGTTTACTCAACCCAAATCGTAACCAAACACTTACAACTGAACAAATTGAAGCACAATTGCAACAGCAATTAGGTGTCAGTTCATTTTTATGGGTTGATCATGGTTATTTAGCCGGTGATGATACAGACAGCCATATTGATACCCTCGTGCGCTTTGCACCTAACAACACCCTAGTCTATGTAGAGTGTGATGACACCACGGATGAGCATTTTGACGCGCTTGATAAAATGCAAACACAATTGAAAGGTTTTCAAACGCCATCAGGTCACCCTTATACATTGATTAATTTGCCTTGGCCAAAAGCGGTGTTTAACGCCGATGGCGATAGACTGCCAGCCACCTACGCAAACTATTTAATTATCAATGATGCCGTGTTAGTACCCACTTACAATGATGAAAACGATGCTAAAGCACTTGAGCAAATTCAGCGAGCCTACCCTGAGCACACAATTATTGGGGTAAACTGTTTGCCTATCATTCATCAATTTGGCAGCTTACATTGCATCACTATGCAATTACCTCGCGGTTTTTTAATTGGAGCACCATAATGACTTCGTCAAATAAATTAACGGTTGCCTTAGTGCAGCAAAGCAATAATGATAACGCCGAGCAAAACATGGCCAAATCAATTGCTGGCATTCGCGACGCTGCAAACCAAGGCGCTCAACTTGTGGTACTTCAAGAACTACACCGCAGCCTGTACTTTTGCCAAACCGAAGACGTTGATGTTTTTGATTTAGCAGAAACTATCCCTGGGCCAAGTAGTGACGCATTGGGCGAATTAGCAAAAGAGTTAAACATCGTCATCGTAGCTTCATTGTTTGAAAAACGTGCCACAGGTCTTTATCACAATACCGCAATTGTGCTGGAAAAAGACGGCACAATTGCAGGTAAATATCGCAAAATGCATATTCCCGATGATCCTGGGTTTTATGAAAAGTTTTACTTTACCCCAGGCGATTTAGGCTTTGAGCCCATTCAAACCTCAGTAGGCAAATTAGGCGTATTAGTGTGTTGGGATCAATGGTTTCCAGAAGCTGCACGCTTGATGGCGATGGCAGGTGCTGAGTTACTAATTTACCCAACCGCTATTGGTTGGGACCCACGTGACGATGACGGCGAAAAAACACGACAAAAAGATGCCTGGGTTATTTCACAACGTGCCCACGCTGTTGCCAATGGTGTGCCCGTTATCAGTGCCAACCGCGTAGGCCATGAAAGTGACCCAAGCGAGCAAAGTGACGGTATTCAATTTTGGGGCAACTCATTTATTGCAGGCCCTCAAGGTGAAATGCTCAGCGAAGCAAATAATGCTGACGAGCAAATTTTAGTTGTAGAACTTGATCAAAAACGCTCTGAGAACGTAAGACGTATATGGCCTTACTTACGTGATCGCCGAATTGATCACTATCAAGACCTTACCAAAATTTACCGTGACTAATAATAAATCAGTTAAAGACTGACTAAAGGAGTAATAAATGGCGTTTGCGCAATGGGCAGCCTTGCCTTGGGTAAAATCTCAAAAAGATAAAATTCAATGGGGGCAACTCAGCGGTAGTGGTTTAAGTATCGCTATTGCACAAGGGGTAAAACAACAAGACAGCTTAGTGCTGATTGTTACCCCAGATACACCCAGTGCGCTGCGCTTAGAGACGGAACTTGATTATTTATTACCAGATCACCCGGTGATGGTGTTTCCTGATTGGGAAACCCTACCGTATGATCACTTTTCACCACACCAAGATATTATTTCATCTCGTTTGGCCACGCTTAATACACTAAAAAAAGAACAACAAAGTGTATTAATTGTTCCTGTATCTACATTGATGCTGCGCACTGCCCCAGCCTCGTTTATTTATGGCTCAACGCTTAACTTTAAAGTTGGCGATAACCTCGACACACACAGCTTACGGAGTAATCTTGAGCAAGCGGGTTATTTGTATGTCCAACAGGTTATGGAGCATGGTGAATACGCTATTCGTGGCTCAATTGTTGATTTATACCCTATGGGCAGCCCGCACCCATTTAGGTTAGATTTTTTTGACGACGAGCTCGACTCTATACGCCTATTTGATGTTGAAACTCAACGTTCTGACGAAAAAGTAGATAAAATAGAGTTACTCCCTGCCCATGAGTTTCCTACCAATGAAAGTGACATTGAGCGTTTTAGAATAAACTACCGCGAAAAGTTTGGCGCCAGCTCAGAGCAAGACTCCGTATACATGCAAGTCACTAAAGGAAACTGGCCTGCGGGTATTGAATATTATATGCCGCTGTTTTTTGAGCAGCTTGCGACCATATTTGAATATCTACCAGATACCACAACGGTTATGCAATATGGTGATTTAGAGCATGCTGCCGATCAATTTTGGCATGATGTAAATGTTCGCTATGAAAACCGCCGAGTCGACCCATTACGACCTTTGCTTGAGCCGACTGAACTTTATCAGCCACTCAATGAGCTGTTTTCAAACTTAGGTAACTTTGCCCGTATACGCTTAAGCCAAGCTAAATTACCAACCAAAGCAGGAAATAAAAATTTAGCCATAGGCGAGCTGCCAGCTGTACGAATTGATCACAAGCAACACGAACCGTATCAAGCTTTTATTGAATATATAGCGGCGCAAAAGAAACAAAAAGGCCGCGTGCTGATCTCGGTAGAATCTGACGGACGACGTGAGTCATTACTTGCATTACTAAAACCAAGTGGCCTAAAGCTCAAAGAGTTTGAATCGTTCGATGATTTTACAACAAGCAACAGTGATGTAGGTTTAGTCGTCAGCCCGCTTGAGCAAAGTGTACTATTAAGTGCAAAGCCCGCGCTTAGTATTATTACCGAACAAGAACTACTGGGAATTAAAGTATCACAGCGTCGCCGTCGAAAGCATAAATACGAAGCAAGCCAAGATGCGCTGATCCGTAACTTAGCTGAACTTAAAGTTGGTCAACCCATTGTGCATTTAGACCATGGTGTTGGCCGTTATCAAGGGCTGCAAACTATTGATGCAGCTGGACTGGTCACCGAGTTTGTAACCATCACCTATGCCGGTGAAGCCAAACTTTATGTGCCCGTATCTGCCCTGCATATGTTAAGCCGATACTCTGGTGGTGAAGAGGCCAGCGCTCCACTTCATAAACTAGGCTCTGACGCTTGGGAAAAAGCCAAAAAACGCGCTGCAGAAAAAGTACGCGACGTCGCCGCAGAGCTGCTTGATATTTATGCTCAACGCCAAGCAAAACCAGGCAACGCATTTGCCCTCGATGGCAGCGCATACCGCGCGTTTAGTGATGGTTTCCCATTCGAAGAAACGGACGATCAACGCAATGCCATTGAAGCTGTACTTGGTGATATGCAAAGCAAACACGCCATGGATAGACTGGTGTGTGGTGATGTTGGCTTTGGGAAAACAGAAGTCGCTATGCGCGCCGCATTCATCGCGGTGAACGACAATAAACAAGTAGCTGTATTAGTACCCACTACCCTACTTGCCCAACAACACTTTGAAAACTTTAAAGACCGTTTTGCTGATTTCCCTATTGAAGTTGGTGTGCTTTCACGCTTTAACTCACCTAAAGAGCAAAAAGACACCCTTGAAAAGATGGCCGAAGGTAAACTCGATATCGTCATCGGCACGCACAAGTTAATCCAACAAGATATTAATTTTCGGGATTTAGGCCTACTTATTGTTGATGAAGAACACCGCTTTGGGGTTCGTCAAAAAGAAAAAATAAAATCATTACGCGCCGATGTTGATATTTTAACACTTACCGCAACGCCTATCCCTCGTACATTAAATATGGCAATGAGTGGCATGCGTGATTTATCAATTATAGCCACTCCACCAGCTAAACGCTTGGCTGTAAAAACCTTTGTTCGTCAGCGTGATGCAGAGCTTATTCGCGAAGCAGTATTACGTGAGATCAAGCGTGGCGGCCAAGTGTACTTTTTGCACAACAATGTAGAAACCATTGACCGCGTGGCTCAAGAGATCAGCGAATGGGTGCCTGAAGCAAGTGTCGCCTCTGCGCATGGACAAATGCGCGAGCGTGAACTTGAACAGTTAATGAGTGAGTTTTACCATCAAAAATACAATGTTTTAGTGTGTACCACCATTATTGAAACCGGCATAGATATACCAACCGCCAATACAATTATCATGGACCGAGCAGATAAACTAGGCCTTGCGCAACTACATCAGCTGCGTGGTCGTGTAGGTCGTAGTCATCATCAAGCATACGCGTATTTATTAACTGGTCACCCTAAGTCATTATCTAAAGATGCTGTAAAACGCTTAGAAGCCATCGAATCGCTTGAGGATTTAGGCGCTGGTTTTGCGTTAGCAACACACGACTTAGAGATTCGAGGAGCCGGTGAACTACTCGGTGATGATCAATCAGGACAAATGCAAACCATTGGCTTTAATTTATACATGGAAATGCTCGAACAAGCCGTACAATCATTGCGCGAAGGTAAAGAGCCGACCCTTGATAACTTATTACAACAGCAAAGCGAGGTCGATTTAAAACTCGCCGCATTATTACCTGATGACTATATTCATGATGTAAACGCCCGTTTGGGTATTTACAAACGTATTGCAAGCTGTGCTACTGTAGATGACATGGACGAACTTCAAGTCGAGTTAATTGACCGCTTTGGTTTATTGCCTGATGCAACTAAAAACCTATTTAGTTTGCAGCAACTTAAACTAAAAGCCAGTGAATTAGGCATTAAAAAGATTGAAGCAAATCCAAAAGGTGGTTACTTTGAGTTTACCCAAGATACAAAGGTTAACCCAAGCTTCATAATTGGTTTGATACAAAGTGCACCCCATGTGTACAAAATGGATGGCGCAAATAAACTGCGCTTTGCGATCAGTGAGGCAAATGCCCGTGAACGCTTAAAAATGGTCACTGCAATGATTGCAGATTTCTCTAAAAAGGTTAGCCATTAATGTTGTTTAAAAAATCTTTATTAATTTTATGTTGTATATTTAGCAGTACAGCATTCGCAGAGCGATGGTTTGAAGTAGAGGTACTGATTTTTGAGCAGCGGCCAGCCCCATTTCTACAAGAAGACTTTAGCTTAAAAAAACAGCCCATCAAGGCAAAAAATGCCGTTGACTTACTGACGCCTTGGTACGTTGCGCAAGCAAAAACAGAGTGTATTAATGGCGACACGCGCTTTAACTCAACATCATTAACTGACTCTGTTATTGGCGCCAGACGCTCTAATTTATGTGATGATACGATTGATTACGTTAGCAGTTACGACACTTTGCCTTTAACTCCTAATGCCGATGTAAGAGATGATATGCTCGAGACCTACCTGCTTAGCCCTGAGCAGTTACAATTTTCTGAACAACAGCGTGAGCTTGTACGAAAAGGACTTAAACCCATTCTACACACTGGGTGGCGATTTAAAGGTGTAAGGAAGTCTCGTTCACAAAGCATCAAACTGTATGGTGGCAAACACCTTCAAACAAAGCCTATAGCTGCTGACACTCGCTTTAATGATAGCTTTATCAGCGTTATTAACCCTTCATCACAGCCACTTATGCCCGTTGCTCAAGACACACCAGACAAGTGGCAATTAGAAGGCTTTTTTAATATTTACTTACGCCACTATCTTTATATTAATACTGAATTTGATTTTAGTGAAAAGTTAGAAAATGGCGAGCTTCAAAGCGCACGCTTTGCACAGTTTAAACGCGTGATAAGTGGTGAAGTTCATTATTTTGACCACCCGAAAATGGGTATGATTGTACAAATAAGAAAGTTTAAACATTAAAAGGAACGTTACCATGAAAAAAATACTCATCATTGCAGCAACTTTATCGCTAGCAGCTTGCTCAAAAGTGAGCCTTGAGAACTACGAAAAAATCTCTATTGGTATGGATAAAACACAAGTGGAAGCTATTTTAGGAAGTGCAGATAATTGTGTTGAAAAAACACTTCACACTAACTGTACCTGGGGGGATGAAACAAAAAATATCGAAATTACGTTAGTCTCTGATAAGGTGTCTTTGTATAGCAAAACAGGCTTAGAAAAATAAATTAAATCAGCACTGATTTAATCAAAGGTAAATAATATATGGTAGTTGAGCCTCTACCATATATTTTAAAAATTGAACGTTATTCTTTTTTACTTGATATTAGTTCTATATTTACGATTTTACTGCGATTCAAGGTTATTTTATAACGCTGATGTGTAGTTTGCTCTTGGCTTTGATACACCACAACTACATTTAACTGATAGCGGCGTTCAACACTTTGTTTTGAAATTTTACTACTATCTAAATGATAAAGCTTACCTTCGCCTTTTTTCAGATAACGCGTAAATGGTGCGAGGCTAAAGCGTAGTGTTTGTTGTAACGTATCGTAGCCTGGCAAAAACTCTTTTGCACCAACACGCGTCTCACTAGCAAAATGAAACCACTGCGCAGCCAATCGATTTTGTTGCCTACGTTTTGAAAATATATTACGCACACTTTCTGGAATACGTTTAAACCGTGTATATTCAAGCCAAATATATTGAGTCGCAATTTTATCCTTTGTCACACTATTACGAAACTGAAAACGCCACTTTGGCCGCCCTTTTACGATTGTTCGCCATATAACACGGGTAATGTCTTCTTTAAAAATTTCACGCATACCGTAAATCGCGCCAAGAATTACCACTAAGGTGGCTGTTATTTCGGTAAAATTACTTCGCGCATTTAAAACAACAACCATTACAAATGCCATGATCACGGCAGTAACAGAGCCTTTCACGAGCCGTTTTAAATAGCTATTTAAATGCCGTGTATGGCGATTAAGCACGACCCCGTGCTCAATAAGTCGCTGTAATAAGCGCATCTTGTTTGTGATTCTGTTTGCGTCTTGTAAGGTGGATTCAGAGTTATACTGATGTTCTTGCCTATATGCCTGCTCTGCTTTGCAAAAATTCAACAAGTCACTGCGCTCTTTAGCATGATCACTACTTCTAGGGCCTTCATCAAGTAGCTTTAAAAATGATTGTTCAATTTGCCAACTCAAATAATTATCAGCATTAGTATAAAATGACACCAGCTTTTCATTATCGGGGGTATAACGGCGCAGCTTTTTTAATAGCCCTTTACTCTGCTCGGCTAATTCAGTCGCACGTACATAGAATGCTTCTTTGTCAGTTATTTTAAGCGCATCTTTCACATCGGTATCAATGGCAAGCCTAACCTGATAGCAATATAGGTTCAGATTTTGTCGGTAATCCTGTTGCTCGCCTTTATTTTTACTTACAAAGCGGCTTCGCACTAAAGGCAGGTGAATATTTTTAGCGTTATAAGCTAAATGTGACTTAAAATGGTTATTGAAATACGCTTCTTCACTGAGGGTTTGCGGATTAATTCCCATTTCGTTGGGAATAGAAAAATACAGGTCGATACGTTGTTCTGAGCGCGGGCTTAGCTCGGGTTCTATAATAAAGGATAAATTTTCATCCTGTTTTAACAATCAATTCTCCTAATGAATTATTTATACACATTAGTTTACTGTCACATTTTATTTTGTTCAATAAAAAAGGCCCAGTAAACTGGGCCTTTTCAGAGTCAAACGGTTTTACTGATTAGAATTTAACATTCACACCAGCAAAGAAACGACGACCTAGTACATCATATGTGTACGGGTCAGTGTTTGAATCGTTATTACCTGTGTAGTAAGGCGGTTGCTTATCAAACAAGTTGTTAATACCCGCTGTTAATGAAACAGTATCATTAACTAAGTATGAACCACTCACATCATGATAAATCACAGTTGGAGTAGTTGGTGCGTAGCATGAATCTTCTTTACCAATACATGAGTAGCTGTCCATACCTGCAATGTAACGCGCTTGATACTGAGCATCCCAGTCATCACCAGCAACATTAATTGTTAGGTTAGATTTAAACTCAGCGTAACCACCCGTTCCAGATGTAATAACGCCCGCGTAATCAACTGGGTCACCTGTTACTTCAACTACATACTCATCAAGATACGTTGTGTCTAAGCCCGCTTTCCAGTTAAGACCAGCAGCTTCAAATGTGTAGCTAAGGTTTAAATCAACCCCTGAAGTTTTCTCTGAACCAATATTTTGTAATTGGTTATTAAAAGTAATACGACCTGTTGAATCAAGTTTTACATTGCTTGAACTACATAGCGCAGAACCTTTATTACCTGTGGCAACTAAACACTGATCAACAATGTATTGGTTATCAACTGTTGCAATTGCGTTTTCGATTTCGATATCGTAGTAATCAAGCGTCATGCTGAAGCCTTCAAACCATTGTGGTTCGTATACGATACCTGCAGTTAGTGTATCTGCTTCTTCAGGCGTTAATTGGTTATTACCACCTACCGTTACTTCTGCTTGGTCTTGTGCGCCTGGGAATTCTACTTGCTCGAAAGAAGGTGAATTACCAGAATATAACTCAGATACAGTCGGTGCACGGAATGCTGTTGAAACAACACTACGTAACATTAGCTCGTCGTTTACTTTCCAAGTAAGGCCTAATTTCCATGTTTCGTCTGAACCAAACGTGCTGTAATCAAAGGCACGAATTGCAGCGCTTAATTCAACGTTTTGTGCAAGTGGTGCATCAGCTAATAATGGTAAAGCAAACTCTACATACGCTTCATTTACATCAAAGCCACCCGCTGTTGGCTCAACCATAGGATCATTTGCAAGACCTTGTGCTGTTAATGAGTCCGGAGTAAACCATGCTTTTTCTTGACGACGCTCAACGCCTGCTGCAAATGCTGCATAGCCCGCTGGTAATTCAAACATTTCGCCTGAAACTGATGCCGCTAAAATAAACAGTTGGCTACCGCCGTTGTTAACTTCAGTGTAAACATTGCGACGGAAATCTTCGCTTGTCCATGCGCCTTGATCAAGTGGATTAAATGATCCTACTACTTCATTTTCATCGTTTGTGTACATGATACTATCGCCAATAGCACCCATGTTGTGAAGGTTGCTTAACTTGTCAACAGAATCGTTACGACCAAAGTTTGCAGATACATCCCAGAAATAATCGCCAGCATAACCATCAGCACCGATTACAGCACGAACAGTATCAACTGATTGTTCGAAATAACGCGCGCCAGTGTCTGACATACGACGGCCATAGAAAATATCATCGCCATATTTATAATTTGCAGTTTGCGTTATGTAGTTACCATCTGCATCTTTATCAGCATAACCGTCACCATCTGCATCAACTTTGCTAGTATAAGTTTGATCTAGTAATGAATCACCCATTGATTTGTCATACTTAAAACCAAACCATACTGGTTGTGGCGCCATTTGTTGTTGCGACCAACGTTTAGTGTAAGTAAACTCAGTAAATACACGCGTTTCATCGCTGATCTCGTATGTAGCTAAACCAGTAAGGTTTAAACGCTCCATCGGCGTATATAGGTAGCTTGAAGGTGCAAAATTAAAGCGGTCAGCATCTGTAAATGGGTGTAAGCCGCCTAAGCCACTTAAACCATTATCGCCTTGTGCTAAACCAACACTAACTTCTTCACCATCAGCGTCAAGCGCTTTTGTTGTACTGTCTTGCCAAATGTGGCCACCCTCTGAATATACAGAGCCGCCATTACAGTTTAAACCATTCGCACCTTCAGCAATTGGGCACTTAGAAAAATCACGGTCAGCTTGAGACGCTTCACCACGATCAGTATATTGCATACCAACAACAATGTTACCTTTGTCGAAGCTAGTACCTACTGTGAAATCAAATGACGTTTCTGTCGCATCGCCTTCACCTGTGATTGCAGAGTTCACATTCATGTCCAAGCCTTCGAAATCATCTTTTAAGATGATGTTCACAACACCTGCAACCGCATCAGTACCATAAACAGCTGACGCGCCATCTTTTAATACTTCAACAGATTTAATCATTGAAACTGGGATTGTATTTAAGTCAACTGTTGATGCTGCACCTGTACCTGATGCAATCATACGGCGACCATTTACAAGTACTAATGTGCGATTAGCACCAAGACCACGAAGGTCAATTCTTGCATTACCACCTGAGCCATTATTAACGCCAGGATTAGTCATCGCACCGCCAGTTGCTGTCATTTTTTGCAGCACACTGTCGATGCTTGTTGCGCCCATTGCTTTAATATCATCAGCGCCAATAAGCGTAACTGGGCTAGCGTTTTCCATATCAGAACGCTTAATACGAGAGCCCGTTACTTGGATTTTTTCAATTGACTGAGCTGCTTCGTCTGCAGCAATAACACTTGTTGAGAACATAGGAATTGCTGAAACAACAGCTAAACCAAGAATTGATTTTTTCATGTTAAACCCTACTTGTTGGAAAAAGTACCCTAATCAGGTAAGTCTGCTCGATATTGTTAGAATGACGAGTCAGCGGGGGGCAACTTAGGCCGAGTTAACTGAATGAAAACTGAATGACAGAGCCTTATTTATACACCTCGTTTTTGGTGTTTCCTCATGAGGAACATACGTTAATTGATGTTTCATTGTTAACACCATAAAACAACCAAGTATCAATTAGATAAAACATAACACCAACAGTAAAAAAACGAATGAAATCAAATGAGCGGAGTTTGTAATCGAATGTAATTACTCGTTATAAATACCTAAATTAGAAAAATTCACATCTTGATCACAAGGTTTTATAGAAACCGTAAAACTCACTGTTAATTACTAACCATATTTATGCAAAAACAGTGCGTAAATAAACAAACAAAGGAAGTAGATTGTAAAAAAAGCGTCAATATGAAGCCCAAAGCTAATACTGGTAGAACAATAGAGGGGGACTGTGATTAAAAAAGCAGGAGTAATTAAATTACTACTGCTTCACAATAAAATAATACGTAACCTGAGAGTTTTTAGTCTGCTGATCTTCTAAATCAATTATTAATTTCCATTTCATGTTTTTTTCAGAGCAAACGCCCACCATTGTATCCGCTTGCAAGATACCGTTAGTTGATTTAAAAAATACAGGAATGTAGCCCATATACATGGTTACGCCTTCAAGCTTTGCATTTATAACTTTTAAACCGTCGGGTAATGATAAGTTTATATTAAAAGGGGTTTCTGGCGAGACTGTCGACTCTGATAACCACACTTTTATTTGTTGGTCATAGATACATGGTTCATTTGAAACACAACTTGCGACTGTTCCCTGCTCTTCTATACTTGTCTCTTGAGGCTTGCATGCCGTCAGACTAATGACTGAAAGTAAAAGCAGTGAACTTTTTTTAAAAAGCATCGTATCTCCTATTGTATAGGCAAGGAATACTAATAAGCACAGCGATAAAAGACAACAACTGAAGAATAAATACTCACATAAGATTAAAAAGTATGTCAAAAAATAATCAACAACATGATAAAAATTGATTGATGTCATAATTTTATGCAATTGACCTATCTTTTTTAGGCCAAAAATTTTATCATTTCCCCCGCAAAAATAAGGGTTTCTCGAGTTTGTTTTCTGAAGCAGTCAACGCATTGAAGGTTTTAGGTAACACACTTGTGGAGTAATAGTAGGCCCCACTTTTTTAAAGTGGGTAATTCATTTCTAAACGCATATATTGCAGCGGAAGCCAGAAAATGAGCCAAACAGTAGCATCACAAACTGAGTACAACTATAAAGTTGTACGCCAATTCGCTATTATGACAGTGATTTGGGGCATCGTTGGCATGGGTATTGGGGTTCTGATTGCTGCCCAATTAGCTTGGCCAGCACTTAACTTTGATACACCATGGTTAACATACTCTCGACTTCGTCCGTTACATACGAACGCAGTTATTTTCGCATTTGGTACCAGTGCACTTTTCGCAACATCTTACTATGTTGTGCAACGTACTTGTCAAACGCGCCTTCTTTCAGACAAATTAGCCGCCTTTACTTTTTGGGGCTGGCAATTAGTTATTGTCCTTGCAGCTATAACATTACCTTTAGGTATTACTACATCTAAAGAATATGCAGAGCTTGAATGGCCAATCGATATTTTAATTGCGATTGTATGGGTCACCTACGCTATCGTATTTATGGGTACTATTGCAAAGCGTAAAGTATCACATATCTATGTTGCAAACTGGTTCTATGCTGGCTTCATTATTACTGTTGCAGTATTGCACATTGTTAATAGTATGGCTGTACCAGTATCACTCACTAAGTCATATTCAATCTATGCAGGCGCTGTAGATGCAATGGTTCAATGGTGGTACGGTCACAACGCTGTAGGCTTCTTATTAACTGCAGGGTTCTTGGGTATGATGTATTACTTTGTGCCAAAACAAGCGGGCCGTCCGGTTTATTCTTACCGTTTATCAGTAGTTCACTTCTGGGCACTTGTTTCTTTATATATTTGGGCTGGTCCTCACCACTTACACTACACTGCGCTTCCAGATTGGACGCAAAGCTTAGGTATGGTGATGTCTATTATCTTATTCGTCCCTTCTTGGGGTGGTATGATCAACGGTATCATGACCCTGTCTGGTGCATGGCATAAGCTACGTACTGACCCAGTACTTCGTTTCTTAGTTGTTTCACTTTCTTTCTATGGTATGTCTACCTTTGAAGGACCGATGATGGCAATTAAATCTGTAAATGCATTATCTCACTACACTGATTGGACTGTTGGTCACGTTCACTCTGGTGCGTTAGGTTGGGTTGCTATGATTTCAATCGGTGCTATTTACCACCTTATTCCTGCATTGTTCTCACAAGGTCGTATGTACAGTGTGAAACTTGTAAATACACACTTCTGGTTACATACCGTTGGTGTTGTACTTTATATCGTTGCGATGTGGATTTCAGGTGTAATGCAAGGTCTAATGTGGCGCGCAGTTAATTCTGACGGTACATTGATGTACAGCTTTGTTCAGTCACTACAAGCATCACATCCATTCTATGTTATGCGCTTCCTAGGCGGTGTATTCATCGTAGCGGGTATGTTGGTTATGGCTTATAACGTTTACCGTACAATTACAGCGAAAAACGATTCGTTGAAATTAGACGCGCAAGCACAGTTAGCATAACGGAGCGAGATGATGAGCAATAATAATTCACAAAACAAACATGAAATAGTTGAAAAGAATATTGGCCTGATGGCTATCTTGACTGTTTTTGCTATTAGTTTTGGTGCATTAGTTGAGATCACTCCGCTAATGTTCCAAGACGATACAACGAAGCCTGTTGATGGGTTACGTCCACTAAACGCACTTGAAATGGAAGGCCGTGATATTTACGTTCGTGAAGGTTGTTACAACTGTCACTCGCAAATGATTCGCCCATTCCGTGACGAAGTTGAGCGTTATGGTCACTATTCTGTTGCAGGTGAATCAGTATGGGATCACCCATTCCAATGGGGTTCTAAGCGTACTGGTCCAGACCTAGCTCGTGTAGGTAAACGTTATTCAGATGATTGGCACTATGCTCACTTGGTTAATCCTCGTGATGTAGTACCTGAATCGAATATGCCAGGATACCCTTGGTTAGCTGAGAATCACGTTGATACTAGCCTGACTCTGAAAAAGCTAAAGATTTTCCGTGATACATTCGCTATCAACCCTGAAAACCCAGCTCACCCTGGCTTAGGTTACGGTAGTGATGAAGAACTAATCGCTGATATTGCTAAAGTTGATGCAATGAATGACGGTAAAGGTGCTACAGAAATGCAAGCTCTTATCGCCTACTTGCAACAGCTTGGCACGCATTTGAAGTAATTGATTATGGATTACGGAACATACAGAGGCATATTAACTCTGGTAATTTTAGTATTGTTTATTGTGATTGTTGTGTGGGCATACAGCAAACGTAGCAAAACGCGCTTTAAAGACGCCGCTAATGCTATTTTTGAAGACGAGAGCAAACACAACAAAACACTCTCTAACGAGGAAAAGGGGTCTGAGAAATGACTAGCTTTTGGAGTATTTGGGTTATTGTATTAACCCTTGCATGCTTACTTATCATCTTTGGCTTACTAGTGTGGAATTTAACAAACTACGCTGGTGTTAAAGAAGGTGAAAGTTGTGGGCATGAATTTGATGGCATTGAAGAGCTAAATAACCCACTACCTAAATGGTGGACTTACATGTTCTTCGCAACATTTGCATGGTCAGTCTATTATTTAGCAGCATACCCAGGTTTAGGTAACTGGGAAGGCTTAGCTAAGTGGACGAGTTCAAACCAAGGTGTTACTTCTTTAGCTGAATCTAAAAAAGCAATTGAAGAAGCACATGCTAATGGTGAATATGTAAAACTTGACCAAGAATACAAAGCTGCCGATGAGCGTTTTGGTCCTATATTTGAAGGCTTTGCAAAACAAGATATTGAAACACTTGTAACAGACGAAAAAGCCCTTGAAATTGGTCAGCGTTTATACGCACAAAACTGTTCGCAATGTCACGGCTCTGATGCACGTGGTGGTATGGGCTTCCCTAACCTAACTGATAACGATTGGTTATACGGCGGAACGCCTGACAAAATCAAAGAAACACTTCTATATGGTCGCGTTGCAGCAATGCCTCCTTGGGGTGCAGCTTTGGGTGAACAAGGCGTTAAAGAAATGACCGCTCACGTTTTAAGTTTATCTGGTCGTACAGTTAATCAAAAAGATGCTGAAGCAGGTGCTGCCAAGTTTGCAATGTGTGCAGCGTGTCACGGTGCCGATGGTAAAGGGTCTGTTGCTCATAATCTACCGTTTGGTGCACCTAACCTAACTGACAATATTTGGTTGTATGGTGGCTCTCAACGTGCTGTTGAAGAAACACTGCTTAATGGCCGCGCAGGTGTTATGCCAGCATGGAAAGATATTTTAGGTGAAGAAAAAGTACACTTATTAACAGCCTATGTTTACAGTTTATCGCAAGATAAATAATCATAACGTTAATAAAATGTATAAACTTTAATCTTTTATTTCAATAGATTAATTGAGATCAAAAAAGCCTCCATTCGGAGGCTTTTTTTTAGTCTTTTTAAAACAAATCCTATAAAATGTCCCTATCTCAAACTAATGAAGTGTATTTATGAGCCCTACTCCTTGGTATAAAAATTTCTGGCCTTGGTTCTTAATTTTTTTCCCTCTAGTTGCCATTGTTGGCTGTATATCTTTGTTTATCACTGCAATCGGAAATGGACCTGACATGGTCGTTGACGATTACTATAAAAAAGGTAAAGCAATTAATTTAGAGCTAAGCAAGTTTGACAAAGCTAAAGCGCTTTACCTACACGGTAACCTAACTGCTGAACATGACAAAATAAGCTTTAAGTTCACTAAAGGTGACACCAGTAATATTCACTCTTTAAAAGTTTCCTTTTACCACCGTACTATTGGAGAGCATGATTTTAATGCGCATTTAACACCTAATGCAAACGGTGAGTTTACTGCGATAGTTGAGCCTTATAGTGAAGGTACTTACACCATATTTATTGAACCAACAAATGCAAGTTGGAAGCTAAAAGAAAACATTACTTTGCCTAACCAACAAAGTATCGCGATTAACCCTGAATATAAGTAGTTGTATCATCATGGCTAATAATTGCTTTCACTGTCTTGAAAGTGTTCCTTCTGGGTTTAGTGCGACCGTCGAGATTGATGGTAGCGCTGAGCCTATGTGTTGTATTGGATGTCAAACAGTTGCTGAAACAATTGTTGCGCAAGGTATGACTGATTATTATAAATTTAGAACAGTGCGTGCAGGAAAGGTTGAGCAACTGGTGCCTGAACAACTCGCATTTATTACTAGTTATGATAATCCTGATATTCAAGAGGAATTTATTTCGCAGACCAACGACGTAAGCGAAGTTCTTTTAACAGTTGAAGGTATTACATGTGCAGCCTGTGCATGGCTTATTGAAAAACAGTTACTCAATATGCCAGCCGTGAAACGAGTTGATGTAAATACATCGACCAATCGTGCCATGATCCAATGGCACAAAGAAGCCTTACCTCTAAGCGAAATCATTAAGTCCTTGCTTGAAATCGGCTACAAAGCCTACCCATTTCAAGCTGATATCGAAGCAAGTCAAAAACAACAGGTAGCAAAAGCGTATATTCGCCGCCTTGGTGTTGCAGGTTTGATGACGATGCAAGTAATGATGTTTGCATTTGCCATGTACTTTGGCATGTTTTCTGGAATGGAAGATGATTTTGAACAATACTTTCGTTGGATAAGCCTTGTATTGGCATCTCCAGTAATTTTATACAGCGCATTGCCATTTTTAACAAATGCTATTAATGGACTAAAAGCCAAGCAATTAAACATGGACCTACCCGTTTCTTTGGCAATTTTTGGTGCTTATGCAGCTAGTAGCTACGCCACAGTAATGGAAGTTGGCGAAGTCTACTTTGAATCTATCTGCATGTTTACCTTCTTACTTTTGCTTGGTAAATATCTAGAGTTTAGAGCACGTCTTAAAGCAAGCGAATTTACTGCTAATTTGCAAAAACTTCTACCTTTGACTGCGCGCACACTTGATGAGAATGGCCATGAGCGCATTATCGCAGCTAAAAAACTTAAACTAGATGACCGTGTATTAGTTAAAGCCGGCGAAACAATCCCTGCTGATGGCATTGTGTGCGCTGGTACTACCACGGTAGATGAATCAATGATGACAGGTGAGCATTTACCTGTTAATAAATATATCGAACACCAAGTATTTGCAGGCACCGTTAATCACGATGGTGTGATTGAGATCCGTATTAATAAGCTAGGCCAAAATACACTTTTAAACCAAATAATAAAACTTCAGCACAGTGCACTTGCTACAAGACCGAAACTGGTTGAAGTAACCGACAAAGTGGCGCAGTGGTTCGTTGCTTGTTTGTTAGTTTTTGCGTCATTAACCGCTATTGGTTGGTATCAAATAGACCCTGAACATGCTTTTTGGATCACCATCGCAGTGCTTGTTGCTACTTGCCCGTGTGCATTGAGTCTAGCAATTCCAACTGCTTTAACTTGTGCCGTAGCGACACTGACACGTAAAGGTGTACTCATCAAACAGGCCCATGTGCTTGAAACACTCCCACAGCTAACACGCTTTGCTTTTGATAAAACAGGCACACTAACGCAAGGGCGTTTTAGCTTCGAAAAAATCGACATTATTGATAGCCAGTATCAAAAAGAGAACATTCTATCGCTCGCAGCGCAGTTAGAGAGTTACTCTGAACACCCTATTGCATCAGCATTTAATGAATTTACTCCGGCCTTACGCCATTTAACTAATATCACTATTGTCCCCGGTGAAGGTATCACTGGTGAAGATGAGCAGCACCATTATGCCATAGGTAAAAGTGGTTGGTTCGACACAGAAAAAAGTAATGCTCAAGCCACCTTTTATGTCGACCAGCAACCGGTGGCCCATTTTTACCTAATTGACGAAATCAAGCCTAATGCACAAGGTTTAATCGCTTCTTTACAGCAGCAAAACTTAACCTGTCATATGCTCACGGGTGATGCCTCAAGCGCAGGGCAAAAAATTGCTGAGAAACTAAACCTTGATAGTTATAAGTCTGGCTGTTTGCCACAAGACAAACAAACTGAAGTCGAAAAATGGTCAACCCAAGGTGATGTCATTGCAATGGTGGGCGATGGTGTAAATGATAGCCCAGTGTTTAACAGCGCACATTTATCAATTGCTATGGAAACAGGTGCTGATATTTCTAAAAACACAGCTGATGTGGTATTACTAAATAGCGATTTGTCAGCGATTTCACATTTGATGACTGTTTCTAAAAAAACACGTCGTATAATCAAACAGAATTTAGCGATTTCGTTAATCTATAACGGCTCTATCCTTCCACTTGCAGCATTGGGGCTAGTGGCTCCTTGGATGGCTGTTATTGGTATGTCTGCAAGTTCAATTATTGTGATCAGTAATTCATTGAGGTTATTAAAGCCATGAGCATAATTTATATTTTGATCCCGATTGCAATTTTGTTTGTCATTATCGCTATTGGCGTATTTTTTTGGGCGGTACGTGGAGAGCAATTTTCAGATTTAAACAAACAAGGCCATAGTATTTTGTTTGAAGACGATAAAGAACAACACAATAAAAGCAATGATTGACCCTCTCTATATTAGTGCATTTATTATGGGACTCATCGGCAGTGGCCACTGTATTGTAATGTGTGGAGGGATCGCCAGTTCATTACAGCTGGCAACAGATAAGCGCCGCCCTATTTCTTATACTATTGCTTACAATTTTGGTCGTGCTAGCAGTTATATGCTCGCAGGTGCATTAGTCGCAGGCATAAGTAGTCATTTTGCTAGCCAAAACCATATTTTTTCGCTTGTTTTATCCTTTTTAAGTGGCGTATTTATGCTACTTGTTGGCCTCTATATTATGCGTTTGGGGGCCAGTTTACAGTGGCTTGAGTCGCTAGGAAAAACATTAGTATGGCAGCACTTGGTTAAATTAAACCGCTACGTTATGCCCGTTAATTCGCTGCCAAAAGCACTCGCCTATGGTGCTTTATGGGGGTGGCTTCCTTGTGGTTTAGTTTATTCAGCATTAACATGGGCCATGACAAGCCAAACTGCTTTAGAAGGTGCCTTAGTTATGTTATTTTTTGCATTAGGTACATTTCCTGCCATGTTGAGCATGGGAATGGGCGCCCAGTTTATACATAAAATACTTAACCACCCATGGGCAAGAGTGGCCATGGGCAGCATTCTTATTTGGTACGGTATATACTTACTTATTATTGCAACTGACAAATTAGTGCATTAGTCTAACTAAAAAAGCACTTTAATGGATTTAACTGATGGATTTTTCTAACAAAGCAAAAAGCAACTGCACAATTAGCTGTAACGACTGCAGTATCAGCCAACTATGCTTGCCTTTTACCCTCAACGGCCAAGAAATGGACAAGCTTGACGAAATCATCGAGCGCAAAAAACCTTTACACAAAGGTGACTTTTTATTCGAGTCCGGTGCACCTTTAAATGCTATTTTTGCAGTTCGATCAGGCTCGTTTAAATCTTATACTTTGTCAGAGCAAGGAGATGAGCAAATAACAGGCTTTCATCTTGCCGGAGACTTAGTAGGTTTTGATGCAATAAACAAAATGCAACACCAGAGTTTTTCTCAAGCACTTGAAACATCTATGGTATGTGAAATTCCTTTCGATACTTTAGATGAACTATCTGGTAAGTTGCCTAAGCTGCGCCAGCAAATAATGCGCCTGATGAGTAATGAAATAAATTATGATCAGGAAATGCTGTTACTTTTAAACAAAAAATCAGCAGAAGAACGCTTAGCGAGTTTTATCTACAACTTATCTGAACGATTTGGTGAGCGTGGTTTTTCTCGTAAAGAGTTTAGATTTACCATGACACGAGGCGAAATAGGCAATTACTTGGGCCTAACAGTAGAAACAATTAGCCGTTTACTCAGTCGTTTTCAAAAAGCTGACCTTATAAAAGTAGAAGGTAAATTCATTACTATTTTAGATAGTGATGGTTTACGCGATACCGCTGCTATCTCCGCAAAATAAATCTTGATCTAAAACAAAACTTACTCAGCTGCTCCTTTATCTCCACAAATTATACGTTACACTGTATAAAAAGTAGTTAAAGGAGCAGCTCATGAATACTATAAAACAAATTCTTGCCGTTATTGATCCAACCGTCGACTCTCAGCATGGCCTATCTCGTTCAATCGATCTAGCAAAAAAATCGGGGGCCAGCATCACTGCTTTTATGAGCATTTACGATTTTTCATATGAAATGACCACAATGATTTCAAGTGATGAACGTGAAGCAATGAGAAATGCAGTTGTAAAAGATCGCCAAGCTTGGCTCGATGACATCCTCGCACAGTATCCTGATGTTGATATAAAAAGCCAAGTCGTCTGGCATAATCGTACCTACGAAGCAATTATAGATGCCGTCATTGAGCAAAATTTTGACTTAGTTGTAAAAGGTACCCATCAACACGACACCCTCAAATCGGTTATTTTCACACCAACTGACTGGCATTTAATTCGTAAATGCCCAGCTCCTGTATTGCTAGTTAAAGAGCACGCATGGCCAGAGCGCGGAAACATTCTTGCGGCGGTGAACTCAGTCAGTGAAAACGAGCAGCACCTTGCACTTAATAATCGCATAATTAAAGACGCACAATTTTTATGTGAACTTGCCAATGCTAAACTAAGTCTAGTGAATGCCTATCCTGCAACACCCGTAAACATAGCAATTGAAATACCTGAATTTAATCCAAGTATTTACAACGAGTCGGTGAAAAAACACCATGTTGAATCCACCCATGAACTTGCAAGCAAACATCAAATAGCGCAACAAGATTGTGCAATTGAAGAAGGCTTACCTGAAGACGTAATCCCTGATGTTGCAGCGCGGTTAAACAGTGAACTAGTGGTTATTGGTACTGTTGGTCGAACAGGTTTAAGCGCGGCTTTAGTAGGAAACACCGCAGAGCATGTTATTGATAGTCTAAACTGTGATGTACTCGCACTTAAACCCGATGGTTATGTTTCTCCATTGGCAAAATAAATTAGCCGATAAATTAGTTTTGAGCATTGCCATTTTCAGCATATAATACGCCCCTTATTTTTACGCATAGTATCTCAAGGGGCCGTAATGTCGCATTCTGTTCAAGCCAAAGCTCAATTTAACTTCAATAAGTTACAAAAGCGCTTACGTCGCCAAACTGGTCAAGCCGTGATGGACTTCAATATGATTGAAGAAGGCGATCGCATCATGGTCTGTCTATCAGGGGGCAAAGACAGCTATACCCTTTTAGAAATGTTGAAACATTTACAGCGTGTTGCGCCTATCAAGTTTGATCTTTTTGTTGTCAATCTTGATCAAAAACAACCTGGATTTCCTGAACATGTATTACCTGAGTACTTAGATACACAAGACGTAGAATACAAAATAGTTGAAGAAGATACCTACAGCATCGTTACTGATATCATTCCCGAAGGTAAAACGACCTGCTCTCTTTGTTCACGATTGCGCCGTGGTATTTTGTACCGCACAGCAAAAGAACTTGGCGCAACTAAAATAGCGCTAGGTCACCACCGCGATGATATGATTGAAACCTTGTTTTTAAATATGTTTTACGGTGGCAAGCTTAAAAGCATGCCAGCTAAACTTATGAGTGATAATGGCGAACATATGGTTATTCGCCCTCTTGCATATTGTAAAGAAGCGGATATTGAACAATACGCTATTCATCAGGCTTACCCTATCATTCCATGTAATTTGTGCGGCTCGCAAGAAAACCTTCAACGTAAGCATACTAAAGCAATGCTTGCGAAGTGGAATGAAGAACACCCAGGGCGCATTGAAAGCATCTTTACAGCGATGCAAAACGTGGTGCCTTCTCACTTAGCTGATAATGAGTTGTTTGATTTTAAGCAGTTAAAAACGGGGGAAGTGATTGATGGCGGTGATATTGCACTTGATAAACCCGATATACCAAAGCAACCAGCAACTGCTCCTGAACCAGAATCTGCTGAAGTTGTTACCATCAACTTAAGCTAGTTTAAGTTAAAAGTTTAAAAAATGCCGCTTTTATAGCGGCATTTTAGTTTGTAAAATATCTAATTTCTTTATGGCATATCCATTAATGCTTGGCTTTTTTCATCTAACTTTAATTTGTAGTTTTCTACACTCAAGCCCAACAACTGCGGCAATGTAACCGCAATACATATTGACGATACAGTACCAAAAACTATTCCTGCAAATAATGCTATTGAAAATCCCTGCAAAGGCGCACCTGCAAAAAGCCAAACACTGCCTACAGTGGCCAAAGTCGTGCCTGAGGTAATTAAAGTACGCGTTAACGTGCTGCTAATGGCATTATTAATAACATTATTTACTGTTAGCTGTGCTGCGTTATCATGTCGTAATAATTCACGCACTCTATCACCAACAATTATCGAGTCATTAAGAGAATAGCCAATAATAGCTAGCAAGCTTGCCAGCACTGTTAAATTAAATTCCAGCTGAAGCCATGAGAATAATCCCAGCACAATGATTATATCGTGAAACAGAGCCGCTACCGCGCCAATTGCCAAGCGCCACTCAAAACGTACAGCGAGATAAAGCATCACCGCTACCATCGCTGTAAATAAGGCTAAAACGCCCTGTTCAAGTAACTCATCACCCACTTGGCTACCTAAGTAAGATGACGAAATAACCTCAAGCCCTAACGTGGGATCTTGCTTAAGTGCTTGTAACCACATTGATTGCTCAGCACTTTCTTTTATTTGAAAGTGTTGCGCAGACTGCGCAGTTAATACATAGTTTTCAGTCCCTGTTGCTGCAATTTTTTGCTGCATCTGCGAATCACTCACTGCAACTGCAGTCGTAAACTCAGTTAAATACCCACCGGTAAAATCAAAGCCAATATTAAGGCCCTTATGCACCACACTAAAACCTGATAACAAAACAAATAAGACTGAAATTACTAGTCCTATATAACGGATTTGTGTCCCATTTTTTAACAAACAATCACGCAGAGTCATACATTTACTCCTTGCTTATTAGCCAGTTTTAAATAGAGCGTTTGGCTTAAGGCTTTTGCCACAAATACACCGGTAAACACACTGGTAATAAGACCTAACGCCAAGGTGATCGCAAAACCTTTTATAGGCCCGTACCCTATACTGTACAAAATAATTGCTGTTATCATGGTTGTTATATTGGCATCAAAAATAGTGCTAAATGCTTGATTATATCCCTGTTCGATTGCCTGATAGGGTGCCCGCCCCTTCAAGCGCTCCTCTTTTATTCGCTCAAAAATAATCACATTTGTATCAACTGCCATACCTATGGTTAATACAAGCCCAGCAATACCAGGAAGTGTCAGGACAACACCGGGTAATAACGACATTAAACCCACCAATGCGGTTAAGTTTAATAATAAAGCAATATTAGCAATGACTCCTAATTGTCGGTACCACAGCGCCATAAAAAGCAGTGTCACGCCCATACCCAGCATTAAAGCAGCTAAGCCATTATTTATGTTATCAGCCCCTAAACTTGGGCCAATCGTTTGCTCTTGAACAATGGTCACCGGCGCTGTCAACGATCCTGCACGCAGTAATAGCGCTAAATCTTGGGCTGCTTGAGCACTTTGCATATTGGTAATACTAAACCGAATACTTAAATGCCCAAGAATATTTGCTACGTTTATTACTTCACTTTTTTTAACTGTATCACCTTGTTCATTTATATAATATTCAGAATAAACCGTTGCCATAGGCTTACCTATATTACGCTTAGAAAACGCAGACATCGCTTCGCCACCTTGTCTATCCAAGCTTAATTGCACAAGGGGTTTACCCCACTCATCACGTCCTGATTGAGCATTATTGATGTGCTGTCCTGAAAATATAGCCACTGGATCTAAGTTAATTGTGCCACCATCTTGCAAATTAAATGTTTTCCCTCCCACTTCTTTGATCTGGTAAAACTCTAATGACGCTGTGGCTCCAATAATCCGTTTTGCCTCACTAGGATCTTGAACTCCAGGCAACTCAATGCGGATCCGTTGCTTTCCTTGGCGCTGCGTAACTGCCTCAGTAATACCCAACTCCTCAATTCTGCCCCTGAGAGTCGTCAGTGTTTGACTCATTATATCTTTTGCAAATTCATTGGAGCCCTGTTCACTAAAGCTAAACGATACCGATATAAAACTACCTTGGTTGTGACTAACCGCTTGTAAATACTCAAAATGGCTGAGTATTTCTTTTTCTATTACTAGCGCACTCGCTTTGTCTTGAGAATGAAGCTCAAAGCCTACACTGCTCTTTTGTACGCGCATACCTCGTGCTTTGTTCTCACGGATCAATCTTTTGGTTTGCTCAAATGCATTACCTACCTGCTCTTGCTCTGCTTTGGCAAGGTCAACATCTAACACAAACAGTACGCCACCATTAAGATCTAACCCTAATTTTATAGGCGCGAGTCCTAGGCTTTGTAACCACTGAGGGCTGGTTTGGTGGCTAACAATTTTACTGCTTAAATGACTAAAGTGATGTTTAAGTAATTGCTGTGCATTGGCACTTTTAGCGGGGCTATCAAGTAATAACTCAAGCTCAAAGCCATCACTTGTTGTTTGCTCAATTGCTTGAGCAACTGCAAACTCATGTTGGTTGAGGTATTCAATGAGGCTCTTTGTTGTAATTGAATGCGCTATCGTTTGATCATTTTTCACCTGCATGTGCAACCAAGAGGTTGTAGGGTATAAATTAGGCGCAGCACTCACTGCAAGTAAGAGCAAAGCGATACACATTGCCACATAACTGAGTTTAAAACGCTGCAAAAGCGATTTTTTTACTGGTTTTTTTAACATAATTGTTTCCTTTAGCCAGCGAAGTACACTGGCTTCATGCCATATAGGCACATTAATTTTTAGTTTTCGTAACGGAATAAATTAATGTAGAAATTAACTATGGTAAGTTGTGACTGCTCGGTAGAGTAAGTTTGCGTCTTTCCAACCACTTAAACGATTTTTTTTACCTTCGTAAGCGGTATACCACGGGCGGGTAATAGGGGGTGCTAAAGGCTTTAAATAGAGTTCACGGGCCAAGCTTGGTGTAAAAAACTCAAATATAGGGGTGTAATTAGGCTCAACTTGTACCTGATGTAAAAATAAAGATGAATTGCTTAACGCTAAACGAAACTGTACAGACTCAAAATCCGATTGTTTCGGTTGTTCATCAATATGCTTATCGTATTTTACAGGAGCAGTTGTTAAAGCAGATAAACTAACACTGTGCGATTTATCTATAAATTGGCCGTAGTCTAATTTAATACTGGAGAGAGAGACAATTGAATCCGTTTTGTTTACGCTCACGCCACTTGCAACCTGTGCACTTAAAAGTGCAACAACAAGCAGTAATGTATTTAAAACAAAGCGTAAGTGAGTCATATTGCTTTCTATCTATAAAGGTATAAGCATATATTGAGGTTAATTTGATATTTTCAATACTTTGCTGAATATTAGATTATACCCAAACCACTTCAAAATGCTGAAACTCGTATCTTGGGGTGGTTTGGGTATATAACCGCAGTATTGACTGCGGATATAAATCATAGTAAATCACTTACTGCTGCGGTGCTTATTTAGTGATTTGGCTATAATGTTAAGCCACTTCAAGAGATGACATATCAATAACAAAGCGATGAGATAAATCGCCTTCTTTCAAACGTTCAAAGGCATTATTAATCTCATCCATTTTAATCATTTCAACTTTTGGTAATATATTGTGTAGAGCACAAAAATCAAGGATTTCCTGCGTTTGGGCAATCCCCCCGATTAATGAACCTGCAACGCGACGACGACCTAATAGTAACGGCACAGAATTAGACTCAGCCATCTCACCAACTTGACCTACCAACACTTGAGTTCCATCAATGTCTAATAAAGGAAGGTAAGGAGTAAAGTCGTGTTTTACTGGAATCGTATTGATGATTACATCAAATTGGTTGTTATACGCTTGCATCGCTTTGTCATCTTTAGAAACAAGCAGGTCTTTAGCGCCGTATTCAAGTGCTTGGTCTTTTTTATCAGCAGATCGGCTTATGGCCGTAACGTGTGCTCCCATTGCAACTGCAATTTTAATCGCCATATGGCCTAAACCACCCAACCCAATAACCCCGACTCTGCTACCTGGGCCTACGTTGAACGTACGCAGTGGCGAATAGGTTGTGATGCCTGCACATAAGATTGGCGCACAAGCCGCTTTATCTAATGACTCGGGAACACTTAAAACAAACTCTTCACGCACCACAATATGCTTTGCATAGCCGCCTTTAGTGGCTTCGCCCGTAACACGATCTTTTCCTGAGTAAGTGCCAACCATGCCTTCACGACAGAACTGTTCTTCACCCTTGTGACATTGATCGCACTCTAAGCAACTATCGACCATACAACCAACAGCTACAGTATCGCCAATTTTATATTGCCTTACGGTGTCACCAATTTCAGTGACACGCCCAACTATTTCATGGCCGGGTAATATTGGATAGCGCGTGCCACCCCAATCGTTATTCACTGTATGAAGATCCGAGTGACAAACACCACAATAGAGTATCTCAATTGCTACATCTTCATCACGTAAGTCACGTCTTTCAAAGTGATAAGGTTCAAGTGGTGTGTTGGCCTCATGGGCTGCATATCCAATAGTTTTCATGTGCTGTCCTTTCTTTATTTAAACTAAGTTTGATTTAATACACCAAAGCATTACGTTAAACTGTACTATACCCAAACCACCTCAAGATGCGAGTTTCAGTTGGAATTAAAAGCGATTTAGGCAAGGCATTGATTGCAAGTAATAGTGGTTCTATTGTTAAAATCAATAACGCAGTATAAATCGCTTTTAAACCAACCCCTTGGGCGCTTCACAGGCACTTACTCTCATCGTTGTTCCTTCTTAAAAGGGAATGCCATTCTTGCAAAGTAACGCCTTGATATTAAGCCCCTGTGAAACGCTGAATTCTGTACCTTGAGGTGGTTTGGGTATATACGTAATCGTATTTGCCTTGGCTTTGAATGAATCATTATGGTCAAAACCATTAAAGTATATACTCTAGCCTACAATAAAAAGTTTAATACACCCTTAATATCTTATTTAAAGACAAAACAGGAACAGTATGCGCGGTGCCAGCAGACAAGAAACAATAAAACATCAAGATGCGATGAATTTACGTCAAAGTATTAAGACTTTGTGGCCCTATCTCATGGCATTCAAAGGTCGTGTTTTATTGGCCCTTTTAGCTCTTATCGCAGCCAAAGGCGCTACTTTGCTAATGCCGTGGGCACTTAAAGAAATCATTGATGCGGTTGATGGAAACTTACAAACTCTACTCATAGTCCCTGTTGCATTATTATTACTATATGGTGGGTTAAGGTTTGCTGGGGTCTTTTTTGGCGAAGTTCGTGATGCGCTATTTGGTCGAGTAACCGAGCATGCAATGCGCCATATTGGCTTAAAAGTATTTAAGCACCTACACGCGCTGGAGCTAAGCTTTCATCTAGATAGACAAACTGGCGGCATAAGCCGTGATATAGAACGCGGCACACGTGGGCTAAGCTTTTTGATGCGGTTTTTGATTTTTAATATTGTGCCTACGTTATTTGAAATAGTGATTGTTGCAGTCATATTTGCCACCGTTTTTTCACCTTGGTTTGCACTTGTCACCCTTATTGCCGTTATAAGCTACATTGCATTCACCGTCATTGTTACTCAGTGGCGCAATCGTTTTATTCGTGAAGCGAATCAAGCCGACAACAACAGTAATAGTCGCGCGATTGATAGCTTATTAAATTATGAAACTGTTAAATATTTTAATAATGAAGAATATGAAGCTAAAAGTTACGATACGTTTTTAGCAAGCTGGGAGCAAGCGAGGCTGAAAAACCGATTATCATTGCTTGCTTTAAACTCAGGTCAAGCGTTGATCATTGCAGCCGCCATTACAGCGCTTATGTGGCTTGGCGCCGCAGATGTTGTAACAGGAGAGCTTACTATTGGTGAGCTAGTTATGATAAATGCATACATGATTCAACTATTTTTACCGCTTAACTTTTTGGGCTTTGTTTATCGCGAAATTCGCCGTGCTTTAACCGACCTTGAAAATATGCTCGGATTACTCACACGCAAAGCAAAAATAAAAGACGCTACCGGCGCTAAACCATTAAATTTAGTCAAGGGTGATATTTCATTTGAGAATGTTCATTTTGGCTATGAAAAAAGCCGCGGCATCATTAATAACTTAAGCTTTAACATTGCAGCAAATAGTAAAGTCGCGGTTGTTGGCTCAAGCGGTGCGGGTAAAAGCACCCTCGCACGCTTACTTTATCGCTTTTATGATATACAAAGCGGCAGTATCAAAATTGATGACCAAGCGATAGACAGCGTTACCTTAGAAAGCTTACGCCAAGATATTGCCATCGTCCCGCAAGACACTGTTCTGTTTAATTCGAGTATCCGTGAAAATATAGCGTACGGGCGTCCAACTGCCACGGATGATGAAATTGATACCGCTATTAGACTTGCCCACCTGGGGGATTTTATTAAAAGCCTTGATAAAGGTGACCAAACACTGGTTGGTGAGCGAGGATTAAAAGTCTCAGGTGGTGAAAAACAACGTATAGCAATTGCACGGGCAATATTGAAACAATCGCCAATTTTAATTTTTGACGAAGCCACCTCAGCACTCGACTCTCATTCAGAGCAAGCAATACTGAATGCAATGCGAGAAGTGGCAAGTAACCACACCAGCTTAGTGATTGCCCACAGGTTGTCGACCATTACAGATGCTGACAATATTATTGTGCTTAAAGAAGGCCAATTAGTTGAACAAGGTACTCATCAAACATTACTGAATTTGGGGGGCGAATATTCACGTATGTGGCAATTACAACAAACAGAGTCCACATAGTTGTAAATTGATGTTAACCTAATTCTATCGAGCGATTAGGTTATTCACCTCAAAATGTTTGTTTAGCTTAACGTTCTCTATAACAATCAAAGATAGAACAGATAAATACCGATAAAAATAATATTCAAGGCAATACAATGAAAAAAACGCTTATCGCAGCAACACTCGCTGCCACATTTTTAACTGGCTGTTCAAAGCCTGAGCAAACCGAAACACAAGATAAAGCAACTGAAACAGTAGCAAGCACTCAAAAAGCAGAATTAGGTTCATTTGGTGTTGATTTATCTGCACGTAATGAAGCCGTTAAACCAGGCGATGACTTCTTCATGTATGCCAGCGGTACTTGGTATGACAACTATGAAATGCCAGCAGATAAAACTCGCTATGGCGCATTTTCAGGATTAGCTGAGCGCAGTGAAGAGCGTGTTAAAGCCATTATTGAAGAAATTGCTGCACGTGATAATTTGAACGCAGAAGAGCAATTAATTGCTGATTTTTACAACGCTTACATGGATACCGAAACGCTAAATAAATTAGGCTTAACCCCTATTAAGCCTCTACTTAATGATATTAGTGCGGTTTCATCAACAGACGATTTAACCAAACTGTTTGGTCAATCATGGTTATCTGGTGTTAATTCACCAATTGGCGGTGGCATGTGGTTTAACCGTCTTGACCCAAATAAATATGAAATGTCTTTAGGCGCGGGCGGCTTAGGTTTACCAGATCGTTCTTATTATCTTGAAGATTCAGAGCGCTTTGAAAAAACGCGCGCTGCGTATGTAGCACATATCAGCGAAATGCTAGCATTAGCTGGTGTTGATAACAGCGCTGACCGTGCAAAATCAATCCTCGCGCTTGAGACAAAAATAGCACAAGGTCATTGGCCACGTGAAAAGCGTCGTAATCGCGACCTTACATTAAATCAAATTAAACGCGAAGAGCTAAACTCTGCATACCCTGGTTTTAACTGGGACCTGTATTTTGCCCAAACAGGTTACAAAGTACCGCAACTTAATGTGTCACAACCTGAGCCTATTAAAGCCATGATTGAGCTAATCAATCAAGAAGACTTAGCAGTATGGAAAGACTATTTAACGTACCATGCTGTCAGTGGTAATGCGTCATTGTTATCAGAAGAAGTATTCAATACTAACTTTGCTTTTTACGGTAAAGAACTTAATGGCCAACAAGAACCTCGTCCACGTTGGAAGCGTGCTATTAGCCAAATGTCGAGCACTAACTCGTTAGGCTTTGCTATTGGTAAAGTATATGTTGCACGTTACTTCCCTGAGTCATCTAAACAGCAAATGTCTGAATTGGTAGAGAACCTGCGTACAGCACTTGGCGAGCGTATTGATAACCTAGATTGGATGGGCGAAGAAACTAAAGTAAATGCACACGCGAAACTAGCGGCATTTGTACCAAAAATTGGCTACCCTGATGTATGGCAATCATTTGATGGCTTAACAATCAGTAAAACTGACTTAATGGGTAATATTAAAAATACTCGTGAATTTTTCAGAGCTGACAGTGTAGCAAAAGAGCTTGAAAAAACTGACCGTAACCGCTGGGGTATGACGCCACAGCGTGTTAACGCATACTACAACAGCTCATTTAACGAAATTGTATTCCCAGCAGCAATTCTACAACCACCATTTTTTGATCCAAATGCAGATCCTGCGGTTAACTATGGCGGTATTGGCGCAGTAATTGGGCACGAAATGGGCCATGGCTTTGATGACCAAGGTTCAAAGTCAGACGCAAACGGTGTACAACGTAATTGGTGGACCGATGCCGACCGTGCAGCATTTGATGCAAAAGCTGACCAACTTGCAGCGCAATATAGTAAATACGAACCTATTCCTGGTAACTTCGTTAATGGCCGTAATAGCCTAGGTGAAAACATTGGTGACGTAGGCGGACTGGCTATGGCTTATCACGCATATAAGTTAAGCTTAAATGGTAAAGAAGCCCCTGTTATTGATGGTGTAACGGGCGATCAACGTTTCTTCCTAGCATGGGCACAAGTATGGAAAGAAAAACGTACTGAGCAAAGCATGCTTAACCAGCTTCGTGGCGGTACACATGCTCCAGGTCGCTTTAGAGCGCAAGCACCACGTAACCACGATGCATGGTACAAAGCATTTGATGTAAAACCAGGTGATGAGCTTTATCTTCCTGAAGAAGAACGTGTTCGTATTTGGTAATAATCAGATACATTTTGATTGAAAATATAGCCCGCATTTGCGGGTTATATTTTTTGTACCCCCTATTCAACCCAACTTTAATTCCTACTGAATTCTGTATTTCCACGCGACTTGGGTATAGAATACGGCACTATTAAATTTATACTTTTAAAAACATATTTAAGGCGAAACGCAGATGGGAAGAGCTTACCAAAACAAAAAAGATTCAATGGCTAAAACTGCGGGTGCTAAAACAAAAGTTTACTCAAAGTACGGTAAAGAAATATATATTTGTGCTAAAAATGGCGGCGTTGATCCAGACGGCAACCTTGCACTGCGCCGATTAATAGACCGCGCCAAAAAAGACCAAGTACCTGCTCACGTTATTGAACGTGCTATTGATAAAGCAAAAGGTGGCGGCGGTGAAGATTACGCTGCAACGCGCTATGAAGGTTATGGCCCAGGCAACTGTATGATCATTGTTGATTGCTTAACTGACAACAACAAACGTACCTTTGCCGATGTACGTGTATGTTTTACCAAAGCAAATGCTAAAATTGGCGCACAAAACTCGGTATCTCATTTATTCGACCACCTTGCGATTTTCGTATTTGATGGCGATGATGACGAAGCTGTACTTGAAGCGCTTATGATGGCTGACGTAGATGTAACAGACGTCGAAGTAGAAGACGGCAAAGTAACTGTGTTTGCCCCTCACACTGAATATAACAATACACGTACTGCCCTTGAAGAAATGGGTATTAGTGAATTCGACGAAGACTTAATTGCGTTTGTACCACAAGTTGAAGCCCCTATTGAAGGTGAAGATGTAGAAGTCATGGAGCGCTTTTTAGCCATGCTTGAAGATTGTGATGATGTACAAAACGTATACCATAACGCACAGTTTTAATTACATTTATTAAGACTAAAAATAGGCCAACTTAGTTTGGCCTTTTTATTTTTACTTCCACAAAACGGAATTTCATTTTGAATAGCCTTGAACAGCTTCGCAATGGCCAATTAATTGGGACTAAACGCTTGCAATTAGTAGAGCAGTTAAGCTCATTCCCTGAAGAGATCTTCACGCTTGCAGACACCCTTGAAGTGCTCGACTTATCCAATAACAATTTGAACGATTTACCCGATGAGTTTGCACAACTAACAAAGCTCAAACGCGTCTTTTTGTCGTTTAATCAGTTTAAGCATATTCCGCCAGTATTAGCACAATGCCCTGCCCTAATTATGATAGCGTTTAAAGGCAACCAAATTAGCGAATTTACTGAGAATAGTTTACCGGTTTTAACCCATTGGCTAATTTTAACTGATAATGAAATAACCCAATTACCAGAGTCATTTGGTGAACTAACACAGTTGCGAAAATTGGCGCTAGCGGGCAATAAATTAACGACTCTGCCTCAAAGTATGAAAAACTGCCAAGCACTTGAATTAGTTCGTTTGTCTGCCAATAATCTTACACATATTGATGACTGGCTTTTTGAATTGCCCAAACTTACTTGGCTGGCATTTGCAGGAAACGATTTCAATAAATCACAATGCTTACAAAATGCGCCATTACAAAAAGCCAACATTGATGAATTTGAGCTGATTAACCAAATTGGCGAAGGTGCTTCTGGCATCATTCATCTCGCAAAATGGCAGCAGAAAAACGTAGCTGTAAAATTATTTAAAGGCGCCATTACCAGTGATGGGTATCCACTTGATGAAGTTAATTGTTGCCTGCAAACAGGGCAACATAGTAACCTTATAAAAGTGCTCGCGTATAGTGATAACCCTGAACAGTTAGGCCTTGTAATGGAGCTGATTGGCCCAGAATTTCAAAATTTAGGTTTACCCCCAACATTGGATACTTGCACACGCGATACGTTTGCACAGCACACACAATTTAGCATTACTGCAATAAAGTCTATCGTTAAACAAATGACCAGTACCGTCGCGCATTTACATGCTAATAATGTAAGCCATGGTGACATTTATGCTCATAATATTATGGTAGATAAAGAGCCAAATGTTTTATTTGGTGATTTTGGTGCAGCAACAAACCTAGCATCATTAACTGACTACCAGCGCCAACAAATGCAATACATAGAAGTTCGTGCAATTGGCTGCTTAATTGATGATTTACTCAGTGTATGTAACAAAAATGAAGAGACCGAAAATTTAAATATATTAGCTCAACAGTGTATGACAGAGAACCTCTCTTTAAGACCATCGCTCCAGACCCTTATTGAATCCCTTTAATACCAATTCGCTTAATTAAGTGATCTATTTTGAGGATGGATAAACGTGTTGATAGCTAGGAAAAAATTTGCTATTCAGTTGTTCTAAATGAGAATTTTATAACGCAGGTAGCGACACGTTTAGCCCCGCAAAATGATTAAGTATTATTGCGGGTTGGTATAAGTTTAGACACGGTTTACAGTGTATAAACCGTGTTTAATGCTATTCAAATTTATCGTGAAATTTACAATATGTGCCTTGAGCTAATCAATGGCAACCGTGAACGCTTCGTTTTCTTCTTTACTAAAAACAACCAGGTGGCTCTGTGATATAGCTTCAAAATGATAGTTTTTGCTAAGGTATTGCCCCCATAGCACCTGCTCTTTTATTAACAGAGCGTGCCCAGCGGATAAAGCCCACAATTGACCTTGCGATTGTGGTGACGCTATCGCACCGACGTAAACCAATATAAACCCTTGTTCACTTACAATGGGGGTGATTTTTGTTGTGTTACTGTTTGCAAAGCGTGGCACTTCTTGCCAGGTTTCATTATAAACACGTATAGGGTAAGTCGTATTTAAGCGTGTTTGTAACTGAGCTTCAAACAATTCAACGTCGCCATGCCTTAAATATTTAAGCACTCCATACTCGGTATCAACAAAATCTCCTGCGAGCAGTGTATCTAGATCTCCCCCTATCCAATCAGGTAAAAGTTGAGTGAGTGGATTTATATCAAAGGCAATCGTGCTTTGAACGTCATTGCGAGAAAACTCAAACTGCTCAACGCCACTGTCATTATTAGTAAATAAAAATTGGTTGTTTTTATTTTGCCAGATCGTCGCATTTTTCACGTTCACCAGTGAGAATATTGCATCATCACGCGCACTTGAGAGTGAGTCCATCACATTTATGATCAATTGATCATCACGGCCAAAGCCGAGACTAAATGCCACATCATCATAATCAAATAATGGGGCATGGCTGAATTGGCTAATCTGATTACTAATCGCTTTTTTGCCACGCACCTGGCCATTTATAATTTGTATATAAGATTTAGAGGCTGGATCATCGTTATCCTCAGCCGCAAGATAAAGGTTGCTATTATTAGTAACAAAACCACTTTGTAGGGTGGTTTCTTCAAGCAGGTTAGACACCATTTGCCACGCCCCACTTTTCCAACGATATAAACCAATAGGGGAAGATGATAAAGCGAACAAAGTATCACCCGAGCGCGCGATACTTGAAGGCGTAATATCATAAACTACTCTATCGCCAAGCTGACCATTATCAAATGAAACTGACTGCAGTCTAAAGCCCGATGCATCACTTTGAGTAATAAACCATATTTTTTCTTCAAACCACATGTTTTCAGACGCTAAAAGCCGTTCTTTATTTGGGTTATCAAACAAAAGCTGTTTATCTTGCCCACCAAAATGTAAATAAACTTTTTCATTTTCAGAAATCATAATGTAAGGGTGGCAAGCAATCTCATATTTAACATTTGACAACTTTTCAACATCGCATATTTGAGGCCCTCCCAGTTGCATTATTTCAACTTCACCTGCCATACTGGCATCCGTTGAAACAGTCCTCTTATCGACGATGAGTTCGCTCTGTGCATAACGAATAATAATGGGGTATAAGTACGGTGTTGTTAATTCAAAAGTCACCGCAGCTGCAGCGCATTCAATTGATAAAGTATAATCAAGAGACGTGGTATTACTTAATGTTGAATCACAATTCATCGTATCAGGAATATTCAATACCACAGGCTGCACAAATGATGTTCCTTTGGCGGTAAAATCAAGTTCATTACCTGCCACTAGGGTTGCCGTATTATTCATCCATGACAATTCAAGCCCGGCAACAGAGTCACTAGGCATTACCTTAAGTGTGTATGTTTGTTCTGCACTTATGGGCGCTGCAGGTTCATTACTCTCGCTCGAAGAGCCACCACAGCCACTGATAACGAAAGCAGATAAGCTTGCTAAAAATAACTTTATTCGCACAATAAAATCCTTTTCATTTGATTTATTAATGTAAGTGATAGATTTACTTAACCCAGCTATTTTAAGGTTTTATCTAAATCGATTCGTATTATCACTCGCAGCATTAAGGTGTATCATTTGAACCCAAAACGCAAACAAAATATTGTTAAAATGATGAATTAGCAATCAACCCATTGAGCCAAAATATCTAATAGCAATTCGCTTAATTAAGAGATCTATTTGAGGCAAGAAAACCTTGTCGAAAACAAGGCAAAAATATTTTATTTAGTTGTTCTAAATAAAATATTTAAACGCCGTTAGTGTCAGGTTTAATACCTAAAAAGATTGAGTATTATTGCGGATTGGGATAATCGTGAGATGCACAGTATTGAGGGTTCTGTGGCCAATCTATTAAACGAAAAAAACCGCGATAATCGCGGTTTTGTTGGATAAAGCTAAACTTTTCGTATTATTTACAGGTATTGACCCAATGCTTTTACTTGGTCTAACATGCGGTTTGAGAAACCCCACTCGTTATCATACCAAGCCATTACCTTAACTAATTTGCCTTCAGCTTTGGTTTGCGTTGAATCAAAAATTGATGACGCTGGGTTGTGGTTAAAGTCGATAGAAACAAGCGGAAGCTCGTTGTACTCTAAAATATCTTTCATTGAACCTTGCGCAGCGGCTTTCATCACTTCGTTGATTTCAGCGGCCGTTGTTTCGCGTTTTGTAATAAACGTAAAATCAACTAAAGATACGTTAATTGTTGGTACACGTACTGACATACCATCAAGCTTACCAGCAAGTTCAGGTAACACTAAGCCAACAGCTTTTGCTGCACCCGTTTTAGTTGGGATCATAGACTGCGTTGCACTACGAGCGCGGTATAAATCAGGATGATATACATCTGATAAGTTTTGATCATTTGTATAAGCATGGATAGTCGTCATGCTACCTTGCTCAATGCCTACTGTATCGTTAATTGCTTTTGCAATTGGCGCTAAACAGTTTGTAGTACAAGAGGCATTTGAAATGATGTTGCTATCTGCGTTAATTACGTCGCTGTTTACACCGTGAACAACCGTTGCATCCAAATCAGTACCTGGTGCAGATACAATTACTTTTTTCGCACCAGCAGCAATATGTTTAGCAGCGTCATCACGTTTTGTGAAAAAACCAGTACACTCTAAAACGATATCTACGTTTAGTTCTTTCCAAGGCAAGTTAGCAGGATCGCGCTCTTGGGTAAGGGTAATAACATCATCGCCAATCAACATTGTATTGTCAGCAAGTGTTACTTTTTGAGAAAATTGACCATGCACTGAGTCAAATTGAGTTAAATGTGCGTTAACGTTAGCAGGTGCTAAGTCGTTAATTGCAACAATTTTAATCTCGTTATTTTGTGCAGATTCATAAAGTGCGCGTAATACGTTGCGACCGATACGGCCATAGCCATTAATTGCTACATTAATCATTTCAAATTCCCCTTTAATTATTTAACTTCACTTGCTTGGCGAGCAAGCGTTTCAATGGCTTGCCAGTCTTTATTTTCGATCAATTTTTTGTCGAGCATCCACGTTCCACCCACACAAATCACGTTGCTTAATGCTAAATAATTTGGCGCAGTTGCTAAACTAATGCCGCCAGTTGGGCAAAAAGTTACCTGTGGTAACGGCCCACCAATTGATTTAAGCATTGCCGTACCACCAGCAGCCTCAGCTGGGAAAAACTTTAAAAACTTAAACCCGTGACTTGCTAATTTCATCACTTCGCTTGGCGTTGCGGCGCCCGGCAAAAATGGAATATCAGTTTCTTTTGCAAGGGCTAACAGCTCGTCGTTTACACCTGGGCTAACCATAAAGTCAGCGCCTGCTGCAACAGAGGCGTCAAAGCTTGCTTTGTCTACCACTGTACCTGTACCTACGTACGCTTCTGGTACTTCTGCTTTCATAAGCTTTACAGCTTCTGCCGCGATTGGTGTACGCAATGTAATTTCTAACGCTTTTAAGCCACCGTTATAAAGTGCTCTTGCAAGCGGGGCTGCATCTTCTAGCTTTTCAATTACAACAACTGGCACAACCGGTGCCGATGCTAATATTTTTTCTATGCTCATTGAATGTCCTCATTACCCTGTGTATGGCTAATTATTATTCTATTCCAAACGCACTAGCACCTAGGTCAGCGCTGCTTACAATGTTTCTGAATCCTTCAAACAACTCTCGGCCTGTGCCGAATGTTGGGCTTGCAGGGCTAAGTTGAAGCTCACGTTTTTCTAACTCATCGTCTTCAACATGTAACTTCAAGATACCTGCAGGCGCATCAAGGGTAACTAAATCACCTTCATGTATTTTTGCAATAATACCGCCTTCAACAGCCTCTGGGGCTAAATGAATAGCTGCAGGCACCTTGCCTGACGCACCAGACATACGGCCATCCGTTACGATTGCAACTTTGTAACCTTGGTCTTGAAGCGTAGCCATTACAGGCGTTAGCTTATGAAGCTCTGGCATACCTTTGGCTTTAGGGCCCTGTTCTTTCAATACGGCAATAAAATCTTGGTTTAACTCACCACGAGAATACGCTTCTTGCAATGCGCCTTGTGAGCTGAATACTTTTGCCGGAGCGGTAACTACTTGATGCTCAATTGCAACAGCCGATACTTTGATCACTGCTTTACCAAGGTTGCCGGTTAAAAGCTGTAAACCACCCTGCTTACTAAACGGGTTGTCAATTGGACGTAAAACCTCTTCATCAAGAGACTTTTCAGGACATGGTACCCATTTAACTTTGCTTGGGCCTGAGCTGTTTGTCATGATTACATTATTATCGGTATCTAAGCGTGGCTCACAGGTGTAAGCCTCTAGGCCATCACCAACAATGGTTTTAACATCATTATGTAAGAACCCAGCACCAACAAGTTGCTTCATCAAAAAGCCCATACCACCAGCTGCTTGGAAATGATTTACATCAGCAGAACCATTCGGGTAAATACGTGTTAACAATGGAACAACCTCAGATAAATCTGACATATCTTTCCACGTTAATTGAACGCCAGCCGCTTTAGCTATTGCCACTAAGTGAATTGCATGGTTTGTTGATCCACCTGTCGACAATAGACCAACAAGACCATTGATAATTGTTTTCTCAGTAACCACATCAGCTAGACAGTTAGCATCTTTAGATTCAATTAACTGTTTAAGCATGGTCTCTACTGCATTACCAGTGAGGCCATCACGTAATTCTGTATACGGATTGATAAACGAGCTACCTGGTAAATGTAGGCCCATTATTTCCATCAACATTTGATTCGAGTTAGCCGTTCCGTAGAAAGTACATGTACCCGCACTGTGGTAAGACGCACTTTCAGCTTCCAATAGCTCATCGCGGCTTACTAAACCTTGAGCAAACTTTTGGCGAACACGGGCTTTTTCTTTATTTGGAATACCAGATTGCATTGGACCAGCTGGCAAAAATGCAACTGGAAGATGACCAAATGACAATGCGCCAATTAGTAATCCTGGGACAATCTTGTCACACACGCCTAAACAGAAAACACCGTCAAACACGTCGTGCGAAAGAGAAACCGCCGTAGACATTGCAATTACATCACGTGAAAACAGTGATAATTCCATGCCGTCACGGCCTTGCGTAACACCGTCACACATTGCAGGTACACCACCAGCAACTTGTGCTGTTGCGTCATATTTAGTGGCAAGCTCTTTAATTAAATCTGGAAAATCTTTATACGGCACATGCGCAGACAACATATCGTTGTAAGAATTAATAATCGCTAAATTTGGCTGTTCATCAGCTTTTAAACGCGCCTTGTCATCACTGCTGCATGCAGCCATAACGTGAGCAATGTTACCGCAGCCTAAACCAGCACGAGTTCTTGTTTGTTTTTTTGCGTGATTGATTCGTTCTAAATAAGCTTGGCGAGTTTGTTTACTGCGTTCAATAACGCGTTCGGTGACTTCTTGAATACGAGGATGTAACATAAAATTCGACTCATCTCTATGGTTAGAGGATAAAGGCTCAGTGGCAACCACACACTCCACGAATGTAATTGCACTGAGCATCTTTGATTTACCCGTTCAAAGGTATACGTTATCAGGCCGTCTCTCACAACCAACCTGACACCGGTGTCACTGTATTAACGCACGACTGTGACACCGGTGTCAACCTTATCACTTAAATTTAGTCTAATTTATTTAAATGACCAAATAATGAACAGTGAAAACACACACAAAACTGATCGCTTGCTGAAATAACATACAGCTTAGGAGTGGGTAGCGTAGTTTAAAAAGGTATGATGCAGAGCTTAAGAATAAAAAGTGCCTGAGCAAGCGTCACTCAAACTCAGGCAACTGTGAAATTTATTTAACTTGTGCAGTTGATTCGCGGGTAATTAAACGCGCTTCAAGGGTTACTTGATATGGTTTTTCTTCTGGTTGAGCAATGCTTTCTATTAGCTTAGTCACGGCTTGCTTTGTCATATCTTCGACAGGCTGTGCAATGGTTGTTAAGCCTGGCCAAATATGCCGAGCAATAGGCGCGTTATCAAACCCTGCAATCGAAATATCATCAGGTACTTTTAATTGTCTTTGGGTGGCAAGTTTTAACACAGCCGCAGCCATGTAATCATTCGATGCAAAAACGGCTGTTGGTCTGGGTGTTAAATCTAAAATGCTTCGGGCACTATCAACACCAGAATGGTAACTAAAGTTACCCTCTTCAACTAAACGCTCATTAAATTCAACACCATGTGTTTCAAGGGCTCTTAAATAACCTTTAAACCGTTGCTCGGTGGCACTGTGATCTGGGTGACCTTTAATAAATGCGATTGATTTGTGGCCTAGGCTAATTAAATGTTCAGTGATTTCAAATGCGCCTTGTTCATCGTTACTTCGAACAGAAATTGACTCGTCGTCAAGTACGGCGGATGCAACGCGTGCATAAGGAATTTTTTTCGTTTTAAGAAAATCAACTAGCTCTTTAAAATCAGAAAACGGTGGCGTGAGTACCAAACCATCTAAGCGGGAGGTTTGCAACAACTGCTCAATGTTACTAATCAACGCATCACCACGCATGTCACACGGGTGAATCAGTAAGTTATAGTTATTCTCTTGGCAGGCAGCAAGCGCCCCCGTTTGCACACGCGTGATATAACTTTTACTTGGATTATCATAAATACAGCCAATTATAAAACTACGGTTTTGCGCCAAGCCTCGTGCAATTGGATTAGGTGTATAATCAAGCTCTTTAAATACTTTGAGTACTTTTTCACGGGTTGCATCGCTCACATTCGGCTCATTATTAAGCACACGCGAAACTGTCTTTTTAGACACACCAGCATAACTTGCAACACTATTTATGGTAACTTTTTTCATCCAAACTTCCCAATGACATCCCTAATTGCGATGTTTTATACCGGCTCATTTACATGCAAACAGGCTGCTGCACCAATAAGCGGTATGTTGTCTTGTACTACTAACGTGACAGGTATTTGACTAACAAACTGAGACATTATGCCCTTTGCAGTAAAACGCTCAACAAAACGACTTGCCAATAAACGCGACTGCATGCGAGGTAAAATACCACCGCCAATAAATACACCACCTAAACCACCAAATGTTAGCGCTAAATCCCCCGCTACACTGCCAATCCAGTCACAAAACTGATTAAGCGTTGCATCGCAAACAGCACATTCTCCACTGTTAGCTAACTCACTTATTTGTGCAGCGGTTAAGTTTTTAGGCTCAACACCTTTAACTGCAGCCATCGCTTGGTATAAATGACTTATACCAGGACCTGAAAAAACAGTTTCAACCGACACATGCGGCAATTGCTTACGTAATTCTGTGATTAACTGAGTATCTAATTCATTAACCGATGCTAATGAGATATGACCCGCTTCACAGCTTAAAACTGCACTACCCTGATTAGTGCGCACTAAACTTGCAGCCCCAAAACCCGTGCCCGGGCCCATTACAGCAATATTAGCATCGCTATCAGCTTGGCCACTTTTTATGGTGACATTCTGTTGAGGATCTAAATAAGGTGCTGCATAAGCAAATGCTGCAAAGTCATTGATTACTTCAAGTTTAGATAACGCAAACTCAGCTTTGAGCTGTTCGACACTAAAATGCCAGCCCAAATTTGTTAAATGTACTTGTCCTGCTTTTATTGGGCCAGCAACAGCAAGGCATGCACGCTTAGGCTCAATTGGCTTAATCTGGGAAAGGTAGTTTGCTAAAGCAGCTTCTAATGAACCAAAATCTGCACTAGGAAATGTGATATTATGCTCAATAACAAATTGTTTTTGTTCTGGCAAAAAGTCAGTGATTAAAGCAAAGCGCGCATTCGTTCCGCCAATATCAGCGACTAAGATCGGATCAAATTGTGTATTAGGGTTGCAACTCATAATGTTTTCTCTTTTGTCTAAGCGGTTTGCCTAGTAGCTAAAACCAAGCTTATTATTATAGTTTCAACGGCTTTGCCATCGCGGTAAGATAAACTTTAAGCTATCACCTCAAAGTCATTATCTTGTGAATAAAAAAGACTGCTCAATAAAATTGAGCAGTTAAAACGTTTTGACAACAAAATGATAAAACGATGACATTATGACACCGGTGTCAGCTTGGGATCAATATAAATATTCAAATCTTGATAAATAGCTTGAAAAAAATAGCAAATAAACGAAAATAACATGAGTTTTTAATGCCATGCTTCATTTGTCTTTAACTAGGTTGTGTATATGAAAGGTAAAGCTACATCATTTGATATTGCCCATTATGCGGGCGTTTCACAATCTACTGTATCGCGCGCATTACGAAACAGTCCACTTGTCAACGAAGAAACTCGACGTCGTGTATATGAAGTCGCAAAACAATTAAATTACAAAGTTGATAAAAATGCCAGCAATCTGCGTGCACAGCAAAGTAGCACATTGGCGCTTTTACTTTTTGAAGACCCTACAGCCGACGAGTCTCAGATCAACCCCTTTTTTCTTGCTATGCTTGGCAGTATCACCCGTGCATGCGCCAGCGAAGGTTACGATTTACTTATCTCGTTTCAATCAACCAGTGCCGATTGGCAAGCCGATTACGAAGATAGCCACCGCGCCGATGGGATAATCCTGCTTGGCTATGGGGATTATGTAGATTACCAAGCTAAATTTAGAAGCCTGTTGGAACAAAATACAAAGTTTGTATGCTGGGGAGCCAGTGTTGATAACAGACCCGACCTCACCGTTAGTTGCGATAATTACGGCGGTGGTAAATTGGCCGCAGAGCATCTACTCACTGTTAACCGTAAAGATTGTGCATTTATTGGTGATGCATCAGAGCATAGCCCTGAATTTTTTGCGCGTTACCAAGGATTTAAAGACGAATTTACTCGCCATGGCGTTACCTTAAGCGAACGTAAAATGGCCAATGCTATTTCTACAGAAGAGTCAGGCTATCATGCGACTCGCTCGTTAATTGCCAATAACATTGTTTTTAATTCACTATTCGCAGCCAGCGATTTAATCGCAATTGGCGCAATAAGGGCATTAAAAGAAGCGGGAATTAAAGTCCCTGAAGATGTGCATGTAGTGGGTTTTGATAATATCGCAGTAGCGAGCTTTACTAATCCGCCATTAACGACTGTACAACAAGATACAACTTTAGCTGGGCAAATGTTGGTTTTTAATCTGCTAAAATTAATACGGGGTGAAAAAGTTGAAAACACCCTGCTGCCACCAAAATTAATCATTCGGGGCTCGAGTGTATAACACACACTCGGCCAGCAACCAGTTCACAGCATTCAAGTCACTAGGTATTTTTTATATACAGTACAAATAACTTTAAATGCACTCAACTATTAGCCGCTTGTTCATTGGTTTTCTTTAACCTGTAAGCATTAATAAAGTAAGCAAACAAACTCGCAAAGCCAATACCAAAAAAATCAGCCAGTAAATCCATAGAGTCTAGCGTACGGGCTGGAATAAATGCTTGGCTTAGCTCTTCAAAAATAACAAAAAGTAAAACTAATGCAGCGCCGTAGTAAACCCTAAAATTTACCAAGCTAAAAGTTTTAAATTTCAAACCCACTGTTGCTATAAATGTTAGCAAGCCAAATAAACAAAAATGCCCTACTTTATCTCCGTATGGAATACCTCTGATTAAATCAAAAAAAACACTGTGTCCACCAGTGTTTGCCAAATAGATAATCCAAAGAATAAAAGAAAAAAAAGCCGCTGCAAAAACTAACATTAATTTGTACATAATTTTATAACTGAGTTTACTATTTGTATTACGTTAGCATAAAATGCTTAAAATTCCTCAAGTATATTAAGCTCAATCAATATGTTAAGTTTTAGGCGCAAACATAGTTAATGCAGTTTAAATACTATTAGTTAAATAAAACTGACTATTCACAATGAAATGAAAAAATAGCCCACTGTGAATAGGCTATTTTGATGGGCGTATAATCGGCTGGCTATCAATGCAAGTGCGATGAGATCAATTTACAGCCAATTACGTTTTATCGAATGTATTACGTTTAAAGTGTGTTGCAAAATTATTAGGTGCTCACCTCCATTGTTATTACCGTTTTAAAACTGTTAACTTCGTACTTTATATTTATGTATTAATACATCCTGTAAACTAGTAAGCGCTCGCTGAATAGAATGTAAAATATTTTTGCCTTTGCGCTTTACCACAACACTAGGCAGACCGGGTAATAACATATTAATGCTGCACTCTTTTAAAGTGCCATGTTGGTGCGTTGAAACATCATCGACTCGAATATCAACTTTACGAATGTGTAAAGCGTATTTACCTAAATTACTTTTAACCAATTTTGAAAGTGAGGCCTTCATACCCGATTGAACCAGTTTATTTTTAATTGTCAGTTTAAGCTTCATACTATTACGTCCTATTAGTCGCACCTTAGTTGCAGGCTTAGGTCTAATCTACTAATGTATCTGATAAGATAAAAGCTGATTATTTCTGACTAATTGACAGGTATTTTCGAATGATAACCAGTATTAACTACAATCATTTATATTATTTTTGGCAGGTTAGCCGCTGTGGAAGCATCTCAGCAGCGAGTAAAATATTGCATTTAACTCCTCAAACAGTCAGCTCTCAAATTAGTGACTTAGAACACCGCTTAGGTAAGGCATTGTTTGTTCGAGAAGGTCGCGGGCTAAGTTTGACTGAATTTGGCCAAGTTACGCAGCAGTATGCTAACGACATGTTTGCCATAGCCCAAGAGTGGCTAGAAACAACACAGGGCGAGCTTACTCATTTATCAAAAACATTAAAAGTGGGCATCTCTGATGTTTTACCCAAATCATTGGTATCTAAATGGTTAGCACCCCTGATTGATAATGAACGTATTACTAATTTGCAATGTATAGATGGTCAACAAAATGATCTGCTTTCACAAATGGCGACACATAAACTAGATCTTGTTCTAGCCGATCAGCCTTTAGACAACGCATTACCAATCAAAGCCTTTTGCCATGAGATAGGAAAAAGTCAATTGGCGTTCTTTGGCAATACACACTGGCATAAAAAGTTATCAGCTGATTTCCCCCATTCATTGCATAACCAGCCCGTCGTATTACCAGCAAAAGGAAGCCCAGTCAGTCGAGCAATCTATTTTTGGCTACAAGAATTGGGTTTAGAAACCACCGTCGTCGGTCACGTTGACGACAGCGCATTAATGAAAGCGCTAGGAGAGCAAGGGTTTGGTATATTTCCCGCACCAATGCTCGTTAAAGACGAAATTGAACGCCATTTCGATGTTCATTACATAGGCGCAATAGAAAATGCATTTCAACATTATTATGCATTTAGCCCTGAGCGTTTAATAAAAGATACGATCTACTCTGAGTTTATTAAGCATGCACAACAAAGTGCGTTTTAATTCTTAAATGACCAAAACCATTTTCTTGCCTGTGGTTTTCTGAAATAGCCGTAGTGAAAAGTGGTGAACCAAAATTTGAACAAGTCTAATACGCCAATACTAATGAAAAGACACTTAGCCAAATTAGCTGAAAGCCGTATGAAATACGTTGATGAATACCAGGATTAATTTGAGACTTTACCGCTTTAACCATAGCTAAAAGAAAATAGACAGTTGCAACAACGGTAAACAGTGAAAAAATACGAAAATACAATGGGGTAATTTCAGTTGTTGGACTAATAGCAATTAGTACTGGCGCTATAACTAACGAAAGCAACATAACAAAACCAGCCCAAGAATGTACCTTACAATTTACAGTTGGACTCTTAGTAAATGGATCCGCATCCATAGGAAAATAACCAGCGACCCAAGTCCCAACACCATGGGTAATTATCAGCCAACCGACAACATTCACTAAGCTCGAAACAGCCGAGAGTTGTGTTACATACCATCCGAAAAAGCAAAACAAAAATCCAAGAGGATAGTTGTTAATTAAAGGAGATAATTTTTCAGTTGGGCTACCCGTTGCCCCTAATTCACTACAAAATTGTTTAGAGTGGCTGTAACCAGCATAAAATCTACTTGCTACATAAACACCAATGAAGATCCAAATTGTAGCTATTAGCCCCGAATAAACAGCTATACTTTCAAACACTAACAAAATCCTTTTGAAAACTAACATTCAAATAATTTTAAATAAAATAAACCGAACAAACTATAAACAGTCTCATAAATGTTTATAGTCTCTTACACTTGTTTATACCGACTTCTCGTACGCTTTTAACAACCATCCAATAACTTCACTGTCAATATCTGATACATTGTGTAACTGTATTCTATGCGAACACATAGTACCAAATGGCCCTGAACCCTCAAGGCAGCCTTGCTTGTCTATCCCTTTAAGTTTCAAACCTAAATCGATTCTTTTCTTTGTTGCTGGTTTGATTAAAGCAAATTGGTTTTTTCTAATTAGACTAACGCTTCCTTTTTTAGGGGTAACTAGAATATCTTCACCGAACTTTTCTATGGTTGATAACAGCAGTTCATAAATTGGTATAAGTGACTCTTTGCCACTATATTGGCTTGAAACTAAATCTTCACCGGATTGTTCTTTTTCTTTTGATAAGGTAACTATAGTATTTGCAAACCCATGAGTTACTGCATACTCAGTTTTTAAAAACTTCACAGCAACTGAATGTTTTTCAAAGTTTTCCTGTTTTAATATTTCAAACCACTGTTCTAATTTTTTACCTGTTTTTTCAGGTATATTTTCAATCATAGTTTGCAGTGCTTTATCCATATATCCCGCCTTATGGTTCATAATATAGCGAACCAATAGAGTAATTAGTTTTAATTTATTTTTATTAGTTAGACCATAGCTGAGTTCCAACGCAGGTTCAATTTGTTACATTAATTACACGTAAAATTTAAAAAGGAAATGTTGGAAAGTCTAGGATTTCTAGCCCCTTGCCCCACAGGGATATGGAAAAAGTAGGCTGCGATAAGACCACATTAAGAGATGACTGCGTAACGCACCCCATATGTGTTTGCCGTAAATTACTTGCTTAATATAAGCATCGACAGACGAAGTAATCGAATTTGTTTATTGATTTAGAATTGACCGTCAATGTATAAAAACGGTCAAAGAGAACATTAGTGCCTATTGACAGAGTTAAGGCTCATATGTGTTATATGCTTGTTATATCTCTAGTTAACATTTGATAAATACTTAGTAAATAAGTTAAAACAATAACGCAAGATATAGCTAAAATACTATTGTTAGGGAATAAATACCAAGCGGCTACAATTAAAATACTTCTTAACACAGCATGAATTAAGCCAACAGGATGTTTAACGATCCAAGAATATACTACCCAATGAAGTCCTAAGCCAACGCCTAAACTCAAAGGAACAAATTCAGGTGCATTTAAAAGTAATGGTATATGGACAGCCCAAAGAAGATTAACCATCACTATGCATAGGCCCATCAGTTTTGCTAAAGGGTTGGATGATGAAACTAAGTTTTCTTTTCTAAATTTAGCAATAAATAAAGCTATAGGAAAAATCCCGCCTGTTGCAAAAAGTAAAATATATATAGAAACATTTGTGCTAAATTGTGTACTTAAAAACCCAACTAAACCCCAAATTATAGTTCCAGCAACAGGCATTGAAATAGATCTGTTTGAAGATTGTTCAAATTCTTTTCTGTATTCATCTAATGTCAAAATACCCTCTCCTTGCTTGAGTAATACTCAGACTTATTGAAGCACATAACGAATGATATGGACTCCCCACTCAGCACATTTTTACCAATGTGCCATAGTGGAGTTGACTATAAGCTTCAAATATGAGGAGTCCATATGTCTGTAATTAAAACTGTTGGCATCGATTTAGCCAATTTAGTGTTTAGTATTCACGCTATTGATGAGCATGACAAGTGCAAATTTCGCAAAACTGTTAAACGAAACAATCTATTAGCAAAGAGTATTAAAAAAACACCTACTCTAATTTAATTAAAGCTACGCATTGATTCAAAAAGTCTAAAATTTAAGATGGATGTCTTATTTATTGCTCAAATGTACCTAGTAAAATTTGCTCAGTGAAATTGATGGTAATAAATTTATTTTGGCAGGATAAATCAGGCTTATAGTTGGCCATAACAATTTACCGTAGGTGAATAATATCTATAAAATCACAGTAACCCAGTGGATTCAAGGTTAAAAAAATCAAGCCAAATGTGTAGAATCAGTTCCTAAAAGAGTAAACCTACACCCTAAACATTTAAACAATGGGCAACCTTGTGGCGAAGCCACAATTAGGGTCGTCTAGCCGAAGGCGACATTGTTTACTTGTTATATTTTGGGCAATATATCTGAAATACATTATCTTTAGAGCCTTTTAGTAAAAGCTGTACCTGTTCTGGCCGCTGCCACTCTATGCCATAAAATTGCTCTAATAACTCTTCTTTATTTAGATAATCTATGGCTACCATAAATATATCACAAGACATTCGTTTTCTTCCGCCTCCGTGTTTATCCACTTTCGCAAGCAAGCTACCTTGATAGTTTTTACGAAGATACTCATGCAATACATCTACATTACCATGATCGCTCTTCATCCATGCCCCGTCATCAATAGAAGTAAGGATAATAATGTTTGTAATACCTGTCATTGCTGAAAATTAATCCGAGTTGAAAATATAGACATAATGACTCCCATACGGTGTTAGCCTCCGCTTTTCGTGGGTTAGCTTAATTCAAAGCCAGAGCCATAATTAGTTTGTCAATTAACTAAACAGCAGAGGCTAACATAAATAAACATAGCATATTTTTTATCGGTCTTGATACACATACAGAATTCAATGAAGTCGCCTATATTTAAGAGCATAGAGGTGCACAACCGGTTCACCTTGGTCGATTTGCTACTTTAAACCGCTCATATTTTGTAGCATGTTCAGGTCGGCTCATTAAATTTGCGGCATTAATCATATCCTCCCAAAACAAAACGCCAGGGCTGATGTTGTTTTCCATTACACCATCTAATTCTTCCATAGCAAACGAAGCTCGCTTACTGATAAGTACTGTAAAAAACCTTCTTTGCTGTAACCAAAATCAGACTTTTTAATATCTGAGGGCAAAAGTTTATACGCGGCTAGTAACCTTCTAATATTAGCTTCCACTTCTCACTTGTACTAATAACTCTCCTAGCAACATAACAAGCCTGTAGATTAACTCGTTTTAAATTTATTTTTATTGATTAAGAATATTAAAAAACCCACTCTAATTTAATTAAAGCTACGCATTGATTCAAAAAGTCTAAAATGTAAGATGGATGTCTTATTTATGTTTTGCTCAAATGTACCTAGTAAAATTTGCTCAGCGAAATTGGTGGGAATAAATTTATTTTGGCAGGATAAATCAGGCTTATAGTTGGCCATAACAATTTACCGTAGGTGAATAATATCTATAAGATCACAGTAATCCAGTGGATTCAAGGTTAAAAAATCAACTTTAAATGGTAGGGTATGTTTCTAAAAAGATTAATTCTACAGCCTCAACGCTCGGCTAAGCCGCCGGAACGGAGTTGATTGTTAAGCATTTTTTGCCGCCATAAACAATGCACCCAAAGTTAAATCCTCACTCCATAAGCCCTCAAAATTTATGCCGTATTCGGCTTCGATAGTCTCAGCTAATGTTTCAACTTCTAGGGCATCAGCCATCCACTCTCGTGGGTATAGAGCCTTGTAGATATCTAAAACTCTATCTTCAGGTTCAAATTTTAATTTTTTCTTTCCGGAAAAGGCAAAAGCATCAGTGAATATGCGCAGAAACTTTCGAATCTCATCTTTTGATGAGTCAGGAAATTTTTCTTTCCAGTTTTTCCCTGTGCACTTCCGCATAAGGTACTTTTTCGGAACGCCACCAGTATACGCAGTCCATGCTACAAGAAATAAAATTAGTATAGTAATTGCTGCGAAAGTCATAGAATACCTAACCTTAAGCTAAGGGGCAATTACATGGCGCGCACAATGCCGAAGGCGCGCCATGTAATTGTCCCAGTGAACGACAGTGAAGGGCTTTAGCGTTTTGTTAGCTTTACTAATCTGCAAGTCTCTCTTTTACCTTTAACGTGCCTGAATTAAGTGCAACGAAGTTAGTTTGACCCTTTTTAACCATTCCCTGCAACCACGTGCCAATAAGTGTTCTCGGAACTTTGCTATCTGCAATATGAGGTGATAGCGCAAGTTGATAGCGAGTTTCCACCCAATCTTTGCCTTCTGTAAAACTTCTCTTAGTGGTAAAAGTGAAAACACCATTTACCAAGTTTAAAGACTCGCATGGAAAAGGAAACTTGATGACATTTGAGATATCTTCCATTTCAACAAAACAACCTGAAGAATTGATTTTTATATCAATTGCACCGATAGCATTTGTGGAACCAGAATAAAAGCCCTCCCAGTTTCCTGAAAGTTCTTGTTGTGCATTAACCGCAGTACTAAAAAGTAATGTAAAAAATATCAGAGAAAGTTTCATAGTAAAGCTAACGCCACATTAAGCGGCTTGTAATTGTTTGCTAAAATGTGAAGCGAAGCGGAACCGAGCAAACTGTTACAAGTCCGACTTTAATGCCTTGTTAGGGCTTTATTGAATTATGAGACTGCTTTTCTTTTAAATACAAATAAAGAGGAAAGCCGAACGATACTCCAACACTTAACGTTCCAAGAACTGCTAACCAGTGGTATTTAACCTTATTTCTTTTACCGTCTACAACAATAAATGTTAATAATACTAAAGCAGCAACTAAAACATCAAGCCAAGCAAAAATACTAATTGGATTTACAATTGCAGCATTAAATAAAGCAATAAAGTCTAAACCGTTATTTACCAACCAAGGTATAAATGCACCAAAAGGAATAGCAATACCAAGAACAGTTAACAATAAATATAATTTAGTCAAAGCTTACACCTTTTAGTTAAACACTGAGTCCTAACGCCTAGTTAAGAGGCAAAAAATTGTTGGCTAAAATTAGCGACGAAGGAGCAGAAGCCAACTGTTTTTGTCCTTTAAAACGACTTGTTAGCCGTTTAAGCTACTGATATCACCACCAATTGCTTTTAGAACTGGGCGCATAAAAAATGCTTGCCCTTCTTTAGCATCTTCAGACTCAGCCACAGATAGTGTTGGTTTTGCACTTTCATTTTCACGTAAGATTTTCCAAGAGATGACCTTTTGGTGGTTGTTAGAGTCAATACCTACCACTTGCAGTCGTTCATCAACAATCGGCATTTCTCGAATAGCTATTTTTGAATTTATTTTAGAGTTTCGGATCCATAACTCTGATATCCAAACAAAACCATGAGCATTATTTGTCAATGCACGGTCAGCGGCAGAACGCCAAAAAATATATTTATCCGCTTGATCCTCAAAGTTGGTGCTTACGAAGTCAATAACTTTATATTCACGATCAAAGAACATCAACATTGGAATATGGAAGCCATCTCCTGTGAAAGTGATCTCCGCCATTTTAGATAAATAATCAACTAAACTCTCAGTACTAGAAATTCCATCTTTACTACCAATAGATCTAGCTCTTTCTTTTATCGGTTCAGGAATGCTACTAGCATCATACGCTACTGATTCGTGTGATAATTTACCAGTATTTAAGCCATTTAACTTTAGATAACTAACATGCCGAATTTCATCCCTAATAGAATCAAAGTCATTTGGTGTAGTAATGCTCTCATCAATACTAGCGCCAAGATGCAAACCTAACGACTTACAGCAATCATACATACGAGAATAGATGATAGTTAAAGCACTTAGTAATTCGAATTCTTTTAGAGTATTTGCAACCCATCGTCTTTCAGATTTAATAACAGCGGCATCTAAAGTACCTGAAGGTAGTTTTTTCTGAGCAAGCCTAACCAACCTTTTAATGCTTACACCTAATAATTGATCTTTTGTTATTATTTCGACGTCTTGCTCTTCGATATAAGAAAATAACAGGGTAGCTTTGGCATCACTATACATTTCCAGATCCCCCTGCTTTTCAATAGTATTCCGTGAATTTTTTGCCCACGTCATTAGAGGATCATTTTTCCATTTATCTATTACATTTAAAGGATACCAAGTATCGTATTCAGTAATATCCCGTTTATTCTTTTGGATAATAAAAGTAACAGTTCTTGCTGTTTGCAAAAACTGATTTAAATTTAAGCGAAATAACTCAGGTTCAAAGTATGTTGACGCACAACTTTTCAATAAGTAAGCGAGATCTTTTAAGCGTCTTTCCCAAGGTTTTTTAATCATTTTTTATACAATACTCTGACAAGATAAAGAAACGGCTAACGCTTTGCTAAGCGGCTAAAAATTGTTGGCTAAAATAGCGAGGAACGAGCAAAAGCCAACTGTTTTTTGTCCGTTTAAGCAACTTGTTAAGCAGCTTTACGACTGCTTTATTTGGTAAAAGGGTTCGAGCTCCATTGGTTGCCAATCTGGATAATCCTTATTATCAGTTTCACTCATTATTTTACGAATACTTTCAAATGCACTTTGAGCATTATTATCCAGAACATGAAGTGAAAAAGGTGGCTGAGGATAAATACCGAGAACATCATTGTACATCCGTTCAGCCATCTCACCGTCGTGCTGTGGAGATATAATTAATGATCTCCCTGCCGCTTTAGCCAAATGAAAATTATAAAAGTGAGCGCTACCTTTATCTAATTCATAACCAATAGTTTCATTGGGCTTGTTTGTATATGCATTCCAACCCTCGGTCATCGAACAGGCGACAAAGCATAACTTAGGAGTGAGTGGATAAAATAAACATGTATCCGGTAATTCGATAAAGCCAGTTTGAAATACTGGATTATCACTCCGTACAAAATAATCGTCTTCATGAGCTAAAAGTAAACACCAATCTCTATTAGCGACAAAATTTAAATCGCCACATTCTTTACACCCAACCCGATCATGTTTTGGCTTATCAGTGATACCAAATAATTCACAAGCTTTATTTTCGTACGCCATATACGTCGGTGTCCGAACAAGTTGAGATAGGAGAAATTGAGACCAAATTATTCTTTCATCTTTATTTAATTCATTAAAACTGCAAATTTTTTGATATACGACGCTAGCATAAGTTTCTAAATCATTATCTAATGAGTTTTCAACAGCCCGAGTATATAACCCTCTTTTCCTACCCCATTGTTTCCAACCTTTAGGCTCTTTTTTTATATCTGAGCTATATGGGGAGCTGACATAAGAAGTATATCCATCATCATACGCCCAAGCTTTATTAGCAAATTTTGGCGAATAATGAGATAAAGGTGGTTTAGCCAAAAATTAACTCCGAGCTATTCATAGCTGCTTAACGCCCAATTAAGGGGCTGATAATAGTTTGCCAAAATGTGTAGCGAAGCGAAACCGGGCAAACTATTAGCAGTCCCACTTGAATTGCTTGTTAGTTTTATTTTACGCCATAACCGTTTGATAACGACATATTACATGTACCATCGGCTCTGGCAGTAAATGAAATTTTTTCAGCAACAAATATACGATCTGAAAAAGACAACTTCACTTTGTTGATAGAATTGTCTGCAAAGGTGGTTATTTTAACATCACAACTTTTTAGAGTTAATTCATCAACAAAGTTTTGCTTTAGTTCGGGGCCACTTTCTACATGTCTAGCTTTTCCTGAAATCACCTGATTTTCGTTAGCAGCTACATTGAATGAGACGGTAGCGATTATCACTAGCAGATATTTCATACACTTCCTTGTTGATATAAAACTAACGCCCTCGTTAATGGGCAAAATATTGTTGGCTAAAATGTTGAGGAACGAAACACAGCCAAATGTATTTTGTCCAGATTAAACAGCTTGTTATATGCCGCTTTCTTCACACTTCTCGATGAAAATATCGGATAGCTCACCTTGCAAAGGTTTGCCCGAGTCATCGGTAAGCTTAAGTTCTGTTTTTAACTCTGAATAGCCACTACCATCAATAATTGAAAGTAAAGATGCAATTGAATCTTGAGACACTTGCTTCATCAACGTAATAATTAACTCTCGTTCACCTTGGTTGCTTTTGTCATAGAAAGCTAACAGTTCTTTCCAGTACGGATCCGTGACCTCATTTCTAGGAACGTTTTCCAGCATGCTTTTATAAAAAGTAACATTTTCATTTACTGTGCGAGCCAAGATTTCATCGACTAAATGTTCAGGTTTCACAGGACTCCTTAAGGCATATAACGCTTGCCTAACCGGCGCGAAATAGCAGGCTAAAATTAGCGAAGAAGGAGCGCAAGCCTGCTGTTTTGCGTCCTTTGGTTTAGGCACTTGTTATATGCCATTATACCCAGCGTTATTGCAGTATTGTTTTAGGAAAGTTTCAAAAAACTCACCATAATTAGTATCAACTACCATTACCATAAAACTAGTTCTAGGAACTCGATGTATATATGCCTTAAAAATTGTTGGTTGCTCTTCTGACTCCATATAGTATTTTCGTTTGACAATTTTTAACCCGCACTTTTCAATTTCAACCTTATCTACCTCAAAAGTGTCCGTGTAATTTAAATCAAAGAACCTACGATTGAAGTCACCATAACTCACGACTCCATTATCCATTGAGAAAATAAATTCGGGTCCACTAACAGTGATAATTTCAGTCCCCTCTGGGATTGAAATACTACCTTCAAAAAATGTAAATATTGACTCTTTTGCACTTACACTAGGTAAGCTAAGAAATAGTATAATTGTGATTATGACTTTGTAGCTTCTCATGGCATATAACGCCCAATTAAGGGGCTGATAATAGTTTGCCAAAATGTGTAGCGAAGCGAAACCGGGCAAACTGTTAGCAGTCCCACTTGAATTGCTTGTTAGTTTTATTTTATGCCATAACCGTTTGATAACGACACATTACATGTACCATCGGCTCTGGCAGTAAATGAAATCTTTTCAGCAACAAATATACGATCTGAAAAAGACAACTTCACTTTGTTGATAGAATTGTCTGCAAAGGTGGTTATTTTAACATCACAACTTTTTAGAGTTAATTCATCAACAAAGTTTTGCTTTAGTTCGGGGCCACTTTCTACATGTCTAGCTTTTCCTGAAATCACCTGATTTTCGTTAGCAGCTACATTGAATGAGACGGTAGCGATTATCACTAGCAGATATTTCATACACTTCCTTGTTGAGATAAAACTAACGCCCTAATAATGGGCAAAAAATTGTTGGCTAAAATGTTGAGGAACGAAAACAGCCAACTGTTTTTTGTCCTTATTAATTAGCTTGTTATGCCTTATAGTCATCCAAATATATCCCATCATCATCATTTAGAATGTCGTTACTCAAGCTTTTCTTTCTAGTATCTGAGCGGTAGAAAAGCCCAAAGAACAAAGTTGATACAACACCTAAAATAGCTATAACTCCGTATGCTTGACCTGATACGTTAGCACTGAATACTAAATTTCCAAGCATTCCTAAAAACGCCCCCAGAAATACCGCTGATAATGTTAAAAGAATATTGATATCTGAATTATATTCAGAAAGGCGCTGTAGTGAATCAGCTGAAACCAATTGGACTTCCATATTTTTTGGTGATGGTATTTTTACTGCTGCAGCGACTTTCTTACTCTGAATCGCAATTTGCTCTACAGATTCTTTAAGCTTAATTAATTCAGGATTATCGTTAACCCCCATATTATTAAGTTTATCCGTCAAATCTTTAATATCTGCTTCTAACTTCTCTACAGCTATATCTTTTTTGGTTTCAATTACGGAATGTAATTTTTTTCTTTTACTTTCTTTTATTCCGTGCCCTTTATTAAAAATTTCTCTAAAGAGTTCATTTTCAGTATCTGATAACCCCTCATCAATACCAAAACCTTCTAGTACTCTGTTAACATCTGATTGTCTTAAGTAAGCTCCATCAGAAGATATACTTTCTAAAATTGAAATTAGTTTGTGCCTTGAGATATCAACTTTATCCGATTCAACTTTTGCTACTTTCAAATGTTCATTTATTGAATCTTTGAGTGGAAGTTTATCTTTTAATAATTCTTCTAACTTTTCATCTAACATGATCACTCCTTTGAGATAAGCGCCTGATTAGAAATGAGGCATAACGCCACGTTAAGGTGTGAGCGACGCTACCACTAAACTTAAGTCATTGTGCCATAAACACTTAAGCTAAACTTTGAACTGAAACCGCCGAGCGTTGCGAATCACTCTTAAACGTTTTGTTATGTGCGTACTACTTGATGACGCATTTCTATTAGTTGATGCTCACCAACAACTTCTACTTCTTTGATAAATTCAAAGTTAAATTTCTCATAATAACTTCGCAAATAACCGTGAGCATGAATTTCTATTGAAGATACACTTTGACTTGCAGCATGACCCATTAACGCTTTAACAACCATTGAAGCGATGCCTTGACCTCGATACGCTTCGAGCACTGCGACTCTAGCCATGACAGACGAACCATCAGTATCAATAGTTAAACGCGCTGTTGCCACAGGTTGATTTTCATTCATGACAAGAACATGTTCAGAAGAGTTATCTAGACCATCAAAATCCAATTTATTAGGGATTTTTTGCTCAACTGTGAAAACTTGATAACGAATAGCTTGAGCCTTTTCGATAATCTGATCTGACTTGCCAATAATAACTTCCATGCCAATTTCCCTCCAAGCACATAACGCCCGCATAAGCGGCGCATAAATACTTGGCTAAAATTAGCGAAGAATGAGCGCAAGCCAAGTGTTTTGCGTCCGTTTCTTAATGCGCTTGTTAGGTATACATTTACACCGAACTTAAATTGTTTTTCAACTTTTTACCTTTCTTTATTGCAGCTTTAGCAAGCAGGAAAAGCAAAATAACCATAAACACACGGCCAATGATAAAGCCCCAATTATATGCTTCTGCGGTATTCAATTCTAAAAATATAGGAATGGAAGTTAATAAACTTAAAACGGATATTGCGGCTAAAACAAACCCAACAATAATTAACGTATAACCACCAATGGTTGATGCTTTTATCTTTACTTCCTTGTATACCTAACAGCTTATTGAACACCATTTTGGTGGTTTATAACACCCCAAAACGGCTTATATTACATTGCTCCATAATTCCACTAAACTAATCCAATGTAAACAGACAATTACGTATGTTATAAAATTACCGCTGCTAAAATACACCAAAACGACTTTTAATAATGTTATTGGACAAAACACGAAACACTGTCTATATATACAGTATCAATTTGTAAAGTTGAATATTATTTATGAAATCTCTTTTTCTAAACATGGTTCAAGAGCATATGTACAGCAAGCGTTATGCTAAGAGCACCATTGAGGCTTATCTTTTTTGGATAGCTGCATATATTCGCTTTAATAATATGCAACATCCAAGTTGTATGGGGGATACTCAAGTCGAGTTATATTTAAACCATTTAGTAAACACCCAAAATGTTGCTCAAGGCACACAAGCTCAGGCGTTAAATGCGCTTAGTTTTTTATATAAAGAGGTGATTAAGACCCCTCTCTCTTTATCGTTAGATTTTGTAAAAAGTGAGCGTCCGAGAAAATTACCCGTTGTGCTTACACAAACAGAAGTTTCAGCACTATTTAATGCTGTATTACAAAGCATTATTTAGCCTGTGCACTACTTTATGGTAGTGGTATGCGGTTAATGGAAGTACTGCGTTTGCGTGTACAGGATATTGATTTTGACTATAGTTGCATCCGTATTTGGGATGGCAAAGGAGGCAAAAATCGTGTTGTAACGCTTGCAACTGAGCTCATACCGCAAATACGGACACAAATTCAATTAGTAGAGAGTTATTTACAGATTGATCTTAAAAATTATCTATACAGTGGCGTTTACATGCCTCACTTATTACGTAAAAAATACCCAAATCATAACAAGCAGCTAGGATGGCAATATTTATTCCCATCTTATAAGCTCAGTATTGATCCTGAAAGTAAGCAAATGAGAAGGCATTATATAGATGAAAAGCAAATACAGCGAGCGGTTAAAAAAGCAGCTTTTGATGCCAACATTAATAAACACGTTACACCCCATACTTTACGACACTCATTTGCTACACATTTATTACAAGGTGGTGCTGATATTTGCACCGTTCAAGCTCAACTTGGCCATAGTGACGTGAGAACAACGCAAATATATACGCATGTTTTGCAACAAGGTGCGAACGGGGTCATTAGCCCACTAAGTAAAATATTATAAAGTATGAATTTAAAGGCTTTTACCTAATTTAATAAACTTTAAAAATGCGCTATAACTTAGGGGCGATACAATAAAAGCATTTTTACATAAAAGGGGCTAACGTATGTTAACCCCTATTATGTAATTTAATTACGGTGTGTTATTCAATAACAACAAACCATAGCCAGCGAGTTGTTCGCCATTGAGGTCGTGTTGCCAGCTTGTGGTTAACCCCTCGCGTTTGATACTGCTGATGCTTTGCGGGTTAGCGGTTAAGTTAAGCACAAACATACTTTTACTGCCGTTCAACTCGCGGGTTATTTCAACAACACCGTTGTTGTGTTGTGTTAATTCATAACTGCCTTTGATACTAAGTTCTGGCCGCTGTTTTTTCTGTGCTATTAAGTGCTGATATAAACGCCACAATGAATTAGGCTGCGTTTGCTGCACTTTAACATTACGATCACCTGCGTTAATTTGTTTGGCTAAAAACTCAGGCCACCACTGCGTATAGTTATCGTGAAAAAGTTCAGCCTGTTCAACCCAGCTAGTTTGGGCTTGGGTAAAGCCAGCTTGATTGCTGTTATCCCAGTGCATTGGCGCGCGTTTATACACATCATGACCGGTTTGTCCTTGGGTTAGTCCTATTTCCTCACCGTAATAAATATAGGGTGTCCCTGGGGAGCTAAATAACATGGCAGCAGCTAGCTTTGCTTTATCGTCGTGCGCTGCTAACTGATACGCTACACGTTCTTGGTCGTGATTAGTTAAAAACGGCGCAAAAAAGTCCAGCGGCGCTGTTGAATCAATACGCTGCTGTAAATTTTGTTTAAGCACCTTGGCATCAACTGCGTTGAGTTGTTTATTCGATTGCATAGTGCCAAATTGTGCTTCGCCACTCGCATCTGGCTTTAGTAATCCCAGTATTTTATAGCCCACCTCAAAGTCAAAGCCTTGGTCGAGCCCCTTTCCATCTCCGTAATACTTAGCCGCAACAGGAATATCAGCCCATGCTTCACCCACTAAATACGCTTGTGGATTAACACTTTTTACGTATTGGTTAAAGCGTTGCCAGTATGCAATGGTTTCGTCAGTATCGGCTTGTGCATTGGCACCTCCTTCCATTGCAAAACGCACGGCATCTAATCTAAAACCGTCTACACCTTTATCAAGCCAAAACTTAGCCATTTTTTCCATTTCGGCAATAACATCTGGGTGGCGTAAATTTAAGTCAGGTTGGCTTGCTCCAAAGGCACCATAGTAATACTGTTGGCGAGTTTCATTCCAATACCATACTGCGTCGGGTTGGTCGTTATTACTCCAAGCATGTCCCCAGCCGCTTCCTGCTTTTGGCATATCGTCGCGCCAAATAAAGTAATCTGCATAAGGGGCTTCTTGTTTTGCTGAACGCTGAAACCATTCATGGTTGCTTGATATATGATTTATAACTAAATCAAGTATCACTTTCATGCCTTTATCATCAGCAGCTTTTATAAAGGCTTCAAATTCTGCCATGCTGCCGTAATCGTTTTCTACGTTATAAAATTCAGTAAAGTCATAGCCATGATAGGACGGTGCTTCAAACATGGGGGTTAACCACAGTGCGTTAATGCCGAGATTTTGTAAGTACGGTAATTTTTCGGTCATCCCGTTAAAATCGCCATGGCCGTCAGCATCGCTGTCGTAAAAGCTTCGTGGCCAAATTTGATAAAAAATGGCAGTTTCCCACCACGGGCTTGTTTGTTGCTCAATATTAAGTGGCGATGTGGCGGTTTTATTTGGATTAGATGATGGAGCGCTCTGGCAGCCAGTTAGCATCATTGCCAGTGCCAACGCGCTCAATGTAAAGGTTTTCATTATAGCCTCGTTGTTATTTTTAAAAATAACATAGCCGTATTTCACTACGGCTATTTTATTAGTTTACGATTAATTTAGTGCTTTGGTAACCACTGGGTAGTGATCCCATACGTGTTTGTCGCTTAATGAGCGTACTAGCTTAACGTACTCTGCATGTGTCCAAGCAAGTGGTGTGGCAGAGTTTGTGCCCTCGCCGAGGGTATAACCCGCTTTGTTATTACCCACGCCGTCCCATACTTGTTCAGGTAACATCATGCCTTCGTTAGCAAACTGCTCCAAACCTTTCACATAGGTGTTTTTAATGTCTTGTTGTTTGTCTGCGTTTAACGATTGCGTGGCATTGGCAGCAGCGATTTCGTAATGACCACGCTCGCCAGTAAAGAACGGCCAGACACGACCACGTTGCCCTGGGGTATTTTGCCCGCCTTCGGCGTAGTTTGTGCCGGTTACTTCGTCTTCACCGTAGCCGTCGTTACCATAACGGCGAAAACCTGGGAATGAGCCACTGCCATCGCTAAATTGATAGCTGTACTTAACTTGTAAATTATCCGCTAAGGTTTCGTCATCATACTCTGGCAATGTTTTTACAATGCTTGGCGCAAGTGCATCACGTACACCGTAGCGTACTAGCTCTAAAAAACCACCGTCTAAGATTTGCTTTTTATTAAAGCCTTCGCGGCCATTATTGGCATTAATTTTAGTGTTTGAGTTGGCGTCTTTATCTTGACCGATACGAATAAAATACTCACCGTCTGAATTGCTTGATTCTAAGTTACCGGCGGTGGTGAACATGATGTTTTCAATATCGCTATTGTAACTTTTAGCGGTTTCAAGATAACGTTTAGCGTTTTCGTTATCACCTGCAAGTGTTGCAATATCAGCTGCGGTAATAAGCCCTGCAACAACGGCTGCGGTGGTCGAAGGTGAGTAACCTTCTTGCTCTTCCCAGCGCTCTTGCTGTGTGGCTGGCGGTGTAATTTGCATGTCGTTCCACAAAATTTTAGCGCGGCCACCATCAACTAAAAAGTCAGCAGCAGGTTTTAACATACGGCCGTACCAATCAGTTAACTCTGCATCTGTTAATACATCTGCTTGGTGCAATTTCCACGCAAGCATAATAGGCATAGCTGTTTGATCAAGCTGTACGCCTACCCATTCAAGCTCACCGTCGACATGGGTTTTTTGTAAAAACCAGCCAGTGTCGCCATTGTTACCCGGTGTTTTAGCGTTTACTTGTACTTTTTCAAGGTATTCGAATGCAGTTTTAGCCGTGGCACTGTCGCCCATTGCCATAAAGGCCATGGCTACTTGGTAGAAGTCACGTACCCATACTGCTTTGTAACCTGTTGATCCTGTTTTAGCTGAAACCGTTTCTCCCCATGGGTTTGATAACGAGGCAATAAGCGCGCCTGCATGGGTTTTATCTTCTTGCGCTTTTAATACCAGTGCACTGGTGTAAAGTAACTTTCCGTTATCGGCTGTTTGTGCAGTCATGATATTAAGCGGTGCAAGGCTTTGTAGGTAATCTTGCCAGCCCAATGCTTCGCCTTTACCATTGTAGTTATCAAGTACTTGTTGATAGCCACGATTTAAGCTCGCTTTACCTTCTTTTAAGCTTGCTTGCTCGTTTCTACCAAAGCTTAGAGTTAAATCAAATTGGCTATTTTTGCCAATCTCACCCAGCTCGGCAAGTAAGCTTACGTTACCTGATTGCTCACCGGTGTTGGTATATACATTATTTAGTTGCTGTGCGGTTTTAAGCTCATTTAGGCCATCGCTCTTGCCTGTAAAACCAACACTGGTTTGTTTAAACGGCTTTGCACCTTGCAGTGATAAATAATTATCGCCTTGCCAAGCAACCAAACCTTGCTCAGTGGTTTTGGCAAAGTCATCAAGGCCGTTGTTATCAATATATGGGTTAACATTTACAAACGCTTTTACGCCATCAAGCTCGGTATTAAAAATACTGCGAACAAATAAGGTTTGGCCGTCTGGGTCGGTAAAGATGTGTTTTTCTAGGCTAAAGCGACCTTGCCTATCACTGCTTGTTACTTTGTAAGCCAGTGACAATGGGCGGCCTTGTGAGTCTTTGTATAAATAATCAATGGTTACATCAAGGTCGTCTGCTTCTGTAACGGTAAAGTCTTTACCCACCACTACAAATTGCATGTCTTTAATTTGCGCTTGGTGAATAAGTCCAAACATGGTTTCGGTGATCATGCCTTTTGCAATTGAGAACCATACTTTTGAAACTGTGCCAGTTGCCGCAGTGTCGCTGTAAACACCATTTTGGTATTGCTCAAATGACGTACCAATACCAGTTTTGCCTGAGTATGCCCAAAATGGTTCAGCACCTGGAGCGCCAGGGGCTGAAACTTGCTGTGTTACAGCTGATGTGTTTGCTTGCTCCGTGCTACAGGCAGTTAAACCCAACATAAGTAAACTTGTGGTGATGATGTTATATTTTTTCATTTTTAACCCTTAATTCTTTCTCTTAATGATTGAGCATGCAAACATTACTGTGTGTGCTTAACACGCAGCACAGCAACAGCCGCCAATACAAATGACACAGCGCCTAGCACTAATGCATAAATAGGTTGATTCTCAAAGAAGTGGCGTAAAATGAGACCTAGTACGCTGGCTGCAAGTAATTGTGGGATCACTATAAAGAAGTTAAAAATCCCCATATATACGCCCATTTTATGGCTTGGTACTGACGTACTTAACATAGCGTACGGCAGTGATAAGATAGACGCCCACGCAAAACCAATACCTATCATTGGCCAAATGAGTAATGTTGGATCTTTAATGACAATAAAGCTTACTAACCCTAACGCACCTAATATCAAGTTAATTGCATGCGCTAACTTTAAACCCACACGCTTTACGATGATCGGGATACATAAAGCAGCAATTGCGGCAAAACCATTGTATGCTGCAAACAAAATACCTACCCAATCCGCGCCATTGTTAAACGCCGCCGAGCTTGTATCTGTACTGCCATAATGAAAGCTTGTTACGGCTGAGGTGGTATAAATCCACATAGCAAACAGCGCAAACCAACTAAAAAATTGCACCCATGCCAGCTGTTTCATTGCATCTGGCATTGTGAATACATCATTTACCACTTGGTAAAAACCGCCAGATGTGGCTTGCTTCGCTCTAAGCAGGCCTGCAATAAACTGAATAACACCAAAGCTCACTAATCCACCAGCGAGAAGATAAAGCTCTTTTTCTAAATTAAGCCCCGTCACTAGCCCCAGTACAGCTAAACCAAGAATGGTAAAAATAATCCCGCCTTTGTTAAAATTAACCGTATTGTGAGTAACCGCTGCCGAGTCATTACTGTTGTCTTGCTCATTAAACTTCGCTAATTGCTCAGGTGAATACTCTTTTGTTGTTAGAATGGTCCAACCAACAGCAATAAGTAAAATTACACCACCAAAATAAAATGAATACTTTACAGAGTCAGGTATTTGTCCTGCAGGTGCAGTATTGGCAATATCAAACCAGTTAGTCATCATCCATGGAAGTGCTGATGCCACTACAGCACCTACTCCAATAAAAAAGCTTTGCATGGCATAGCCAGTCGCACGTTGTTTTTTCGGTAGATTATCACCCACTAGAGCACGAAATGGTTCCATAGTAACGTTGATAGAAGCATCCATGATCCACAGCATTCCCGCAGCAATCCACAATGTAGGTGAGTTTGGCATGATAAATAGAGAAAGCGTGGTCAGTATTGCACCATATAAAAAGAACGGACGACGGCGGCCTAGTTTGCCCCAGGTTTTATCACTCCAGTAGCCAATAATTGGCTGCACAATCAAACCTGTTAGTGGTGCTGCTACCCATAAGATAGGAATATCATCAACATTGGCACCTAAAGTTTGAAATATGCGACTCACATTACCGTTTTGCAGTGCAAAACCAAATTGAATGCCTAGAAAGCCAAAGCACATATTCCATATTTGCCAAAAGCTTAAATCGGGTTTGTTATCTCTCATTATGTGCTCCAGTGGTGAGTACTGCACTGCTAAGCGCATTTAACGTTAGACTAATGTGTGCTTTTTCAGGGGTAATCGTGATCATTGCGGTTTGATTGGCTTCAAGTAAATCGAGTAGCTTCAACGAGCCTTGTTTATCATTAAGAAGTGTATTTGATGGCAGTTCAATCGTGATAGCTGTTTGTGTATCAGCAAAGTTGCTGACAACCCAAATTGTCTGCTGACCAATGCTACGGCTAAATGCTGCAACTTGGTCGCTGCCCTCAACGATTAACGGTTGCATATCACCAGCAACAACTGCGGGGTGTTTACTTAGTGCCATCACTGATTTGTAGTAATCACGCAGCTTTTGCTGTTCGTCAGATAACGAGCCACCATCAAATTTTCCGTTATTCATCCACGCTTGGTGGGCAGGTACGCCAATGTAATCAAAAATACTCGTACGTGTTGGTTTACCAAAGCCTGCATCTTCAGAGCCGTCTTCACCCACATCTTGACCAAAATATAACAATGTAGGTGCACGACTGATCAAATGCGATACCACAAGTGCCGGTTTTCCTTTGGCTGCACTGCCTGCAAAGTCAGGGCTGGCAATACGTTGTTCGTCATGATTTTCTAAAAAATGCAGCATGTGTTTTTCAATATCAGCCACTTCTTGCTGTGGTGCAAAAATGCTGTTTGCTGGCTGTTTACCTTGCATAACGCCTTTTAAGGTGTCGTAAAAACCCACTTTATCGTATAGGTAATCCATTTTCCCTTGTTGAATATAAGGGCGATACAGAGTTGGGTTATATACTTCAGCTAATAAAAACGCGTCAGGTTTATGCATTTTTATTGATGAGTTTAAAAAGCTCCAAAACTCTACTGGAACCATTTCAGCCATATCATAGCGAAAACCATCTACGCCTTTATCAAGCCAATACAACGTAATATCGCGGAATTTATACCAGCTATTTGGTAAGTCTTTATCTTGCCAAAATTCAAAGTGAGCACGTAAATCTTTGTTTTTGTAATCTGCAGGAAGCGTTGGAAAGTCGTAGCTGCCGTCAGGCTTAACACCATAGTTAACTTTTACCGTTTCGTACCAATCATTAATATCTGGCTTGGCAGCGCGTGCGCCGTTGCCTGTCCATTTTGCAGGAGTCTCATCAAATAAGTTATCAGCAAGAGGGTGTGGTTTGCCTCCTAGCACTTGATACCCTTCACTCGTAGGGACTTGAAACGACTGACCTGTCACATAATAAAAGTTGTTATCACGGGCATATTCAACACTTGTATTATCGTGTTCACCAAAGTCTTTTACGCCAACAGGCTTTGCTGTTGAGTGATAATCTCGCGCAACATGGTTTGGCACTATATCAATAATCACTTTCATGCCATGTTGATGGGTGCGTTCAATCAACGCTGAAAACTCTTCTAAACGACGCTCTGGATTAATTGCTAAATCTGGATTTACATCGTAATAATCTTTAATTGCATACGGCGAACCAGCACGACCTTTCACTACATCTGGGTCATCCTGACTAATACCATACTGACTGTAATCACCAACAAGTGCATGATGCAGCACACCTGTATACCAAATGTGAGTAGTACCAAGCTCTTTAATGCCTGTTAAGGCGGCATCATTAAAGTCACTGAATGTACCAACGCCGTTTTGCTCTTTTGTACCCCATGGCACATTGGCTGTTTGGGTGTTACCAAATAAGCGAGTAAATACTTGGTAAACAACTGGCTTTGAGTGCTCACTTACCTGTGGCTGTGGTTTTTCTTGATTTTGTTTTGTGTCGGGCTGTTCAGAGCAACCTGTTAAAAACAAACTACTGGCAAGTAACCAAGAACCATACTTAATTGTGCTTGTTGTGTGTGTTGTCATAATCTTCTTATTTAGTCAGAAGGCTTAACAAGTGCTCATTAAGCCGTCATTTTATTTTACCTATGATACTAATGTGAACAGCGGCTGACTGACAGCATTTGCATACGTATTCACATTATTCAATAACCAATACCAAGGCGTTCATTGCGGGTAATAAAATGGGTTTATTTAACGTGACTGCTTGCTTGTAAAAAGAGTCTGCGCTTTTTAATCCCTGAAAGTACCTCGCTCATTAATTTAGTGACCACTCTTTGGCTTACGTATTTTTGTTTAAAAATACGAACACATTTTTTCAGTTTAATTATTTTTTATGCGTGCTAAAAACTCACTGTGAGTGGGTAATTGATTCACTGTACCGTCAATTAACGTTTTTAAGTTTATGAATAGATCTGCTAATTGCTCGTCGTTGAGCGCATTGGCTAAAGGATGAAAATCTTCTGCTTTTAGCCCTTGCCCAATCATGACTTGTTGCCAAGCAATTTCGGCAAACAGTTCATCGTCTTGGCGTATAATTTTGCCTGTGGCTTTAAATAAATCGATTTTCTTTTGTAATGAGTCAGGAATATTCATTTGCTTGCATTGACGCCAAAATGCACTGTCGGTGCGCTCGGTTATTTTGTAATGCAAAATGATAAAATCACGGATACGTTCAATTTCAGTTTGGCTTTGTTGATTAAACGTCTCGACTAGGCTGTCATCAATTCCGTTATGCGGGAAATGCTTAATTAAACGAATAGCCGCAGTTTGGATTAAATGAATACTGGTTGATTCTAACGGCTCTAAAAACCCGCTTGATAAGCCCACAGACACTACATTTTTATGCCACTGTTTACGACGGCGTCCTGTTTTAAAACGAATAACTCTTGGCTCAGTGATAGGCTCGCCAGGTAGATTAGCTAATAACTGTTGTTTAGCCTGCTCATCTGAAATGTGACGGCTCGAGAACACTAAGCCATTACCAACTCGGTGCTGAAGTGGTATTTGCCACTGCCAACCTGCATCATGCGCAATAGAGCGAGTATAAGGCACGGGCTCAGCTTCGCTTTTAGTCTGCACAGCAATAGCACTATCGCAAGGTAACCAATGCGACCAATCTTCAAAGCCTGTATTGAGGGTTTGTTCAATCAACAAAGCACGCAGCCCAGTACAATCAATAAATAAATCACCTGATATTGTTTGGCCATCTTCAAGTGCTAGCGCTGTAATAATCCCAGTCTCTTCACATTGTTTTACGTTGGCTATTTTACCTTCAATTCGCTTAACGCCCCGTGATATTGCAAGCGATTTTAAATACTCGCCATACAGCGTAGCATCAAAGTGATAGGCGTAATTTAACCCGGTGAGCTGTGTGTTAGGTATGTGTTGAAGGTGGGTAAACTTATGCTGTTTTGCAGCTTGGTAGTTAAGCGAAAAATCCCAAAAATCAGCAGTAGTTCCTTGTTGCTTGGCTCTTAACCAAAAATGATAAAATTCACAAAACGGAAAGTCTTTACCAATATCACCAAAGGCGTGCATGTATGTGTGGTCTTGTGCTCGCCAGTTTTCAAACTCGATCCCCAATTTAATGGTTGCTTGAGTTGCTTTTATAAACTCGTTTTCTCGAATACCTAATGCGGCATTTAAATGAAGAATGGGTGGTATGCTGGCTTCACCAACACCCACGGTGCCAATTTGGTCTGATTCAATAAGCGTAATATTAACGACCTTGCCCAGTACTTTATTAAGTAATGCCGCGGTTATCCACCCAGCAGTACCGCCACCCGCTATTACCACTTCTTTAATTTGTTTATTTTGCATAGCCCCTGCTCCACTTGCTTTTGCTTAAGTGTAGTCGATATAAAAAAGCCCTTGTAAAACAATTTACAAGGGCTTTTCAACGCTAAAGATTGTTATAGCTTGTAACTAAAGCCTAACAAGAACGTACGACCGTAGTCTTGGTAATCACGTACTTGCAGTGCACTGTCACCTTGTAAAGAAACAAATGGTTCTTCAGTAATATTTTGCACTTGGAACGTCACACTTAAACCATCAAGGCTTTCTACAGCGCCTTCACTAAAGTCATAACCGATTTGCGCATCCCAAATAGTTTCACCTTTAATATCAACCTGTGCTGTTTCAAAGCCCGGGCCGTAGATATCACCTTTAAAGTCACTGCGTTTACGCATGCTGGTACGCGCTTGGAATCCATTACGCTCAAAGTAAACCGTTAAGCTATCAATTTGGTCTGATAAACCTGGTAGCTCAAATTCGTTACCTTTCTGATCTTTTAAGTCTTGCTCTACACCTGTGTGACTAGCAATTAAACCAAAGCCATCAAGTGAGTCGCTAAACATGGTAAACGGTAAGGTTAATGAAAGCTCGTAACCCCACAGCTCACCACCACCACCATTCACTTTACCTGAACTTGTCGCAATTGGGTTTTCAGGAATTTCACCCGTAGATGGATCAGGAACCCCTGTTAAATCAGTTTCATAAGTACCGTCAAAAATCCATTTTGAAATATCTTTATAAAATAATGCAGCCGCGAAGTAGCCTTCTTCATGAAAATAATTTTCATAGCTTAAGTCTAGGCCTGTCGCTTCTTTTGGCTCTAGGTTTGGGTTACCGCCAGATATTGCCCAGTTATTGCCATTTTCATCTTCGCGCTGATTATATTCAGCAGTGACAGATGCATTCATCTCATCTAAGCGCGCACGAGAGATAGTTTTAGCTGCGCCAAAACGCACTGTTTGTTCTTCATCAATAGCGAATGATAAGTTGATACTTGGTAAAAAGTGATTATAGTCATGGCTAATATCTGTAGGAGACACTACTACTTTACCATCTATGGTGTTTGCTGCATTACCTTTAGATGATTGCTTAGTCTCAACGTAACGTACACCGATATTACCCGTTACAAGCGTTGAGCCAAACTCGGTATTGATATCAGCTTGAGCAAATAACGCTGTTACTTCTTCTTGTACTGTCCAAGAGCGAGTCAGATGCTTTGAATCATTTAAGCTTTCTTGAAATAAGCTGTAATAACCATCATTTACAAGCGCGTTAGTATCATAAGCAATCATGTCGCCCATACCGATAAAATCAAGGCTTGCTGAGCCCAAACGATACTGCTCAGGTACTGTCAACATGCCTGGGTTTGACAATGAAAAATCTTTTAGTGTCATAAAGTAGCCTTCAGACATTTTTGACTTTTCACGATCTCGGTATGACATACCAAATGAAACACGGCTAATATAAGCGTTATCAAGTACTTTACTAGCTGCTAGCTTTAATGTGCTTAATTCATCATTGATCTCTGGCGCATTAATAAAGCCATCTTGTGCCTGATTTTTATAACCAGAAATATCTTCACCATCTGCATCAACTAAACCATATTTTAGATTAAGAGGTTTGCTGGCTCCCCAAGATAATGGACCACCTAATTGAATCAAGCCAAAGTCACTGTAATCTAGCTCATGTGAAAATTGCGCGCCAGTATTACCATCGTCAAAGGTATAGCCAATATTATCAGCTACGCCTCGATTATCGCCACGACCAGTACCAGAGTAGCTTTCGATACTCCAGATTCTGCGCTCTACTTCAGAGCGACTTACATCAAACTCTACAGACCAGTCATCATTAATGTCATATTTAGTATTAAAACCAAATTGCGTTAAATCTGCATCTCGCTCTTCATAGTCATTACGCACTACAACACGTTGACCTTGCGTTACAGCACTGGTGATAAAACCACTTTCAGGATCAACTACCACAGAGCTTGGATCTAATGCTCCTTGACCCCAAGCAAAAGGTACTTCAATACCACGAAGAATTTTTTCATCTGAAAAATCCACATATAAGGCATCAAATGTCATGTTTAAGCGATCTGTTGGTGCTGCTTCAAGTACTAACATGGCTGAATCGCGTTCAAGGGTTGATGAACGCACGAACGGTTTTGCACCACCTAAAATTGAATAGTTTTGACCGCCCTTATCTTCTTCTGGGTAGCCCCATGAGTTCCAACGTTTTTCTTGGTTAGGTGAGCTCATGGTGTTGTAAGCAAATGCCACACCGATGGTGTCGTCTGCAAATTGGTCAATATACGAAACTGTACCGCGGAAACCTTGATCATCGCCATCAGGGTTAAGTTTATCAAACCCTGTTTGCTCTAGCTGACCATTAAACATGATAACGCGCTCACCTTTACTTAAAGGTTTTACGGTTTGCATGTCGATTACACCAGCAATGCCTTCAGCGTCTAAGCTCGCGCTTGGTGTTTTATATACGGTTACACCGTTCATTATTTCTGATGGGTAAAGGTCGAACTCAACACCACGGTTATCACCAATTGATACTTGCTCACGACCATTAAAGGTTGTTGCACTCTCGTTTTCGCTAAAACCACGAACACTAACTCGGCTAGCACGACCATCGAGGCGCTGTGCTGTTAAACCTGGTAAGCGTGCAATTGATTCAGCAATTGAAGAATCTGGTAATTTGCCAATATCTTCCGCAGAGATAGATTCAACCACTTCTGATGAAAAACGCTTTGTATTGATTGACTCTACTACACTGCCACGAAAACCTTTAACTTCGATGACTTCAACGTCGCTCTTAGCTGTTGGCTGTTCTTCTTGTGCGTATGAAGTGAAACTGCTAATACCTGCTGTTGCAAGTGCAATTGTTAATATACTTGGTTTGAACATAGACATGATGTTTTCCCGTTACCCATATTTTGTATTGCCAACATAATTCACTGCTTGTGATAGAAGCGAGCAACTCATTGGCTGATTTTGTTGTCAGGATGAATATTAACGCCCGCCTTATTTTATTAACAACTTTATGCATACGTATTCAGATTAGTGCAAAACCACTGCTTTTAACAAAAACTTCACAAAAGTTGAGCCAACACATTGTTTTTATAAGAATAAAAAATAAATATAATGGTGCAGCCTAAATAAAAACTAATTTCCACGTTCTAAACCCTTTGTGCCTACTAGAAAAACACTTAAGGTATTCATTTTTAACAAAGTCGCTTATTAGATAAAGTACATAAGTCGAACATTTTGGCCAAAGCTAATTGGTAAGACCATTAATTCATGCACCAACAACTAGCAAACCCCTTTAAAATCGCACCAAATTGGAAATCTTATATTGTTAACAGTTTCATTTAACAAATTGGTAAGTTTTCACAAAACATTAATATGTCTCTCTTAATGATGAAATTTTAGAGCGCTTGCTTGCGCACTTTGAATCTATTTACCATGCATACGTATGCAGGCTTTTTACAGTCTTGTGACCTTCACGTATGCTTTTTAAAAATAACGTGGTGAAGTAGTAGCCACATATAAGATTGACGTAATCACTACGACAAATGTGGTGAAGCAGCATTGTCACGATGGAGAAAAGCATGGCTCAGCAGCAATGGTATAAAGGTGCGGTTATTTATCAAGTCTACCCGCGCAGTTTTCAAGATACCAATGGCGATGGAATTGGTGATTTAAAAGGGATCATCTCTCGCATTGACTACATTAAAAGTTTAGGTGTTGATGCTATTTGGATCTCACCATTTTTTAAGTCCCCAATGAAAGATTTTGGCTATGATATTAGTGATTATCGTGACATTGACCCTCTTTTTGGTGATTTAAATGACTTTGATGAGTTAATTGCTCAAGCCCACCAGCGTGATATCAAAATCATTATTGACCAAGTATTAAGCCACACGTCAGATCAACATCAATGGTTTTTAGACAGCCGTGAAGATAAAACCAATGACAAATCTGACTGGTACGTATGGGCCGATTCAAAGCCAGACGGTACTCAACCAAACAATTGGTTAAGCATTTTTGGTGGACCCGCTTGGCAGTGGGAACCGCGTCGCGGGCAATACTATTTACATAACTTTTTAACAGAGCAACCTGATTTAAACTTCCACAATCCTGATGTGCGTAAAGCTGTACTGGATAACGTAGAGTTTTGGCTTAAAAAAGGTGTAGATGGTTTCCGTTTAGATGCTATTAACTTTTGCTATCACGATGCACAGCTTCGTGATAACCCAGCAAAGCCTCCTGAGAAGCGCCAAGGCCGTGGCTTTAGTGAAGATAACCCGTATGCATTTCAGTATCATGACTACAATAATACCCAGCCTGAGAATATTAGCTTTATGCAAGATATTCGTGCCTTACTGAACCAATACCCGGGTACCGTATCCCTCGGTGAAATATCATCGGAAGATTCACTCGCTACTATGGCTCAATATACAGCCGGCGGCGATAAGCTGCACATGGGTTACAGTTTTGAACTACTGACTAACGACTACAGCAGCGAGTACATTCGCACCACAGTTCAAACACTTGAAGAACGCATGACTGAAGGCTGGCCATGCTGGGCATTTAGCAACCATGATGTAGAGCGTGTAGCAAGTCGTTGGAGCAGTGATAACAGCATCAACCCTGCACAGTGTAAAATGCTCAGTGCCCTGCTCGCATCATTACGCGGTAGCGTGTGTATGTACCAAGGTGAAGAGCTTGGCCTAGGTGAAGCAAGTGTTGCATTTGAAGATTTACAAGACCCTTACGGCATAACCTTCTGGCCAAACTTTAAAGGTCGCGACGGCTGTCGCACGCCAATGCCATGGGATGCTGAGAGTGGCGAGCATGCTGGCTTCTCACCAGAAAAACCATGGTTACCAGTGGATTCTGCTCACAAGTACCAATCTGTTAAAGTACAAGATGCAGCAGATGATTCAATTTTAAATGCGTTTCGCGAGTTTATGCAATGGCGTAAAACACAACCCGTATTAATTGAAGGTGACATCGAGTTTATTGAAACCGCAGAACCTTTACTTGCATTTTACCGACGTTTCGAAGGTAAATTGATGCTTTGCGTATTTAACTTAGCAGCTAATAGTGCAAGCCTCACATTAGAAGGAGCTGTTTTAAAAACACATGATGAGCTCCCTCATCAAAGTGGCACTCTGGATCCTAACAACACATTAACCCTGCCCGGTTTTGGTTGTTTTTATGCAGATATGAATTAGTTTAGCCTTTTGCTGAATCCCTAGATCAAAAAGCCCTGATACTTCAGGGCTTTTTTGTAAATATGCGTTGTTAGCTAAGTTGCAAATATTACATACTTGGCACGAGTTTGATTGCGCCTTGCGCTACTTGCATATCTAACGGCAATTTACTTAATAGCGCCAACTTTGGGTCATTCATGTTAAGAGTATAAACAGGATTGACCGCTAAGAATCCATTAATGATTTTCATTGCTTCATCATCTAACACGCCTAAATTGCCTTTAAAACCACCTGCATCAATTGTTGAGTTTAAAAGTTTTACACGTTGCAGAAATACCGCTTTTTTCTCACTGTCATAATAAGGCGCTCCTTCAATTTGTAACTTCAGCCGCACAGGATATTTTAGTGCAAATGCGTTAATAACAGCGCTTGAATCTGCACCAAGAACGATTACATCACGGTTGTTTGGGCCAACGTTAACGCTAATATCATTGACATCAAATTGCACTGGTAAACCAACGAGCTTTATTTGATCACTTAGTTTGGGTAATTGCTGCTTTAATACCGTTTCGATTTCTGTGTCAGTAAATGAGTAAACCGATACTCCTTGAGTGGTATTACACGCTGATAAAAATAAACAACCAATTAATATAATGAATTTCATGTGTTTTCCCTATTCAAAAATAAAGCCGCAAGATTGCGGCTTTATTTAATTTCATATAACGCAAAGCGTATTATGCGTTAAAAACCGCTTTTAATCGTGCTAGTGTGTCACCATCAACTGAACCCTCACTGAGCGCAAGCAACTGTTTAAGATAAAACTGCAAATCAGCTTGCTCACCACGATGCTTATCATCAAGCATAGCCACTTGCTCAGCCATACGTTCACTACCTGCAGGACTATCTACGTTCGCCAGAATTTCCATACGTATTAATAATTGAGCGGCTGAAAGGTGGCTCGCTGTATTAACTTTCCATTGTGCAGGAATAGCATCTTGATTTTCTAGTGCGCTAAAGAGTGCATTAAAGTCAGCTTTAGCTGCCTGTTGTGTCAACTCTGCTAGCTTTGTATCAATCGCAGCGTGTAGGGCATTAATCCGCTTTGAAAGTGACTTAACTTGCGTTAAAGCTGATACCTTTGTACGTAAATCAAGTAATTGCGCTTTTTGATTAACCGCCGGAAGCGCCTCTTCTAATTCTGATAATTGCTGTTCGATAATAGCATTATCCGTTGCCTGCTGTTCTTTGTGCTGAGCAAACTCTTCACTGCGCTTTGCAAATGTTAAGTCATTAAACTGACGAAACTTTTGCCATAACGCATTTTCTGCTTTTGCGCCAGCAAAGCCAATTTGTTGCCATTGCTGTTGCAGCTCTTTTAATTGCTGACATGCATCAGCTAAATCATCTGATTGCGCTAATTGTTCAGCAAGCTCAACTAAACTATTTTTAGCAGCACTATTAGCTTTATGGAATGCAGTTAACGTTTGCAATACACTTTGTTGCTGTGGTTTATAAAGCGTTTGAAGTTCGCGGTATATTTTAGGCTCAACATTACCTGCATTACGCCATGCTTTATTAATCCGATTGTATTGGCTTTCATACTCTTTCCAATCAAATGCTTCAATAGTTGTATCTGTTTGTGCCAGAGCCTGCATTTGAGCGATAACCGCTTCTCTAGATTGCTTGATTTGCTCACGTTGTTGCTCTAACTGTGCAAAGTAATCGCGGCAAGGTGCAAATAGGAGCTCAATTTTTTCATCGAACTCTTTACCTTGTTGTTGCTCTTGTTCGGTGTCTAGGCGGCCTAACTCATTCCAACGACGACGTAACGTTTTCACTTGTGCAACGCGTGCTTTTGCATCTGTACAAGGCTGCTCTAATAGCGTTGTAACTTCAGCTAAGAGCTCTTCACGCTTAGGTGCTGACGCATACTTTTGCCAATCGCGTGCGTTTTCAAGCTGCGCTTCTAATTCAACTTTAAGTTTATCAAGTTGCTGTGCAAAAGCAGGTGTTAATGAATCATAAAGTTCAACAAAGCCTTTAAACACACCAAATGCCACATTAAAACGACCTTGTTCAATTAAGCGCTTTACATCGCGGCCCTTACGACTTGCTTGCTGTTGGTTTTTTGTTAGTTGCTTAGTTAATGGCTCAACAGCATTAGACCATAATTGCTTTTGCGCTTTTAATTGTGATTTAAAAGGAGCCTGTAGGGCTATTGGCAGTTGTTTTAATGGTGCATTTGCTGCTTTATATGCTGCATTAAACTCGCTACTTACTTCATCAAATGTACTTTTATCAACATCCGTTGTCACTTCAGTAAGGGTATTAAGTGCTTGCTTAAACTGCGTAATGGCTGCGCTTAATTGCGGTAACTGAGCAACCTGCTTTGCAAGTTGAGATAACTTAGTAAAGACTTTGGTTTTTTGCGCACTGTCTGCCAACTCGCTTGTGTTCATTGCCTCTTGTGCTTGTGTTACTTTGGCATCTAACCAATCTTGTTGAATTTGCTCTGGTGTTTCTAAGCCCAATTGCAATGCATTTTCAATCTCTTCACTCAGTGCTTCAAGATTAGCAATTGCCAATACTTCACGTTGCTTTTGCGCAAGCTCTGCTTGTTGTTGGTCAAATTGTGCTTTTAACTGAGATACATGCGTGTTCAGTTTAGTTGTGATTGAGTTATATTTTTCTTCTAGGTTTGCGACTTGTTCTGTGCTCAACCAGTTAAGCTCTTGTGTTTGCCATTGTGCAATAAGTGCTTGGCTTTGCTCATTAACAAGCTCATAGTCGTGCTTTTCACGCAATGCATTGAGTTTAGCTAAAATAATACGCGTTTCATTTTGCACTTGAATAGGCATTTCAATTGCGCGTTGCTCGTTATCTAAATGCGTTTGCAAACTACTTTTGGCTTCACCTTGCGCATGTTTGACTAAAGCTTTTGCTAATTGTTGATTGATTACAAGCTCAGTTAACTGTTGTTGTAATTCTGCAGAGCCTTCTTTAAAGGCCTTTTCTGTTAATTTAGGATTCGATAAACGTTTTAGTAGCTTAACTCGCACTTGCAGTTCTTTTTCAGCGAAAGCCAGCTTTTCAAGCGTTTTAATCGGTGCAAAACGTTCGATGTATTCATTTTTAATATCGTTGTTAAGCGCTTGCTCGTTATTTAATACCGCATTTGAAATATGCTGCTCAGCTAAGTCTTTTAGATTTTGATCTTGTTTGTAGGCTTTCCACCACAGCACTAAATCGTTTACTTTATTGAGCGCCTTTTTTCTAATTTCTGCTGAATTGTCATCAAGTGCAAGCGTACTCAGAATAGTTGCATCTCGTTCTACATCTAAACTTTCAATCGCTTCTAAACGAACGTGCTGTTTTGGGTGTTTCCACTTCGGGGTAAAAAGATGTTTAAAGATCATGTTCACTGAACCTTGCTATTTCATTATCTGAGTTAAATTCTTTTTGTAACTGCGCTTTGGTCTTTTGTACCATTTCACCATTCGATCCAATGGTAAATTGTTCGTTTGATTGGGCTACTTTAGCTTGATAAAGCATAACAATTTGCACTGTTTGCTCTTTTTGCTCGTCACTGAGTGCCGTGCCATCAGGCCACTTGCCTGTTGCAGCACCATACTGTAAACGTTCAAATAATTCTGGGGTAATATTATTTACAAGGTTGTCGATGTTCATATCAATTTTTCTTTTTAAGTACTACTAAAATTACGCGATTAACTAAATACCAAATACACCCGATGCCAATGGCAGCAGAGCATAAATACCATTTTGCTGTTTCAGGTTCTGGCTGTAAAAAATACAAACAAAAAAAGCCACCTAAGAAAATGAATAGTGCAAAAAAGGAGTGGTTCATAAACATTTGCTGTTTATTGATGCGCTTTTCACGCAATAGTTGCTGGCGTTGCTCATCATTAAGCTCTGCCACGTTATTCTCACAATGAGGGCATTGTTTATGTTTATCTGATATCGATTTATTACAACTAGGACAACTGACAATCGCCATATAACTCTCCATACTCCACATAAAAAAAGGCGCCTGTAGGCGCCTTTCATTGTACTTGTTTTATGTCGCAATGTCTGTTTTGAATTTCACTCAATTGCTAAGACATTGCCAAAGGTGATGAATAAATCACAACCACCATCGCAATCATTCATTATTCTGGCTGTTTGCCTTTTTCTTTGGCTTTATCAGCTAAACGTTTTTCCCAAAAAGTGGCATTTTTTATACCTAACTTAATCGGATCAAACGTAATTTCGCCGCCCGCTTTCTTTTGCTCTTCGTAGTCACGCAAACAATTTAACGCAGGCTTTGCAACAAAGAAAATGGCTAATATTCCAACAATATTAATCCATGCCATTAAGCCCACACCAATATCACCAATACTCCAAATATAGCCAGAGTTATTAACCATGCCGTACGCCACCATAAACATAATCACTAATTTAACGATTAATAGTGGGATACTGCCTTTAAAATAGCGATTAAGGTAAGCAACATTGGTTTCTGCTATGTAGTAGTACGCTAGTATCGTTGTAAACGCGAAGAAGAATAAAGCGACACCTACAAACGCCTCACCAAAACCACCAAATACACTAAATAGTGCCATTTGAGTGAACGCAGCAGAACCTACCTCAGTTGCAGCATCAACATTTTGTACAATAAATTGACCTGCTGGCAGCTCACCAACAACGTTATATTGCTGTGTTATTAGAATCATCAATGCCGTTGCTGTACAAACAAAAATTGTATCAACATACACTGAAAAAGCTTGTACTAAACCTTGTTGTGCTGGGTGATCCACCTCAGCAGCAGCGGCTGCATGGGGGCCTGTACCTTGACCCGCTTCGTTAGAATAAATACCGCGTTTTACACCCCAACCTATCGCGGCACCAAAACCAGCTTGCGCGGTGAATGCATCCGAAATAATTAATGAAAAGATACCCGGTACTTTATCTACATTTAAAAATACTACAATGAGTGCCAGTACAATGTAACCTAGCGCCATAAACGGCACGACTATTTGGGTAAAGTTTGCAATGCGCTTAATGCCGCCAAAAATGATAAATGCTAACACAATTAAAATAATCGCCAGTGCCACTAGTTTAAATGTACCAACTTCACCAAAACTCGTTGATACCATTTCACCATTACCAAACACTTGAGTAAACGCGTTACCAACGGCATTAGCTTGAACGCCAGGTAAAAATACACCACAAGCAATGATTGCAGAAACAGCAAATAAAATACCTAACCATTTTTGCTCTAAGCAACGGTCAAAATAATACGCTGGACCACCACGATATTGGCCGTCTTCTTCTGTTTTATAAATTTGACCTAGTGTCGACTCTGCATAGGCAGTGCTTGCACCTAAAAAGGCAACAATCCACATCCAAAAAATGGCTCCAGGGCCACCAAAACCGATTGCAGCAGCAACACCAGCAATGTTACCAACACCTACACGTCCTGATAATGAAACCGCAAGTGCTTGAAAAGACGAAATACCCGTAGTTGAACGGTTAGAAGTGAGTAAAAGTTTACACATTTCTTTGAAATGTCTAACTTGTGCAAAACGAGTTAGAATAGAATAAAATAGACCTGCGCCTAAACATAAGTAAATGAGTGCACTACTCCACACAACATCATTAACAGCGCTTACAAAAGCTTCCATAGATATCCTCTACAATTATATTTTTTATTTTTAGTTACGATACTTTGCTTTAGTAACTCAGAATATGTGACAACCCTTGCCAATTAAATCAATAAATAACACTTTAATAAGGGTAACGCACTCATGTTAACTTAAACCTATCAAGTTTGTTAACACTTAATTTCCAAAAATCAATTTGAAATAACAACTGGGAATTTTTTGTGGGGATAATGGGCGCTCAAAGGCGCCCATATGATATGAAGTTATCTTAGCTTATCAACAACATTAACGATGGCCGCTAATGTATCTTGTCCAAACTGATAAGAACGACGGTCTGACCAGCCGTAGTCTGGATCAGGTAAGTCATCGTTATCTTTAAATGGCATTTCTACAGTGTAAGCAAGTGCTTTAAACTCTTCAGCTACCGCTGATGAACCTACAGTTAAGTTTGCCTCGCCTGGTGCATCTTTCGGATAGCCGTGCTCATCTTGGAACTCAGGAGTCACAACAAGCAAAGCTGCTTTAAAGCTATCTTCTAGCTCTTTCATGCGAGCATCGTAGCTTGGAATGCCCTCACTGCCTGCAACAAAGTTATATGGAATGGCTTCATCACCATGAATATCTAAGTGCATATCAAGGCCTGTTTCACGCATTTTATTAAGTACTAAATACACTTCAGGGCTATTTTCCATACTAGGTGTTTGCCACTCACGGTTTAAGTTTACGCCTTTAGCGTTAGTGCGTAAGTGACCACGGGCACTGCCATCTGGGTTCATGTTTGGCACAATATAGAATACTGCTTTTGATAAAAGTGCAGCTGCGTGCGGGTCTTCATCATCCAGTAACTTATGTAATACACCTTCCACATACCATTCGGCCATTGTTTCACCGGGGTGTTGACGTGCTGTGATCCAGATTATTTTTTTATCTTCATCACTTTCACCGCCAACACGTAATACGCTCATATCTCTGCCATCGAGTGTTTCACCGAGCGTTTCTAGCTGACATGCTTCTTGGCTTTGCGCCCATGTGATTAAGTCTAAGTGACGCTCGTAGCTATACGGGGCAAAATAAGCAAAGTAAATTGTGCCGCACTCAGGTTCAATTTCAAAACTTAGCGTACCATCAGCATAACTTGACGGGACACGGAACCATGTTTGACGATCATACGATGCAACAGCGTGATACCCTATCCAACCGTCAGGATAAGCGGAGTTTTCAAGATTGTTGATGTGTAATTTATGGTTTTGAAACGGCATTGTCTCTAAGCGAAAATGAAACCATTGAAAAAAATCCGATTGATGATCTTTATTGATCTCTAATTGAATATCTAATGGGTCCGTGGCTGCAATAACATTGATATTACCACTGTCAAAATTACTGGTGATCTTCATGTAAAATAAACCTATAGGTGAATAATAAAGTCTAACCAATCATTATTAGTCAGAAATTATGTAACACTCTTTTGATGGAGCGTTTTGTTAGTAAAATGGAGTAAACTAGAAACAGCCTACCACACACCTTGAATTTTGAAAAAATTCACGACTAAAAAAGCCAGCTGTTGCTGGCTTTCGTATTTAACTAAAAATTATTGCTTAACGGGGCAAGCTTGGAAATGCAACTTCAGCCATGTCGCGCATACAGCGAACTACCTGACAGCTGTAACCAAATTCATTATCGTACCAAACATAAAGCACAACACGGTTACCATCAACAATCGTTGCTTGTGAATCTACAACGCCGGCGTAGCGACTACCTACTAAATCGGTAGATACAATTTCAGTTGACGCGGTGTAATCGATTTGGTCGCGTAAATCTGAATGCAAAGCGGCGTTACGTAAGAAAGAGTTAAGCTCTTCTACTGACGTATCTGTCGCAAGGTTTAGGTTTAAGATTGCTAATGAAACATTTGGTGTTGGTACACGGATTGCGTTACCTGTTAGTTTACCTTCAAGTTCAGGTAAAGCTTTAGATACAGCTTTAGCAGCACCCGTTTCTGTGATAACCATATTTAGTGCTGCAGCACGACCACGGCGCTCAGCTTTGTGGTAGTTATCAATTAGGTTTTGGTCATTTGTATATGAATGAACCGTTTCTACGTGACCATTATTAATACCAAACTTATCATTTAATGCTTTAAGCGTTGGCGTAATAGCATTTGTAGTACAGCTTGCAGCACACACAATTTTATCTTCAGGTAAGATATCTTGGTTATTTACACCGTATACGATGTTTTTAATATTACCTTTAGCAGGTGCTGTTAATAATACTTTTGCAGCGCCTTTTGATTCAAGGTGTTGGCCTAGGCCAGCTTCGTCTTTCCAGATACCTGTATTATCAACAATAAGTGCATCTTCAATGCCGTATGCTGTGTAATCAATTTCACTTGGCGAATTAGCGTAGATAACTTGAATGTAGCTACCGTTTGCTTTTATTGCGTTACGCTCTTTATCGATGGTAATAGAACCATTGAATGGACCGTGGATAGAGTCGCGGCGTAATAGACTTGCACGCTTTTCAAGATCACCATCTTTACCACCACGCACAACGATTGCACGTAAACGTAAGTCAGCATATGGACCTGACTTTTCAATTAATAAGCGCGCAAGTAAACGACCTATACGTCCAAATCCATATAAAACAACATCACGAGGCTCTTTAGCCTTTGAGTTAATGATTTCAGCTAGTTCATCATTTAAGTATTCTTCAACTGAACGACCTTTAGCTGCATCATTAAACAGGTAACCATATGCAAGCTTACCAATATCAATACGCGCTGAGTTTAAATCCATTTTGCTGATTGCTTCTAGAAATGGAAAGCTTTCGCGTAAACGTAATTTTGTACCTTCAAATTGTGCCACAGTTTTGTGAGATTTGATGATATCAATAGGGCTTGCGTTAACAAGTGGACGACCATAAACAGCAATTTCAATACCACGACTACGGTATAATTTACCGATTATCGGTTGCATGCTTTCAGCATAATCTTGGCGTTCTTGCCAGCTATTAGTGTATTCTAACTCGTGAGATGAGGTCATGTTTTTTACCTAATTAAACAATTTTTGAACGGATATCCATAGCGCAAATTTAGCATGTGAGAGCAACTCGTCACTATGGTCAGGGGTATTCTAATTTAAACTCGCGCGATTCTCCACTGTTACAGATCAATTCATTGGGCTAGAATAAAACATATATTATAAAAGTAGGGTTTAGGGATGTTACTCAGAACAACTGTATTATTGAGTATTTTGGTACTTACTGGGTGTGAAGAGCCACTGACACAGGCAAAAATTTGTAAAGAAACACCTGGGCTATGTAATGATTTGAATAAAGACAGTCATTGTAAAAAAGAGCGCGCAGAAGTTATCGTTGCTCGGTATCATGAATATAAGCAACCCACTGAAGAAAACAAATATACTTTGCTACAAGGCTTTGAAAGCTATAACCAATGCGTCTCTCTTGCAGCAAAGATAGAGCATATCAAGCTAAAAGAAAAAACCACATCACGGGTAGAAGGTCATTTAGTGAGCCTTAAGGAGATGACGCGTTTATATCAAGATACTAAAGGCACTAATCACCCAGGTCTGCTTTACTATCATTGGTCACGCAATAATGACCAGTCTGCGTTAACCAAACTATTAGCGTTAGAAAATGACCCAAGTGTAACGAATGATGCACAAATGCAGTTCTTTTTAGCAACGTACTATATAAAATCAGATGAAGAAAAAACGATAGATTTACTTTATAAAACACTCGAGTTAAATAAAGCGGGTGAAGAACCTAACCCAGAGATTTATATGACTCTGGTAAGCTTGTTTAATAAACACGAAAAATACAAACATGCTTACACATTTGCGCGTGTCGCGCAGTTATCTGGCGTAACAAATATAGAAATTCTACCTATTGAACATCAAATTACTGCATCTGGTCGTAGCTTAGACAGTTTAGAATCGCTTGCACAACAGACTTACGACAAAATTCAAAGTGGTCAGTTTGTATCCCCTCGCGGATTTTGATCTTTGACAATAAAGTAGCTTCCACAAAAAAGCGGCTAAAAAAGCCGCTTTTAAAACGCCCCCAACAAACTAAGTTGTAAGTATTACTACAATTACTTCACGCCTAATTCACGTAAACGCTCTTGTAAATAGCTATCAGCTGTATAACGTTCAGACAAAACAACATCTGGACGTGGGTGCAAGAATAACGGAAGTGAAATGCGAGACTTAGTCGACGCCTTACCCGTTGGATTAATTACACGGTGAATTGTTGATGGAAAATATCCACCTGACGCTTCTTGGAGCATGTCACCAATATTAATGATCAAGCTGCCAAAATCACACGGCACATCTAACCAACCACCGTCAGTTTTTTGCACTTGTAAACCAGGCTCATTCGATGCAGGTAAAACCGTTAATAGGTTGATGTCACCGTGTGCTGCGGCGCGAATGGCACCGGGTTCTTCATCACCGGTCATTGGTGGGTAATGCAATATACGCAATAAAGTTTGCTCAGAATCAGCAATCATATCTTTTAAGTCAATTGAAAATTTAGCACGAACTTCAGCCGGTGCTTCAGCTTGCACCCAGCTTAACAAGGTTGCCGCAAACTCATTTGCTAGACGGTAGTATTCACGCACGTCAGCCTCAAGCTGTTCTGGCACACGGCCTTTTGGATAAACATGAAAATATTCTTTAATATCTTTTACTGTAAAACCTTTAGCAACCTCAGATACTGACGGTGGGAAATAGCCGTCTTGAGTTTCTTTAGAGAATAAGAAATCATGCTTTTGCTCAGAATTAAAAAACGCCTGCCAATTCTCATAGATTGATTCAACTAAAGATTGCGGAATTGGGTGGTTTTTTAATACACCAAAACCAGTGTTTCTAAGAGATTCAACAAATTGAGCGGCTGCATCGCTCGCTTTATAATCGACGGTAGGTAGTTGCATGTTCGTATCCAATGAATTAAGTTGTCAAAAGCCTTTGCTAATCATAGCAGTTGCTCCATTGTTGCGCTCCGCGAGGATAATAAACTAACCCTAAAAACATAAGGACTTATGTCCGCACTGCTAGGGTAACAATCCAATTGTTGATACAGATCAAAAGTAAAAATAAACCGATTACCTTAATCTTCTCTCATAAATTTATTTAGCTCTTTGCTCATTCTATCCACCAGCCATTTAGGCCCACCGTCATACATATCATTATGGCGAGAGTTTTCTATAGCAACTTGCTTTACTGGATATTGGGTTAGTTCATCGGCATTCAGTAAAACTTGGTGATCAGCCAAAAAGTCACTACCACGCAATGTGAGCACTCGAATATTTTTATTACGAGGCAATAACATGCGCCGGTGATCAAGTGTGATAATCCGCTCGACTTGATTAGGATAAAGTGCCGCGTAAAGCGCCGAGATATCTCCGCCATTGGAATGGCCAAGTAAAGTCAGCTGGCTGAAGTCATAAGATGGATAACGGCTGCTTAACTCATTGACTAAAAACTTTAAGGTCACCACGCCTCGATGCCAATTCTCTAGCCGAGTTGCCATATAAGGGGGGTTCCTGTTAAGTGCAGGGTCGCCCTTTAATTCGTGAGCAACGGCAATTGTTAAATATCCTTTGGCCGTGAAAATATTAGCCGCAAATTGGTAATCTGTGTGCGCGATACCATACCCAGCATTAATAAAAGCCACAGAGCATTTATTATGTTCACTGCAGGTGGATGAATTACTCGGCTCTGAGATAGTAACGGGAATCGCACGATCGCGGTCTTTATCAACAATCACTTCACTTATGGCAAAACTGACAGTAGTAAATGTAAAACAGCCTAATATAATGAGAGGCTTTAAAGCGTTAATCATGTTGTGAATCTTATAATTTTTATTTTAATTACAATAAGTTTAAGGTTTTTACTGTGTTATGTATACGCTCTGACAAGTTACTCGCCGCTAAACGATTATTTATTGCAAATATATGCGATAATAGCGTTAATATTTATATTCATTTAGAAAGTGTCCCATGAAATCATACAGCAGCATCGAACAACGTATCGACATTTTACAAAGTCGCATCGAAGCTTACCAAGAAGAAATAGCGGTACTACAAGCCGAGCCAAAAAATAATAACGAACGTATTATTTTTAAGTTTATTGAAACCGGTAGCACCGGTAAAACGAAAGATTTTGTGCGTGAACTTGGCATTAAATCACCTCGTGATAGCTTATACTCATCGGGCGATGTAACAAAGCTAGTTAAAGATGGCGCTGATGATATTAACCCTGCGCTGCTTGAAATTGCTCGCGCGCTTGCCAGCGCTCGCAATAAAAATGGTCCAAGCTGTTAGAGCAACGTTTTATTATAAACTTAGCCGTGTAATAACGGCTAATCCACTAGCTCAATATCCAGTCCCGCTAATAAATTTAACGCCTCAAGTCGTTCAAACTTAGCACCACTAACGTCGTTATTTTTTATATCAATATTGAACTGTGTTGCACCGACAAAGTTAGCGTTACTTAAATTGGTTTGATGAAACACACTGTCTCTAAAATCTGTGCCTATAAACTGACTTTTCGCTAAGTTGGCATGTCTAAAATCGACATCCTTTGCAAAGCAATCTGTCATTGTTAACGCTTTTAATGACAACTCAAAAAATGAGCTATGGCTAAGCTCGCAATTTTTAAAACTAACAGGTGCAGTCAATGCCAGTTGCGGCCAGTTTACTTGCCCCCAAACGATACTATTGAGTTTGCAGCCTTTAAAGTTCACCTCTTCTAATGAGCTATAATTCCAGCTTAAGTCACTCAAATTGCAATTAATAAACTCACAATCGATAAAACGACAGTTACTAAATTGACTGTGGCTAAAGTCACACTCAATAAACTGACATTGCTCAAATTCAATCTCACTAAAACGCTGTGCCGTCGCTTTAGCATTTAAAAATTCGTGCTCATAGTAATCGTTTTGTGTAAATAACATACTTTCTGCCATAACTCCCTCTTAAACAGCAATAAAAAAACCCTAAGAGTAAGCTTAGGGTTTTTAACATTAAACTAGTTTTTCGTCACTTATTCAGCTGGTTTTTCAGCTTTTTCAACAACGTTAATAGCAAGCTCAGTCAATGAATCGGCATTGGCTTTACTTGGTGCGTCAGTCAATAAACATGATGCCTGAGTTGTTTTAGGGAAAGCAATAACATCACGAATATTGTCTGTACCGCACAGTAGCATTACTAAACGGTCTAAACCAAACGCTAGACCAGCATGCGGTGGCGTGCCGTATTTAAGCGCATCAAGTAGGAAGCCAAACTTGTCTTGTTGCTCTTGTGCATCAATACCTAGAATTCTAAAAGCCGCTTCTTGCATATCTGCATTGTGAATACGCACAGACCCGCCACCTACTTCGTAGCCGTTTAATACCATATCATAGGCATCTGAGATAGCCGCAGCTGGGTTTGCTTCAAGAGCCGCTGCATCGATGTCTTTTGGTGCTGTAAATGGGTGGTGAACAGCATGAAGTGTGCCTTCATCATCTTCTTCAAACATTGGGAAGTCAACAACCCAAAGTGGTGCCCAGCTATCAAGGTTGGTGATTTCTAAATCAACACCAATCTTCAAGCGTAATGCGCCCATGGCTTCATTTACTGTGTTGCGTTTATCTGCACCAAATAAAATGATGTCGCCCGTTTGTGCATTAGTACGTGTAAGAAGTTCGTTAATCACTCCTTCGTTTAAAAACTTAGCGATTGGCGATTGAACACCTTCAGCGCCTGCATCACGGTCGTTAACTTTCATCCAAGCTAGACCTTTCGCACCGTAAATACCAATAAACTTGGTGTAGTCATCTAACTGCTTACGAGAAAGCTTCGCGCCACCTGGTACTGTTAATACTGCAACACGGCCTTTTTCATCATTTGCAGGGCCTGAGAATACTTTAAACTCAACGTCTTTTACCAAATCAGCAACGTCAATTAACTTCATTGGGTTACGTAGGTCTGGTTTATCAGAGCCGTACAAGCTCATCGCCTCTGAATAAGGCATGATTGGGAACTCGCCTAAATCAACGTTAAGCAATGACTGCCACATTTCACGGATCATCTTTTCAGTCATACCGCGTACTTGATCAGAGCTCATGAACGACGTTTCTAAATCTATTTGAGTAAATTCAGGTTGACGGTCAGCACGTAAATCTTCATCACGGAAACATTTAACGATTTGGTAGTAACGATCAAAACCAGACATCATCAATAATTGCTTAAACAACTGTGGTGATTGCGGTAATGCGTAAAAACTGCCTTTGTGAACACGGCTCGGTACTAAATAATCACGCGCACCTTCTGGCGTCGCTTTCGTTAATACGGGTGTTTCAATATCTAAAAATGCATTTTCATCTAAAAAGCGACGAACAAAGCTGCTTGCTTTAGCACGTAACTTAATACGGTCGCTCATCTCTAAACGACGTAAATCTAAATAACGGTACTTTAAGCGGCGCTCTTCTGAGTTCACTTGGTTAAAATCAAGCGGTAACGGCTCAGAGCGATTGATAATAGTTAAGCTAGTGCCTAGAATTTCAACTTCACCTGTTGCCATATCTTTGTTTACTTGGCTCTCTGGGCGCGCACGAACAACACCTTTAAGCTGCACACAAAATTCTTGGCGAAGTTTATTCGCTGTATCCATTAAGCCTTCAACTTCAGGATCGAATACAACTTGTACTAAGCCTTCTCTGTCGCGTAAATCAACAAAAATAAGACCACCCAGGTCACGTCGTTTATTTATCCAACCACATAGTTCAACTTCTTGATCTACGTGAGTTTTATTAAGCTGTCCGCAGTATATAGAGCGCATAGTATTCCTGTCAGTTAAAGACTCATAGCCGCTTTCCCTAAGAATTTGCTGTTTTTGGGGAGTTAAAGCCACTATTTATTAATCATTTTAGGGGGTGCATTATACCCAAGTTACTTAAAAATGCGAGCGCGGCAGCGGGCTCTGTGCTTTCAATTTATAGATTTGGTATACTGGCCAAAACACACAATCAGTTAACCGTTTTATGTTGTATTTAGGGTGTCCGCAGTGGTCAAGCACTGCGTGGAAAGGCAATTTGTTATCCAGCCATTGTAAAAATGCTGACATGCTGCATGAATACGCGCAGGTGTTTAATTCTGTAGAGGGCAATACAAGCTTTTACGCTGACCCCAGTATTGAATCCCTAAAGCGCTGGCGTAATGCCGTTAATAACGATTTTAAATTTACTTTTAAATTCCATCGTCGCTTTAGCCACGAATTACAATTAACCAACATTGATGACGAGCTTACAGCTTGGTTTAATTTATTCGAACCGCTATTACCCTATATTGGGCAAATCATGTTGCAACTACCAAGTAGTTTTAGCCCTGCGCAATTGCCCCTTCTCGCTCAGTTTATAAGTAAGTTGCCACACAATATAAATTACGGAGTTGAAGTACGCCACGGCGAGTTTTTTAAAAAAGGCGATGCAGAAGTTTCGTTAAACCAGTTATTAATGGCCAACAACATTAATCGGATTGCCATGGATACGCGCGCCCTGTTTGCGGTAAAACCTAATACCGAAGCCTTGATAGATGCACAACAAAAAAAGCCTCATTTACCTGTGCATGCTATCGCCACTGGCGAGCAGCCAATGGCAAGGTTTGTTATTGCCAGTTTAGAGCATGACTATAAAAGTTATTACCAACCGTGGCTGAAAAAAGTACAACAATGGCTTTATGAAGGTAAAACACCTTATGTGTTTTTTCATACCGCAGATAACCGCCAAGCCCCATTGTTAGCACGTCAATTTTGCCAAGACTTAAATTATAACCACCGCGTTTTATCACCTTTTATAGGTGAAAAAGAAGCCACTCAATCGAGCTTATTTTAAATTTATGAAAGACTACTCTCGCTATTTTACCGGCTACCCTGAGCAAATTGTCACACAAGTGATGCAGCTCATTAATAACAACAAACACGGTGCGTATTTAACAAAAAAATACCCGCATGCTCATACGATAACGAGTGACAAGTCATTATATGCTTACGCAACTGAGCTTAAAAAGCGCTACTTAAAAAATGCCCCGCCGTTTGGCCGCGCCGCATTTAAAAAGCAAGGTGATATGGTCACTAACGCACTGGGTACGCATACTTACCGAATGCAAGGTAAAACCCGCAAACACGATTTAGCAATAAACAGCGATTTACTACGCGCACCAGAGCCATTATTAAAAGCACTTGTAGTGCACGAACTTGCCCACTTTAAAGAAAAAGATCACAACAAAAGCTTTTACGCCCTGTGTTGTCACATGGAACCAGAATATCATCAGCTCGAATTAGATTTGCGAATATTTTGTGTGTTAGTGGCGCAAGGAAAAAGCCCTTATTTGGGCTGAAATCATTCTTATGCTGCAAAATAGAGCGAAGATTCGGTTTTAGCTCTACCACTTTCTTTTGCACGATAGAGCAAATTGTCACATTGAGAAATAACAGTGTCTAACTCGGCCTTCTCAGTTAACTGAATAACTCCCGCGGAAAAACTTACAGAGAAAAGCGATGAAGTACTTTTCCAATGATTATGCGCTTCAAAAGCAAGCCTTATTTCGTCAATTAGCGCCTGCGCCTCTTTCTTATTTAAATTATTTAGCGTCAATAAGAACTCTTCTCCACCAAACCGGCAAAGCCTATCTGTTTTACGTATACGACTTTGAATTATCATACTAAAAGTTTCCAACACCTCATCTCCCGTCCCATGACCATAGGTATCATTAATTTTTTTAAAGTGATCTAAATCTATGAGGCAAATACACATTGATGTATTGGCTGGCATTAATTTATTGATCCACGTATACATTGCTCTACGATTCAATGCACCGGTTAATGTATCTGTTTCTGCTAATTTTTTAGTCAAACGATGACGCTGCCAAAGCCAAATGAGTAATAAAACTAATATAGATACAAATAAGCTTAAAATAATTAATCGAAGATTTTGTGCTTTTAATAGTAGGGTTTGCTTTTCATGTTCAGCTTTTATTCGCTCAAGTATAAGTAGCTCAACATCCCTTTGTAAATAATTACCGAGTTTATCTAAAGACGAATTTAAAGAGTTAATAATCAGATTTTTTTCTGCCAATAAACTAATGGATGATGCCTGCATAGCAAGTTCAGATTCACCTATTAATTCATAGGATAAACGTTCTAACTCTGCAATATCTCTAAAGTCAGCATCTCTAAATTTATTTTGATGCGCCTGTACATATTTTTCTAGACGTTTAATCGAACTAAGTAAAAGATCACGCTCCCCCCTAATTGAATATAAAAGAGTTTGTATTACGATACTTCTTACAGTTTCGGTCAGAACATCAGAATCTAGATTAAGTGAAGCACTTGATAAAATATCTGATGCTGTTTTTAAATCCTCACCCTCTTGTCGATAGATAAGAATCCCCGCTTTAGCTATAAGCGCATATAACATAGCTGAATTCGATAAGCTTTTGGTTTCTACTTTTTGTATAAAGTTATTTGATATTTCTAATGCTTTTTCGTATTCACCAACTTGCGCTAATACAAATGAAAATTGAAAATGTGGTTCAGGATAATCAATGTTATCAAGGTATTGTGTATTAATTGAAAAGAGTTGTTGCATATACTTATAAGCTCTCTCATAGGCACCCATTAAATAAAAACTAGATATCACTCTTCTGAGTACAAATTCTTTTGAATAAAAAAAGTCATCTTTAGAATTTTCAAAAGTTGGAAGCTCAGGTAGTGCATATAAATATTCTATTAATGCGGCAATAGTTTCACTATCACGGAATGATAAAGTCTGCCCTAAAGCAGCAGAAACTTGAGCAACCGCTTTCTTTTCACCTCTAGTAACTAACTGTGCTTTTAACTGCCGAATAGATTTGAGCGGGGTATCACTATAGACAGTTAAATAACTAGATTTCTGCGCTGCATAAAGCATGGGATCTACCGCTAATAAGCCTTGCCAATCCTGCTCAGTAATTTTATTTGCAACTTTAACCCCTGCCCTGTTGGCCAATTCTTTTCGTTTATTAAAAACTTGATAGTTGAATATTTTACTTTGCAGTGTTGGGCTTTTTAACATACCCGTTTTATTAGCACTTTCTATGAAGTTTTTTTCTGATACCTGATTAGTAAATAACTCCATTGAGAGTTCAACATAATCATAAAAACTATCTTTATCCGTTTGCGAGAAAACACTTTGGCTGACAAATAAAAGGAGCCCAATAAGTAAAGTGTTTAAATGTTTATGAAGCATTATTTTTATTAATTCCTTGTAAAACCATAAAATAAAATGAAACTTAAGATACTAACACTATATCATTGAGAATAACTAACCTCTGCACTTTAAAGGTTGAAGTACTTATGCACCCACTACAAACTTAGTTAACCCTATGAGTTGCCCTGATTCGGTAACAACCTGCACTTGCCATTTTCCAACGGGATCTGTGGGAAAATTCATTTTGTGGGTCCACGCTCTATAACCTTGCTCACGCCCACCTGTAATATCTAATGCAATTCGCTCCACGACTTGGTTATTAAGGATCCAAACATGAAAAATCTTTTCGTTTAATCCTCTTGGCGCTTTCACCGCTGTCCAACTATACAAACCTTCCTGTCGTAATGTATTTACATCTAACTGCTTAACGTTACCGATGGGCTTGCGTTGTGCAATATCGACTTCATGGGATACCGTAATATCAGTTAAGCGCAGCGCCGCTGGCGGTACCCAGCTACGTAGCTGCCATAAACCTGCGCTAAGCGCACTCAACAATAAAACGAGTAAAGGAAAACGCCACCAGCGCGCATTGGGCATTAAATTACCTAAGCTTGGCAGTGTACAAATAACTGAGGTGATCAATGCTATTGTTAAGCTTTGACTGGTGGTGAGATTAAGTAAAATAGGTAGAGTAACCAGAATAACAACGAACAGTGCGAAGTTGTGAAACACCGTAAATAATATACTGTGCTTAGCTAATTTTTTATAATACAGCGGATCGACAACCGATATAAATGCGCAAAGTATAATTAATGATGTAAAAACAGCCTGTGGATGATTCCACGAAGTCACCGCGAGAAAAAACGGCAATGCAAAAAATAAGCTTTCTTGCTGCACCATCTGTAATGCAAAGCGCATAAAGTTTGGTGAAACAGCAACGCCAAAACGTTGCTCAACTTTATCGCGCAGCCAATTATCCACAATCAACCACACCCAGCTGATCAGTAAAAGTATGGCAATAATTTGTGAAAACGACTCCTTTCGCTCAACTAAAAGGTAGCTTGCCACACCACTGCAAAACGCAAATACAGCTAACAAACCGGGCCGTTGCTGCATCATTATAATAAATTTTGTTATTAGATTTTTTAAATAGCTCATTCAAAAACAGCATCCACTTATTTATGAGTTAAAAGCGCACCACGCTTTATTTTATTGTACGAGTAACGGCTTTATACTTTTTAAAGAAAAACCGATAGGCTCTATCTTCTCGTAATGGATATTCATAAAGCGCCTAAAACTCAATATACTACACATATTATTTGTACATGAGATTAATATACCTAAGCTATTTTCAAATTTGTTGGCAATGTTATTTATTTTGCTAAGCTTTTTGGCCAAACGATGGCTTACAGTGCTAATCTGCCTACAAATACTGCATCGCATTCTCAACAATCATCAGCAACAGATTATACTCTCACCGATGAGCAAGCCCAAAGTGAAGATGAATGTTGCGATACCGAGTGCTGTGAAGTCACCTGCTTTTGCCCTGAAAATACATGCGTGTCGGCCTTGTATTTACCTAGTCAAGTAAATACAACTGCGCTTGTTGTACAAAAGTCTAATGTTATAAATCAACACGTCGAACGAAAAGTTTTGATGCCGACACATTTATTCCGTCCTCCTATCTCTATCTCATAAATACAGTTCCCATATTTTTTAGCCACGTTGAGGGCTAATTCGCTCTACTTTAATACAATTATGAGACAAATATGTTTATAAAAACATCTAAGCTAGCTGTTGCTGCTGCGTTATTCCCTGCTTATTCGTTCGCCCACGAACAGCATCATGACGATGCATGAAAAAAAATCGATAGAGAAAATACAAGTAACCGCCTCTCGCCTTGGTCGAATTGTTACCGAGTCAGCAACTCGCACTGAAATAATCAATAGTGAAGAAATACACGAGAAAGCCTTAATGCGCCCTGGCAACATTTCAATGCTAGTGGCAGAAACTGGTGGAGTACGCGTGCAAAACACTTCACCCGCTTTAGGTAGTGCAAATATCCGTTTGCAAAGCCTGTATGGCCGCTATACCCAGTTGCTTAGCGACGGACTGCCACTATATGGCGGTCAATCAATTGGGTTATTACAAATTCCCCCTACTGATCTTGCCAATGTTGAGATCATTAAAGGCTCTGCCTCTTCATTATATGGAGGCTCTGCGTTAGGTGGGGTGATCAATTTGATTTCACGTACACTGAGCGATGAGTTTGAGGGCGAAGTTCTTCTCAATGCCACCTCAAAAAATGGCCAAGATGTTACCTCTTACTTTGCTGCACCACTAACTGACTCAATCAGCGCCTCTGTTACCGCAGGGCTTCATCATCAACAGGAGCAAGACTTAGATGATGATGGCTGGCTTGATATGGCAAGCTATAACAGAGCAAGTGTACGCCCTCGTATCTATTGGGGAGGCGATAATGGCGCCAATTTATACGTCACGGTAGGCGCGATGACCGAGCAAAGAGATGGCGGCACCGCTGAAAACGCAACAATGCCAGGTGGCAACCCATTTGCACAAACACAAGACAGCTTAAGGCTCGATACGGGGTTTATATTTGATAAACCAATAAATGAAGTATTGGCCTTAAATGTACGTGGTTCTGCCATGCAGCAAGATCATGATCACGTATATGGCACCATAAACGAAGGTGACAATCATGAAAGTTATTTATTTGAGTCAAGTATCTCTGGTTATACCGACAACATAGCATGGCTAGTCGGTGCCGCGTATCAATCTGAAAAATACCAATCAGAAGACTTTGCTGCATTTGATTATCACTACGAAGTGCCCGGCGTTTTTTCACAGCTTGATTATGAAGCAAGCGAAAATATATCGTTTTCGTTGAGTGCACGCGCCGACTGGCACAATGAATACGGCACGCAATTTAGTCCGCGAATTTCCATGCTGTATAAACCAGAAAACTGGACCGTAAGAGGCTCTTACGGTAAAGGATTTTTCGCCCCCACCCCATTTATCGAAGACATTGAAGATGCCGGTTTATCCCATTTAGAACCGCTTGAAAATATTGAAGAAGAACATGCAAACACCGCCTCTGTCGATATCAGCTATACATTTGATAGCGTTGAAACAAGTGTCACCCTTTTCTCATCCGATGTTGAAAATGTGACAGAGCTGGAGGTCATTAATCAACAGCTCACGCCATCAGATAAAAACGTTCGCATCGTCAACGCCCCAGGCCAAAGTGAAATCCGCGGTGCAGAATTTCTATTACGCTATCGCTGGAATGATATCAAGTTAAGAGGTAGTTATTTATATACAGATGCAAGTAAACAAAGCAGCTCAGGAATAGGTCGCGTACCGCTTACTCTCACCCCAGAACACTCAGCAGGTGCAGTCATCATGTGGGAAGAACATGGTAGTCACCTAGTTGGTTTTGAAGCCTACTACACTGGCACACAACACCTTGAAAATAACCCGTACAGAGATAAAAGTGATGCTTACTGGCACTTAGGTTTACTTGGGCAAATTACAGTTGGGCGGATTAGCTATTTTGTTAATGCAGAGAACTTACTCAATGTAAGACAAACGAAAGATGATTCGTTAGTGTTGCCACAACAAGCACCTAGCGGGCGTTGGACAACTGATATTTGGTCTCGAAACGATGGTTTTACTGTCAATGCAGGCATTCGTATCAAGTTTAATGATTAAGTCATAAACTAGTATGCTGGTTAACCTATAACCAGCATACACAACAATGATTTAGTACCTAAAAGCTAACAAGTAAATATTTTAAAACACAGTTAACTTTATGCTCAGTCACGCTTAAAGTTCTTACTATGGCTATTTGTATAGTCGTTCATTGGCATAGGTTTGGCAAAGTAATAACCTTGTATCGAGTCAATGTTACAACCTTTCAGGATAGTAAACTGCTCTTTGGTTTCAACGCCTTCGGCAACCACACCCATACCTAAATTATTTGCTAAATCTATAATTGTTTTGACAATGCTAAAACCTGATTCCTTATCGGATATTCTATCAATAAAACTTTTATCTATTTTTAACTGCTTTACCGGATAAGCGTGCAAATAAGCCAAGCATGAATACCCTGTGCCAAAATCGTCTATTGAGAAAGTGAATCCCTCTGACTGGAGTTCCTTCATTTGCTGTATTGTATGTTCAACATCATGAGTTAACATACTTTCGGTAATTTCTAGGGTTATTTTTGACGGAGAAATGTGGTGTAAATTAAGCACATTAAGTAACTCTGACTTCAATAAAGAAGACTTGAATTGTGAAGCACTTATATTAATCGACACCCTAAAGTCATCATCTATAACACACGGATTTAAGCGGTTAAGTAATTTACAGATATCCCTAAGGACTATATTTTGCAAACGTTGTATTAAGCCAAACTGCTCAGCAACAGGTATAAATTCATTTGGCGCAATAATTCCATTAACAGGATGCATCCAGCGAATTAACGCCTCAGCTCCTACAACCTTGCCTTCAGAGTTAATCTGAGGCTGAAAGTAAGCACAAAACTCATCATTCTCAATCGATTTCAAAATCTCTGTTTCGAGTTTTATTTTTTTATCTAATAATGTCTGTAGTGCTGGATCATAAAAACTATAGCTATTCCCGCCTTTCGCCTTTGAGCGATACATAGCGGTATCAGCAAACTTTAAAATATTGCTCGCGGTTATATCTTTACCTTTGATTAAACAGATGCCAATACTACAACTTACCTGAAATTTTAAGGCACCAACTTTAAACTCTTGATCAAAAATCTCATGAATTTTTTGCGCCACAATAGCTGATTCTACATTAGCTTGATCATTATCATCACCAAGATATTCTAATAATACAACAAATTCATCGCCTCCCAACCGCGCTAATGTGTCTGACTTCCTTATTACCGCACCTAATCTCCGAGCAACTTCAACGAGTAATTCATCTCCTGATGAATGTCCTAACGAATCGTTGAGGCGCTTAAAGTCGTCTATGTCTAAAAATAATAATGCCCCAGTTACACCTGAGCGTTTTATTTTTTCAACAGCTATGTTTAGGCGCTCATTTAACATTCGTCTATTTGGCAGTTTTGTTAAAGGATCATAATAGGCAAGCCTTTCAACAGCTTTTTCTGCTTGTTTTCTTTGCGTGATATCTCTTGCAACCCATAAAACATGCCTAGACTGACTACTCTTCGATTGGTAATGCTCCACAGGTACCGTTCGTCCTTCGAAGACCACCTTTCCTTTTGGTACATCTAATTCATATTCGAACACTTGAACTTCATTTGTAGCGAGTGTTTTCTCTAGTACCGCCATAATTGGTAGCGCATCTTTAGGAGCTAAAACATCATTGACATTTTTCCCCTTACTTTGCAGTAAAGAAGTAGATAAAAAATCATCGGCAGAGCCATACACATCAACATACTCTCCTTGCTCTCCTAAAATTAGTACTAAATCAGGCATTACTTGAGTAAATGCTTCAAATTTATCGTTGCTGTGCTTCAGTTGGCTAATAACGTCATTCAACTTAGCTGCATTGGCGTCATTCTCAAGCGCAATACTGGTAAAGTTTACAAAATGATCAATAAGCTCTAAGTCTTGCTTTGTTGGGCTTTTAGCAGTGGTATGATAAACAGCAAAAGTACCTAACACTTCGGCTTTGGTAGAAATGATTGGTGTTGACCAACATGAGGCTAAACCGGCATTCAATGCAGTTTCTTTAAAGTCAGCCCATAAAGGTGATGAGCAAATATCGTCGACTATAATTCTTGTTTCGGAAAATGCAGCCGTTCCGCATGAGCCGATATTAGGACCTATTTCTACGCCATTGATTATATCGCAATACGTTGGATCGATACTTGGGGCGGCACAATGAAAAAGTTGTTTCCCTTTAAGTGATAGAATTGAGCATTTAGCAGACTCATCTTCTAGCATTTCCTCAATGGCTAAACAGATCTCTTCACTAATTTCCTTTAAAGGCTGACCCAACGCTATTTTAGAGAGTATTTTTTGTTGTTGCTTTAATAACTTTAAAAGTTGCTTATCCTGCATTTTTCACAAAATCCTGACTTTTACTTCATCGTAAAAATACGAAAAAGTGATGTGACGTTTAAGTAGCTATACCGCACTCAGATAACATTAATAATTATTGCAAAGTTATCTGAGAGTGAAACAACAAAGACAAAGTAAAGTATAACCAATAACTAATCAGCCGTAGCATTAATTTTTATGAGCTATCAAATCACTTAGTCTGCTTTAGAAACGTAACAATATCGCAAGGTAGTTATTATTTCTATATTTTGGGATGTGGTAATAAAAATTCAGGCGGGTATTTAATACAAATTAACGGCAAATAGCATATATACCCAAGCCACCTCAAGATGCAGAATTCAGCGTTTCACAGGGACTTAATATCTAGGCGTTATTTTGCAAAAATGGCAGTCCCTTTTAAGAAGGAACAACGATGAGAGTAAGTCCCTGTGAAGCGCCCAATGGGTTGGTTTAAAAGCGATTTATACTGCGTTATTGATTTTACCAATAGAACCAGTATTATTTGCAATCAATGCCTTGCCTAAATCGCTTTTAATTCCAACTGAAACTCGTATCTTGAGGTGACTTGGGTATAGCCCTATAAAGAGTGCTTATAAGGCATATTAATAAGCACTCTTTGAGATATTTTTTAGGTTAGCTTATTCCCAAATATTTATGAACTTGAACTGATAAACGCCAATTTTTATCTATACACGTTTCAATGGCTAATTTAGTCGCAGACACTTTTTGGCTAATAGGTTGTAAGTAAACCAATTTGGGGGTAACGCCCGTTTTAGTGAACAATGCTTCAAGTTCTTCTACATGTTTTTGCATCGCTATGGGGTGTTTTATTTCATCTGCGCGCTTCATCGCTGAAGTTAGTACTTCATAGCCACCACGCATATTAATTTTTGGCGAAACAGTAACCCATGTTTGTGCTGGAGCTAAAATTTCGAATGTACCACTGGTTTCTATTTGAGTACTGAAGCCATTTGCATGGAGTAATTCACAAACTGGGTTTAGGTCGTACATACATGGCTCACCACCTGTGATCACGACATGTTTTGCACGATATCCTCGCGATTTAAAAAGCGCTAAAACTTGCTCAGCTGTTGCATCAGCCCAGTGGTCGGAATCAGCTTTTTTTTCCACAGTGTCATCAAGCGAGACTTTATATACATTGTCCACTTCCCACGTTTGTTTTGTATCACACCAAGCACAGCCTACAGGGCACCCTTGCAAACGTAAAAATACGGAAGGCGTACCAGTAAAGCTTGCTTCACCTTGGATGGTTTCAAATATTTCATTAATTTTGTACAAACGTTATCTCACTTACTACTTAGCACTCGTCAGACCGATTAGAGCGACACATCAAAAATCAAAAAGCAGGGCAAAAATTGTTATTTATGCTCCAGCCGTGTAGTATATCGCGCCCTGATATAAACCTCTATTAAAACTAAGAGCAAAACAGATATGACGCAAAAAGTAGTTGTGATTTATTCCGGCGGTATGGATTCATTTACCGTATTAAATAAAGCCCTGCAAGAAGGCCACGATGTATATGCCTTATCATTTGATTATGGTCAGCGTCATGTTAAAGAGCTTAAAGTAGCCGCACAGGTATGTGAAAAGCTTAACGTTCCACATAAAATTGTTGATATTTCTGCTATTAACCAACTTATTGGTGGATCATCGTTGACTGATGATATTGACGTACCAGAAGGCCATTACGAAGAAGAAAGCATGAAAAGTACGATTGTGCCTAACCGTAATATGATTTTGCTGTCATTAGCTGTAGGGTATGCTGTATCACTTAAAGCAAGCCAAGTTTATTATGGTGCTCACTCTGGCGATCATGCAATTTACCCAGACTGCCGCCCTGAGTTTGTGAAAAAAATGGACGATTTGTGCCGCATTGCAAATTATGATGCCGTCGAGATTTTTAGCCCGTATTTAAACAACACCAAAATTGACATTTTAACTGATGGCATAAAAATGGGATTAGACTACAGCCAAACCTGGACCTGTTATAACGGCCGAGAAAAGGCCTGTGGTAAATGCGGTGCGTGCCAAGAGCGCCTTGAAGCATTTAAACTTAACGATGTTACAGACCCGCTTGAGTACGAGTCAATTTAGAGAATCGAGTTAAAGGCTATCAGTGATAGCCTTTTTAATTTATAACCAGCGTCTAACTTTCGCTTTATAATCGATATATGATTGACCAAAAATCTCGGTTAATGCCCGCTCTTCAGGCATTATTTGAAACCATGTTAAGTAAGCCACAAAGGCCATAATACTTAAGATGGCCCAAATAGAGGCAAGCCAAACGCCCCATCCAAGTAAAATAAAAGCAAAACCAACGTACATTGGATTACGAGATATTTTATACACACCTGCTGTAACAAGCTCTGAGGCTTGTTCCGGATTCGTCGGATTGACCGTGGTTTTTGCTAGTCGAAAACTGACCACACCTGCAATACAAAATATAACACCTAAGCAAACTAAAATAGCGGCAATATAGGTAACCAGTAAATTAAAATCGATCGCACTGTAATGTGCAATCAATGCCATTAGCCCTGCAAAAAATAACACCACAATAACGGGTGGTATTTTAGTATGTAGCATAAGTCCCTCTCTTAATACTGTTTCAGTCTACAAATTATAACCTTGCTTTGCTTAATAAGGCACACCAGCGGCCAGTTAAGAATTAAGTATAAAATACAAATAAAGTTACAATTGTCAGCTTTATACCTACACAAAGCAGGTTATACTTTATACTAAATAAGACGTATTAGGGAATAAAAAGCTATGTCAGGCACTACTATGATCGTGTTAATCGTATTTATCTCCGTGGGTTCAGGGGTCATCTACGATATGTATAAAAAGCACCTCGAATTTAAGCATAAAATGCAAAATAACAACCATGATGCAAACAAACAACTAGATGCAGTGAATGCCGAAGTACGCGCTTTAAAAGACCGCGTACAAACACTTGAAGCTATTGTTACTGATTCAAGCTTTAGCGTTAATCAAGAAATTAATAAACTATAAAACCTATTAATCTGTTAATTGATTAGCATACAGGTGAGCATTGTGTGGCCGCTCAACACCGTGGGCGGCTAAAAAACCCGATATTTCACTGTTACATCCTTGCGGCGCTCGCCCACTATCAATTTCAAAATTGAGCTGATTAGCATGCTGCTTACCCAGTGAGCATAAATTTAATGCATTATGAGAGCGAAGTTTAATACTTAACTCTCCTATTTTCTCAACGGATATATGCTTACTAAAACGAGCAAGGTCATTGTATTTAAAGTTTTCACTCACAAATTCATTACTGATTTTAATTAATGCATCAATCAAACCATGTAAAAATTGATTGGTACTCGTATTTTTTACCAAAAATGAAACTCGAGCATTATTGAATTCGTTCAGCTGGCAATCATGGCAGGTAAGTTCTACCTGATACAAAACCGTTGAATTGTCAATTTTGTTAACTGTTGTTAGTTTAACTGCCGCTCCTGCAAAAATGCAGTTATCTATAACACCTTTTACATCACTAACATCATTACTATCTGACATCACAAGCTCAGCGTTTTGTGCCATCAGTGGTAAATCATGGTGGTTGTTAAATGGCGTACTTGCTCCGTTTTGATGTTTATACTTAATCAACTCTCTTACTTCATGCTCGCGTGCTACTTTTAGTGCTAAAAAAGCAGTTTGAATAAGCTCTGATGTAGGTAGGTTTTCCTCTACGTACCATCGCCTACCGAACAACAGTTTTATCGCTTTGTGATTCGGTCCATTTGGCTGGTAATTATCGGGATTTAAAATAGCTACCTGCAGATATACTTGGTTATCTTTTTCAGCTGCAATAACGCGAAAATGAGCCGGAAAGCTAATTTGACTAAGCACCTCGTTAACAGATTGCAGAGTATGCTTGTAACGTAAAAAGTGTTGCGGCACTACCCAACTGTTATTAGAAAGTTGTACCAAAGGCGCATAAGAAATAGGTTGTTCAAAACTGTGTGGCCACTTCGCATTATTGGCAGTGGAAGGTTTTAAGTCTTTTATTTTATTGTTCATACTTAAATAACATTAATTCATACAAGTGGCGTGAAAGTGGTACGAATTTAATAGAGTAAGTAGATCACACTGCTCTGTTAGTTTTAACTAAATTTAATTGCTTATAATCTGCAATGACCTGTTCATAATATGCGGGTTCATTTTTGGTCATTCGCGTGTAATGCTCAATTAAGGTTTTAAGATATTGTTGGTGATGTTTATCAGTAAGGTCCCACATAGAGCAGCCAGTAGGCTCAATGGGAATTGTTGATTTAAAGCTCACATGTAAAAGCTCATAAAACCGTTTTTTTTCGATGATAATCTGCTCTGATACTAACCCTAAGCCCAATTGCTCAAGCCCTCGCCTTAGCATGTAAGTATGATGGACGGGGCATATTATAAAGCTAAGTTGTTTAAGTGTTTGCAGATCATGATTTGCAATGATTTTTTGCATTAACCTTAATAATAGCTCTCCCCCAACACCTGCTATAATAACTAATTGTTTAGTGCCTGGTGTAAGTTCAATACTTGCTACATCTTTACATTGAACCTGCCACTGACTGCTTGAATTTGAATCTGCATAGCATGCGAGTGTATTACTTAATTCATTCATTAGCTCAGGTACAATATCTACAAAAACCACTTTTTTTGCAATCTCTCGCTTGAGGATTGCCATTCCCAATAAGCCATGATCGCAACAACAGTCCCAAACAACATCGTAGGGTTCATTTACCAATGAGTTAATCGCACTCAAACGATGGCTAAGCTTCATATTATGCGGATGTTGTAGCGGTTTTATAAATAAGAGCTTTTAAACTACGATCACTATCTACTTCAATAAATCCAGACGTAGGTGCTAAACGCTCAACAAAAGTGATAGCACCTTGTGTGTGCTCTTCAATTAATGCCTTAAAGGCATGCTCTGTCAATTCAGGACTGTTTGCGCATAATAATAACTGAGTATCACTGGTTAATAGTTCTGGTAAGCGCCGTAATACTTTTTGATAGTCTTTAGTGAGTATGAAACTGCCTTTTTGGAAACTAGGTGGGTCAACAATGATCAAATCAAACGGTGCCGCTTTTTTTAGTTTACCGAATGATTTTAAAATATCATGAGGTAAAAAGCTCACTCCGCGCTCAAACCCATTTAATTGATGATTTTGTTTACCTGTACGTAATACGCCTTTATTCATATCCATGTTGATCACACAATCAGCACCCCCTTGCATCGCACTGACTGAAAACCCACACGTATAAGAAAATAAATTTAGGACTTTAGCACCTGTACTGTTTTTACTCACAAACTCGCGGCCATTTCGCATATCAGGAAAGATACCGGTGTTTTGACGACTCATTAAATCAACAATAAACTGCGCACTGCCTTCTTTTACTATATGGGGCTCGGGTAAATCACCATATAACAACGTATTTTGAGTTTTTAACCCTGCACGTTGTTGATAAACCATTGCCGTAATATGTTCAGGTGCATGCGTTTTTACCCAGTTACAAACCTGCTCGGTCAAGTCGTCAAGCGTGTTTGAGTCTATTTCATCATAAGATACTAAAAATAAGCTCGGTGGATAAAAGTCTAAATTCAAATGACTTAAATGCTCAACACTGTGACCACGACCATGGAAAATACGGCACAGCTCATTGGCTGCAAGCGGTGCATTTTCAAGCGCACTAAGAAGAGGAGAAAAATTATGCATTTTTAATCAACTGTTGTTGTAATTCGTGTATTTCATCGCGTACTGAGGCGGCTTTTTCAAACTCAAGATCGCTCGCATAGGCATGCATTTTAGTCTCAAGCTCTTTCATTTGAGCTGCAATCTCTTTAGCGCTCAGAACCTTACTAGTTTCTTTGCGAATAAGTTTTAAATTATCTTGCGGACCTGCCTGTTCACCCACATCCATAATGTCGGTAATTTTCTTCAATAGCGCTTTTGGCTCAATACCATGTTTAATATTATAAGCATGCTGTATATCACGACGACGTTGAGTTTCATCAATCGCTTTTGCCATAGATTTTGTCATACGGTCAGCATATAAAATTGCACGTCCATTTAAATGACGAGCTGCACGTCCTATGGTTTGAATAAGCGAACGTGCAGAGCGTAAAAAGCCTTCTTTATCGGCATCAAGTATCGCCACTAAAGACACTTCTGGCATATCTAAGCCTTCTCGTAAAAGGTTGATCCCCACTAAAACATCAAATACACCCGCACGGAAATCTCTTATTATTTCAACGCGTTCAACTGTATCAATATCTGAGTGCAAGTATCTAACTTTAACATTATGCTCGTTCAAATAATCCGTTAAGTCTTCGGCCATTCGTTTCGTGAGAGTGGTCACGAGTACACGTTCGTCAATTTCCACGCGTTTATATATTTCAGAGAGCAAATCATCAACTTGGGTGCCAACAGGGCGCACTTCTATTACAGGGTCAAGCAAGCCTGTAGGGCGAATAACTTGCTCTGCAATATCATCACCACAACGTTCAAGTTCAAAGTCCCCTGGGGTTGCAGAGACATAAATAGTTTGTGGCGCGATGGCTTCAAACTCTTCAAAACGAAGCGGCCTATTGTCCATTGCTGAAGGCATTCTGAAACCGTATTCAACTAAGTTTTCTTTACGGCTTCTGTCACCTTTATACATAGCGCCAATTTGCGATACTGTAACGTGAGATTCATCAATAATCATCAGCGCGTCGTCTGGCAAATAATCCAGTAATGTTGGCGGCGGATCACCCGGTGTGCGACCTGATAAATAGCGGCTGTAGTTTTCGATGCCCGAACAATAACCAAGCTCGGTCATCATTTCAATATCATACTGTGTACGCTGTGCTACACGTTGCTCTTCAACTAGCTTATTAGCGCTTAGTAACTGAGCACGACGTTCTTTCAGTTCAGCCTTAATATGCTCTATGGCATCGAGGATCTTCTCTCGTGGTGTCACATAGTGCGTTTTAGGATAGATGGTGGCTCGTACTATATGTTTTTCAACCGCCCCTGTTAGGGGATCAAATATACTCAAGCGCTCAATTTCGTCATCGAACATTTCTACCCGCACTGCATAGGTCTCTGATTCAGCAGGAAAGATATCAATAACCTCACCACGTACTCGATATGTACCACGGCTAAAGTCAATATCATTTCGGGTATATTGTAATTCTGCAAGACGGCGAAGCATATCGCGTTGGTCGACTGTTTCACCGACCTTTAATAACAGCATCATTTTCATGTATGAATCAGGGTCACCCAAACCATATATGGCTGATACTGACGCTACTATTATCGTGTCACGACGCTCTAACAACGCTTTTGTTGCACTTAAGCGCATTTGCTCAATGTGCTCATTAATCGACGCATCTTTTTCAATAAACGTGTCGCTGGCTACAACATACGCCTCGGGCTGATAATAATCATAATAAGACACAAAATACTCTACGGCGTTATTCGGGAAAAACTCTTTCATCTCTCCGTACAGCTGCGCTGCAAGTGTTTTGTTATGCGCCATAATTATCGTCGGGCGATTTAAATCATTAATAATATTTGCCATGGTAAATGTTTTACCTGTGCCAGTAGCGCCCAATAAGGTTTGATGTGCGAGCCCGGCCTCTAAGCCTTCGCATAACTGTGCTATTGCAGTGGGTTGATCGCCACTTGGGGTAAACTGCGAAACCAGTTGGAAATGATCACTCATACTTGGCACTCCTTGACGGGTTGATTATTAATAGCGTTGAGTTCTTTTATAAACCATTTATAGGCAACTAAGCCGGTGAACACATTACCTATTGCAGCGCCTATTAATAAACCGGGTAAATCTGCAATTAAACTTCCGACATAAGCAAACGGTACATAAAACACAAATAAGCGAATAACACTAAGGATTAACGCATTCATAGGCTTATGCAACGCATTAAAAGATGAGTTAGATAATATAATAACGCCCTGAAAACCATAACTAAGCGGTAAAGTGTAAATAAACAAGGTAATTACATCGATGACCATTTGCTCTTTGCCAAACAATTGACTTATCACACCTGAGAATACGATGAGTAATAAATAAATGATAAATTGCCAGATCATTACAAATTTAAGCGTCGAACAATAAGCTTCTTTCACTCGGCTTAATTTACCTGCACCGAAATTCTGACTTATAAATGGCGGCAATGTCATCGACAGCGCCAACACAACAAGGCTTGCTATGGATTCAATACGGCTACCAACACCAAACGCAGCAACTGCCTCTGGTCCATAGCCTGCTACTAATGCGGTCATAACAGCCATTGCTATAGGCGTCAGCATGTTAGCACCCGCTGCGGGAAATCCAATTTTTAAAATCTTCTTCACGGAATCCAGAGCTGTTTGGTTTTTTGCATGTAAGCTCAACAAGCCCTTTTTTACGGCTAAGATGTATAAAATGATCACCACAGCTACAGACCAAGCTATAACACTGGCAATTGCAGCACCTTTAATGCCCATCGCTGGGACTGGGCCAAAGCCAAAAATTAAGATGGGATCGAGTACCGCATTGATTAGCCCTGCTCCTCCCATTACAATGCTTGGGGTTTTTGTATCGCCACTTGCACGCAATACTGAGTTTCCGATCATTGGCGTGATTAAAAACACGCTCCCCACAAACCAAATACTCATGTAATCATGAATTAATGGCAGCGTATTCTGCCCTGCCCCTAGTAACTTAAATATTGGCTCAATAAATAAATAGCCAAATAAAGATAAAATAAGCACCATTACAACACCAACCACCAACGCCATACTGGCGTCGAAGCGTGCTTCTTCAATATTGTTACTGCCTAAGGCTTTTGCTATTACTGCTGATGTGCCTATACCTAAACCTATTGCTAAACTGATCACAGTAAAAGTAACCGGAAAAGTAAAACTAACCGCGGCTAAAGGCTCGGTACCTAACAAACTAATAAAAAACGTATCAACAATATTGAACATCATCAACGTGATCATGCCGAAGATCATTGGGATCGTCATGCGTTTTAGCGTTGGAACTATTGGGGAATTTAATAAATCAGGGGATGTGTTTGTTTGCAAGTTTGCGCGCATGTGAATAAATAAGCCTCTTTTATTAAGCTGTCATTTTAAAGCATCAACGCGCTGCAAGCCACGCATTTATCAAATGAATCCATTTACATGTGAATAGATAAAGTATTTATTGTTCATAGCGGTCAAAAATCTGATAGAAAAGTACACGTTTTAAGCTGTTTCATTGCAATAGCTCAAAAACACCCGTTAAAAACAATAAAAATACACTTATGTAACGTTTATAACAAAACCCTCTCTGCTGGCGCTGATTTTTTACACAAAACTTGCTTATATCTTATCGTCACGAATAATTTTCCTCATCATAGGCTGCTAATTCAAGCATTATTTTTAAAGTATTGATTTTTATATAGATAAAAAAAATGTTTTTAGTGCTTGATATCCTTACAGCGCCCGAAAAATATAGCGTAGATGATGTTCTTAAACTTTAATAAACAGAGTTATCCACAGATTCCGTGGATAACTCATGCAAACCCGCACCAATCAAGGGGTTTAACTTATCTATAGAAACTAAATTCCACTTATGTTGGCGAATACTAACTTAATTCATTTTGGCATTTCAGGTGAAAAAAACATCTAAGCATGCGATGTTTGAACATATTTGCATTTAAATGTGACCTTACAACTTATGATAACCCTCTATATTAAATTGAATTTAAAGTAAAAAATGTATTGAGGTTCGCTCAGCTGTTATTTCTAAAATTCGGTCTAGCAAAATTTCTAGCTGCCAAAATACTTCGTACTTTTTATAAAAGCGATTTCACTAACACTTAAAAATAAAAAATTCACCTTTAGAGTATTTGTTCATTTGATGGTGTGTAAAAACTGCTTTTTTGTATTTTAGAGAATAAAATTGATACCAAATTATGATTTTTCATGTTTTTAAATAAAGCCACATCACTAATACCGAGCTAAATGATCGCCCTCTTGCTGAAGTTTTTCTTTTTTGGGATGTTATTAATTGCACGATTACAGTTAGAAAACGCGCAGATCGAACATAAAAACATCGAATAAACTACTTTTTTGAATTTATGAAGTTTTTATGTTGACACTTTGCGGCTCCATCATTAATATTTCGCCCCGTTGAAAGGCATGACGCTTCCCCCTTAGCTCAGTTGGTTAGAGCGACGGACTGTTAATCCGCAGGTCCCCCGTTCGAGTCGGGGAGGGGGAGCCAAGTTTATGTAATATGATATGTAGTTCCCCCTTAGCTCAGTTGGTTAGAGCGACGGACTGTTAATCCGCAGGTCCCCCGTTCGAGTCGGGGAGGGGGAGCC
>NZ_JBHZRV010000002.1:759185-872798 GCF_043641955.1 Pseudoalteromonas atlantica
AACTTAACGAATCAATTAGACTTTTCTAAGTATTTCCTCTACTCTAAGCCAATCAAATGTAAATATTTTAAATTACGCAAGTAATTGAAAAAGTACGCTGATAAATCAAGGATTTGATTCCTTCCCTTTTGAACGAATGAAAGACTAAATCATGGCTGGTTTTAAAAAACTCATATTTATACAACTCATTTCTTGGTTACTATTTGCCAGCATTGGCGGTTACTTTGTTGCATCTGCTTTTAACAGTGCAGTAAGTGAAAAACAAAAAGCAGCGCAAAATGTAATTAGTACCTATATAAATGCACAAACTATGGACGATTTTTCTTCATCAAAAATCCAAAAAGCTCTAATGGATGGGAAAGTTTTTTCGACGTTTATATTACGTGACTATGACGGGAAAGAAATAGTCAATATACAGTCCCCTGCTCCGTTACCAGCTTTTGCAGCGATGGTGAATTCTACATTCAACTCAGTAAGGCCACAGTTTGCAGTTAACAATGCGTCTGATATAAAAGTCGAGTTTACTATCAATGCCAGTAATTTAGCGCTTTTACTTCAACACGCTTTTTTTATCGTGATTTTGGTATCAGGTGTGATGGCAATTATACCCGTCATCTTTATGAAAGCGATGCTAAAAAGATTAAATAGAAATATAAGCATGACTGTTGCTGACGTTGTTGATGTTTATATTAATCAAAATCAAGTAAACGATGGCTTGGATACCGCCATTGATAGCAGCAAGATTAAAAAGTTAGCTTCAGACCTTGTACCAAGCTTTAATCGGTTGTCTCACTTTTTACAAAGCAAACATGATGATATTCAAAATGCTGCGCACTCGATAAAACAAGAAGCCTACAAAGATACTGTAACAGATCTTGGCAACAGGAATATGTTCGTTGAATATTACGAAAAAAATATAGAAAGCAGTGATAAAAGCACATTTGGCTCTTTAGCAATGGTTCGTTGTAGTGAACTACAAATTATCAACCAGACTCGTGGCTACCAAAAAGGTGATGAATACGTAAAAGCAGTTGCTGATATTATTAAACATATTAGTGGCACTTATACAGCCAGTAAGGTATTTCGCCTTAATAGCTCTGACTTCGCCGTTGTTTTACCCAACGTCCCGCTAAAAGAATCAGAACGATTTGGTGATAACCTGCAATCGCGATTTACTCAATATCAACAAAATCAAGAACTCAGCTCAGTGGCGAATACCGGTATTGTTGGTTATGAAAAAGGTAAGCCGCTGGGTGAATTACTCTCTGTCGTTGATAACGCGATGAGCATGGCACAATCAAAACAAGCCAATGCGTGGCATGTTCAACGTGAAACAGACTTAATTAATAACGTAAGCGCAGGATTTGGTAATCAAAATTGGCGTAAAGTAATTAACGAAGTGATTGAAGAAAAACGTGTAAACTTAGTGATGCAAAACATCATGCCGATTGGTAAAAGTGCAAAAGCGTATGCAGAAATACAAGTGCGCTTTAAAACTGAAGAAGGCCAAGTACTCCCTACGGCTTCATTTTTAGCGATGGCTGAAAAGCTTGATATGGCAATAGAAATTGATCGATTGATCATTGATACCTCTTTAGAAAAAATTAAGAGCCGCAACTTTTCGGAGAAGTATTTTGGTATCAATGTCACAGCATCAAGTGCGCACAACGACCAGTTTGTGATTTGGCTTGAGCGGCGCTTACTCAAAGACAGCAACATCGCTTCTAAACTGGTTTTTGAAGTGAGTGAGTTTGGCTTACAACAAAATATTAAAGCCAGTAAACGCTTTATTGATATGGTACACCGCGTTGGTGCTAGAATCACTGTAGAACGTTTTGGTGTAGGTTTAACCTCATTTAAGTTCTTCCGTGATTTAAAACCGGATTTTATCAAAATGGACGCAAGCTATACTCGCGGTCTTGAAGAAGATAAAAACAATCAATATTTTATGCGCTTGATGGTAGATTTAGCTCATCGAATTGGCGTTAGCGTATTTGCTGAAGGCATTGAAAGCCAAGAAGAAAAACACATAGTTGAAACACTTTGTTTAGATGGTGTTCAAGGTTATTACATCGAGAAACCCAAAGATATTTAAACACCTTACTAGCAATTAAAAGGCGCGCACAGCGCCTTTTAATTTACAGCTTCTTAGACTCTTCCAAAACTAATCATTTATTTTAATCAATACGTATCACTTTGAGTGCTACAAAAGCAGCTTTTTTCCGTGTGATGTGTTGTTAAAGCAGTGAGAAAAAAGGATAATGTCCGCGATTATTATAGCTTGAGGCGAATATGACAGAATATGTCTTGCTGTTGATTGGCACCGTGCTGGTTAACAACTTTGTTTTAGTACAGTTTTTAGGTTTATGCCCTTTTATGGGAGTATCTGGTAAATTAGATACTGCTATTGGTATGTCGCTCGCGACGACCTTTGTGCTAACACTCGCCTCTGTAACAAGCTATTTAGTCAATCAATACGTTTTGATCCCTCTGGACATAACCTTTTTGCGTACTATGAGCTTTATTTTAGTCATTGCTGTTGTAGTGCAATTTACCGAAATGGTTGTTAAAAAAACAAGCCCTACTTTATATAGATTATTAGGTATATTTTTACCATTAATCACCACCAATTGCGCAGTACTTGGCGTTGCCCTATTAAATATAAAAGAAGATCACTCATTTCTTCAATCTGCAGTGTATGGATTTGGTGCTGCTGTGGGCTTTTCTTTAGTTCTTGTTTTATTTGCAGCCCTCAGGGAGCGCCTAGCTGCCGCAGACGTCCCTGCTCCTTTCAAAGGTGCATCGATAGCAATGATCACTGCAGGCTTAATGTCGATGGCCTTTATGGGTTTTACCGGATTAGTGAAGTTTTAACATGACCTTGTTTTATGCATTACTAGCGCTTGGCTCGCTAGCACTTATTTTTGGCTTGATTTTAGGCTTTGCCGCAGTACGATTTCGCGTACAAGGTAGCCCTATAGTTGAACAAATTGATACCATTTTACCTCAAACTCAATGTGGTCAATGCGGTTACCCGGGTTGTCGCCCCTACGCTGAAGCCATTGCCAATGGTGACGAAATAAATAAATGCCCCCCAGGAGGCGAATCAACAGTTAAGAAGCTAGCTGATTTAATGGGTGTTGAGGCCAAGCCACTTGCAGGCGGAGAACAAGCTGAGCCTGTCAAAACTGTTGCATATATTCGCGAAGATGAATGCATTGGATGCACTAAATGCATTCAAGCATGTCCTGTTGACGCTATTGTTGGTGCAACGAGACAAATGCACACAGTGCTAATTGATGAATGTACTGGCTGTGACCTATGTGTTGAACCTTGTCCAGTTGATTGTATTGATATGTTGCCTTTAGAAACCACAAAACAAACGTGGAAATGGCAGTTAGATGCAATCCCTGTTACGCAAATAGATTGAGGTCACACATGGAAAAATTAATTCAACAGATCAAACAAGGCAAAGTGTGGCCATTTCCCGGTGGTATTCATCCACCTGGTCAAAAGAGTCTATCTAATGCAAGGCCAATCACTCGATTACCACTGCCAGATAAACTTGTTGTTCCACTTAAACAACATATTGGCGCTAATGGCCAACTTATTGTTGAAAAAGGCCAAACCGTATTAAAAGGGCAAGCACTCACCAAACCTGTAGCTAATTGGTCAGTACCGGTTCACGCGCCTACATCGGGAGTGATCGCCGACATCTGCCAAATGCCATCTGCACACCCTTCTGCGCTGCCAGAGTTAAGCATTATTATTACGCCTGATGGACAAGATAACTGGTGTGAACTTGCACCTCATGCCTCTTTTGCTAATTTATCGCATGATGAACTCATTGATATCATTCATAACAGTGGTATTTCGGGCATGGGAGGCGCAGGCTTTCCAACGTACATAAAAGCCGATAGCCGAAAACCGATTGAGTTTTTAATTGTTAACGCCGTTGAGTGTGAACCTTACATCACAGCTGATGATGTTTTAATGCGTGAACATGCCGATAAGATAGTAACCGGCATTAAAATAATGCAACAACTGCTATCCCCTACACTAACCATTATCGGTATAGAGGATAATAAACCAGAAGCAATTGAAGCAATGCAACTGGCCGCCAAACATGATGACAATATCATTGTGCAAACGGTGCCTACTGTATATCCCTCAGGTGGTGAAAAACAGTTAATACAATTATTGACTGATAAAGAAGTACCCAGTGGTGGGATCCCTGCTGATATTGGGGTGCTCGTTCATAATGTCGGCACCTTGTATGCAATTGAACAAGCTGTTCTAGAAGGCAAGCCTTTAATTGAACGTGTTGTGACTGTAACAGGCAATACTATTCACAAACCGGGTAATGTATGGGCTTTGCTTGGCACAGAGATTAAACACCTGCTCGACTGCCAAGGCTTTTCACCGGTGCCACAACAACGTGTTGTAATGGGCGGCCCAATGATGGGCTTTACCTTACCCACTGTGCGTATAGGGGTTATCAAAACAACCAACTGTATTTTAGCTCCTGATCATGACGAACTTGCAGAGCCGGGCCCTGAACAAGCGTGTATTCGCTGTAGCGCGTGTGCTGATGCATGCCCAGCTTCGTTACTACCGCAACAGTTACAATGGTTTGCCAAATCAAAAGAATACGACAAATTAAAAGAATACAACTTATTTGATTGTATTGAATGTGGTGCATGTGCCTATGTATGCCCAAGTGAAATACCTTTGGTGCAATATTACCGTGTCGCAAAAGTTGAAATAAAAGAACAGCAAGCCGAAAAAATTAAGGCCGAAAGAGCGAAAGAGCGCTTCGAGCTAAGAAAAGAGCGTTTGGAACGAGAGCAAGAAGCAAGGCAGAATCGTCATAAACGTCAGCCTGCAACAACAAAATCTGCCGACGAAAAACAAAAAGTGGCAGATGCTCTTGCGCGAGTTAAAAGCTCAGATGAAAAATCAGATAACAAGTCAGCCGTAGCCGCTGCTATCGCCCGCGCTAAAGCTAAAAAGAACTCTGGTGAACTTGAACCAGATAATAGTGAAGTCGCAAAAGAACGTGCTGCACGTAAAGAACAAGCACGTGCTTACAAAGCACAAAAAGAAGCTGGTTCAAACACTAATGAAACCACTGACGATAAAAAGTCTGCTGTAGCGGCTGCTATCGCTCGTGCCAAAGCCAAAAAAGCAGCTAAGGCTGAGGAAACATCAGCAACAGAGCAATCTCCTGCTGATGATAAAAAAGCTGCCGTTGCCGCAGCTATCGCTCGTGCTAAAGCCAAAAAAGCCGCTATGACTGATGAAGTATCAGCAACAGAGCAATCTCCTGCTGATGATAAAAAAGCCGCCGTTGCCGCAGCTATCGCTCGTGCTAAAGCCAAAAAAGCCGCACAAGCTGATGAAGTATCAGCGACAGAGCAACCTCCTGCTGATGATAAAAAAGCCGCCGTTGCCGCAGCTATCGCTCGTGCCAAAGCGAAAAAAGCAACTAAGGCTGAGGAAATATCAGCAACAGAGCAGTCTCCTGCTGATGATAAAAAAGCGGCCGTTGCCGCAGCCATTGCGCGGGCTAAAGCTAAAAAAGCCGCTAAGGCAGATAAAGTTGAAGAACTAAATGAGGTATCTGTGGTTTCTGAACCTGAGCAACCGCAAGAGAGTGCTTTGCACAGCGATGAAGATAAAAAGAAGGCAGCTGTTGCCGCAGCTATTGCCCGTGCAAAAGCTAAAAAAGCAGCTAAGGCAGATGTAACCAAAAGCGCAGATGAGGTGACTGTCAGTTCTGAGCCTGAACAAGCCAAAGAAAGTGCGCCGCTCAGTGCTGAAGATAAAAAGAAAGCCGCTGTAGCAAAAGCTATTGCACGAGCAAAAGCTAAAAAGAACCAACAAGAAGGAAGTGATAAGTCATGAAATTAACCATGGCCAGCTCGCCCCACAACCATAGCCATAAGTCTTTAAACAAGCTTATGCTCACGGTGATTGCAGCCTGTATTCCCGGCTTTATCGCACAGGTTATATTTTTTGGCACTGGGGTAGTCATTCAACTTGTACTTGCGCTTATTACAGTGAGTGTGGCAGAAGCTACAATCATGAAAATGCGAAAGCGCCCTACTTTCCAGACTTTAAAAGATGGCAGTGCTTGGTTAACGGGTGTCCTACTTGCATTGAGCATTCCACCACTTGCGCCTTGGTGGATTATTGTAATTGGCTGCCTATTTTCGATTGTGATAGTAAAGCAACTATACGGAGGCTTAGGGTTTAATTTGTTCAATCCCGCAATGGCCGCCTATGTATTATTACTTATTTCCTTTCCTGTTCAAATGACAGCTTGGTTACCGGTCAGCGACTTACTCGGTAATTCAATTGATTTTAGTCAGCAACTGGGGGTGATATTCACTGATTTCACTGCAACTGGTTTTAGTGTTGATCAATTACGAGTAGGGATAGATGGGATGACAATGGCTACCCCACTCGATACTGTAAAAACGGATATCGCCCATGGCCTAACCGTGTCAGAAAGTATGCAATCTCCTTTATTCAATGAATGGGTTGGCAAAGGTTGGGGTTGGGTTAATCTAGGCTTTTTAATCGGTGGGCTCTATCTGATTAAAAGTAAAGTCATTAACTGGCATATCCCTATGAGCCTAGTTGGAACACTCGCTCTATGTAGTGGTATTGGTTATATTGCATCGCCAGGTACAGAACCTGGGGTTGTTTTTCATTTATTTAGTGGCGCGACTATGTTTGCTGCATTTTTTATCGCGACTGATCCCGTATCTGCTGCAACCACCAATAAAGGTCGATTAATATATGGCGCAATTATCGGTTTATTAATTTATTTAATTCGTACCTTTGGTGGCTTTCCGGATGCAGTGGCTTTTGCTGTGATATTATTAAATATGGCTGTTCCGTTAATAGACTACTACACACAACCTAGGACCTACGGGCATGGGGTGAAAAAATAATGATTTTACCCTCAATGACTAAAAACGGTGCCCTTTTGACAGCCTTTGCGTTAGCAACAACGGGGGCTGTTGCTGTAGTCTATAACTTAACTGCTGATAACATCGCACTGCAAGAACGCAATCAATTATCAACCCAACTACAAGAGGTTCTGAAACCACAGTTTTATGATAATTCATTATATCAAGACTGTGTGCTTATTAATGACCCACAACTTGGTAAGTCCCCACAAATAATTTACCGAGCCCGCATGAAAGGCAAACCTGTTGCGTTAATAATACGACACGTAACACCAAGAGGTTATAGTGGTGATATTGATTTGATTACCTCTGTATTCGCAGGCGGCACTATTGGCGGCGTACGTGTAACCAAGCATGAAGAAACGCCAGGTCTTGGCGATAAAATTGAACTTAAAAAGTCGCCTTGGATCACGCTCTTTGAAGGAAAAACCGTATTAGGTGAAAATGATGATCGCTGGGCTGTAAAAAAAGATGGCGGTAATTTTGATCAGTTTACAGGTGCCACAATTACACCACGTGCAGTGGTAGGCTCTGTAAAAGACGCAGTGTTATTTTCGCAATCTCAATTTAATATGATATTTGATGCCCCCAATGCATGTAATACAGGTGACGCATGAGTCAGTATAAAGAGTTAATCAACGAAGGCATGTGGAAAAACAACCCTGCATTAGTGCAGTTACTCGGGTTGTGCCCACTGTTAGCTGTTACATCTACCATCACTAATGCGCTAGGTCTTGGACTTGCAACCATGATGGTACTCATTGGATCAAATGTAACTATTTCTGCAGTACGTAATTGGGTACCAAAAGATATCCGTATTCCTGTTTTTGTAATGATTATTGCCGCATTTGTAACGATTGTTCAATTATTAATGAATGCATACACCTTTGGTCTGTATCAATCTCTGGGAATTTTTATTCCCCTTATTGTTACTAACTGCGCCATTATTGGCCGTGCTGAAGCATATGCATCTAAAAACCCCGTTCACTTATCTGCATTTGATGGGTTAATGATGGGGGCCGGTTTTATGGTTGTACTCGTGGTTTTAGGTGCAATGCGCGAACTCATAGGACAAGGTACATTATTCGATGGCGCTGATTTATTGCTAGGCCCTTGGGCTAGCGTTTTACGCATAGAAGTGTTTAGTTTTGATAATCAATTTTTACTCGCTATTTTACCACCCGGTGCATTTTTGGGTTTAGGTTTACTCATTGCAGCTAAAAACGTTATCGACGCACAAATAAAATCAAAACAAATAACATCGCCAGAAGCTGAAAAAGGCCCTCGGGCGCGTGTTACTAGCTTAACTTAAGGGGAAAGCGCATTAACTTAATAAAAGCTAATGCGTTTTAAGTTGCATGAATAAAGAAAAACGTTATCAAATACTTACTCGCCTACGCGATAATAATCCAAACCCAGAAACAGAGCTTGAGTATTCAAGCCCATTCGAGTTACTCGTTGCCGTTACACTGTCAGCACAAGCCACTGATGTTGGTGTGAATAAAGCGACACGCAAACTATTTCCAGTTGCTAATACACCACAAGCTATTTTAGATATTGGCCACGACGCACTGCGTGATTATATTAAAACCATTGGTTTATTTAATTCAAAAGCCGCTAACGTATATAAAATGTGCCAAATATTAGTGGATCAACATAACAGCGAAGTACCAGAGAACAGAGAAGCCTTAGAAGCCCTGCCTGGCGTGGGCCGTAAAACAGCTAATGTCGTACTGAACACCGCTTTTGGCTGGCCGACAATCGCTGTAGATACGCATATTTTCCGTGTTTCAAACCGCACTAAGCTTGCCATGGGTAAAGACGTTGTAGCGGTTGAACAAAAACTCGAAAAAGTGATCCCCAAAGAATTTAAAGTCGATGTACATCACTGGCTCATTTTACATGGTCGTTATACTTGCGTGGCGCGTAAGCCTAAGTGCGGCAGCTGTATTATTGAAGACTTGTGTGAGTTTAAAGATAAAACGGAATAGCTAAAGCCTTCAAAGAGTAAAAACAAACTATAGCTCTAGCTTTATTAAGCATAAAGAGTTTATATAACACCATTCAAAAACCTTCATTTGAGTGGTGTTAGAGTTAAGATTGTCTGTTATTTTAAATCAGTCCACTTCTGTTGATCTGTCAAAGTTTTTTTGCAATAAAAAATTGGTAACCAAACTCACCGAGGCTTGATTTATACAAATCAACTTCCTTTTGGATATCCATCACAGCTTGTGATCCTACCATTTTTGAAGCGACCTCTTTCAGACGTTGTTCCAATGGCTCGTAGTAGCTCTTCCAAGCCTGCTCGGATACCGTGAATGTGTGTTGAAGTTCGTAGCCAGCCTTTTCTATTTGTGATCTGCGGGTATCAACGCTTTGTAAATCGGGGTAGTCGCTTTTCCAATGGTCAATAGCTTCTTGACTTGGATCGTCTATTAACCAGACTAAATCGCTAAAAACCAGCGTTCCATCATCTTTGAGTAACGATTTCCATTTCTTAAGTGCGTTTTCGATGCCCATAACATAAGCGGAAGCTTCAGCCCAAATAACGTCAAATTTCTCTAAACCAAAATCTAATTCAGTCATGCTAATGCACTTAGTTGATACTCGTTCACTCAGGTTATTTTGCTTTATTTTTTCTCCTACTTTATCAAGAGCATTTTGTTCATTGTCAGTCGCTACTATTTCTGCGCTTGATAGTTTAGCGAGTAACATGGTTGAATTGCCCTTACCGCAACCAACCTCCAAAATTTTTTCAGGGTTGGTGCTGAGTAATTCATACGCTCTTGAAGTGTCAGCTTCACTATTTGGTCCCCAAGACTCCAGCGCCTCAAATACGCTCATGAAATCTTGCATATATTTGTCATGTTCGTTCATGTCTTTTGATAACCATTTGATTCTTAGGGCTTGCTTTTCGTCAAACCCTTGGACTTTTAACCAGTCTATATGTGCATCTGGCGCGACTTCAGCGAGTGTTTGATGCCATGACTTACTACTGTTTTCTCCTAACAGGGAAGACAATAAAGCCAACGACTTTTGTTTTCGCTCAATGTCTTGCTCTAACTCTTCATAACGAAATTTAAGAACAGACCTATCCAATTTACTTTCAAGACAAGATTTACATTCCGCCAAGGTTAATCCACCACTTTGTAGTTGTTGAACTAAACGAACTTGCTGTAAATCTCTTTCACTATAAGCCCGATAGCCGTTTTCTAGCCTCTTACCCGAAATCAAATTAAGCTTTTCGTAATAAAGTAAAGTCGTTCTAGATAAGCCAACCAACGAAGCTAACTCAGAAATAAGATACACATATAACCTCATACATTTTAAATGCGATAATAAATGTAAACTATAAAGCGATAGACAGGTCAAGTACCAAGTTGACTTTCTAATGCTTAATGCTTCTAGTACTAAATGATGTTACAACAGAAGTAAGTTACGGTTAATGTCTACATTGGCACATAACAGCCTGATATAAAAACATTTTAACATCTACTTTTCTTATATTTCGGCTGGCCGACAATCGCCGTAGATACCCATATCGACCGCGTTTCAAACCGCACAAAATTTGCGATGGGTAAAAATGTAGTTGAGGTTGAGAAAAAGCTCGAAAAAGTAGTACCTAAAGAGTTTAAAGTTGATGTGCACCACTGGTTGATTCTACACGGCCGCTATGTGTGTACCGCCCGCAAACCTAAATGTGGCAGCTGCATTATCGAAGACTTGTGTGAGTTTAAAGATAAGACAGAATAGCTTTTGTCTACTTTGATACAACTGCTGACATTAGCCTTCGCTTATCTAACGACAAGTTCTCCGACAAAGCAGACATGCATTATTCGCACAGAATAACGACGACAGTTCGCCAAAAGAAGGTATATTGTTTAAGATTTACCCTTTGTGCAAAAACAAATCTTCAATGCGTTGTCCAAAAGCATCCGCAAGAGCAAAAGCAAGAGTTAAAGAAGGATCATGTTTTCCTGTTTCTATAGCGTTCACGGCTTGACGTGACACTCCTAACTTTTCAGCAAGATCTGCTTGAGACCAGCCTTTTTCTGCACGAAGTACCCGTAACCTATTCTTCATGGGTATTGCCCGATAGTTTAATAAACTGCGCTACACCAAAGATGACTGCTATTGCTGGCAACATAAAGGCGGGGCTAAAGCTTGGCACCTCAACCATTTCTGCCAGCAAGCCATAAGCCATTGCCGCACAACCAACAACACCTACAGCCCAAAGCAAACTTTCACCCATTACTCTCTGGATGTATTCATCTAATGACCTATAATGATTTACCACCAGCCGCAATAAAAATATCACAGGAATTACAGGAGACATTGCGAGGAATCCAGTGCTGTATATAGACAAATTATTGGTCTCATTCATTACTACTGATATCGCTAAAACCGCTAAAAACATCGCTATATGCAACATAAATTTGACTAGAAACTTCTTTTCCTTTTTATCTAATTCATTACTCATTTTAATCTCCGGTCTTTACCTTGCTATCGTTAATCAACTATCTAATCATGTCACTAGCTCATGACATAATGTAAGGTAAGCATTACATCAAAGTTAATGGGTGTCAAGTATCACTGACATAAAGACAGGTATTACTTACATAACCCCTAATAATTAAAAATTAGAATCAATGAAAGCGAAATTACTAAAATAGTCGTTTTTTGTTTTAGAAACGCAAATTGTTACGGCTGCAATGAGCTTGAACCCGCGTCACAAATAAGTTGAAATCTTGGTTTAATATTACCCTTAGTATGATTATGGCATCACAAAAGATCGATGTCCGATTCAGACTCTGAGCTGCCGTTAGTAACTCAAAAACTAATGTCCGAAACTGGCTAAGTGAAGCATTCCTTAATTACATACGCACAATGTCTGCTATTAATAAATTCAGTGCTCCCAGTCATACTTATAGTCCCTTCATGAAAGGAGCACTATCATGGTCGACAGCAAATCAACTTCACGAAAATCTTGCTGGAATAAAGGCAAACTAGTTAGTCAAAACTTTCTCTAAAACTCGAAGATATATGGTCAATTAGAATAAGGTTAGAGCTGGCAAATAACCTGCAAGAATTAACGATGTTTAATTTGGTGTTAGACTGTAAATTACGTGCCTGTGACTTTTCGCGACTATTAGTCTACCTATTTGAGGCGAAGAGGAACCAGCAAGTCCGGCATTAAAGGTAATATTTTTAGGTTCAATTGCTCGTAAAGAACTGTCGTAGCCCGCACTACCACCAACCTGCCCGTGTGCATCGATGTTTAACATCAAACTGGTAATTACGATACTGTAAAAGTTTAATATTTTTAATAGGTTAACCATACATTTTCCTTATTGTACTTAATTAGAAGAAGCTAAAATCGAGCGCATTGCTAATTAGCATCGGCTACTTTCGTCATCGCGCTTTATTTAGCTTCTTTCAATAAAATCATTTCTTTTGCGACAATTGCTGCTGGAGGCAAGAACATTGTTGAGACTATTCGTTGGTCTACTACCACTGCATGTTTATCTTTTAGTGTTTTCTTATTCTGAGCGATAGCGCCATTTTTATTTAACTGACTTTCAATAAGAAAAGGCAAAAGTGTCCCTTGCTTTGCCCATGATTTAGATTTTTCGGTAGAGTTAGGAAAACCGGCCACTTTTTTTTCTTTCACCAAAAACTCACCGTTCGATAATTTTACGTTTACGATACCTGCTGAGCCATGACCGCCGACACCAACAATACCACCTGATTCATATACCCGGCTTATAATCGAATGTATTTCCTTATTCTCTGCAACGTCAAACATAACCCCGTAACCACCACCGATGAATACTCCCCAGTAGTCATTTGGATCAGTTTGAGCAGGCGATAATGAACTGTTCGTTTTTTCTAGAAAACCTTCATACTTGATGGTGTAACTACTAATACCTAATGGATCCATCATAAAATCCACTTTTCCACCTTGAGGTGATACAAAGTCGACATCAAATCCATGACTAACAAAAATATGATACGGCGGAGCGAATTCCCATAAATTATTTCTTGCGTCGTGTTTTTCAGGATCGCCCATATCAATCATATTAGAGGCAACTATTAATATTTTTTTTCTAGGCTCTGCTGTCGCATTTGTCGTGAGTAACAGTAATGTTAGTATTATCGCCGTTAGTGTTTTCATCTTTTTTTCCTTTTAGTAAATTGCTTTCGGGTGTCATTCACGCTCATTGTTAACGAGGCGTGTTGGCGTTATTTCATTCTTACAGCTCGTTGTCCATATACAGTAAATTCAGTCTCTTTATCCCATGAGTTAAAAGAGACAAGTGTGGCAGTGTCCTGATGTATAAAGGATTTACCAACTCCTTTTATAGGAGTGAGTTTGTATTGATCACCATTGGGGAAATGCAGTGAAATCTGTTGATGTTCATCTTCATAACTAATGGATAACGCTAGTTGCTCGTTCCACAAGTAATTACCTACTAGAGACTTCAATATCTCTATCTTGGCTTCACGTTTGGTTTTGATGATTTGTTTAAAGCTGGACCAATCGTACAGTTTTGATGCGGTCATCATTAATTGGTTTCCTAACGCTGCACCATTGTCAGAATTAAGTAAATAAACTAAGCCATCTCCCGTTTTTAAGCTAATAGTCATGCCAGCTCGGTAACCCACATTACCGCCAAAATGGGTGAGAGTAATGTCATCTCCTTCATGGTTTAAAATAAACCCATAAACGTGGCCATCTTTTTCATTTTCAAGCATTTGCTCTATCTCTGATTGAGAAAACAAAGTACTCTTGCCTTGGTAGCCTTTGTATATTTCAAGCATAAAAGTAGCCATATCATTGGCGTTACTCCACATTCCAGCGGCGGCTAGTTCAGGATGAACTCTCCAACCACCTTCTATTTCTTTACCATCAGAGTCATGGCCTTTAGCAATTGAAATTGCCTGTATTTTTGAGTTTGGTTGATTTATAGAAGATATATCAGGAGAACGATAACTGGAGTTTTCCATCCCCAACGGCGACAAGATCCATTTATCCATAATGCTGGAAAAATCTTTTTTGAATATATCCTTTAATGCAACTTGAGCTAACGTATATGCTGTTCCTGAATAAGCAAGTTGCACTCCTGGTTTACTAACAACAGATAAAGGTGCTGAATTTGAATGCTTATTACCTTTTAATATTTCAATATCAGATGGTATAGGCGAACCTTGTTGATACCCTAAAAAACCTCCAGAATTAATCCCCGAAGAGTGATCTAGCGTATTTTTAATCGTAATAGGCGCACTCTTCGTTTGCTTGCCTTTTGGCAGTTTATAGCTCTTTAAATAGTTTTCGATATTTTCATTTAGATCGATATACCCATTTGATTGCATACGGATCGCAGCCATGACAGTGACAGGCTTTGATAATGAAGCCACTTGATAACGTGTATTACAATCTATTAGCGCTTTGTTTGATGGTGAATTATAAATAGCAGACCACTCGATAATACCACCGTTCATTACAGCTAATGAAAGGGAAGGAATATTAAGATCTTCTAACCGTTCTTCAATGCTAGATAAAGATTCCTCTTTGTTAGTGAATATCGTTTTCGACACGATACCGTTTTCAAATTGGGCTTTAATATCTGCACTTGAGTTAGTTGAAAAACAAACACTCGCAGCCCTTAATGTCGCTTCACTTTTTGTACTGCTCACAGAACATGACGTTAGAGAAATAGAAGCTGCAATGGCCAATAGATAAGACGCTTTATTCATAGTTACCTGCTTTTTAGTTCAATAAATTTAGATTGCGAAAAGAAGTTAAGGGAATGGTGAAAATAAGTCGTGACAATCTTGTGATTTGTTATGATTTTATGTGACTAAATGGAGGATGTATGTTAATTTTCAAATACTTACCTTTGTTAAAATATTTTATATGCGTTGGCAAATTAATAATTATATTTTTTGTGACGAAAAGCAGACTTTGCTATCTGAGGATGGTTCGAGCCAGTTAGAACCTATGATGGTAGAGCTTTTGGTTTACTTTTGTCAGCATCCGAATGAAATCATTAGTAAAGACCGACTAATTGAATATGTATGGCAAGGCCGCATTGTTTCCGATAATGCTGTGACTAGGATTATCACAAAGCTCAGGAAAGTATTTCTAGATGATGCAAGAAAGCCTAACTTTATCGCTACTTTTCCAAAAAAAGGTTACAAGTTTATCGCTAATGTTCAACCTTTAGCTGATTATAAAGAAAAACAACCTTTGATCGAAATACATGCTGATCGAAGCAGCGAAATAATTAGACAAAGTAATCAAAAACTTTTGTTACTAGCAACTTTTCTGTTAATTGCTGCATTTTGTTCTTGGTTCCTACTTGTTCAAGATAAACCTAGTTCTGAGCTAACAATAGATAAAGACATTAAAATTTCAGGTTCAATTGTTCTTACCACTGATGCCGGTAATGAAGTTCAACCTTCGATTTCTCCTGATGGCACTAGAATTAGCTATATGTCGATTACATCAGACAACCAAATTAACCTTGTCATCAAAAGTTTAAAAAGTCATGAGAAAGTATATGTGCAACATAGTAATGATGCAGATGTTGGTCCTGCGAGTTGGAGCCCAGACGGTAAAGAAATAGTTTACTTGGTAACTAGTGTCAATACTTGCCAATACTACACTAGAGCCGTCAATGGTCTGCAATTAGAAGAGCCAGAATTGATTTATACTTGTAATAAAGGAAGTTATGGGGGGATGTCGTATACCCACGATAAGAATACAGTTGTATTTTCAGAAAATAACGGGGCTGGTACACCCTATGAATTATTTGAGTTAAATCTTAAAACCAAAATAAAAACACGATTAAATCAGCCGAGTGTTCATCTGGCAGGAAATAGTCAATTTGATCTCCACCCAACAAAAAACAAGCTTCTCATTTCATCGCCTGATGAAAAGCAGTGGGTAGGGTTTTACTCTCTTGATTTAGAAAGTGAAAAACTTAATTTACTGTTCAAGCAAAATGCTTATATTTGCTGCGGAATATGGTCTCATCAAGGAAACAGAATTGTCCTTATGGATGGTTTCCCATCATATCAATTGGCTAGCTATGATTTATCAGGTAAGGAAAAAGAAATTATTTTTTCTGCCAGTGAACAAATCGTAAGACCCTACAGACATAGTATCGGCACGGACTATTTGTATGTTGCAGGTAGGCATAACAAAGATATTAAACTTGTAGATCTAATTAATGGGAACAGCAAAACTATTGCAAATGCTAGTGTTAGTGACAGGCTACCAGCATTTTCTCCAAACGGTAAAGCAGTAGCTTATATAAGTGAAGCTACAGGCAGTGAACAAATATGGCTTTATGATGTTGTGACAGAAAAGCGCTTAAAGCTAACTAACTTTGATCACCAAAATCACTACTTCGATTTGAAGTTTTCTCCAAATGGCCAAGCGCTAATAGCGCTGGGTATCAATAGTATATTTTATGTTAATTTATCTGATTTTAAAGTCACCAAATTACCTTTACCAGAGCAGGAACTGCGCGCTGTATCGTTCAAAACAGATCAACAAATTAGTTTTAGCATGAAGAAACAAGGTAAATGGCAAGTTCATATTTATGACTTAATGAGTGAAATTTCATCAATTGAATCCCCCAATTGGAAATATGTCCAGCATGCAAGTAATTCTGAAAACACTATTTGGGTAGACCAAAACAATATTGTGAAATCAGGACCAAATGGAACGATAGATACAAATACTCCGACTGATGATATTTCCTTAATTACTCATCGTTCTTTAAATATTAAGAAGTATGGTGAACAATGGTTCTGGTTAGCATTAGGACAAAAAAACGCAATAAAAAGGTATTCAGAACAAACGAAGAAAATTGATATTTTGGCAGACCAATTACCATCCCGATTTGATATTTCAAAAATGTCTCTTGTATATGCTTATACGAAGAATCGAAATTTCGATGTATTCTCTAGTAATTAAATAAAACGCGTTTTGCTACTTTTCGTTAAATATAACTTTCTCGTGTATTTGAAACTGATAGTCAGCTAACAGATTGGTTTAGCCTCATAAACTAGCAGAGGCCAGGTCTTAGATTAGGTTGCGGTTTATTTCATAAAGGCATTTTGTCGATTTTAGGCTCTGCTGAACTGATTTTAGTAACTCAAGAGTTAAGCTCAGCTTTTGGCTAAAAGCAGATCTAAAAATTGAGTCAGTCACAATGCCTACTTTAATTATCTTTTGGCTGGCCTACTATCGCTTTACACACCCACATCGACCGCGTATCCAATCGCACTAAATTTGCGATGGGTAAAACGTAGTAGAGGTTGAACAGAAACGTCTAAAAGTTGTACCGAAAGAATTTAAAGTCGATGTGCATCACTGGCTTATTCTTCAAGGTCGATATACTTGCGTAGCCCGTAAACCCAAATGCGGCGCTTGTATTATTGAAAATTTGTGTGAATTTAAAGACCAGAGTGAATAACTAGGTTCACTTTAATTACACAAGCTGAAAGATGAGTATTCTGGAATTATGCTTAAAGCTTAATGCAACCGACTTATTGGACTATTAAATGCTAACGCATCTACAGACGTGCCAATTATCTATCCCTAGTTAATTAGACACTTTATTTCACGTGTATTGTATTTAACAAATATGCTGCTTAACTCTGCTCACTGATGCCTTTAGTTCTTTGGATATCCAATCTCTAAGGTTGGCTATCACAGGGTGATCTGCCTTTTCATGAGGACATACAAAATAATATGAATATTTCATCTTTACTGCACGTCCTACTTGTTTAAAAAGTTTCATTTCCAGCATATCTGTTTCAACTAAACTTGCCCTAGCGATGGCAACCCCTTGCCCCGCCGCCGCTGCCTGAAGTGCAATGTCAGTTCGGTTAAAGCTTTGCTTCTTATGATTGTCAGGAAAACCTAGTGCTTGGTTGCTGAGCCAACCTTTCCAAGAGCTTTCATCACTTCCTTTTTCAGCAATAACATCTATAAGCCAAGGAAAATCTAATAACAGGTTTGGTTGAGCAATAATATTTTCATCTTTAGCTATAGCACCACTTGCTACGGGAAAAACCCATTCATCACAAATAAAGGTCATATGCAGAGCAGGATCGTTAATATCGGTTAGGCGTATTGCGGCATCGATGCCTTCATAATTTAAGTCGATAATTTTATCATCAGTTAGCACCGATAATGGCTGATTAGGGTGTTCTTGGTTGTACTCATTGAGTTTAGGTAGCAACCACTTGGTCGCTAATGACGATATAGTGGTTAAACTTAAAGGAGCTTCAGACATGCTTTTCAAACTGGATAATGTACGCTCTAGTTCAACAAGATTCAGTCGAGACTGATTATATAAACGTTGGCCAACATCAGTCACCTTCATATATCTCGTTGTTCTATTAATAAGTGTTACACCTGTGATTTCTTCCAATTGTTTTATTCGGTGGCTTACCGCGCTTTGCGTCAACCCCAACCGTTCGGATGCCCTACTAAAACCACCCTCTTCAACTATTGCGCTAAATACTTGAAGACAAGTTAACGTTGCCGGATGTAATGCCATTGGAAACCAGTTATCTCTTTTACTAATAAATAAATTAAATATTATCATTTAAATAATAAGGACTAAACCATTATTTTAATAGGCCAATACAATACCACCGAAAAGTTAAAACTCGGCAATAGTAGGAAAAATTTGATAATGATAAAGTTAACTTCGAAACAACAAACAATTTTTGAAGTTGTTGTAGTCCTAGGCGTAATGTTACTCGTTAAAGACATCGCAGACAGGTTAAGTGTTATTGGTGCGGGTTCAATCGCAATGTGGTGTGGAATATTTGTCGCAACATACTTTATGAAGAAACAAGACATCACATGGAAAAGTCGCGGATTTAACTTACCTACTGATGGGAGAAGTTTGTTCAAATCTATAGGCATTGCCATTTTAATAGTGGTGATAGTACTCGCATTTATGGCAGCAGTAGTTCCGATTATTTCAAGTGCCCTTGATGTCACCATACCCAAAAGCTCTACCGATAGGTTTGAATTCTTATTAGGTAATCCTTTGTATTTAGCCATATATTTACTAGTTGTAATTTGGGTTGGTGCAGCGATAGGTGAAGAGCTATTAATGCGTGGTTTTTTATTGAACAACCTAATGTCGTTATTTGGAGAAAGGAAAGCAGGCATTCTTTCAGCCGTTATCTTGCACGCGACTATTTTTGGTATGCTTCATATATCTCAAGGTATACCAGGAATTATTAGCACGGGTGTTGTAGCTGTCATTTTCGCTTTGGTATATTTATATAACGGTCGAAAATTATTCCCACTGATCATTGCGCATGGGTTGATCAACTCCTTAGGCCTCATCGCTTATTATTTTAGTGATGGAAAAATAACCTAACCCTTTCTAACGTCAAATATAACTGTAATTGATAATATAGGCCGTACAGGAGCTTTTATGGAGTATTTAATCTCCGTGGTTATCTTTTCAATTTCTGCATCTGTTACACCCGGACCAAGTTTGCTATGGGTAAAAACGTAGTAGAGGTTGAACAGAAACTTTTAAAAGTCGTGCAGAAAGAATTTAAAGTAGAAGTGCACCACGGGTTGATTCTACACGGCCGCTATGTGTACCGCCCGCAAATCTAAATGTGGCAGCTGTATTATCGAAAACTTGTGTGAGTTTAAAGATAAAACGGAGTAAAGCTTTTATTGGTCTACTGCGTCACCGATATATTAGACTAATTTAAATTAGTAATGGTTGGTTTAAGCGTTTTGTATAAGTGCCTCCATTCTAAAGACTTAACTCCCCTTTCTAGCTTTGAATTTTGTACACTCGCCACAAAATAATTTGGCAATAAAAGCGAATGTCTCCTATTATTTAAATAGTCGGATTATTGTTCTAAAGGCAAAAAAATGGGGGGTGACACAAAGTTGAGTCTAACAAGCAAATTAACTAGATCATTTTCACATTTGCTAATACCCATAGCTGTTCTAGTTACTCCGACTGTAACCGCTCAAAAAGAAAAACTTTCTGTTTCATCACCCAATCACCCAATCACCCAATCACCCCAAAGCTTACTTTTATTGGCCTTTAATTAGTCAAGTTTATAACAGCCTTGGCTTTGATATAGAGATTGTGTCTATGCCATCGGGGCGCGGTTTGAAGGAATTAGAAAAAGGAATGTTTCAAGCTGATGTTGCACGGTTATCATACGCTATAGATACTAGAGAAAGTTTAATAAAATTAACTCCTCCATTAGGTAATGCTATTTTATATTTACTTTGCAATAAAAAAGTAACTTGTGATATCGACACGGCAATGAGTGAACAGAATCACGTATTTGCAGCGAAAGGCACAAAGCATCTGACTGAAAGCTTAGATCTAAAGTTCAATTTCGCTACGATAGAAAATGCAGCCACATTGCTACAAATGTTAAAAATAGACAGAATTGAATATTTAATTTATTTAGAGCATGAAGATACACTCCCCCTATTTAAAGAAAAATTTAATTTAGTTCAACTTGGTAAGGTAACTATCCACCATACAATCCACAAAAGTATTGGCCATTTAGAAAGTGACATAAGTAATCAATTAACGAATTTACTTCCTAAATTTAAAGAAAAATACAAATACTCCCTCTCCAACATAATAGATTAATTAAACGCTACAGAGCACATTCCTTTATGAAGGAGCTCAATCAGTGAAGTCTAATTTTCTTATTTTATCTACTTTCATTATCTTTTGGCTGGCCGACAATAGCTGTCGACACCCATATCGACCGCGTATCCAATCGCACTAAATTTGCGATGGGTAAAACGTAGTAGAGGCTGAACAGAAACATCTAAAAGTTGTACAGAAAGAATTGAAAGTCGATGTGCTTCACTGCCTCATTTTGCACGGTCGCTTCACTTGTGTTGCTCACAAGCCTAAATGTGGCGCTTGTATTATTGTGGATTTGTGTGAGTTTAAGGATAAAACCAAGTAAGAAAGAGACGCCTTGTAAAAAGGCGCAAAATGAAAAGCTCTGAGCTGCAATTAACTATCTTTCTATTTTAGTTTTTTGCCAGGAAGTGTTTGACCACCTTGATACATAGTAAGTGACGTTGCTATGCCATTAGCATCAAGCTCAAATTGTATCCTCGCTTTTACTGCATTATTTACAAACTCATTGATTGAGTTGGCAGTTAGAGGCAGTCTTGGTTGTCCTGTACCTTGAACAAATAACTTATCCTCATCGTGAGTTATCGACAATATAAAGCCAGGTACCAGTTCATACCTCCCAATCAGTTTTGCTAACTCTGCTTCAGCCACTTTTACAGGCGTCGTTAGCTTTAAAGATGCCAAAGAATTCGTCAAATAACTGTACCCTACCTCATCCATTAATATAGAAGTGTTCGATAAAATGACGATACCTTTATGCGAAGTAGGATTAAAGCCAATAAACGAAGCGAATCCGCCAGTTTGACCATTGTGCATATAAACATCACCGTCCGCTGTGCCTTGGATGATCCACCCTAGTCCCACTTTAGTAAGTGAGTTTCCAAATTCGGCCGTAGGCTGGTGGGTCAATTTGATTGCCGACGCTAACTCGTTTTGTTGCATATTGGCTTTTAAATAAAGTGCCATGTCAGTAGCATCTGAAACAACAGCACCTGCGCCAGCCATTGCTGGTAGTTGCCAATAGTCGGTAGTCTCAAGATTTCCGTTGTGCCCTTTGCTTCTTCTTGTCAACGCAGATTTAGGCACGTCAACAAAGGTATCCTTCATTTTTAATGGCTTTAGAACACGTTGCATCAACATTTGCTCGTAATTCATATCATCAATTTTAGCAAGCGTGTGTCCTAATAAACCAACTGCAAGGTTTGAGTATTCTGGTGACTCACCTACCTCACGAGGCAAGGTGTATTGATTAAGAAACTCGTACATCATTTCTGTCGTGTAATCTACATAAGGGTTTAACGGGTTACTAAACTGCATATTGCTTGGAAGTCTAGGTAAACCCGAACGGTGACTTGCCAAAGACTCAAACGTGATGGCTTTGTCATTTTTCATTGGTAACTTGACTGACTTAGGCAAATAGTTTTGAACGGGATCGGATAGTTTTAACGTCCCTTCGTCGACAAAGGTCGCAAGTGCCGTAGATGTCATTACTTTGCTAACAGAGCCAATTTCAAACAAGGTGTTCTGGTCGATTTCTTGAGCCGTTTCCTTGTTTGCAACACCAACGTTAATAAAGCTCACTTGACCGTTTTCGATGATGGCAACGGCGATCCCAACACTTAGTTTTTCAGTTTCTACTTTGTGTTTAAGCACCTTTTCTAGTTCGGCATTTGCAGCCGATGAGCTACCAGAGGCTATCGCAATTATTAATGTGATCAAAACGACAATAATCGTCGAAGACGAAGCTTTCTTATTACTTTGTTGTTTGCTGTTTGTTTCTTTGTTGTTCATGGTCGAAATTCCTTAGTCAATTTTGGCCGCATTTGCCCGAAGCGACTTGCTCAACAAGTCGCTCAAAGTGCCATTAAAGCTTTATGAATTAGAGAGTTAGAAAAGAATGAGCTGACTTTGGTTAGTTAGCTCATTTCTGCCAATCGTTGCTCGATGTTCTTTAACAATGGGGCAAACTTATTTTTGGCAGCACGTTTATTTAAGAAGTACACACCCACAACCAGCAAACCAACACAAGCGTAATACCAAACCATGCCCAACGCTATCTGAGGAATACCTTGTTCGTTCACTTTTGCACCTAACGTGATGAGTAAAATTGCAACCGTCAGCGGTGCTATGTACCACCATACAACCGACTCCAACATCTGTTTTTGTTGCTGAATTTTTTGTTTTTCTTGGACTAAAAAATCCTTAACGCTGTCACTTTTCTTAGCGTTTACTTTTTTTGCAGATATCAGTCGATATGGTATGTATATGCAAGCGACAATCGCGATGATTAATCCAATACTTTGCATCGTGCTTGCCGAATTTAATAGACCCCATAACCAAACCGGGATAAGAAATACTGCAATTCCAATTTCGAGGAAATCGCGACGTTTAATCTCCTTATCAATCTTAGTGGTTTGTTGCTCAATCATGTCTATCACCTCAGTTAAATTATCAGGAGTTGATTCGGTTTCAATGGCTTGTTGCCAGTCTTGCTTTAAATCATCTAGCTTCATATCAATCTCCTATGTAATTGGTTTCAAATTCATTTTTAATGCGCTTAATACGCGACCTAACGGCATTGGAACTAATACCAAGCACTTTAGCGCTGTCGTCCGAAGATAGCCCATCTAAGTACATCATCAGCAAGCTCGCATCTATGTCACTCAGCCCATCCATAAATCGATTAAGGATGTCTGCTTGGCAGCTGTCCTGCGTAGGCTGAAGCGCTTGCATTGATTGGTGTAATGGAGACTGTTTAATCTCTTTTTGCTTCACTGCTGCCCTTACAAATGTGCAAGCCGTATTCAATGCAACTTTAAAAACCCACGTTTCTTGTTTCGACTCGCCGCTAAACGACTCGAAACTTCTCCAAAGCTGCAGTAATATTTCCTGATACATGTCGTCAAATTCGCCGTCATGACTATATCGGGAAGCAATGTAACGTATGCGACCTTGGTTGTTGATAATCATTTGTTCGAATTGTTTTCGCATCTGTATTTGCATATTACCAATTGGTTAGATATTTAATTAGTCGGTGATAAAACACGATTGTGTCACAGTGAATAAAAATTTTTATAATTAACTCGTTCTCCACTATTAAAGTCCCTTGTTATCACCAAAAGCACGTTAAGTCGAAAACCATACAGGAAATAAACCAAGCACTTCATCTACCTTAATTATCTTATGGTTGGCCTACAACAGATGTCGACACTCATATCGTTTGTTTATTAAACCGTACAAAGTTTGCTATAGGGAAGAACGTTGTTGAAGCAGAAAAAAACTCGAAAAATGAGTACCTAAAAAGTTTAAAGTTGATGTGCACCACTGGTTGATAGTACACGGCCTCTGTATTATCGAAGACTTGTGAGTTTAAAGATTAGACTGAGTAAAGTTGGAACTCTAATTTACTCAGTCTATCTAACCCAAACCAGCTAAATCTCGTTTATACTGAGCAAGGTATTTCACTATTATCTGAAATAAACGTTATATATTTAGAGCTATCAAAACCGAATTAGGTTAATAATGCTTGCTAACGTTTAAGTGCTCAAAAGCAGGTTAAGTGACCTAAAAACTTAATTAATCGATTGGAACAGTGCCTCTATATCGTCTTTTATTAAATACAGTAAGTTTTTGTTTCCATCACTGGACATAACGACTAAGGAGAGTTGAGAGGTCAAATTTGTATACTTCAGCACATGGTGGGAAGGATTACTGCCATCATGTTTAATCGCAGAAATTTTTTCATTTCCCATATAAAACTGGCCAAAGTCATATTCAATGTGGTTCGGTTTTCCCGACAGTTTGTGTTTGGATATATACCTCAAAACCGACTTCCCATTTAGAGCTTTTCCGTCTAGCAGTGCCATTTCCCAAAGTAATAAATCAGATGCGGTAGTATAGATTGTTACACCGTTTATGGCCGTAGGATAATCACCAGCAACCTGTTGCTTTGATTGATTAATTGTTACTGATTGAATTGTATTCGTCATTCCTAACGGGTCTAAGAAATGATCTTTTAAATATTTATCGAATTCCTGCCCTGTTATGTTTTCAACAATTTTAGCTCGCAACATCACATTAATGTTGCCATACAAATAATCAGTACCGGGTGGGAATTCTAAAACTTGCAAAGCCATTACTTGGTCCATGACATCTTGGGTTGTGATGTTATTTTTCCAGCTAATTTTAGGCAGACCTGATGTATGGGAAAGTAAATGCTTAACTTTGATTTGTTGCCCCCAAGGTGGAAGTGTCGGAATATACTTGCCAATGAGATCATCGAGTGTCAAACGGCTTTCATCTATTAACTTCAAAAGCGCAACTGTTGTAAACTCTTTGCCAACTGAACCACTGCTAAATAAGTGCTCTGCGTTTAACTTAGTGTTTTGCTTTTGGTAGCCCACAGAGTAAGTAAAAATGGGATTTGCTTTTAGTTTTATGGCAATCGAACCATTAAACCCATGTTGGGTTTGAAATTGTTCAATAATATTTACTACTTTATCATTCAACTCAGACTCTAACGTGTTTGCCTCTATTGTGATAGGTGTGATAGTTAACAAGACCAACCAAAAAACGTAAATTCTTTTCATGACTTGCTCTCCCCCTTATGAGGTACAGCATTTACTTTAAGTATATGCTCTAGTCTGTGCTTTAAGGGCCTAAACCAAAGCTCAGATATCAATATCCCGTATACAAGTGGTCGAATAGCATAGGTGAAGTAATTTGTAAGGTGCAATAGGTCAATTTGAGAGTGGTTAACTATTGTTAATCCACATACTAGCGAGCTAACTATGCCAACAATGTATGCATAATCACGCAACGATTTTATTATCGCAATCTTCTTACTGACCCCCTGTACGACCGTTGGTAAACGAATAATCCACGCCGTCGCAGCTAAACTTGATAAGGTTTCTCTAATGCCATGTGCGACACAAGACAGAGTAAAGGAAAGACCTAATATTAAGCAAGCGCTTACCATTTCCCAGTTTGGGTATTTACTCGTTAAATCAATGATAAAAAAAGCAGACAGAAACAAAACAATCATGCCAATCACTCCGCCCCAATTTACTTCTCTAGCATGAATAACCTCATCATCAATTTGGTTTACCTCAACGTCAACGTGTAGTTCTTTAGGGCTTAATTCGAATACAGATGCTAATGCCATAGCAGATTCAAGTGAACAAACCCCTTCTTTTTCGATTCGTTGTATGGTTCTTTCACCCAAGCCAGATATTTCTGCAAGTGTACTTTGAGACCATCCATGCTCTTTTCTAAGCGTGACAATTTTATTTTTACATACTTTCATCTTTGTTTATAACTCCTGTCTTTCAGTTGCAGATAGTATGACTAACTCGATTGATATTCAACACGCCAGATAGCCGCCAGTTTCCTGCCAACTAGAGAAACAGTGAGCTTAAACGACACTTTTATTATTTTTAAATAAATTCCCTTGAGTCTAATTACGTTGACTTGCCGCTAAACAAGTCGGTATGATTTTATTAAACATAGAGTGCTTATCTACTTTCTTTACCATCTAACTGACCCACCATCTTAGACAGAGATATTTACCGCGTTTCCAACCGCACTAAATTAGCTATGGGCAAAACGCTTTAAAATTTTAAGAAAAGTTACTAAAAGGCCTGCCCGCTGAATTTAAGGTAGGCGTACATGAATAGATGATTTTGCACGGCCGCTACATGTGTTCGACCCGTAAACCTGAATGTGGTAACTGTATTGTTGAAGATTCGTGTAAATTCAAGGATAAAACAGATCAGCCTTAATTCCACTTAGGGTTGTTAAAACAACCAATAAACGGATTTAAGGCATTGTATTTTCGTGATGCTGTTTTAAGCGATGAGCGAGCTTAATTATAAGTAGGTTCGAGCACAGTATGTAATCCATTTAAGCACAATTATACCCAAACCACCTCAAGATGCAGAATTCAGCGTTTCACAGGGGCTTAATATCAAGGCGTTACTTTGCAAGAATGGCAGTCCCTTTTAATAAGTTACAACGATGAAAGTAAGTTCCTGTGAAGCGCCCAGAGGGTTGGTTTAAAAGCGATTTATACTGCGTTATTGATTTTAACAATAGAACCACCATTACTTGCAATCAATGCCTTGCCTAAATCGCTTTTAACTCCAACTGAAACTCGCATCTTGAGGTGGCTTGGGTATAGATCTCCTCCCCTGCCTTAATCACTGTTTAGTTGCTACTTTTATTACTCACCTTTTTTTTGCGTCTCCATGGCTCAATAGGTTGTGAAAAATATCTCCACCAAACGTATTTCCAAGGGACACAAATAATGATTAAACCAACCCCAATTAGCGATCCTTTTACACTTACAACGCCCGGAATTGGCTCACCTGCCATCCATAGTGGCAGTGCGACAGCAGCCAACCAAACTACTTTCCAAACGATTTCAAATAGCATAATAGGTAGAAATACTATTGGGCGAAACATGCCGCCGATAGCCAATAAAGCAAGTGTAAATAAAAGCGAATGCCCCACACCTCGCCATGATGTCCACTCAAAAGGTCCCTGTAAAATAGACATCAACTGCCATTTACCAATGACAAACACTAATCCCGCAAAAAATACTCGAAGTCCCCAAGTTTGCCATAGTGGTACTAATGGCGCGTTATTTTGCGTTAAATTGTCTTCGTTTTTAATACTTCTACTTGCAATAACACTGTCGTTATTTGTGATCAATTTACTGTTCATAGCAATAACCTTATTGTTCAAATTTCGCATCAATACTCGCATGTCGTAAGGCCTGAGGAGCATCAAATTTGAAAATCGATATACGAAAATGAACAAAAACAAGAAGATTATAGAAAAAGAACTGAGTTACTGTAAAATAACGTAAGAAACAAAGGGAGTAAAAGTTGGAACTGTTAAATCTAGCCCAATTAATTATAATTTTGCTAAGTCTTATATTAGCCATCTTTCATTTTCGCCTAAAAGAAAGGCATCTCTTACACTTTGTTTTTGCGATTTTCTGTGCATCAACTTCTATGTATGTCGCACACAAGTTAACCAATGTCTTTTGGGAACCTTATCACCATTTAATCGGTATGCTGGGAGTTGGCGTCTCTAGTGCATATTGGCTATTTGCTCGCGCTTTTTTCCGAAAAAATAACTCTATTAATCGTCACCATCTAATTTTTGTTGGGTTACTTTCAGCATGTCTAATATTGCAACACCTTTTACTTCTTTCTAAAAAGTTGTGGCTAGCCCATTCAGTTTGGCTTTCCTTATTAACAAACGTTTTAACTGAAATAATTTCGATTTTGTACCCGGGTATGCTCATTCTTATTTTCTGGGAAGGATATCGGGTGTTAAATAGTTCAACTGCATTACAGCGCAAAATGGCAACTATTTACCTATCGTCATTCATTTTTTGCGTTGTTAGTGTCATGTTAATAGGTGCAACTCTTCCAAATGATTTATTGGCTGGCACTGGACGAGACTGGCTCTCGACTTTCGCGTTTTTAGTCATACTGATCAGCACTCATGGATTAATACTCTTCCGCCAACAGCAACTTGATCAAAAAGAACAGAACACAGCGCCCTCTGCTCAGGAGGAGCCCGCACTAGCCAAACAAATCCAGGCGATTCTGGTTGATGAAAAACGTTATTTGGAATCGAGTTTACGAGTTGCTGACATCGCTCGTGAATTGAACGTACCCGAATATCGTATCCGTTCTGTAATGCTCAACCATTTTAATGCTAAAAACTTTAACCATTACGTAAATCAAATGCGTATTGAATATGCTAAAACCATTTTGATTGCACCGGATAAAAGTGACTGGCCTGTACTTGTTGTTGGAATTGAAAGTGGTTTTGCTTCCGCCGCTCCATTTACACGAGCATTTAAGGAGTTTACTGGTTTTACACCTGGCCAGTATCGTAAGCAGCAGTTAGAAAACAAATAAGTCATTTTTGCTAGGATTAGCAAAATTGAAATAGCGTTCGCATAGTATCAGAAAGCTAAAATAAAACGCTCTTCAACGTTTATATCTCGCTTAAACATCACCATACTTTACCGCGTATCAAACCGCTCTCGATTTACCATAGGTAAGAACAATATTGGAGTAGAAAAAAGTTCGAAAAGTGATATTTAAAGAGTTTAAAGTAGATATGCACCATTGGTTTATTCTGCACGGTCGCTATAAGTGTCCCCCCGTAAACCTAAGTGCGGCAACTGTATTTTGAATACTTTTATGAGTATAAGACCGGATAACCCTACTTATTGCTCTTCAATCGCGATAGAACCCGTAAATCGGTGTAACCAACCAGCCGCTAGGCTCGGTTTATAGATAAGTTCTATATGCTCTTGGCAACTGTGCTCACATCCCACCACATCGATAATCACTAACCCTGCATTACGGGCAACAAAGTCTGGCACATACGCAAGTGCAATCCCATTGTTAACCAAGGACATCAGCACACTAAACTCGGAACACCGATAGGTGATAGTACGAGGCACTTTATCGTCGCGCCAGCCGTCAGAACCAATGCCTCTTTTGATACCACAAAAGGGCGATACACTCGGACAAGCAAAACCGAATTCACGCAACTGATCAACAGTGACCTCTCCATCTGGAAAGCGTTTGAGCAAAGGGTGCTGAACTGCTGCTACGACTTTAAACTCAGAAGTACCAAGGTGTATGCTCGCAAGGTCCTCTCTGTAGGAACTTTCTTCTAGTGCAAACCGAGTTACCAAAGCTAAATGTGCCTGCCCCGTATTTACCTGCGCAATGGCACGGCCTTCCCAAACCGACTCTAAACTGTAATCATAATGTTCTTTGTTTAACCCTAAGGTAAGTTTGGGAATATAGTGCTGAAGTAACAATGAAGGCCCGACCATCTTCACCAATGTTTTATTTCTATCGCCACTAAACTCACTAATTGCTTGCTCTGCTTCATGCACCAAATGTGATGCATAGTGACGAAATTTCTCACCGTGTTGATTGAGCCGAATGTTTCGGCCAACCCTGTCAAAAAGTCGTATGTTGAGCTTGGTTTCAATGCGCTTAATTGTTTTTGAAAGCGCTCCTGCTGTAATGTTGAGCTGTTCAGATGCTGTTTGTAAATTTGATGTCTCAGCAACAATTAGAAATTTGTTTAAATCTTCGGTATCCATTTAATCCATCATTTCCAAATTGGAATCATTAGCAGAATAATTATAGCTTACCGAGACATAAATTACATGCAACAATTTCGCTCATTATATACAAGAGGTGCGATAGAAATGAGCAGTTATCAGTTGAAGCAATGGTTTTACGTAAAACGACCTAATGAATTTGTAGGCACAGAGCACTATGAACTCAGAGAGTCTGATTTTAGTCCCCAATTGTCCAAAAATGAGGTGCTGGTAAAGTCTGAATACATTTCTGTTGACCCTTACATGCGGATCCAGCAAGCAGCAACACACTCATGGGAACCACCTCACCCTTTAAATACTGTGCAGGGTGCTGCGGTTGTAGCTAAAGTACTTGAATCAAACAATGACAACTTCCAACCCGGAGACTGGGTGAGCGGATATATTGGCTGGCAAACTCATGCTGTTGTGCACGGCAATGAAATACAGACTATCGATCCTGAACAAGCCGATGTAAAAACTGCATTGGGGATCTTAGGTATGCCAGGCAGAACTGCGTGGTTTGGACTAATGGAAGCTGGCAAACCCAAACCCGGTGAAACTGTACTCGTATCTGGTGCTGCAGGCGCCGTTGGCTCGCTCGTAACTCAGTTTGCTATTAAAGCTGGATGCCGTGTGATCGGTATTGCGGGTTCTGAAGAAAAATGTGAATGGTTAAAAACAATGGGGGTCGATGAAGCACTGAACTACAAGTCGTATTCTTCGGCGCAGCAATTGCAAACTAAACTTTTGGAGCTGGGTGGTGTTGACGTGTACTTTGATAATGTTGGGGGCATGATAACAGATGCAGCGTTGACCAGTCTGAATCTGAGGGCCCGTGTTGTTGTTTGCGGCCAAATTTCACAATACAACGTCGGTCTGGATATCCCTGAAGTGGGCCCTCGCTTTTTACATCAGCTTTTGTATAAACGAGCTTCTGTGCAAGGAATATTGGCACGTGATTTTACTCACCGTATGGCAGAAATGATCGAGCATGTTGCCCCTTGGATCAAAACGGGTGAAATAGAGTTCAAGTCCACAGAGGTCTGCGGTTTTGTATATCTGCCAGATACATTGGCTGGATTATTTGAAGGGCAAAACACCGGAAAGGCAATAGTTCGTGTTGTATAATAACGTATTAAGTGTACCAGCCATGAAAAACATAACGCACACCCTTTTCACATTGTTAATATTAACAAGCATGACTTTAGATGCACAAACTTCCCTTAATAAACATGACCTACATGAAAAACATACACGAGTAGGTTCTCATGGCATGGTGTTGTTTACTAACGGCAAGCGTCTCTTTGCCAGTCACTTACCTTTATATCAAGCGCCTCACGATTACCAACTTGTTTATGAAGTGGAAAGTACACATCGCCAGCAATTGCTCGAACACTTAACGCAAACAAATAAAACGACACACGCGCACTATGTGGAAAACATGATAACGCTGCTGCCAGCAACGTTTGACTTAAACACACTTATCGACGGTCAATCTTTTGAGATAGACACTCAGTTTTACCTTGGCCACTTTGAGCGAGGTGGTAAGAAATGGCTGAAGGACAAAAACTTCACATTTGTCCGTCAAATATATAAACGGCCACTAACAACTTTGCGTACCGCAGAAAAACCAAATCAAATAGAGTGGCATATTTTGGATACAGGACCAGATAACAAGCAACTGCTTATCCATCCTATTCAAGCTGCGCCATCGTTTGACGCAATCGTGTTTGGTCATCAATGCCTTGCTAATAGCTTAGTGAATCAGTCCGAATCAGTGCCTGACATTGGCACGTTGTATTCTAAAATAAAGCAATGTCAGTCGATGGAAGTGTTGTACTTTGAAATAAGGGATTTTGCCAAATGAAGTTAATACTTGTACTGCTTTCAATTGCTTTATTTTCTTCGGACAATTCATTAGCAAGAGAAAACGATTTTGATAACCGAATGGCTAAACTTGCAAAACACACATGGATTCACGGTTCACCAATGTGTGAGGGTAATAGTGATCCGTCTATAGAAGTTTATCAGTTTTCAGATACAACCTATATACTCAGGCAAAGCAAATGTAGCCACTACGAAGCCCCCTTTATTTACCTATTATTCGGTAAGAACAAGGTTTTTGTACTCGATACTGGAGCGACATCAGATCCAGTTACATTTCCATTGTTTCGAACCATTGAATCCATCGTCAACAAGTTAGCTGAACAAAGAAGGCCGAGTTACGACAATTTATCTTGGTTAGTTGCTCATTCACATGGGCACGGAGATCACATTGCAGGTGATAGTCAGTTTCTAAATCAACCTAATGTATCCCTGATCAAGCCGAACTTGGAGTCGGTCAAGCAAGCATTCAGATTGCACGGCAACAAGTGGCCGAACGTTCATGCTAATGTTGAATTAGGGAATCGTCACCTCACTATTATTGCACTACCAGGACACAAGTCAGATGCAATAGCCGTATATGACAGTGAAACCAAGTGGCTACTTACAGGCGATAGTCTTTATCCGGGTCGCTTGTATGTGAAAGACTGGGAAGCATTTCGTAATAGCATAGCTCGGCTAACTGATTTTTCGCAAAATAATGTCATATCGGCATTAATGGGTACGCATATTGAAATGAAGAATACCCCAGGACAAGATTATAAAATGGGAACGACCTATCAGCCAGAAGAAGCAGCGCTACCTATGTCCGTTAAAGATCTTAGCCTGCTAAATGAAATTATGCAGAGCAGAAATTTACCATCACGGGTGATTACAGACCACTTTATTGTTTATCCAATCGATTGATGCCAAGCTATGCTAATGATTGCTCAAGCCCTGTTGCTAAAATCATTCGACTGGGTGAATTTGAGTAACTGGAATTCGTTTCAAACCGCCAAACACGAGCATTCCACAATCTACTGTTGTTATCTTTTGGCTGCCCGACAATCGCTTAAGATACACGTATACTCCGTGTGAGCAATCGGGCTATTACAATGGGTAAAAGGGTTTAACAGGTTGAAAAAAGCCTCTTAACGTTGTGCCAGCAAAGTTTAAAGTAGACGTACAATACCCTTAAATCATACATGGCCGCTTTGTAAGGACTGCTCGCAAACTTAGAAGCGGCTCATGTATTGTTAAATAGTGATGTGAGTTTAAAGGCAAAACTGAATAATGTTTTATGTTTATTCAATTGATGCTTTAATTAGTATATCCCTCTACAGAGTATTATGTTTTTTGAGCTAATAAAGAAAACTCCTTTACGCCTTTCCTCCAATAGACAAACGCAACAACGGAGGCAACCAACGCTAATACAGCTCCAAATTCATCAATGTAATAACTTGAGTTCTCGTTTGTAATGGTAATCGGCGTAAAAACTTTCTGAATAAATATATTAGAAGCACCATGATACATAACAGCAGTCCAGACACTGTCTGTTTTTAACCGGATATAAGCCATGATAGTTCCGCTAGAAATAATGAATAACGTAAAGAAAAATAGTTGATAGTAAATCGATGTATCGCTATTTCCATACAACCCTAAAAAAATCAACGGCCAATGAAACGCAGACCAAAGTATGCCACTTACTAACGCGACCCCTGTAAATGATGTGATTTTAGAAAGCTCAGGAACTAATAGCCCTCTCCATCCAATTTCTTCACCTAAAATAGACGGAATTGACATTATGAAGCTGATACATGCGACTAAAATCAAATGAAAAAGAAATATACTTAAATCATTCCATTCGCTTAAGTTATAGCTTTGCTTTTTGTCCGCTAAGAATTCACTGTTGTATAATTCACCGCCCCCCAAAGACCAAATAAGTAAATAAGCCACTGACGCAATAGCAAAGGGTATTAGATAGCTTTTCCATTGAACTTTCCAACTCCCCCATTTCCAACCCAGCTCAGATAAGCTCTTCTTTCTCACTAAACAAGTTAAAATCGTAGCAGCTCCTACTGACAACATAAGGGGCGTTGCTTGCCCCATTCTAAATATCAGCCAAAATCCTAGGAAGTAAAAAGCAATAACGAAGGCCAAAAATGTGGCGAGTGTAATATAGGTGTTTTTAGTCGCGTTCATATTAGGCGTTCTCATCTTTTTTTAAAGCAACTCGTTGCTTATATGATTGTAAATGTTCAGGAAAACGCTTGCCAAAAGATTGGTTTTGAAGTGCTGTTATTGCTGAATTAAGCACACTTTGAATATCTACTCCTACTTCGTTAGATAAGTCTTTAAATGCTTGCTCAGCGTCCAAACAATACAAATTTAGTATCTCAGATTTTTCTTGCCCTTTAGGCGTCAAGTGATACAAGGTTCTTCGCTTGTCATTACCATCTTTGATGCCTTCAACTAATTCTAGCTTGAGCATTATTTTTAACCGCTGAGAAACCAACTGATGAGATAAATTTAGTCCTTGGGAGATTTGCATAATAGATGCGCTCTCTACATTAGATAAAAACAACAATGTAGATGAAGCAAAAACGGGAAAACCCATTTCTTTTTCAGTATATAACTCTTCAGACTGGCTTTGTATAAGGCAATGTAAATCAAAAACAGACTTTGCCATAAAAGCATAATTCGATCTTATTTGATTACTAAAATGTGATTCTTTAGTCATGAATTTAATTCTCTTATTCAAATCATAAATATCCGCAAGCACTTGCGAAAGCTATTGCTAATATAGGTAGGTATTACATGTCATGCAAGGAACTATTTGTAACATTATTTAAATTCACACAGTTCCATGCGCCTCAAATATGCAAACTTGAGGTATACTTCACTTTCTAGTTTTAAAATCTTATGTCTAATCGACCATTAACTAGGACGACCTTATTAACCGTGTATCAAACCTTACCAAGTTTGCTTTGGTAAAAATGTGGGTGTGCTAAAAAGCTAAAAAAGTTTTTCTAAAGAGTTTAACGTTGATGCGCACCACAGGTTAAAAGTAAACAAGCGCTAAGTTTATAACGCCCATATACTTATATGTGGCAGCTGTTTTAATGAAGACTTGTATGAGTTCAAGGATAGAACAGAGTAAATTCATCTTTCAATCTCTGGAAAATCAATTTAAATACATGCTATTTATACGGATAGGTTTTTTAAAAGCAATTATTAGAACATTTTCAAGCTATTAATTTCACAAGTGTCAATGCTTTGGTTATGCTACTGAGTATTATAAAATTTAATTGCGACACCCCATGTTACCTTTACTTCGAATATTGCTGATAGAGCAAGAGCAAACCACTTTAAAAGAGCTTTCTGCGAATCTTTCCAAAACAATTGCTAATTTTGAGCGAGATGATATTCAAATCGATATCATTGAAAGCCTTGAACTAAAACACGCGTTAGGTTGTGTTGAAGAAGATGGTGATATTCAGGCTGTCGTACTTAGTTGGGATGTACACAACAAGGTCGGTGAACGCACTTACAGTCGATTTATTGAACAATTGAAGGCTATTCGCTTAGAATTGCCAGTATACGTTATCGGCGACGATACTAATGGGCTGGAAATTGTAAACGAATCAGAAGAAATCGAGTCTTTCTTTTTTAAAGATGAAGTAATCTCAGACCCAGAAGCTATTTTGGGGTATATGATCAACGACTTTGATGACCGGTCGGAAACGCCATTTTGGACAGCGTATCGTCGTTATGTGGGTGAATCAAACGACTCGTGGCATACACCGGGTCACAGTGGTGGTTCTAGCTTTAGAAATTCACCTTACATCAAAGATTTTTACCAATTTTATGGTCGCAATGTTTTCGTTGGAGACCTGTCTGTATCCGTTGACTCATTAGGTTCATTATCCGACAGCACCAACACAATTGGCCGTGCCCAAGAGTCCGCTGCGGCTACATTTGAAGTAAAGCATACTTACTTTGTTACCAATGGGTCATCAACTTCAAATAAAATCATCTTGCAGACATTACTACGCAAGGGTGACAAAGTGATCATCGACCGCAACTGTCATAAATCTGTGCATTATGGCATTTTGCAGTCAGCCAGCTTCCCTATTTATTTATCGAGTGTGTTAAACCCTAAATATGGCATTTTTGCACCACCGTCATTGGCCGATATTAAACAAGCGATTGAACAAAATACCGACGCAAAACTATTGGTACTCACGGGCTGCACATACGATGGTTTATTGAGTGATCTAAAACAAGTCGTGGAGTTTGCCCACCAGCATGGCATTAAAGTGTTTATCGACGAAGCGTGGTTTGCCTATTCATTATTCCACCCTAGTTTGCGCTATTACTCCGCTATTCATGCCGGTGCAGATTATGTCACTCACTCTGCTCATAAAGTAGTGTCGGCGTTTTCTCAGGCGTCTTATATTCATGTAAACGATCCCGATTTTGATGCTGATTTCTTTAGAGAGATTTACAGTATTTACGCCAGCACATCGCCTAAGTATCAGTTAATCGCATCGCTTGATGTATGCCAAAAACAGTTGGAGATGGAAGGCTATAAGTTACTTAATGCTTTGTTAAACCACGTAGAAGAATTTAAACAACAGATGGCGTCACTCAAGCATATTAAAGTGTTAGGTAAGCAAGACTTTATGAACATATTCCCACACTTTAGTGGTGACAACATGGGTCATGATCCGTTGAAAATTCTCATCGATATTAGTCAGTTGCCTTATTCATTAAAAGATATTCATAAATTTTTGCTGGATGAAATAGGCCTCGAAATAGAAAAGTACACGCACAGTACTATTTTGGTATTGCTGACACTAGGCGGCACACGTTCGAAGATTATTCGTTTATATAATGCATTGAAAAAGCTCGACAGTGGTAAAGTGAAGTTGGCAACATCGACCAGACGCTCTCGCTTACCAGAGAGTTTACCCGCAATAGATCTGGCGTGTATTCCAAGTGACGCTTTTTATGGCGAGCGTGAGTCAGTACCCATTAGCAAAAGCAACAATCGCATTTGTGCAGGGTTAGTCACCCCCTACCCGCCAGGTATTCCGCTTTTAGTTCCTGGTCAGCATATCACTGAGGAGCATATAGAATATCTAAAAGAGTTAGCTGGGCAAGGGTTGACGATTCAAGGCAGTTTCGACGGCGAGATTTATGTTTTAAAGGCCAAGGCAAACAAATAAATCACCTCAATTATTCCAGCAGCAATGTCTGTTTCATTGCTGCTGCGTCTATAGCAGTTTAATTTTTAGAGTAAAAAGTAAGCTAAAAAATCGTTTGGTACGTAAGGTATAACAATAAAAATTATTTATGAAATTTACAATGTACAAAAATATTAGTTTATTTACTTTTGGGACTCTAGCCCTGTGCCTTACTACACCCGTTCTCGCTGATGATCGAGGAGAAGTACGACAACGTCTAGAACCAAAAGGTTTTTTATATGGGTTTGGCTTAGGTGTTAAGCAAGAACTTTATAAAGGATATGATCGACGGGTTATTCCTTTACCAATATTAGGGTATAGAGGTGATAGGCTCTCTGTATTGGGCCCTTTTGTTAGCTATGATGTATTGAACCAAGATGGGATTAAGTTATCAGCTCAGGCGTCACCTCGATTTCAAGGTTTTGATAGCTCAGACAGCGATGTTTTTATTGGAATGGATGAAAGAGACTTTTCATTTGATGCTGGTTTGGGAGTTAAGTATGAGCGTAATGATTGGAATGTAGGTTTATCGTCTATGTTTGACGTACTTAATAAATCCAATGGCTACGAGCTAAAAGCATCACTTGGGCGTGCATTTAAGAGCGGTCCTATTTTTTATGAGCCTACAATTTCAGTTAGTTATCTTGATGCTAATCATGTGAATTATTACTATGGCGTGAGAGATTATGAGGCAACAACGTTAAGACCGGCTTATAAAGCTGACAGCGCTTTAAACACGACGATCGGTTTTTCAGTTGCGACACCAATATTCTTTGACGGATTCACTCGTTTAAGTGTTGATTATACATTAAGCGATTCAAATATAACTGACAGCCCACTGGTTGATACTGACAATAGTTTGTCACTACGCTTATTGTTCTCGCGCTTTTTTTAAGCGTGAGTGCTAAAAATTCACTTTAGGAGTAACCTTGTTACCCTAAGGTTTCACCTGATTTTGCACTAAGCAGTAATTAAAACAGAGTTTTAGCTTTGGCAATGTCAAACTAAGTTAACCGTTAATTATATTATTCATCATGTTTGCGTTATTGGGAATTTATGTAATTATTGAACAACGGTTCCGTTACTCTTAAAGGTGCTCATAATTATCATGAATCGCTTATACTTGATTGCAATGTTGCTCTTCTTTAATCCGGCGGCTTTTGCAACTAATGATTCACGCTCTTTAACGTGGGGATATGTAAATTTTGCACCCTACCATTACAGTGAAAACGAAAATGTAGCAGGGGTTATTGCGCAACAAGTTAAGTACATATTTAATGATGCAAAGTTAACATATTCCGCCGTAGAACTGCCCAATAAAAGAGCTAAGTTATACATCACACAAGGTAGAGTCGATTTTTCTACAGTAATCGAAAGCTTTATTTCTACGCCTAATAATTTTTTGAAAAGTAACTTGCCAATCTACCGGATTGTATTAGGAGCTGTATGTTTAGATGATTCACTAAACATAAAAACATTAAATGATCTAAAGCAACTCAGGTTAATTTTATTGTCTGGGTATACCTATGGCACACAAAAACAAATTAATGAGCAAGGCGGCTATAATATAGAGCTTCACGCGCAAAATCATGATAGTGCAGTAAAGGCACTTAAATACAAAAGAGCTGATTGTGTTTTGGGTTATGAATCACCGACTCGCGTTGAACAAGCAAAACATGCTGATTTAAAGCTGACATTTTATAAAATTGATGAGTTTCCCGTCTATTTATATTTAAATAAACAGGTAAAGAATGCTCCACATATTATGGATACAATTAACCAGCATATAAACCGTCAAATAACCCCACCAGCGTTGCTTTAAAAGCGTTATATATAAAGTACTCACTATGAGTTGATATTTTATAAATATTCTTTTATGTTCGAGTACCTTCATACATATATTCAAAGTTAATATTTGCAGTTGAATGGGTACTCAACCTAGATACGTGCTTTAAATCAGACAACATACACTTTTTTGAGTATGTAAATCTAACCAAACTCAGTGAAAAATCGCCATGAATAAATTAAAAAGTAAAAAAGCAATTACACTTATGCGTATAGCTGCTGCCGTTGTTACTATTATGAGTATTTACTTTTTCGCGCCATGGAAGTTTGCTGTGTATTACTTCTACCCATTGCCTACTTCAATTGAACAACAGGCAGCGCAGGCTGTAGAGCAAGGTTTGGATGGCATCATTGTTTACGTTCATAAGCAAGGTGAAAAGCCTCAACTTTATGCCCAAGGTTGGCATAATAGGCAACTTGCCATCCCAGCTTATCCATCTGCACTATTTAAAATAGGCAGTATCCGAAAGCTTTATGACGCAGCGGCTTTAACTAAGCTTGCAGCCATTGGACGTATTGATGTAGATAAAACACTGGCTGACTATCTTCCATCATTAATTGGTCGCATTGAAAACGCAGATAAAATTACATTGCGAATGATGGTAAAGCACAGAAGTGGCATACCCAATTACACAGACACCCATAATTTTGATTGGTCAATCACCTACCCTGATCCACTTGCATTAGTGCTCGATAAACCCGCGGACTTTAGCCCTGATGCTGATTATGGCTATTCTAATACTAATTATTTGTTGCTGCGAAAAATTATGTCTAACGTACTGGGTTATGATCACAACCAATATATTAAAGATGAAATTTTAACGCCACTGGGCCTAACGAACACGTTTTCATCAGTGCATGAAATAAATTTAGTAGATTTGATGAGTGGTTACTACGTAGGTTATGAGAATGATTTTAAAGCACTAGATCAAGGCTATGTGGCAACCGCACAAGATATAGGCGACTTTCTTATTGCTTTAAACAAAGGCACTTTTTTCGACGAACAAGAGCAAGCTTTGTATACATCGCTTTATAAGTATGAACACACGGGTTGGGTATTAGGGTATTCAAGCATTGCTCGTTATTATAAGGATATCGATACAGTCGTTGTACAGTTTATAAATACTAATGGCGATGATACTGTGATGCTCACAGAAATAATTTATAATCGGGTTATTGATATTTTAACAGCGCAGCAGTAGTCGTTACAAAGTAGCTGCGTTATCAAAATTTATGAGAATTTTAAGAGGGTTTAAATGCGTTTACTACACACCATGTTACGGGTTGCTGATCTAGATAAATCAATTGCGTTTTATACTCAAGTGCTCGGTATGAAAGAGTTACGCCGTGCTGATAACGAAGAGTACCGCTACACCCTCGCCTTTGTAGGATACGGTGATGAAACTGACACGACAGTACTTGAACTAACCTATAACTGGGATACCGACAGCTACGATTTAGGTAATGCCTATGGTCATATCGCCATTGAGTTTGATGATATTTATAAAGCCTGTGAAGATATTAAGGGCGCTGGTGGTAACGTTAGCCGTGAACCAGGACCAGTAAAGGGTGGTACAACAGAAATTGCGTTTGTAAAAGATCCAGATGGCTACTCAATTGAACTTATTCAGAAAAAAGAGAACATGAATAAATTTTAGTAAATTTATTTAATAGGTTTACTAACCCCTTTTTAATTATCTAAGCTCAACTCTGATACGATATTAAAAAAGGTGCTGTATGCACCTTTTTATCGTAACTGACTGTCTTTACTACCACGCCGATTAAAAGCTTTACCGAGCGCTTGCTCACCTTCTATTTTGCTTTGACAAGTCACACAATAGCGAACGCTCGACAGTGCAAGCCTTCTAGCTTGTGGTATTTCCTCATCACACTCTTCACATAACTCTGCACTTGTACCAGAAACAAGGTTAACCCTAGCATACTGAACGGCATCATTAACGCTTGCGTCAATTTGTTCTTGAATAGCACCATCTCGTGCCCATCCGCTTGCCATAAACCCTCCTTATTAAGTTGGACATTTAAGGTAAGGGTAACAAATGGAATGTTTATAATTACTGAATATATTTAACATGAACTTTGGATAATAACTCTATCGCCAGTGGCTACCTTCAACGCTAACTGCTTGGAATTTAGTTACAATAGACCAGCTATTGACGCGTAAATTTGCCTTGTTATCGCTAAAAGTCTCCGGCTGGAGGCTAATAAATATATTTGTGATTTAATATCAATATATTGTTAAATCTCTTAACCAGAGTTCAGGTTGTATAATAACGAACTTCTAATATTGGCAGTTCAGCTTTATCTAAGAGCAACAGTTACTTAAACAATAACTCCCCCTCGACGTTATTAAATGTTAGTTTTTTTAGCTTTTCAAACCCTTCAGTTTGGAAAAATGCAATATGCTGCTCTTGGGTAACAAATACAGCCATACCTGTTGCTTGAGCATTACTTTTTACTAAATCATCAAGGCCTCGTAGTAAATAGCGACCAAGCCCTTCGCCTTGAAAGTGAGGGTCAACGGCAATAAAGGCTAAAAAGTAATAATTTCCTTGCTCTTTCAGTGCATCGCGAATGGTTTGTTCTTTTTCAATTAACTGATTTGTCTGTAAGTAACCCGCGCTTAGCATCAATTTTAAACGCCAGTGCCAATAGCGCTGTGCCTGCAGTTGGCTGTTTGATTCAAATACACACGCTACAGCTTTGAGCCTATCGTTTTTGTACAAACCAATCAGCGGTTGTTTTTCCTGCCAAAATGTACTTAGTTCTTCACGTATTAACGCTCGTAATTTTTTTTCATAGGCTGCTAAATCATCTCCTGAGTAGTTGAGCATTTTCTGCAGAACAGGATCATCATGGTACGCTTGATAAATTAAACTTGCTGCAATGCTAATATCTTCAGCTGCAATATACTGTACGTTATATACATCGTCTGGCGTGATAGTTGTCATAAGTCATCCTTACTGTACCAATTTAGTTAAAGCGAACTCAAATTATGAGTGAGCTGTTCTGTACGGGTATTATTGTATTGAAAGCTAGTGAATAAATTTGCTTTGTAATAGTTACTTTTTTACCGTATGACACGATCACTCTTTTGCTATAGTTGGTATTGTTATTTTGATTATTTTTATGTTGCTACTTATAGGTATATTCCTATCTGTAACAAAACGCAAATTCAGCGCAAGTTAAACTGTAAAAGTCCATCATGTTGATGCTTGTGTTGTCATACTGTCAACATTGAGCACTCGTGTGTAAATTGATACTATACACACGTGTCGCACTACTGCGTCTCATACAAATCTAAGAGTCTTTTAATTACATGAATGCTGTTGTTTTAGATGCTATAAAAGCCCTTCTTGAAGAAGGCAAAACTCCCACCGTTGCTTTGACTAAAAATAGGCTGTCTCAACCTGTTCCAATGCCAGTTATAATTGCTGCTGTTAGCCAATACAAGAATAATCCAGATTCAATTAACAGTCTGACAAAACAACCGGTTGAACAAAGCAAACACGCTGCAAATCATAACCAACTAGATCGCATTGAAGCTAAATTAGATACATTGTTAGCATTACTTAGCAAAAATTAATTGAGAAAATGACATGTTTGTTGTTGATTTAACGTTCGACTGTTACCAAGATACGACCTTAGAAAATGCTGAGCAAGCGATTATACGTTTAGTGAATGCGTTGCGTTTTAACGGCCAAATCATGGGAGAAGAGTTCCCAACAGTACTCAAGGATGGCTATTTTGTTACCCGTGTAATGTGCCCGACCGATGATGCTATGCATCCTTTGAATCACAGCCCATTTGTAAAACACAGTATTGACAAGCTACATGATGCAGGTTTATTAGCGCCTAAAGTAAAAGTGATTGGCCAAGACATTCATTCAAATGGCGCGGATAGCTGCCAAGCGCCATCATCTTATATTCTCTATACAACATACGTGCATACCTGTAGTCCTCTGTATTGTGGCGATGACTTTTTGCCTGTACCGTTATTTAATATCCCTGCTATTGCAAACGGTGATTATAAAACCCTTATAAAATGGCAAGAAGATTGGCAAGCATGCGACCAAATTCAGATTAATGGCGCAACACGATGTGAGTTCCCAGCACTGGATGAAATATCAAATATAGAAAGCGATTTGTCTCGTCGTGGCAAAGATATCGCTAAACGTATTAAGTTTTTAACTAAAAAACCGGTTTACTACTATTTATACCGAGTAGGCGGGAAAGATAAAGCGTCTGAATTGGCTCGTAAGTGCCCAAGTTGCAATGGTGATTGGAAGCTAGCCGAACCATGGTTTGGTTTATTTGATTTCAGATGCGAGCCATGCGGTTTAGTATCAAACATATCATGGGATTTTCAGTAATCAAATTGGTGCGGAGTAAGCTGTACTCCGCTAATACTTTAAACTTTGAGCGCTTTTACAAACTCTTCAAGGTTAGGAGCAAGTACATGGTGCGGTTGTTTACCTACATACTCTAAGCACACTTCCCCACTTTCTAGTAATACAGTAACCAATAAGTCTTCTTGTTCAGTTAAACCAATAAATACACTAGGCTTTTGCTTTAGCTTGCGCTTCATTAAAACATGGCCCGTAATATTTTGCTGAAGTAAGTCAAAATCATCGTCACTCCAAGCTTGTAATAACTCTACTTCATGTTCTTCGATTGTAGCGATAATACAGCCGCCAAAAAAAGACCCATAATACTGGTTCAGTGCTTCAGGAAACGTTACATCCAGTGCTTTAGCTAAATCAATTAATGATCCAGGGTTTTCACGATGAACTGCTTGCCATTGTATTTGACCATGCTCATCCACATCACCAATCTCACAGGGGCTAGGCCAATTACTATCTTGTTCTATTAGAGGGAATCTACCGGTTTTCTGTGTGGTATGTTGAGCAAATTTTTTATGGAGTTGTTCTAAGTTGTTAACAATAGACATACTGCGAAACTCATTAGCTTTAGGTATAATAAACGTATTGTAACTATAAAAGACGCAACATGACAGATTACAGCAATTCACCTGAACTAAAAGACAGCGTTCTTGGTCAATCGACAGAGTACGTAGATATTTACACGCCTAGCTTACTTTTTCCTATTGCGCGCAAGCTTAATCGTGATGATTTAAACATCAACGAAGCGCAGTTACCCTTTAAAGGGCAAGATATATGGACTGGCTACGAAATATCTTGGTTAAATAATAAGGGAAAACCGATGGTTGCTGTCGCATTGTTTGAGTTCCCTTGCCAAACAAGCCATATTATTGAATCTAAATCGTTCAAGCTCTATTTAAACAGTTTTAATCAAACACGATTTGATTCAATTGAGAAAGTAAAAAGCGCACTAACTGATGACTTATCAAAGGCCGTTGCAATGCCTGTAAAGGTTACTTTATATAGCCCTGATGATTATAACTGCTTACCTTGCACCCCATTGCCTGGTGTATGTATTGACGATTTAGACATTGAAATAGATAGTTATGATTTAGATGCTCAAAACCTCAAAAGCGCATCCAATGAGCATGTAACTGAAACACTCCACAGTCACCTACTCAAATCTAATTGTTTAATTACTTCACAACCTGATTGGGCAAGTATCATTATTCGCTATTCTGGTGAGAAAATTTGTAAAGAGTCGTTACTGCGGTATTTAATTTCGTTTCGAACCCATAATGAATTTCATGAGCAATGCGTAGAACGTATTTTTTGCGACTTAAATACTCAGCTACAGCTATCAAATTTAGAAGTCTATGCACGTTATACACGCAGAGGTGGTTTAGACATTAATCCATACCGCTCTACAAGTAATGACACCGTGCCATTTAATGTAAAAATAAACCGCCAGTAGCCGTTAACAAAAACTAACCCCATGCATTTGGGGCTAGTTTACCTTATTATCGGGAAATACGGCGTGTCGGGATGGGCATTGAACACACATCAATGTAACCAGGTGATGTAACAAACCACGCTTCAGTGCGGTTTTTACGGGCCTCGATCAGTGCTTTAAACGCAGCGGATTCCGTACGCATTACCTCAAACTGGCTGTTGTCATCTTTGGCGATATCATTTAATACCTGCACATCAGTAATAGGATTAAATGCTTTCCCATCAATTGGCTGCCTATCCAATCGGTTAAAGTACTCCATCCCCTCTAACACTCGACCAAAAACGGTTATATTTCTATCTAAATAACGCTGGCTATTTCCAATTGTGGTGTAAAACTCAGTCCCCCCACTATCCGTTTCGTTTCCTCTGGCCATAGCAAAAATCCCATGGCAATGTACTTGCCATGTTTGGGTTTTTGTCTCATTTTGAGCCACAGCAAACCCATTTATAAAACCAGTAATTGGGGCGTAGCCGTCACTTTTATCAAGTTCAGTAATCGTCAGTGCTGTTGGAGTCGTCAGATAAAACTCTGCGGGTATCTTTTTATTAGCTGTTTTTGTGATTTTGTTACCACTTGCATCTCCCCCTTGCGCCACAAAACCTTCAACAAAGCGGTACATGTTCAAGCCTTTATAGAAGCCCTCTTTAGCTAAACGCTTAATATTCTGAGTGTGGTTTGGTGCTAAAAGCGGGTTTAACTCAACGTAAGCGTCACCTGTGGGTAAAGATATTTTAAGCACGTTGCTAGGATCGACTTGTCGCCACTGTGATTGTTGTGCTTGTTCAATGATGGCAGCTGCACTGGGCTGCTGAGCATTTATTAAAGGCGAATGAAGTAGTAAAGAGGTGAAAATAACTGCAGAAAAGTGTTTACGCATAACAAAGGCTTATAAGGTTTTTATATAGGTTATTGCTTTAATTTATTTTTATCAAGCCAATAATGTGCATTGTGAATAGGCGCACTTGGGGGCAGTAATGGGTTTTTAAGCTCGATAATATGACGACTACCTAATTTTGCCTGCTTAATAACTTGTGAAAAGTGTTGATTAAATAGCATATCAAATGAGCCATCCTGGATAGCCTTTAGTAAGCCTGACTCTATCAGCTTATGAAGCTTCAAATCGTTTTTAGCAACAAAAAAGTACACTGCACTTGGGTATCGAATAGCAATGTATTGATCACCAACAACTTGCTCATTGTGTAAACTTGCGAGGTCGAATATTTCAAATGGTAAAGCATCAAAACGACCACTGGTGAGCATACTCATTGGATCTGCTCCTTGTCCGTACTCAACAGTTTTTAAATGGTTACTTTGAAAAATAGCGGTATCAGGCCAATCCTGGCGTAAGCCAAATGTATAAGGGCTCAGTTGGCCTGAATGAGTAACACCTGAAAAAATATCTTTTCTTGTATTTTGTATTAATGCAATGCGATATCCCATCAACCCTTTTACTATAGGTATTAATATCGCTTTTGCCTTTTTTTCAGAAGAAGGGCTGGTTACCGTCCAGAAAACATCAATGCCATCTTGTTCGCCTAAAAGGCGGATAGCACGAGTCTGTGTCGGGATTTTGTCAACTTCAATTGGTTTGATGGTGATGTCTGATTTACTTAGCACTAATTTAAGCAACTCTTTGATATATGGGTGCCCACCCGCAGTATAACGGACTGTTAAATCCTCAGCCGCAGTCATAAATGACATTAATATGCATCCAATAATTAAGAGTCTATTCACTTTAATGTTTATTCATCCCAATCAAATTTATAAAGTATGTCTACACTTCTGGTTAAGCCATTGGTCGCTTCGACATACAATTGAGAGAGGAGCTGATAACGAATAGCCACTTCACTCAACGATTCAAATACTCCAACACTGTACTTCACTTGGATTCCTGGGGCAACATAACCAGAAATTTCAACTTTGGTGTCATCTCCACTGCCTTTAGAACTGAGGCTAACATCTGATAAGCCAAAGGTTTCGCCTACTTTTGACACAAGGCCTTCACTGCGACTCACCCCTTGCGCTAATAATAGTTGAGTTAACATGGCGTCTGTTGAGCTATCACCTTCATCAAGCGGCTGACCATTTAAAAGATAAGCTAATGACTGCCCTTGATCCATCGCCGGCTCTGAAAATACTTTTAAAGAAGGTTGCTCAACATTTCCTGTTAATGTAATACCCGCTACCACATCATTCGCGGTATTCTCAGGGTTACGTATTGCTTTTATATTTAAGTAAGGTTTATCAATTGGTCCACTAAAACCAATCTGTCCTTTAGTAATAATTAAGTCTTGCCCAAATGCACGGTAAGTACCTTTAAGTAAGTTTAGCTCACCAGTAGTAATCATGGGAGTTTGTTGATCCATTTTAATGGCCAAGTTACCCGCTATTTTAGATTCAAGCCCAAACGAATCAATACGTACATCATTTTCTACAATCAATTTTAGATCAACATCGTAATCAAATGGCATTTCATTGGACTGTTCTACTTGCTTATCGATAATAATCTCATCGTCACTGACCTGCACAGCTCCTTCTGGTAATTCTTCAATAGTGATTCGGCCATAAGGCACCACAACCTTGCCTGCTAGTTTGAACGTGTTAGCTGCGAGGTTAATTTTTAGATCTGGCGATACCTTAAAGAGTACACCTTGCTGTGCCCTAACATAAAACTGCTCACCGTCTAAGTCTAAATTTACTGCAGGCTTTTCTCCTCCCCAATCGATATCGCCAGTGAGGATAATTTTGCCACCTTCGCTATCATTGATCTTGCCATTTAAAGTAGCCGTTGTTTTATCAAAGCCGATATCAATATTTGAATCAACGACTGAAACAGGGAGTTGGTCGCCTTGTAAATTTAATTGAGCGACGTTAATTTTACCATTTAACAACGGATCAGTTATAGAACCACTAAGTGCAACCTGACCGCTAATACTGCCTTTTAACTGTTCAAGGTTGCCAATAAAAGGTTGCAGATCTGTAAGTAAAATTTCATCTATGTTTATGTTGCCTGATAATGCCTGATTAGAAGGTAAATCTTGCACTGAAATATCAGCACTTATATCTCCTATCAAGCTAGAACTAAGATTAGCTTGGAGTTGGCCATTAACTGCATCAGAACTCGCTTTTAGCGTAAACGTTTCAATTGGTAACTGATACCGTTTTTCATCATCAATAAATGTGGCTGACAGTTGATGAGATTGCAATGAAGCTGTGAGCACACTTAAACTAGCGGCTTGCCACTTAGCTTCAATTACTCCATCAAAGCCCCCCTTAGTAATTACGTTATGAGGTAATAAGTGTTTTAACTCAGTTAAATCTAAATTATCCAACTTAGCTGCTAAATGCCCCGACTTATTAACTTGCTTAAGTTTATCAATGCATAACTTACTATTTTTAGTTTGCCAACAATGTTTATCAACTGAAAAGTCGCCAGTATTTGTGTCAAAACTTACAGCTACTTTAGGAACTGCTTTTAATTGTATTGTATTATCTGTCAATAACACATTGCTTAGCTGCCCTTGCCAGACCTTATTAACAAGCGCTCCTGCTATTTCAAATTCAGCTTTACCTTCGAGAGCATCTAATTCAAACTGCGCTGTATGGTCTTTCTTGTCCCCTGTTGCATTTATATTTAGGCTATTAATATGCTGCCCGCCAAGTTGAGCATCCGTTAACTTAATACTGGCATTCGTTTGCCAGTCAGCTGCATAATTAAAGTCAGATTTAATAGATAATGCTGCAACTGCTATATCATCATAAGTTAAATCCTGTAAGGCTAAGTCTAAGTTAATTATTGGCTCTAAACGTTTGCCTCGTATTGAAAGGTTCCCATTTCCTACACCCGTGAAAGGCAGCTTTTTTTGTTCTGGTTTATCTAAATGTAGCTTTGCATCAATATTCCATTGCTGCTCGATATTCCCCGCTAAAGACAGTGTATTCTCACCACTTGTTAACTCAAATACTTTTATATTTGCATGTAAATCACTATTTAAATCAAAGTCTGACACAAAGTTAAAGTTAACATCATCAATGAGCCCCTTTAGTTGACTATTTTGCATAGTTAACTGCCAGTTATCATTCGCAGCCTCGAAAGAACCAGCAAATTGACCAGAAATATCACTGGTAATGACATCCGTTAAGTATTGCGCTCTAAGTTGGTCTAATTTTCCAGAAAATTGGCTTTTTATACCATTATCCCAGTTCGCTGATGCCTTTAGCATTGCACTGCTCTCATTAGCGGCTAAAGCAAGTTGCTCCACGTTTATTTGAGTTAATCCACCATTTAACATCGCATTTAGGTTTACCTCAGGGTAGGCACCTAGTTGACTCCTTCCCGTAAGCGTTAACACGTAGTCATCCGCGTTACCTTTACCATTTAAATCAAAATTTTCCACCGTTAACGGGCTGCTTTGAGTGTTTAGCTGCCACTGTGCAATATTTGCTTTTAGCGTAAAAGGAAAGTTTACCGTTTTTAGATCAACTTTTAATTTAGCTGATAATGGGTAAAGGCCTTGCGTGGTTGCATCAAGTTGAAGGTCGGTTAAATCACCACTGGCGAGTAAAGTTAATTGATGTTCTGTACTTGTAACTTCAACTTTAGCGCTCAAAGGGGTGCGCCCTTTTAGCTCTGCTTTTAGCTCACTTGAAAGATGCCATTGTAAATAATCTGCGCTGAGTGTTTGCAACACCAGCTGGTCTTTTTGCAGCGAAAGGGCTGTATTTATATGTTTAACTTCGTGCTCTTGCTCACCTTGGGTTATGCGTACTAAATTTATTGCCATTTGCTCAACATTTGCATTAATAGGTGAACTAAATTCAATATTAGGTAGTGGCGCCAATGCAGTTAAAGGTTCAACTGATGGCTGTTCGCTCTGCTTTAGTTGCACGTCAATTTGCTGTACATTCAAGGACTTTAAGGTAAATAAAGAATCTTTCGCTTTAGCACTTAATTGAAATTGCTGAACCATTACATCTGCACTAGAATGTGACAAGTTAAAGTTAGCTATTGCAACGCGTTTAATTGACACAGCAAAAGGTAAGCTAATCTGTGCCATTTTTTCGTCGGGTGAGTCATTTAATAATTCGTCATCAACAGATTTAGAACTATCACCCTCAGTTTGAGTTTCGCTAATGTTTAAATTAATAGCCTTAGCGCTGAGGTTTTCAATACAAAGTCCATCACAGTGCCACCAATATAAGTCGAGTTTTAACTGCTTTGCTGTAAAGTTTAGACTCGGTGACTTATAGTCAACGTCAAACGCGTCATTATATAAAAAGCGACCGTCTTTAATATTAATAGAAAGTCCATCAACTAATTTATTTGCTGTGTACGCAAGTAATTGGTTTCCCGGAGCTGTAAATAGCAAACAAAATAGGAAAACTGCTAGAGTACTGACTACGATGGTCAGTGCGGCTGTAATTTTTTTCATTTTTGACATTAAATTTCAGGCCCTATTGTAATGCTTAATCGTGTACTTTTACTTTCTTTTGTTAATCCCCAAGCATGATCAACCCTAACAGGCCCAACAGGCGTGAGGTAACGAAAGCCAAAACCAGCGCCCACTTCAACTCGGTCCGAAAAATCATTGCTTGCCGTACCACTATCAATAAATAACGCTAACCTCCAACTTTGTGCAAATTGGTAGTTGTATTCAACCGTACCTGAAAGTAAGTATTTACCACCTATTAAGCGTCCTTCCTCATCCTCTGGCGATATTGACTCGTAAGCAAAGCCTCGCACGCTTTGATCACCACCTGCGTAAAAGCGAAGAGATAAAGGCACATTATTAATGTCATCAACATACATAGCACCTACATTTGCCTTTAAAAAAAGTAAATGCTTATCCAAATAAGTGCGTAACCATGCATTTTGAAATTGTACTCGTATAATATTGGTTGTTGAAAACGCATCTTCTAAACCAAACTCTGCTGAAATAAGCCATTGCTCACCCCAATAGGGTGTTGTACCACCTTTGGTCTCTTTTTTAGCGTAACTAATGCCGGGCATCAACATTTTGGAGCTTTGTTCATCATCTCCAAACCGATAGTTTTCGTAGTCACGACGGATGAATGCAGTTCGTACCCAATCGCTCTCAGTCAACCATTGTCGTTGCAATTGTGCAGTAAATATTTTGCTGTAAATATCATCAGTTATTTCATCTTCAAGCTTGTAACCAATTGAATAACGCCATAAATCGTCATTAGGATTGTCAACTGGCACAGTATAGCCAAGTGATATATCTTGCTGTTTTTCAGCTACATTTAAGTTGCTTTCAAGGTAATGACCATTTTCTGTGATCCATGGTTTTGACCATTTGAACCTCACTTTAGGCCCTAAGTCAGTGTCAAAACCACCACCCACTTCGAAGCTGTTTGCAGGCTTATGCAATACATCTACATTTATTGGTACTTGTTGGTTTGAACGGTTTGCTATATCAGCATAAACCCGAACACTATTAAAATAAGGGGTTGTAGATAGAGAGAGGTTATACTCTGAAACAATTGAGGCTTGATATTGCTCCCCTTGCTTAAACTCAGCAAGTGAGCGAATGTATTTCTCTGCCGGGGTTTGTTCACCTAAGATTAGCGTACCGAATTGATACCTAACCCCAGTATCGAAGGTTAAAATAACTTCAGCGCTATTTGATTTTAGAGAAATCGCTAATTGGTGAGTTTGCCACTTAACATCGAAATAACCCAACTCGAGCAATTGGCTTTCAATTCTTTTGCGAGCTGCATCGTAATGGCTGTGGTTTAAAATATCACCTTGTTTTAACTTAATTGATTTTACTACATCTATTAATTGCGGATCTTCATTCCCGCTTCCATTTACAGTGATACGAATATCAGCTAAACGTGTTGCAGGGCCCCGTTCAATAGTGGCAACAAGCTCTTGGGACTCGGGGATATAGTTTAGTTTAATATTAGGCTTATAGTACCCCAGTGCCTTTAAGCTATTTGCAACTTGCTTTTTAGCATGACTTAACAGCGTACTTGTGGCCTTTTCTCCCTCAAGTTGCTTTAAATACAACTCTACATTTTTTTCAAGCTCACCACTAATACCATTGATATCGTAACTCTTTACAACCTGGGAAGCGGCAACTAAGTTGCACGATATAAAAAAGAATACTGCTGCGATGAGCGCAAATACACGACTAGGCAAGTAATTTCCTTACTAAAAAACAAGTGAACCTTCAAGAAACCTAATAATACCACAAGCCTGTACCGCGACACATCAACTCAAATGTGAAAATTAGTACGCTTAATTGCTTTATTTTGGTTACAATAGCGATAACGAATTTGAGATAATATTATAGAGCTTCTAAATGCAATTTCCTGATGACGACAATGGCCAATTACTAACTGAAATAGCTGATGCTGGTATTGATTTAGCACAAATGCACAAAATTGATTTTTATATTTTGTTTGAGCAAAAACCTGAAGCTGAACAATTTGCAAAAGCGATTAGTGAAGATGAATTAGCGCCAACAACACAACTTGTGCAATGTAAAGACACAGGTATCTGGGAAGTTATCACCCAAGTTCAAATGGTTCCTGATCACACCTTACTTGGTCAAACAGAACAGTATCTAGAAAGCATTGCTAATGGCCATAAAGGCTACGGCGATGGTTGGGGATTAGAAAGCGAATAATCCCTATTGGAACCAGTTAAGTAGTTAACGACTTAACTGGTTAGCCTTTCTAAAGTTACCTTTGTAATCGAATAGTTTATCAGCCACTTTCCAACCATACTTTTTGCTTTTTCGAGCAATAACAAAATCAGGCGCAGTTAAGTTAAGCTCATCAGCAATTACCTCTCTGGCCGTTTGATACTCAATCGGTACACGCCCTTGGGAAGAGCGAACGCCAAACTGTTTATTAAATATATAGCGGGCTTTCGAATTAGAAAAATCAAATATTTCATCGCAGCTTGCACCATCCTCATCAAAGTAGGTTAATTTAATAACACTACTATTTGAGTTCAGTGCCTGGACACTCAAGCCGCTGCATCGCAATACTAATGCATCTTTTAAATTTAACGCTGCGCGTAATTTATCATCCGGATCAGCAAGTGTTGCATCACACGATTGACACACTCTCGCTGCAATATCATTTTGAGCACCGCACTGTTCACACTCTTTAAATCTAAAGCGATAATCACATTGTGCTGAATCTGTTTCGTCTTCTAGCAAGCCTTGACAACGCCGGCCAAAATGCTCGGTGACTTTCCCTTGAGAATCGGTTTTACCCCAAAATATATTGGCAAACCCACAGCCTGGGCAAAGTACTTGCACAGGTTCATTATCACTGTCTGCCTTTTTATTTCCAACCTCAGGATAAAATAAATCAAACCCATTTCCGGCATAATCTATCACAAGGCAATCTTTCTTTCCTTCACTTAACCTTAACCCACGACCTACGATTTGTTGATACAAACTTACTGACTCTGTGGGGCGTAATATCGCTATAAAATCGACATGAGGGGCATCAAATCCAGTTGTTAAAACAGACACGTTTATTAAATACTTGAGCTGTTTTGACTTAAAAGAGCGGATCATTTCATCACGCTCATGTGTAGGGGTATCTCCTGTTATTAATGCACTGGATTGCTGAGGGAAATAACTTAATACCTCCTGCGCATGGCGGACCGTTGCGGCAAACACCATCACCCCTTTACGCGTTTCACTAAGAGTTAATATATCGCTACAAATAGACTGAGTGGCCCGCGTGTTTGCTTTTAATAATGTATTTAAGTCATCTTGATTAAATCGGCCAAAGCTATCACTTTTTAGCGATGAAAAATCATAATGACTTAATGCAGCATCCACCTCTTTTGGTAATGTTAAAAACTGATTTTTGATCATATAACGCAGTGGTAATTCAAATATACATTGTTTAAATGGACTTGCCTCACTGCCGCGTACAAATCCATGATAATGCTTATGGTATATCCACCCTATACCCAATCTGTAAGGCGTCGCTGTTAAACCTAACACTTTGAGCTTTGGATTATATTCTTTAAGTGTTTTGATTATTTTTAAATATTGACTGTTTTCATCATCACTCACACGGTGGCACTCATCAATAATGAGTAAAGAGTAATGTTCATTTAATTGTGATAGGTTTCGCGATAAAGATTGTACGCTGGCAAATGTAACTTGATGTGAAAGGGATTTTTGCTTCAATCCAGCTGAAAATATACTTGCTTGAAGGCCATAGCTTAAATACTTTTCTGCATTTTGTTCAACTAACTCTTTTACATGGGCTAATACAAGAATTTTTTGTTTGGCGATACGAGCCAATTCAGCAATAACTAAGCTTTTACCTGCGCCTGTTGGTAATACAATGACTGCTGCATTATCTGTTTTTCTAAAGTGAGCAACAGTGCGCTCTACAGCCTCTTGTTGATAAGGCCTTAATATATAACTCATCGATACTACTTAAACAAAAAAGCCAATGAATGAATCATTGGCGTATTAATGGGCATATTCAAATTATGCTAGGTGATCTGTTAACTCTACACCTTGAAACGCTTTAGGACGTTTACCACGGCCAGTCCACTCTACGATTTTACCTTCGTGTTCAATTCTGTATTTAGGTAACACCTTAGTGCGCTTGTCACCAGCAACATCTTGGAGATCTTCCAGTGTTAATCCTTTTTCTTTTAGTAAGTCGAGCACTTCTTGCTTAGCCTGTTGTTGCTCGGTGAACTTATCAATTGCATTATTAATTAATGACTGCGCTTTTTCTAACTCAGATAAACTAGCATTTTTAATAAATGAACGTATTTCTTTCATTTGACTCTCAAAAATAAATAAAGGGTTTAGGTTTTAACTATAATCCATTATAAGCATATTATTAATAATAATCTAAGCAGTAACTATTTTAAACTAACCAAGTCAGAACAACTTTATTTATTTGCACAAGGTTGGTTACTAATTTATTTAACCGATTATCTATACGATTTTCAAGTGAAATGAACGCTTCGCACTCTTCTATTTGTTGTGTGATTGTATCCATTTTAACCATCACTATTGACCCTTTTATTCGGTGCAATATTTTCTGGCACATTGGAGGATTATTCTCTTCAATGGCCTTTTGCAGCGCTAATATATCTGCTTCTAATGTTTCATGAAAAATACGCGCCATCGTAACTGCATCTGCTTCAGTGCCGAAAACCCCCACCCATTGAGATAACTCTGGAACAGCTATTTCACTACAAACTAACGATTCAACGTCATTATGACCTAGGGCAGATGATTCAACCAAATCAATTAAAACCTCATACAAATCAGCAATTGCATACGGTTTAAACAACACATGATTTATACCAACATTATGAGATAAAACAGATATATCTTTTGAGTTATCTGCCGTAAGGCCGATAATGGGTAAGTCTCTGATTATTGGTAGCGCGTTCTGACGAATTTGCTTAGCAAGCTCAAAGCCGTCAATCACAGGCATTTGACAGTCAGTAATGACGATATCAAATTTCTGTTCATTTAATTTTTCAAGTGCAACCTTACCGTTATCAACTATCGTTACATCACACCCTAACTGTTCAAGCTGGTTTTTAATTAGAAATTGATTGATCTGATTATCTTCTGCAACTAACACATTAAAGTTACAAGGCTGAAAAGGTGCCTTATTTGCCAAAGATGAATCAGTATGACAGAACAGGGTTGCGAATTTAATTTTACTAATTTGCGTTAACGGTATTTGAACTATTGATTCAGTATAATAATGAAGCTGTTCGCCATTTGTTGCTACAACAATCACTTTGCCTTTAAAATCAATAATGCAGTCAAGCCACTTTCGACCATACTGCTGAACTAAATCGTCCAACATAAATACAATATTAGCCGTATTATTTAATACGTCACTTATAGTAGGTTGTTGGCATATTTTAAAGTTAATTAAATTGAGAGTAAGACCATCAACTAAAGCCTGGTGATATTTGAATAGAAGCCATGGTTCTTTATTCCTTATACCTTGGTCTATCAGTGGGGCCAAATTTTTTTCAAGTTCAGCATCTTTACCTATAATACCTACGTCTATAAAAATCCCATGCCATAAACTACTTTGTGATTTTTCGCTAAATGCAACATCTCTAATCGCAACAAAGTTACATTGGCGTATTTTCCCTTTCGAGTTGTAACGAAATGAACACGCTAGTTTATTGGTATCGCTATCAATATTTTTAAAAGCAAGGGCTATGTTAACTCTATCTTTGTCGCAAATAGCAGGTGATATACACCCTGTTATTCCTTTTTTATTAACCGCACTCTCTGTTAAACCTAACAGTATCAATGCATCTGTTGATAACTCTAAAAAACGCCCTTCTCCATTCGGAAAATATTCAAACTGACAATTACCGTCTGAAAAAGCATTTATTAACCCGGTATTTTGATCAGGTTGAATATTTGAGAATATATTTTCATTAACAACCGGTTTTAGTTCCGTTAAAAAAGTAATGACGCCAGCTATCTTGCCTGCATTATTTAAATAAGGGGTTTTAGAGCATTCTACTTTGATTAATAAGCCTATATTATTAGGTATGAATATACAAAAACTTAATGATTGAGAAGTATCAATTACTTCATCATTTAACCGAAACATGTACTGTGCTAAAGAGTTAATTCCACTTAAAGACCCACTCGTATCATTAAATAAAACATTAAATTTTTTTAGACATGCCTCATTACAATATAAAAATATATTTTCAGTGTCTTGAATATAAAAATATGGCATAACAGATTCCATGGCATGCATATTTTGAACAAACATGTCTTTTCTTACAAACCAACCTTTAATCTTACAAACTTTAATAGTTATTACAAAAAGCGTAACTATCGCTAGTAGTGATATAAAATAGAAGATATAAATCATAATATATACGTTCTCATCAGCTTATCGCTTTCAAACTCGCTAAGGTATTTAATGTATCACATAGTCCACCCCCACCTTATTTTAAATACTTGATGGAAACTATAAAGTCCAAGTGCCTAATTATTACTTTAATTAGTTTAGGTATGGGAGATCCAGCATGAAAAAAATCTGGAATAAATATGAGGTAATAAAGCTACCATTCCATAAATTAGGGCTCCATTAAATACCATCATAAACGAAGCTTAATGAAATACTTGGCCTATAGAAATAAAAACCAATATACCAATAACTAATTTAAAGGTTGGTAGGTCAACACTTGATAAAATCGGAGTTAAGAGGGATTGCACATAGCCATTTTTGGTGCTTAAAACTTCCAGTTTAATTAATGGCAGATTTACCTTAAAACACAAAGTGGATACATAAACTGAATTATTATACTACACCGAAAAAGCTTAAAATTAATATTACTCAATCAGTTAGAGCTTGTATTTACTTCAGGTAAAGATTAATTAAAGGGCGCTTAATTATACTAGCATTGTAAAATTTAAGTAGTAAAAGACTTTTCACGCCCTTAGCATAAGTAATAATCATATTTTATTCAGGGATACCTACATGCATACGACCATTCTTGAAATCCACTGTAATTAAAAAGTGCTGTAAAATATCGTAACCTAATACACCCTTAACGTCCATTCCTTTCATGTATGAACCGGTGAAAGAGTTATTGTCTAAAAGTTGAAATTTAGCTCCTTTCTTTGAAAAAGCAGTTGAAACTTCATCAATGCTAAATGGACCAAACTCTACTTTAGGTAAGTTCATAATGTCATAGGACTGTTTGCCGTTGATTTCTGTTATTTCAATCGATTGAGAAGGTAAAGATTTATCCCAACCTTCAGATTCTACGACCAACCTATCCAACCTTAAGCCTTCTTTTGAACCCGTAGATAAAATCACCCAAACACTTTTCTTATTATCGAGCTTAACTTTAACTATCGGCAAAGCTGATTGTCTATGCAGACGCATCTCAATATTTTCGACTTCTTTTAAGTTGATTGAACCTCTTTCGAGAAATCTTAATCGTTGATTTGAAAAATCAAATTGCATCACAAAATTAAAAAAGAAACCACTGCCTAAGACAATATCGCCTTCTGAAACTGATGTAGGAATCATAGTGTCTAGTTTATTCTCAAAGCCAAAGATATCTAATTGAACTTGATTGTATAAAAACTTATTTTTTTCTGTAGTAGTGTCTTTTATAGTTATCGACTGACCTTTCCTTTCAGAAATAGGGTGTTTTGCTAAAAAAGAATCACTTATGTAATGTTTTTTTAAACCAGTATCCAGTACTGCTTTAACTTTAATCCCTTCAATTTTAGCGGGTACAATCACTTTGCCATTCTTAACTTCAAAATCAATCCATTCAGATGCACTACCAAATGAAAAAAAAGAGGTACTACAAAGTGTGAAGACTAAAAATATTCGAAAAAAACGATAGTACATTTTAACCTCCATTTAAGGTCCAATTGCGATCAAGATCTTCCATTGTTTTCTTTGCATTTTCTTCTTCCCTTTTTTTAGCTTCTTTTGTTATACATCTTCTCTTATTGAAATGTGAACCTGTTTTCTTCACAGTCTGACATACGTAATTACTATCACTTTCTGCATTCTTAAGTGCAACTTCATCACTTTCTGATTGTGACGTTGAATTACAACCCGCAATAAAAAAAACAACTAAAATTGATATAACTTTCATAGAGACTTATCCTTAATTAAAAAAAGAGCGCTAAAAAGCGCTCTAATTTGTTCCTAATAAATATTAGAACTTGATGTCATATTGAACATATGCGAATCGGCCAATGTTGTCATAAGTTGACTGACTGTAGAAAGGCCAATCATTTACTGAGCTAAATGGTGGCTGTCTATCAAGTAAGTTACGAATACCAATAGTTAAGCTGTTGCTTTCATCGATATGATATGCACCAGTTAAATCAAACTGTAGGTAAGAGGCAAAATGCTGACTACGACCGAAGTCAGTGTAGTTACCATCCTTATCTTGTTCAGTATCATAATAACCAACTAAATTACACGACTTTGCAGCTGTATCACGCTTATCGTACGAATCATAACCTGGTAAGAAACGCATATTAATTGATGTGGTGAAATCACCAGTTTCAAGCGTTAGATTACCATTTGCGTTATATTTACGAGTTGAATCATCTTCAATTGAGTCACACAATGGTTGAGTTGCAGAATTTTGAGACTCAAAGCTTAAATACTGCTCAATAGTTAGACGTGATGTTAAAGAACCAAAGCCTAAATCTGTGTCATATTGAATGTCATAGTTCAAACCTGACGCACTAGCTTCACTTAAGTTTTGTAAATCTGTTTTTACAAAACCAGTTCTAGCAGTATCAGTTAAACGACCTGATGAGTTACGAACTACTAATTCAGTAAGATTACCTTTAGCTTCTTCATCAAGGATTTCTTGAATACCAAGAGAGCCAACAATACTTTCTATAGTCAATGACCAGTAATCGACTGTAAATGAAAGGTTTTCAGTTACATCATATACTAAACCTAAATTGTAAGACTCTGACGTCTCTGGTTCTAACTCAACATTACCACCAGATTTAGAGTTAAGCTCTTGTTCTAAACAATCTGGGTGTTTTGGATCGTTTCCAGCTGCTTGACATAACTTAGTGTCAACCGCTTTGGTAACACCAAATGAAGAAGATAAGTAAAGTGAATCAAGTGCTGGAGCTTTAAAGCCTGTACCATATGATGCACGAAGCATTATGTCATCTGTCGCGCGGTAAGAAATTTTCGCACTGTAAGTTGTTTCGCTTGCGTCTGATTCACCCCAGTCTGCAGAGTCATTACGTACTGCTAGGCTCGCTTCTAAGTTATCAAGAATCGGTAAGTTAACTTCCACGAAAACTGCTTCGTTTTGGAATACACCGCCACCATTTGAACCAGCACCACCAATTACATCACCGTTGATTGAAGCTTGATCAGAGCGGTCTAAATAATTCTCACGACGAACATCAACACCAGCAGCAATACCTACTTCACCACCTGGAAGCTCTAAACCAGTAATACCTGAAACTGCTAATGAAGAGAAAGCAAGTTCATATTCAGATGTTCTGTGTATAGCAGAATTCAAGCCTTCACAGAAATCAGAAAGTTCAGCAGAACTACAATCATTAACGATAAATGGATTCAGTGTACCATCAGCAAATGCACTCTCAACACCGTCTACAAGTAGTTGACCAGCCTTACCAATTTGACGGTTAGTTAAGCGAGAGAAGCCGATATCAAAGTCTAATTCCCAATTATCATTGATCAGATAGTTTGCACCACCGATTGCTTCAAACGTTTCATTTGTATTATCTTTCTGACGATTAGGGAAATCAATATAACGACGACCAATGTATGCTTGCGTGCCACCAGCTTCAATTGAATCCATAACTTGATCTGTTAAGGCTTGATCACCATCAAAACGATCATTTAGTAAAAAGTCTTCTAAATATGGGCTATTAGTGATGTTTACTTGGCCTGGAGCAGGAGCATTTGAACTTAGAGTATAAGCTCTTGTATAACGGAACTGAGCATCAAAAGATAAGCTATCGCTGTATTCATGATTTAGAGAAGTGAATATTGATTGTCTATCACTTGCTGGTTGTAATTGATAAAGTGGAGCAAAGTCATACTTACACACACCTGGTGCTGCTACATCACGCTCAGGGCAATCAGAAAATGGAGCATAACCAGCAGCTGCATCTACATCGGTTGATAAGAATGTCCAGCCAGGAATACCATAAGATGAACGGCCGTCACCGCCTTCTTTACCTTCTAGAAAAGCTGTACTACCCATCTCACGGTTTTTTGCCATAATTGGGCGACGCTCAAAGTAATCAGCAGCGAAAAGGATATTAGTATTACCGCTTGTAGCACCTGCAGTAACAGAGAACTGAAGTTCGTCGCCATCCATATGCTCAACTGCAGCACCATATTTTACCTTAGCTTCAACACCTTCCATATCAGTTTTTGTGATGATATTAATTACACCAGCAACAGCATCTGAACCATAGATAGCAGAGGCACCATCAGTAAGTACATCAATACGTGAAACGGCAGCCATAGGAATTTGGTTAATATCAGTAAATACACCACCAGCTGAGTTTTTAGGTAAACGGCGACCGTTTAAAAGAATTAGCGTGTAATCTGGGCCGAAACCACGGATACCAACACCTGAAGCACCTGCAGCTTGACTAAGAGTTGATGATTCATTAAATCCACCAGTAGAAGCATTAGTTCTTAAAAACTCTGCCACAGTAGAAACACCTGTTTTTTCAATCTCAACAGATGTGTAGACTGTAACAGGTGTTGCAGTTTCCATATCAGTACGGCTAATACGTGAACCTGTTACTTGAATACGTTCAACTTTTTCTACGCCTTCTTCAGCAGCCATTGAGCTCGCTGAAAATGCAGCAGTTGATGCTGCACCGAAAGCAATCGCTAAGCGAACTGCTTTTGAAACTTTATTATTTAACATTTGATTATTCCCTGGTCATATTTGAAATATGATTTTATTAGTTTTAGACCCCAAAGGGGTGACTTAGTTAACGTAATGGCAACTAAGTACCCCATTGCGAGAAAATATACTAATATCAGGAACATCATTTGGTCAACAGTTTTTTAACTTGCGAGGCGTTTTGTTTACAAAAAAAACGTCTGTTAACAGTGAAGGTGAAATGTAACCATATGTAATTTAGGTAGAAATATGATAAAACTACTAGAAAAAAACCGAAAAGAAAATAAATGGCATTAAATATGAACTGCTTCTCATTAGCATTTAATTGGTGGCTAAGAAATTTTAAAACCAGAATAGTATATAGCTTTACTCAACGGTTTTTTACATTTCTAAATCCATAAAATAAATATAATGGACTTCCCACAACTTTAAAGCTTATAACCTTGATAAAGTGTTCCAATATACTGTTTATTTTTATCGATTAATTTTTCAGTAGATACTGATAAGTTATATTCATTTATGTAACCTAAAATTTCGTTACTATTTTTTGCAGCATTTTCTAAATCACTCAGTCTAAATATTAGCCCTTCAAGCTCTTTATTGAATAAAGTAAATGCCCTTTCTAGGTCGATTTTTCTATTACTTAAAACAAACTCATAAAAACTTGGGAATAATGTTGCATTGAATGCGTAAGGGTTTATTAAGTTTTCTTCTTTTATCAAAAGTTCTATAGAATCAATTTTTTCACTTAACTTTTCATCGCCTTTTTTGATACACATAATTAGCTGATGAAGCTCATTTAAAAACGTGTTTTGAATTCGTTTAGCTGAAGCTAATATATCTACATTTGGAGTAACGATGTCAGAGTCTTTTTCGTGACAAATGAACTGATAAGCGCCCCCTTTCTTTAAAACCCTGCCACACTCTTTAATGCTGGCATGAAGGTCACTATATTCAATTGCAAACTGTGATACTACTGCATCAAATAACTCATCTTCAAATGGAAGATTTTCTGCATTCGTATTAGGTATAAATGTCCCTGGTAAGTTTTTTATAATATCTTCTTTTAATTGTGCCTGATCGACTGCGAAAAATGTAAAACTGTGAACGCGAGAATTATTTATTAAATCAATTAATGCTCCATTACCTGTACCTATGTCTAGAATAGTAGCATCTGCATTTAATGTACTTGAGAAACCTTCCCAGCACTCTTTTAGTTTACCTGAATAATTATCTTTTATATCTTGACCAAAAGAAGTTATATAACCCTGCGCCCAATATTCACTCCAATAATCTTTCATATACCCTTCTTATTGATGTAAAAAAAGGGCTGAATAATCAGCCCTTTTTAAATATAGTTTTATTAAAACTTAGAAACTAACTGTGTAGTTCACACGGTAGTCACGACCAAAGTTATTATACAAGTCTTGGTTGTCCCACGTACCAGCTGAAGAGAACACTGGATCTTCATCAGTTAAGTTATTAACAGTGAAAGTAACTGAACCGTAATCACCTGCATGGTAAGTATAAGTTAAGTTGTGGATTAACCAGCTGTCAAGCTTGCCATCTTGCTCGTAGAAACCATCACCATCTGAATCAAGTTCAGTTTCAGATGTGCTATCTGTATAAGTAGAGTTCCAAGATACTGAGTGATCTTCATAAGACCATGACACAGTTGCTACAGACTTAAGTTCTGGTTGACCAGACCAACCTGTAGTATTTTGAACCGTACCACCTACTTCTGAGTCATATGCAAGTACAAAGCTGTTAACATTGCTGAAACGTAAGTCACCGAATGCAGTTTCAAGGTTAGCATTGATTGTGAAATCGATACCTTCAATTTCGAAACCTGCACCGTTGAAGTAAGACGTACCTGCTTCAACTAGAGTACCTGATGCTGCACGCTTCAAGTAGAAAGTCTCGTTTGAAGTATCAGCATCGACTGCTACAGCACTGATTAAGCCAGCACTTTCGTCAGATAGAAGACCCTGTAGAGACTTAGACTGGATTACGTTTTCAACTGAAAGTTGGAAGTAATCAAGTTTTAAGCTCACATTGTCATTCACATCCCATGCTAAACCTAAGTTAGTGTAATCAGATGATTCTGCATCTAGCTCTGAGTTAGCTGTGTAATAAGTATCATATTGGCGTGATGTAGTTGAGCCGTTAGCGTAATCGATTGCTGACTCAGCAGAGAACGTACGTGCAGCATTTAACAAATCAAGACCAGGCGCACGGAAAGATTCAGAGTATGAACCACGTAATACTAGACCATCAGCAAGTTCCCAGCGAGCTGATACAGCTGGAGCAACATTATCACCGAAATCTGAGTAATCATCGTAACGTGCTTTTAAGTTAACTTCTACAGTATCTGTTACCGGTAACACTGTTTCAAAGAATACAGCTGTTACATCACGAACACCTTCAGAAGAGTTACCTGCTGAACCACCGATTAGACCTGCTTCTGACTGACCATCATAGATATCTTCATAAGTTTGCTCGAAGTATTCAGCACCTACATAGTGAGATACTGTACCACCAGATAATTCACCTAAATCAAAACCGATACCAGCAAAAACTTGGTCGAATGTAGAAGCAGACTCCTGAAGAGTAGTTGCTTTCATGTTAGCAGTACCTTCATCTGAGCCTAAATCGATATCATTTTGTTCGTTATAAGCAAGACCTGAATAAGAAAGGTAGTATTGACCTACAGACTTATTGTCAGCCTTGTTGCGGTGGTAATATACTTCCCAAGAAGCATTGTTCCAATCAATGAAACCACGAAGGCCCGCTGTAAGATCTAGGTTGTAATCATCAACGTTACCATCACGAGTACCGATACCTACCCAACGGAAAAGACCGTATGCGCCATCAACACCATATGGGTTATGTTCATTATCAGCTGACATGTTTGTCCACGCAGCAGCTGGAGGAGCGTAACGACCAAACGAAGAGTTTTGAACAAACATTGCTTGACCGAAGAACTCTACATTTTCAGATAGCTCATAGTTAGAGCTTACATATAATGTGTTACGGTCGATTGAAGCAGTGTTGTAAGAAACGTTACCGTAAGCATACATACAGTATTCAGAACCAGGGCCCCAATCTTCATTTGCGTCAACACGACGGAACGTATCTTCACCGTATTCTGCTATTAAATCATCACACTTTAAAGATGCAGATGCCGTTTCAAAATCTGGAGATAAAACAGTTGCACCGTAGTAAGACCAACCAACAGTATCAGCAGTGTAAGCTTCGATGTCACCGTCGCCGTCTAAATCACCAATTTTTGCCTTAGTGTATTCACGAGCAGCATCACTGATGCCTTTACGCTTTTGATGGTCGAAAGAGAACGTAATGTTACCTTTGTCGTTCGAAATACCACCAACCACTGAGAACTCAGATGAAGTTGTGCCTTCATCTTGGTCACGATGACCAGCACCAACATTGAAAGTTAAACCTTCAAAGTTGTCTTTTAAGATTACGTTAACAACACCTGCCATTGCATCAGAACCATAGATTGAAGAAGCACCTTCAGTCATGATATCGATACGTTCAACAGCTGCCATTGGAATAGCATTAAGGTTTGCAGAAGCACCACCAAGAGTAGGTGAACCTGGGAAACGACGGCCATTTAGAAGTACAAGAGTACGACGTGAACCAGCACCACGAAGGTTAATAGTTGCTTGCGACTGCGCTGAGCTACCTGAACGCTCAGAGAATGAACCGAAAGAGTTTAAAGAGCTAGAACGTAAAGCATCAGCAACTGTAAAGTCACCTTCCATCTTTATGTCTTGAGCTGTAAGTGAGATAACTGGTGACGCACCTTCAAGGTCAGTACGTTTGATACGTGAACCTGTTACTTGGATACGTTCAACTTTCTCTGCGCCTTCTTCGGCAGCAAATGAGTTTGCTGAAAAGGCTGCAGTTGAAACTGCACCAAAAGCAATCGCTAAGCGAACAGCTTTTGAAACTTTATTATTTAACATTTGATTCTCCCTGGACCACTATATTGCGGTTATTTTTATTTAGCTTTTGTAAACGATTACACATCTAAAGTTGCAATCACACAAAGATACTAAACAAAAAAATCACGACTGCCAACATCTGTTCACGAATAATTAAACTAATTTGAGCAATTAACCCAAAAAACACACCAAAAAGGTACAAAAATACACTTTAAAGGGACAATTGAAATTCTTTAAATGTTACAATTTAGCATCTGAGGATTTAATATGGGAACTTAGTTTCCTTTTTGACAACAATCAAAACAGGTCTAACTGGCTCTTTTTTGTACTTTGAAAGTCTAACTTTAATGGTTGAAGTATCATTTGTGCGATAGGTTTTATTTGTTTTTCGACATAGACTGCATAATCAAACTTGTTGCCAATTTGGTGTAATTGCGCCCCGTTATTTGTATATACATATTCAACAACCTGTCCCTTTGCTATTTCAAATTCAGGGTTATTAGCTTGATATTTTTTTATTGCTTGTACGTGAGGTGGGATGTTTTTTTGATAATCGGATAAATGTTGGCCTAGGCGTTTACGGTAAATTAACTTACTATCGAACTCACCAGCATATAATCGTTCGATATAACTTTCGATAACTGTTGTTAACATTGTGGCGTCAAAGTTATCTTTAAATAACAACTCAAAAAGCGCTACCTGAAATTCTTGTGCAAGCTGTGTCCAATCGCTGCGCACGGTTTCCATACCTTTGAATACCAGCTTTTTGTCTCCATCATTATCAACTTGACCCACATAGCGTTTTTTGGAGCCAGTTGTCTTTCCACGTATAGTGGGCATAAAAAAGGGACTGTAGTGAGTTTCAAATTCTATTTCTAAATAACTTTCTAAATCAAATCGACTTTTTATATCTTCTTGCCATTGTTTATTGATGATAAGAGCCAGCCGGCTCCCCTCCTGCTTACATTGCTGTGCAGTCATTGCTTCATCTAGACAGACAAAGGTCGAGTCAGTGTCGCCATAAATAACTGTGTGACCCAGTTCTTCGAGCCATTTACGTGTCGTTTGCATGATCTCATGGCCGCGAAGGGTAATTGAACTCGATAAACGCGGATCATAAAACCGACAGCCTTTTGAACCGAGCACACCATATAAACTGTTCATTATAATTTTAATCGCTTGCGATAACATAGGTTGGTCGGTTTCTTTAGCACGTTGGCGAGACGCAGCAAGCTCTTTGATTAAGTTTGGTAAATGATGCTGCTCTTTTGAAAAGTAAGCTTCATAGAACCCAGGGATTGCATCACTCACATTATCAAGCCCTTTAATTAAACCCAATGGATCAATACAAAAGGTGCGCATAATAGAAGGGTATAAACTTTTAAAATCTAAAACCAACACGTTTTTATAAAGTCCTGGTGTTGACTCCATAACATAGCCACCAGGGCTTTCAAACGTTAAACCATGCTCACCTAAATTAGGTGCAACATAGCCACTTCGGTGAAGTAACGGTAAGTACAAGTTAGTAAACGCAGCCACTGAGCCACCCATCCGCTCAAGCTCTAAGCCTGTTAATTCAGTACGAACAACGGCAAACTCTATAAGTTTAAGCTTATCGAATATTCTATTAACTAAAACGCAATCTTGGCGGTTATAGGCTGCAAGTGCCAGTTTGTCTTCATTATATTGGCGAACGATTTCACTTAAACGGTTATTGCTTTTTATTAGTTTCTCTTCACCTAATACTTTGTGACTCACGTTTGCAAGCGAAAAACTATCATAGTGATACGTTGCATTTTTTAACGTATCAATTCCATCGATAACGCAACGACCAGGTATTGTTAAACGCGTAAAATGACCTTCCTTTACAAATAGAGGTGAGTGATCTCTTCCTACTAATAGCTTTACTCCAAGCTCTTCAGCACGCTTGTAAAGGACAGAAAAGTCAAACTCGATTACATTCCAGCCAATGAGGATATCGGGATCCACTTCTAAGATAAAAGCTTGAAGGTGATTGAGTAAATCAAGTTCATCATGACACCACACAATTGACTTTTTAGATTCTATTGGCTCGCCAATCATCAGCACACAATCTATGTCATCACCCACAAGACCGATTGAGAAAAGTACTCCTTCTCCACTGCATTCTATATCTAACGATAAACGCTTAAATAAGGGTATATAGTTATCCGCTGCTTTTATTTGCGCATGATTAATTTGAATGTAATTTTGCTTTTGCGTGACCTCTCCAGTGACATAAACACTGCCACGAATAAAGCGCTCCATCAAAAAGCGGTCAGTGTGGCGAATATCTGCTTCATAAATTGAGATTGACGGCTCAAGTAATGTGCGTGCTTTATATAATGTTTGAGTTGAAGAAAAGTAACAGGCTATGCATTTTTCTGAGTCAAAATGGTGTATTGATACATCTTTTATGTCGACTGGAATTGTAGCGGACTGTAATAAAGCGCTTGCTTTTTCAACATCTGAGGAGCGTATAAAAAACAAAGCCGATTGATTAGGTATTAACACTTTTATCGGGCCAACATCGCTAGACAACCAATAACACAGAGTAATACCTTCTTGGGGGTTATACTTGTTAGAAGAGTATTGTTGCCTTGATAGTATAAAGCCTTGATAGATTGCTTGTGTCAATGTCCGATCCCAATTAATATATAGCACTGTAATTATATACATACTTTAGGTTATTCACCCATGCTTTCTGATCCATTAAAAGCCACCATACGAAAAATTCATAAGCATGTGGCCGATAACCTGAGTGATTACCGCCCTCGTAGCAGCCAAAACTACTTAGTCGCTGAAATAGCGAAAACACTAGCCGGTGAATACCATAAACAACAGCGTATTTGTGTCATTGAGGCAGGAACTGGTACTGGTAAATCACTCGCTTATTGCCTTGGGGCTTTGCCTTTAGCACTGGCGCAAAAAAAGAAACTTGTTATTTCAACTGCAACCGTTGCATTGCAAGAGCAGCTTATAAGTAAAGAGCTGCCATTTTTTAAAACCCATTCAGGGCTTGATTTTAAATTTGATTTAGTAAAAGGGCGCCAACGCTATATATGCGCACATAAGCTCCACAATGCTGTAAATGGTGATAGCCAAACACATATGGAATTTATGCCTTCGTTGAGCTCTCCTTTGAGCCCAATGGAAGCAAAATGCCTAAAACAACTTTATGATGCTTACACCAACAAAAAATGGCAAGGCGATAGAGATAGCTGGGCTGATACTATCCCTGATCGTGTTTGGGGGCTAATTGCCTGCGATAAGCACGCCTGTCAAAGGCAAATGAAAGCGCATCAAACATGCCCATTTCAACTTGCTCGCCAACGATTAATGCAAATGGATGTCTTGGTCATCAACCATTCCTTATTACTGGCAGATCTTGATTTAGGTGGCGGTAAAATTTTGCCCGAACCTGATAACACCATTTATGTTATCGACGAAGCTCATCATTTAGCACACATAACACGTGACTTTTCTTCTGCAGCAGCCACGATTAAAGGCACTATTGACTGGCTAGACAAACTCACAAAGTTCAGTGGGAAAATGGCAAAGGTTTTAGTCGGCCAAAAAGCAATAGGACAAAACTTTAAACTATGTGACAGCGTGAACGATGCTAATAAAGATTTAAAGGTTGTTCGCGATTTATTAGATAAGGCTGATTTTAATTACTCTAAAGATGACACGTATCGTTTTGAACATGGTGAAATACCCGATTCGTTATACAACAAATCTAAAGATATTAGCGAAGCGACCCTAGATGCTCTTCGTTGTTTAAATAAAATGCACGATACATTAGTACAAGATGTAAGTGATGGCGATATCAAACCATATATAGCCGATCCTATACTAGGTGAAAGTGGTCATTACATAAACCGGTTAGAGCAACTCAACAAGCTTTGGTTTAGTTATGCTAATAAAGGCGAAGGCATTCCACATGCGCGTTGGATAAAACGTTTAGAGTATAAAAACCATCATGATCACCTATTGAGTGACTGCCCTATCGAAGTGGGTTATTACTTGAAAGATAAACTTTGGCGACAATGTGCTGGTGCTGTTTTGTGCTCTGCAACATTAACCGCACTGGGGTCTTTTGATCATTTTGCATATGAAAGCGGCTTAGCCAAAGAAGAAGGCGTAAAATATCTCAAAGTGCCTTCACCTTTTGATTATCCAAATCAAGCTACATTACATATTCCAAAATCGACTATCGAACCTACTGATAAAGATTTTAGTGATCATTTAGCCTCTGTACTGCCCAATCACTTAAATAAACAACAAGCTAACTTAGTGCTATTTGCATCGTATTGGCAGATGGATCATGTAGTCAAAGCATTGCGGTTAAAGAACATAGATATTTTAGTACAAGGCGAAATGTCACGAGAAGCGCTTTTGAAAAAACATAATAAAAACATAGAACAAGGCAGAGGAAGCATATTATTTGGCACACAAAGTTTATCCGAAGGACTCGATTTACCCGGTAAATATCTTGAAAACCTCGTGATAACTAAAATTCCCTTTGCCGTGCCAACCTCACCGATAGAAGAAGCTCAAGCTGAGTTTGTTCAAAGTAAGGGTGGGAACCCATTTTTATCAATCACAGTGCCCGATGCAGCAAAGAAATTAGTACAAAGCTGTGGTAGACTGCTACGAAAAGAAAACGATCAAGGACGAATCACAATTCTTGATCGCCGATTAGTAACCAAGCGATATGGAAAAGCCATGCTTGATACGCTACCACCCTTTAAAAGACAAATAGACTATTAATGTTTGAACTTGCACTTGACCCAACAACATGGGCACTCCTTTGCGCTGTGGCACTGGCCGCAGGTTTCATTGATGCCATAGCTGGCGGCGGCGGTATGTTAACCGTACCTGCATTATTAACGGCCGGATTACCACCCCATTTGACTCTAGGCACAAATAAATTAGCCGCGAGCTTTGGCTCACTCACCGCAAGCGTAACGTATTTTCGTAAACAACTATTTAATCCCCGTTTTTGGGCCGCTTCAATCATAGCTACCGGTTTAGGTGCATTAATTGGCACACTGGTTGTTGATTACCTAAGTATCGAATTTTTAAATAAACTCTTACCCGTTGTGATTATTGTTGTAGCTTGTTACAGCTTATTCGGAAACCTGAGCGCGACTGAAGAGCATGCGTTACCTCCACTTAATCGCTCAACAAAGGTTAAGCAATGGCTGCAAGGCTTAAGCTTAGGTTTTTTTGACGGATTAGCAGGACCAGGTGCAGGTACTTTCTGGACTGCAACTAACAGTTTGCTTTATAAAATGAGCTTACTATTAAACTGTGGTTTAGCGCGTTCCATGAATTTTGTTTCAAACTTTGTGTCATTAATCACCTTTGTTGCACTGGGCCATGTTAACTTTATACTGGGCGTTACAATGGGGCTGTTTCTGATGCTAGGTGCATGGTTAGGAGCTCACTCTGCAATTCGCTTTGGTAGTAAGTTTATAAAGCCTGTTTTTAATACAGTTGTGATTATTTTAGCGCTTAAATTAATTTATGAGGCATATTTGTAATATGCAATCAATCGCGTTTGAAAAGCTTTGCCAGCAAGTAAGTACACTCAAGCAACAAGCTATCAAGTTTGATAATGCTAAATTACTTACTAAAAATCGTTATATGCAAGCTCAACCAAGCTTATTTGACCGTCGTGTTTTTTCTACTAAAAGCTTAAATTTGGCTGACTACGTAATTGAAATAGAAGATGAAATAGCAAAGTTGCCTCCTGCAGAGCATCGCCATGCTTACAATTATGCTCTCGAACGTATTGGCAACCAAGTAGAGGCCGTATTTATTGTTATTAAATCAACACCAATCTGGGCGAAAGAAAATAAAAATACATTTAAACCCCGCAATAAAGCAAAAGTTTTTCAGCAAACCGCAAAAAAAATCATGCAACCGATTCATGAACTCTATGATGAGTTAAAACAAAATCATGAGTTCGAGCGAAGACTTGTATTGATGATAGAAGAACGTAAGCTAAAAATGCAAAATGTCGGACCCGCTAAAGCCTCTGAATTAAATTTAGAAATACTAACCTTGCACGGTCGTTTAGGTCGCTGTAGAAAAGCAATATCGGCCACTGAAGAAAAAATTCAACTTGTTGAAAAAAAACAACTACGTTAGCTACTCTATCCAAACATTGTTTTTGCAAAAATCATAATTTTACGCTCAGTTTTGCAACAGATATTCGATTTATTCAACACCTTAGTATAAACTAAAATCAGTAACATAAATTAAGTGAGCAAAGCCGTGAGACTTCATGATGATATACACAACTACTTTGAAAAAATAGTGGTTGAAGAGATAATTAAGCGTAAGCTCGATAAGCAATATGACGATGATACTATGGCGGATTTTTGTTGCACTGTGTTAAATCAGTTAACACCGCGATATATTCGTTTTGATGTTGATATGGCTTTTTATTTGCCACAAGACGAGCGAATTCACATGGAAAACCAAGTAAACATTGCAATTGATGTTGCTATCAGCCAAATCGCAAAAAAAGGAAAGGTATGAGTCAAACACTTGAACAAGCACCTACCCACATAAAACTAGCTGTTGATCTCATTCAATTATTAGAAGAAAACAATGTCAAACCTGAAGATGTTTTAAAGGCATTGGAAATTATTAAGGGTGATTACACAAATAAACTGACTGCATCACCCACATAAATTATATATTACATCGCCTAGTGAAAGCTGTTACTCCCCTTTAAATATACCAACATAAGTAGCTTGCGTGTTTGATTTGCTAGCTCTATACATACCAGAGGTATTAAACGGCATACTCATGTTCCCTTCTCTATCAACAATTATTACACCGCCCGTTCCACCAATTGGTTTAAGCACGCCGTTAATAACCTCATCACCAGCTTGTGAAATTGTTTTACCTTGATATTTTACACGAGCACAAACATCTGCGGCTACGGTATAACGAATAAAGTATTCGCCATGACCAGTCGCTGATACTGCACAAGACTCGTTTTCAGCAAATGTACCGGCACCAATAATAGGCGCATCACCAATACGACCAAAACGTTTTGCAGTCATACCACCCGTTGAGGTACCCGCTGCTAGATTGCCATTTTTATCAAGCGCGACAGCCCCCACGGTACCCATTTTAAAGTTCACGGGCAGTGCTGAGTGAGCGGCTTGGTAGTCTTTACTTGTTTGCTTTGCTTTATCTAGTTTCTCTTTGGCTTTCAATAAAGATTTATATCGATTTTCTGTATCAAATAGATTGTTTTCAACTAACAGGACACCGTTATTTTTTGCAAACTCCTCAGCACCATCACCGCTAAGCATCACATGAACTGATTGCTCCATCACCAAACGGGCCAGGTTAATAGGGTTCTCAATGTGCTTTACACCGGAAATAGCACCTGCTTGGCGGTTACGCCCATCCATAATTGACGCATCTAACTCATGTTCGCCATCATATGTGTAAACAGCGCCACGGCCAGCATTAAAATAAGGGGAGTTTTCTAAAACATTTATTGCGGCTGTAACGGCATCCAGACTTTCTCCACCTAGATCAAGCACTTTATAACCAGTTTCTACAGCCTCTTTGAGTTTAGCTCTGTATGCTTTTTCTTGCTCTGGTGTGAACCTACTCTTTTCGATAGTGCCTGCACCGCCATGAATAGCGATTGCGAATGGTGTTGTGTTGGCAAGCAATTGTGGAGTAACAATAAGTGAGGTAGCGCTTATTAAGCTAGCTAAAACTAATTTATTCATATTTTTCTATTTAGTTTGTTTAGTGTGATACTACTGTGTATAAAGTTACCTCCTATTACAACCTTTACCAGATAAAACGCATAAAAAAAGCGCCTAGTGGCGCTTTTCGTCATACATGTTTAATTAAGCTTCTTGTGCTTTTAAACGTGCTAAACGCGCTACTTGGTGAGTAGACGTTAAAAATGAATACATTGGTGCTAAATAACCACGCTTACGAAGGTCTAAAAAGTCTTCATCGCTTAGTTCATTAAGCTTTTTCTCATCAATAAGGTAAATACCATTGATGTCTTTTTTCTCGCCTTTAATATCAACTGTTAGTGTCTGTGCAACTAGCAGCTCTTTATCAGCTAAAAATTTAGTGAACGCTTCTGTCACTTGAGAAAACTCAATAAAAGATACTAATGCTTCTTTACGACGCTTTAAATAATCAGTTTCTTCACCGTTTTCAAATAAAGCACTACCTTGCTCTTCACCAACTAGTGGGCTTGCTTCATCAATAACGATTCCGTACTGATCTTCTTGAGGATGCTTAACCAAACCTAGTGGGTAGCGTGTTGTTGCCATTGGTGCATAGGCAGCAGTCCATTTACCATCTTGAACAAATAAGTTTTCGCCTGGCTCTAAGCCGAACATAGCAACGGCCTGGAATTGACCTGTTTCATTATTTTTTACAAAAGACATTGGGAATTCATTTGCTACACGTGCAAACTCGTGTGCAACGACTGGCACTAAATGTTGTGATTTTAAAAATTCAACGTTGATGCCATTTTGAATTTTAGTGTTGGCATGTTTTTCGTTGTGTAAAGGCTGTACTTGTTGCTCCGCCATGTTACTGCTCCATTAAATTATAAATTATGTTTTTTGCTGTTAGTGCCCTAAGGCTAAAGGTTTTGAACACAAAAAGGAAGTGAAAATTTTGTGTCAAAGTGTACATAGCGCTTTTGATTAAATGCGGTAACTTTTGGTAAAGTACACTTAATTACTACGCCATCATTTATAGCGATGACGTGAACTTAAACTTTAGCTGATTTATCAATAAGACGTTGAAACTGCCCTAAAGAAATTAAATGAGAATAAATAGCTTCAAGCATGCCATTTTTTTGCATTAATAACATATCCTCATCGCTTAAAGTATTTAATAAATCTCGGTCTACAGAAAACAGTCCCGAGATCTGTTTTCTGTTACCATCACCCAAGTCAAACTTAAAACCTTGTTCAGTTAGCAGGCCTAGCTCACTCAATCTCTCAACAAACTGCTCAGAAACGACTTCTTGCTCTGCTAAGCTCTGCAGTTGCTTTTGCTTTGAAATAAGATAATCTGAAGGTTTACCGTCTGCGTTTACTAATGCATTGCCTTGACCCTGAACATTCAGCGCATCTGTTCTGATAGCCATTACAATGTCGCCAGCTTCGTTATTAGCTAATGCAAATGGGTACTTTGAGATATTCTGAGGTATATAAACGCTATCAAAATGGCCATTGTCAATAAATACATTAGACCCTGTATGAAGCCCTAGTATAGCAACCATTTGATATCCGCCTTGTTGCTTTTTGACGAAAGAGATTGGGAAGTTCAATGCCACTTTAGCTATCTCACTAGGTAATATACTTACCATATGAAGCTTACTGGCATGAGAAAATTTATCGTTAGGCTCTACATAATATTCTTTATGCTTTTCTAAGCTAAATACTTCATAATCATCTGACATTAATTACTCACTAATATGTTATTATTTTATTAAAAATAACATGTATTCAAGGTAAGTTAAAGCATGAAAATCGAACGAATAAGTGCAAATGAGGTTAATAATTTAAGAGGCTATCTTGAGGGGGTTAACACTCCAATAATTATTACTGATTTATTCAAAAGCTGGCCTGCGTTGGAGATTGCAAAAAACTCCGATGAGAAAATATTACGCTATTTAATAAACCACGCAAAGCCAAGGCTTGTAGATACTTTGATTATAGATGATAAATATAATGGTTTAATAGGTTACACAGATGACACTTTTAAATCTTATACTTTTAAAAAATATGATGCTCCTTTTTCATCCGTTATAAAAAAAATGATAATAGATTTAAAATCAAATGATAAAACAAAGGTAGCAGTACAAAGTGCCCTCATAAAAGAGTGTTTAACGTCTTTTCTAGACAAAAATCCTTCACCTGATTTTTTAAAAGATATTGAGCCTAGAATTTGGTTAGGTAATTCAGCAAGTGTCCCTGGACATTATGACTGCGACTATAACATTGCTTTAAACCTATGTGGGAAAAGAACTTTTTATCTCTTACCCACAGAATCGATTAATGATATTTACGTTGCTCCTATTGATAAGTCTATTACTGGACCTGCAATTAGCTTGGTAGACTTTGAACAACCCAATCTAAAAAAATTCCCAAAATTCTCTAAAGTAAAAGATGACGTTCTTAAAGCATCTCTGAATGAAGGTGAGGCTTTATTTATCCCCCCATTATGGTGGCATAATGTAAAAGCAACCGAACGGATTAATATTCTAATAAATTATTGGTGGAAAGATGAAGTAAGCAATAAAATTTTAGGGTGCGATCCATCAGATAGTTTACTTCATAGCATTCTTACTATTAGGCATTTACCAACAGAACAAAAAGAGTCATGGAAAAAGCTATTTGACCATTATATTTTTGAAAACACGAAGTATAGTAAGAATGAAGATGAAGGGTGTAACAGCATATTAGATGGGGATATAAACCAAATGAAAATGGCTTTTGAAGCGATTAAAGAAAAGCTTAAAACTAATTAATAGTGAATATTAAATTAATACATAAAAACTAATTTAAATCAATTTACACCTCAGTAAATGCTTTCAAATAAAAGTAGAATAAATAAAAATGCCGCTAAAGAGCGGCATTTTTTTCTAACAATAAATGTTAGAATTTGAAGTTTGCACCTAGTACAAATCGACGACCATTTTGGTATATTGACAATACACGGTCTTTACTAGTGTTGTACTCAACAACTTTTTCATCTGTTAAGTTAATACCTTCAAATACCACTGAAATATTTTCAGTAATGTTTACGTTGGCACTAAAGTCTAACTGACCGTAGTCATCATTCCAAAGCTCTGCGCCTGAAGAGTGTAAACCTTTATACCAAGCAGTACGGTAGTTATACATTGCACGAACTGAGAATAAGTCTTCTTCATAGAATGCTGATGCGTTAAACATATTCTCTGAAGCACCCATCACCAAGCCTGAACCAGGATTCATAACGTCACGTTTAGCGTCATTGCTTGCATCAGTGTAAGTGTAGTTGGCAGATAAACCAAAACCGTCACCTAAATCATACTGTAATGAAGCTTCAAGACCAGTAGTTGTTCCACCAGGGCCATTATCAGGACGCGTAACTGTAGCAGATACCCAAGTTTCAGTTTCTTGATCATAGAAATCTTGGCTATAAGTACCTGATGTTTGATAACTTTCTATATCTTTGTAGAACAATGTAACTGCAAACAAAGATGCATCATCAAAGTAGAATTCCCATGCAGCATCAAACTGATTCGCTAACTGTGGGTCTAAGTTAGGGTTACCCGCTTGAGCTGTAGGGTTATCTTCACCTAAGTCACCAGGTGCAGTGATTGGTGAGATGTCAAAGAAATTTGGACGTGCCATTGTACGAGCAGCAGATAAACGAACGATTTGGTCTTCTGCTAGGTCATATGACAAGTTAAAGCTTGGTAAAATCTCAGTATAAGTACGTGATTCAGTTTTCCACTCTAACGTGCTTGGTACTAAATCTGGGTTTAAACCTGGATTGTCAACTGTTAGTAAGCCCCAAGAATCTGGTGAGTACAAGTAGCCAGAAGAGTCTTGATCCGTTTGTGCTATACGTAAGCCTAAGTTACCGCGGTAGTCATCGCCAGAAAAATCACCTTGAATGTAGTAAGATGTTTTCTTTTCAACAACTTCAAATATTTCAGCTAAGTTCTTGTGAGCTGCATATGAGGCATTTGGACCTAAACCTAGCTCAAGCATTTTCGCACTGTTGTGTGTTAACTGCTGAGTAATATCGCCGTTAACAACATCTGAACCAACGCTATCAGTGCCTACAGATAGGTCACATTGTGCTAATGTAGGACAATCTGTAGCTAGAATCTGGTTCATGTAATTTGCGCTTACACCGTCATTTGCATAACCCCAGTGCCAGCTGTATGCTTCTCTATCTTGAGTACGCTTTTGGTCGCGATATTTAACACCAACTTTAATCGCTGTAAATGCGCCCATATCAACTGGGATATCAAAATCAACCTGTGCGTAAGACTCTTCATCAGTCGTTGGTTTATTACCACCCCAAATCCAACCACCGTTAAACTTAGAAGGATCTGTACCGTCAATACCTGCATTTACAGTTGGAGTACTTCCAGTTAAATCAAAGTTATAGTTGCCTTCACCGCCATATTCCCACGAAGTTTCGTTGAGCGTGCCGCCTTCAGCTTCAGTAGTACCAAGTTCAACATTCATAGTGAATGAATCAGTAGCAAAATCAATATCTAAATGGATAGAGTTTGTATCAGTACTTGAAATACGGTTAATGTGGTTCCAACGTACATCTGTACCACCTGAGCCTTTAACAGCATTCGCACCTTCATAGCTAAGAGTAGAGCTACTCGCAGGATTCATAAGAAGGAAGTTAGAGTTAGTGTTATTAACATCCATATTTGAGTCTAGGATATTAAGTGTCGCGCTAAAATCATCAGATGGTGCAAACTGGATTGAACTGAAAAATGTTGTTCTCTCACGATCTTGACGGAAAACTGGCACACCCATTGTACGAGGTGTGTATGTACCGTCATCATGCGCATCCCAACCTAGTACTTCAAAACCTTCACGACGAACAGTACGATCTGACTTAGAGCCTGAAACTAAAATACCAAATTTCTCGTCTTCATTTTTCCATGAAAACAAACCTTCGATTAATGGATCGTGTTTTTCTGATGCTTCTGAATATTGGCTTTGTAACGTGATGTTAGTCGTACCAGAATCCAAATCTAATGGCTTACGAGTGTGAAGGATAACTGTACCACCGATTGAGCCTTCATCTAATCGGGCTTCTGGTGATTTATAAACTTCAAGGTTACTTACCAATGATGAAGGTAACATTGTGAAGTTAAAGCTACGTGACGGATTATCAAGAATAAACCAATCCGCCGTACCTACATTCTGACCATTTAGCAAAGTACGGTTTTTAGTAGGATCTGAACCACGAACTGTGATTTTTTCACCTTCACCAAATTCACGGCTAACACCTACACCAGTGATACGTGATAGTGACTCAGCAACGTTTTTATCAGGAAACTTACCGATGTCTTCAGCTGTGATTGAATCAACAACTGCATTTGCGAAACGCTTGTTGTTGATATCCGCTTTAGCTGATGCGCGAATACCACGTACTTCAATTACTTCAACATCTTCTTGAACTTGAGTTTCTTCTGCTGCGAATGCAGCTCCAGTGAATCCGGCACTCATTACAAGACCGATATTTACTGCTAATAAGCTTTTTTTAAAATTTTTAGCTAACACAGGATTCCCCTTGAATCATTTTGTTGGTTTTATTTATCACTTCTGCCCAGTGATGATGACAGCGTTGTCATCTAGTAACAAACCATACACCCTAAATTACATTTGTGCTACATTTTTTAGCTAATTTCTGTACGAAAACAGCTCAAAAAAAAGCAACTTATTGATTTAAGGTGAAATTAAAAATGTAAATGAATAGTTTGTTACATTTTAACGGCGCAAATATACCATGATTTAATATCAAAAGAGAAAGGAGGAATACCTAATAAAGGTAAAAAAGGCAGCGAAATCACAACAATATGTAAACTTATCGCTCCACTTAAGCGTTTTAAAGAGCGAAAGCTCTATAAAATCAACATTGGCTGTAAAACAGATAATGATTTGCTATTGGGCAAATAAAACAAATCAAGGGGAAGTAAATAATTATCAATACCAATGACAGCGTTGTCATTTTGAATTATAAAGGCCTCTTCACCACATGTCTATCTTTATTTAATGCACGTAACAACTCTTCGATTAAAAGCTGATATTTAAACAAAGGCATTATGTAAGAACCTGTCAGCATCCATATACAACATGCTAAGGAAAGGGATTCTGAAACGTAGATAGGTAAACTGAGTTCTGTAGTGTGAAGATATTTGTATTTAATATCAGTTTATTAGCGAGTTTTTAACCAGGGTTTAGATTATGTATTCTGGTAAAAATGAAAATGCAGACTAAATGTCTGCATTTCTAATACTAGGAGCTGTTAAATTAAGGAGCCCAATAAACTTCTATGTTTATCGTTGGGTGATTAAGAACGGCTCGAAGTGGCATGTCGTTAACGTCTCCGCCTGCTTTTGCAGCTTTGTAAACAGCTAACTTTTCCTCACCACTAATGAGTAACTTAACCACTTTAGACTGCGCAATAGCAGACAAGGTTAAAGTCATTCGTTCAGTAATACTTCCTGTCACGTCACTTTCAATAGCATTAATCGCGCATACTAATTGCGATGTTGTTAAACCGAACTCTAGACCATCGGCATGTGGAAAAAGCGAAGCTGTGTGGCCATCTGGCCCCATACCTAAAATTGTTACGTCAAAAGCTTGTTTAAGCTGTTGATACGCTTTTTCACATTTTTCACTACCCTGCTCTGCCGTTTCTGCATCATTTTTCATGGTAATAAAATTAGCGGCAGCGCCATGATGTTGCAATAAAGTACTTTTTATAAATGCTTCATTACTCTTGTCATGACTTGCATCGACCCAACGCTCATCAACCATGGCTACATCGATATTTTTCCAATCTAGCTCTAGGTTTGAAAGGTGCTTGTAAGCTGGTGCCGGTGATGAACCACCTGAAACCATCAGTACAGCGCGACCGTCTTGCTCAATGCCAGAAACTAAATTTTTCTCAAGACTAGCAGACAGTTCAGCAGTTAGTGCTTCTTTTGAATCAAAAAACTTCTCAGTAATATGTGCCATGCTTATCCCTTTTCGCCAGTGTTGAACCATACATGATTTTTTTCAGCAAGAAGATCATCCGCATCTTCCGGGCCCCAACTGCCAGCGCGGTATAATGCAGGCTTACCTTTCTCTTGCCAGCGTTCGATAATTGGATCAATCCACTTCCACGCTTGGCGAACTTCATCACGGTGTATAAATAGTGACGGATTATTTGCTGCAGCATCAAGCATTAAGCGCTTGTAAGCATCAGAATGGAAACCATTACTATAGGCCTCTGATAACTCAATATTCATAGTGACGGGTTCTAATTGCATTTCAAGATTATCAAGACGTTTTGACATCAAAGTAAGTTGGATGGTTTCTTCCGGTTGCAAACGGATTACAAGGCGATTTGGCTCTATTTTACCTACATTATCACCGTAAACATTGTGTGATACTTTTTTGTATTCAACAACAATCTCAGCACAGCGTTTGGCCATGCGCTTACCTGTACGTAAATAAAATGGAACACCCGCCCAGCGCCAGTTATCTATGTGCGCACGAATAGCTACAAATGTTTCTGTTTTGCTGGCGCCTTCGTTCAACTCTTCTAAGTAACCTGGAACAATTTTACCGTCTAGATCACCTGGTACATATTGACCACGAATAATATTGTCATCAACATCACCATCGACCAATGGACGCAAAGACTCCAATACTTTTAATTTTTCAGTACGAATACTATTGGCATTTAATTTATTAGGTGATTCCATTGCAACAAGGCAAAGTAGTTGCAATAGATGGTTTTGCACCATGTCACGTAATGCACCGGCTTTGTCGTAAAACCCTGCACGGCTCTCAAGACCAACCGTTTCTGATAAGCTAATTTGAATGTTATCAATCGATTTAGCATCCCACATATTTTCGAACAATGAGTTTGAAAAACGAAGTGCCATTAAGTTTTGAACTGTTTCTTTACCTAAATAATGGTCAATACGGAATATTTGCTCTTCAGTAAAGTATTCAGCAATTTTTGCATTGATTTCTTCCGCTGACTGACCACAATAGCCTATTGGTTTTTCAACCACTACACGAGACGTCGGGGTGATCAAACCTTTAACTGACAATATTTCACAGCAACTACCATAAACAGCAGGTGGTAATGACAAGTAAAAAACACGTGATTTTTCTGATGAATCACGATCAAGAATATCTTTTAATTTATCCCAGTCGCTATCTGCTTCGGTTACATTGGTAACAACCGGAACTAGAAAAGCAGAAAATGCTTTCCAATCTTTGCTGTTAAACTCACCTTTACTGAGAAACTGTTTTAACGCTTCATGCGCGGTTTCGATGTATTCTGCACGTTTACTTTCTTCGCGAACGGTCGGTAAAATACGCGACCCCTCTGGTAGATTCCCTTCTTGATATGCGCGATACATTGCTGGAAGTAATTTGCGTAATGCAAGATCACCACCGCCCCCAAAAATTACAATATCAAAAGGATTTAGCATAATTAACTCTCTACGTTAGCATTGCCCAGTTGTCGACTACTTTAATTGCAGTTCAGGCATACGTTTTTGTTGTTTAAAGTGATGTCAGCTTTTCGCATCGAGAAAAAGCCTGTTGAATTCGATTCTATATGGCTGATTAAATGAGCCTTAGGGGCTCTGTATATCCTCTCACAAATATACAGGCCCTAAGAACTCCAGCGCTACCCGTTCAAAGGTATTTGGTTTGCAATCAGCATTTACTAATGCCAATCGCTAAATTAGTTAAGCGCGATGCGCTTTGTAGTAGCTCATTAAACCTTGAGTTGAACTATCATGGGTATGTTTAACTGTTTCATCAAGTAACTCAGCTTCTATTTTAGACGCCAATCCTTTACCTAACTCAACTCCCCATTGGTCAAAAGAGCATATTTCTAGAATGATACCTTGGCAAAATATTTTATGCTCATACAGCGCAATTAAACGCCCAACTGCTTTTGCATCTACTACATCTAAAAGGATAGAGGTTGTGGGTCTATTGCCTTTGTGTATTTTATGGTTTAACAGCGTTTCGATTTCACTCTCAGATTTACCTTTAGCCGTTAAATCTGCACGTACTTGGTTTTCATCAACACCCATCATCATTGCTTCTGTTTGAGCAAAAAAGTTAGATAGTAATATATCGTGGTGTTGCCCAACATTTACCTGCGGCTTAACAGAGGCTATAAAATCGGCCGGAACAATGACGTTGCCTTGATGCAAGCATTGGTAAAAAGCGTGTTGGCCGTTAATGCCCGTCATGCCCCAAATGATAGGAACCGTCGTATAGTTAACCGTTTCTCCTGCAAAGTTAACGTGTTTACCATTACTTTCCATTTCACCTTGCTGTAAATAAGCAGGTAGCATGTGCAAAGCTTGATCATATGGCAATATTGCTTGTGCGTCGTAGCCAAGAAAGCTTGTATTCCATACGCTTAATAAAGCCATCAATAGTGGGATATTTTTATCATTAGGTGTTGATTTAAAATGCTCATCTATTTCAAACGCGCCTGCAAGTATATCTTCAAATGCTTCGAACCCTAAATAAAGCGCTATAGGTAATCCTATCGCACTCCATAATGAAAAACGACCGCCAACCCAATCCCACATTGTGAATACGTTTTCATTTGCAATACCAAAAGCAGCCGTTTTTTCTAAATTTGTGCTGACAGCGACAAAGTGCTTAGCAATAAATTTTTTGTCATTAGCTGAACTTAAAAACCAATCAACAGCGGTTTTAGCATTCGTCATTGTTTCTGATGTGGTAAATGTTTTAGAAGAAATAACAAACAATGTCGTTTCAGGATCAATTTGTTCTAAAACCGATGCTATTTGTACGCCGTCAGCATTAGATACATAGTGAACGCTAAGGGTATCGTCGGCATAACTTTTAAGTGCTTCAGTAGCCATTTGAGGCCCTAAGTTTGAACCACCCACCCCAATACTCACAACAGACTTTACAGCTTTACCTGTGTAGCCTAGCCATTCACCTGAACGTACTTTCGCTACAAATCCTTTAATCTTTTCAAGCTCGGCGTTGACAACGTTACTGACATTTTCACCATCAACAACTAGGTCACTGGCGTGTCTATTTCGAAGCGCGGTATGAAGCACAGCTCTATTTTCTGTGAAATTAATTTTTTCACCTGAAAACATTTTATCGCGCCAAGCAGCAACATCACAATCATCGGCAAGCTTTAGCAATTGGTTTAATACTTTCTCATCAATAAGTTGCTTAGAGTAATCAAATAATATTCCGGGGGTCTGAGTCGAAAATAGCTCGAATCGACTGCTATTATTGGCGAATAGATCTTTAAGGTGAACTTCTTTCATCTTATCAGCACTGGTATTTAGTGCTTGCCAACTAGCTAGTTGTGAACGACAACCCATTTTTAACATCCCCTAATAAACTTGCAACAAACTGATTTATAACTATCTTTATAGAACTATAGTGAAGCGATAGTCTAGTAACCTACAAACGAAGTTAACGATAAGTTAAAATGACAACGCTGTCAATGTTCTGATTTTATATTTTACATTCGAGATAATAGCTTAATTTTACTCGTTTGACACCGGTATCATAAAAATTTTATCAATTATTTTACTGCTAATTTTACTTTACATTAGATACACTAGTTGGCTTGATGAGAATTTTAAAAAAACATCGATTCGATTTTGAACAAATAACGGCGCTTGATAAACGTATAAACAACACGATAATAACAACCTAATAAGTAACTGTATGAAAGTAACCATAAATGATGTAGCTAAGCTTGCTGGCGTTTCAATGAAAACGGTTTCGCGAGTGATAAACAAAGAGCCTTCCGTACGTAAAAAAACCTTTGATGTGGTTATGGAAGCAGTAAACGAACTAAATTATCAACCCAACCTTGCTGCTCGTAATCTAGCTGGAACGTCTTCATTCACTATTGGATTAGTCTATGATAATCCCAATGCTTATTATGTAATCGATATGCAAAACGGCGTGCTCTCGCGTTGCAAAGATGAAGGCTATGAACTGGTTATTCACCCATGCAGTTATTCTGAAGCGAATATGGAGCATGATTTTAAGATGATGATCAAGCGTTCTAGGCTTGCAGGTTTAGTGTTGACCCCTCCCCTATCAGAGCAAAGCAGCATTACTAATTTATTAGATGAATTAAATATACACTATGTTCGTGTTTTGTCAGGTCGCCCAAGTGAAGAGGACCAGGATACGTGTATATATGTTAACGATTTTAAAGCCGCTTATGAGATAACAACGCACCTTTTAAAGCATGGCCACAAAAACATTGGATTTATCTGCGGTGATAAAGAGCATAAATCGACAAGCGAACGATTAGAAGGTTATAAAGCTGCGATGGCAGATCATAATACTCAAACGAACGATGCGTTTATTTATGATGGTAAATACTCGTTCGAATCAGGTGTTGAAGGTGCGCAAACGTTATTAGCAGATGACAATAAATTAGCTATCACTGCTATTTTAGGCGGTAATGATGAAATGGCCGCGGGAGCACTTTTCGCCTCGCGTTTAATGGGAATAAAAATACCGGAACAGCTCTCGATTACTGGTTTCGAGAACTCTCCTTTCTCACGCCAAACATGGCCTAAGCTTACAACAGCTCATCAAGAAAACGATGTAATCTCTCAACATGCTGCACGGTTGTTATTTACAAAGACGAGAGGAGCGAGAAATCAAGATAAAGATATTATCACTTCATTCACTCCTTCAATTGTCGTCAGAGATAGCTCAGGACCAAAGCTGTAAGCTAAGCAAAATAGGCGCTCATGTTAGCGCCTTTTTTATTGGGTAATTCCAGAGTTTGGTTAATATACGGCTAAAGTAACGCTAAACCGCCTTTAAGATTGTACACATTTTCAAAACCAATATGTGCCAAATTATTCGCAGCTTGTTTTGAGCGATTACCACTGCGGCACAATAAAATATAACGATGTGCCTTTTCTAATTGCCCAGTCACTAAAGCATGCGCCATTCGACTCAGTGGTATATTAATAATCTGTCCTTTATTCAAATTGAATGTATTATGCAGATCATTAGCACCGTGCTCGTAAGGCTCTCTGGTGTCTATCAGAAACGTATTATCTTCCCTCAACATGATCTGGGCCTTCGTTACATCAACTTGCATTAAAGCAGGCTCATCAAGCGTTGCAGCAAATCCACATAAGCTCGCTGAATGGCTGGTAATTGTGTGAGCGTCATTCTCTTGTTTGGCTTTAACAAATTCAGCATCAGATATTGCACCCGACAATAAGGCACTTAACAATGGAGTTTGTTGAATTTGTGCATGCCAGTTAATAGCAAAACACTGCTGGTAATCATGGCCGGAGCAGATCACTGTTTCATTTTGCACGATTTGATTTAGCTGACGCAACGAGTTAGCCATTTCATCTGCATCCCCCCCTGCTAATAACGTATTACCAAGCCCGGCTGGCAGTAGTAAATCGCCACAGAAACAATATAAAATCTGGCCTGATTTTTTGCTTCGTATTAAATAACTCATACTATCTTTACTATGGCCAGGGGTTTTAATGCGTTCCAAATTAATATGGGTTAAGTCAAGTGCCTCTTTATCATCAGGCCAACCCAATTTATCTGTTTTAATATTACTTAAAGTAGAGGAAAAAGCACTTTCATAAAGTGTCCTTGCTGAAATACGATCTTGGTGATCATGCGTATCCAATATTGCCACTATGTTTAATGCTTGCGTGTTAACTATTTTTTCAAGTCGTGGAAGCATTTCAGCAATCGGATCGACAAGGATGGCCTCTTTACTGTCACTTACATAAAGCCAACTACATGCTCCTTGATGCCTGTATTGAGTTAACCCTAAAGCACATGTTTCTTGTTGAGGCGACAATGCATCAGACACAACTAAACAGTTTGCTTGCAAAATAGGCTTTAATGCACAAATTCGCTCACATGCCAAATCTACCTCTAAAGCTGACATGGCAGGACCAAATGATAAACGTAAGGCATTTTCACTTTGCCAATTTGATGCACCCATCGCATCAAGTACAAAGCTTCTATTTGCACCAGAACTACATGCTGAGCCTCCACTTATACGTATACCTGCAGCATCAAATAAATCCATCACTTCTTTACTACTTAACTCATCCACAGAAAAGTTCAGTGTTGTTGGCACACTGTTGTCGAACCGATGATTGAATGTGATTTTTCCAAATGTATGGGTTAAAGCTGCATGTAATTTATCGCGGTACTCGTTCAGTACGCTTATAGGCTTAAATGTAGTGTCCGTTTCATCGAGCAATAAACTAAACAGTTTATTTAATCCCGCTATTCCGGGTAAGTTTTCAGTACCTGAGCGCATGCCACTTTCTTGTCCACCTCCAGCAATAAATGGGGTGTATTCACGTCCCTGACGAATATAGAGTAGGCCAATCCCTTTTGGTGCATACAATTTATGACCTGAAAATGGCGCATAATCAATCGTTGTATCGCTCAAAGCCAGATTTGTCTTTCCAAGCGCTTGAACGCAGTCAACCATCCACGCGACATCAGTATTATGCGCTCGAATAGCCTTTTCAATAGCAGCTAAATCTTGATAAACACCGGTTTCATTATTAACCGCCATAGTACAAATCATTAAAGCGTTTTTGGCATGCTGTGTAATAAAGTCTAAATCAAGGGTTCCGTCATTTAACACTGGGATCGCCAACACATCTGCATGAATCCCCAGAACTTCATTCCAATGTATTAATGTATTGGGAACTGCTTTGTGCTCGGTTGCACCATATAACAGTACAGGCTTTTTAATTGAGTGGTCTTTAGCTGCAATTAGTGTTGACACAACAGCAGTTTGAATACCTTCTGTGGCACCGGATGTAAATAATATATCGCCGCATTGCGCCCCAATGACTGTCCGTGCTTGTGCCCGTGTTTGCTCTAATAAGTGTTTTGCCTGAATTCCGGTTATGTGTGAAGAAGACGGATTACCAAAGCAAGTTTGCATGGTGTGCAAAACAACGTCAGCAATACAAGGTAAAACAGGAGTAGTTGCATTTGCATCGAGATAAATTTGCGCGGTTAGATCTGCACAAGGGACATGTTCGGACATTAAAAACGCACCATATTACTAAAAGATATATCTTATAACACATTCTACATAAATTTTATGTTTGGTGTAATAATCAATTCATCTCTATGGTGCGTTATCTATTCTATTTAAGACTAAAGGCTGCTCACCCCTGCGGCTCGGCTAGTTGCTCTTCTTGCTTCGTAGACCACGCATTAATAAGCGCTTTGACCAATGAAGCTAGCGGAATGGCGAAAAATACTCCCCAAAACCCCCAAAGCCCACCAAAAAACAACACTGCAACAATTATGAAGACTGGGTTTAAGTCTACCGCCTCTGAAAACAGTAAAGGCACTAAAACATTACCATCAAGCGCTTGAATGATGCCGTAAACGATGAGTATCGTCCAAAATTGCGTTTCTACACCAAACTGAAACAGTGCAACAGCAGCAACTGGAATAGTCACCAATGCCGCACCAACAAATGGTATGAGAACGGAAAAACCGACTAATACACCTAATAACGCAGCGTAGCGTAAGTCCAAAATAGTAAAAGCAATAAACGATACTGAACCCACTATCAAAATCTCAAACACTTTACCGCGGATATAGTTCATGATTTGCTGATTCATTTCGTGCCAAACTTGTAAAATTAAACGCCGTTGTTTGGGCACTAATTTCGCCACACTTTGCGTTAGTTCAAGCTTATCTTTTAACATAAAGAAAACTAATAAAGGCACAAGAATCAAATATATTAACCACGCAGCTACATCTTTAAGCGACGTCAAAGAAGCAGATAAAGCTACTTGACCAAATTCAATAACTTTACCTTCTACACTCATTACTACCGATTGCACCTGCTCAGCGTTTATTAAACTAGGGTATTGCTCAGGTAAATGTAATAAAAAGTACTTCCCTTTTTCAATCATATGAGGTGATTCTTGCAGCAAGTTACTTGCTTGCTGCCAAAGCACGGGACCCATTCCCACTATTAAGGTAAGCATTAATCCTGTAAAGGCTAACATAACCAATATAGTTGCCGTAAATCGCCTTAACCCGAGTCGCTCTAAATGTGCAACTGGCCAATCAAGTAAATAAGCAATAACTAAAGCAACCAAAACTGGAACAATTAATGAACCAAAGAAATAAAATAGCGCCATTAATGCGACTAATAAAAATAATAAGGTAACCGAATGAGGGTCTGAAAACTTTCTTTCGTACCATGCTTTTACATATTCAAACACGTTGTGGCTCCACCATTAACAGCCCAAGCTGTTTTTGTAATTGGTAATGATATTTATGCTTTTGCAAAAAACGTTCAATATCAGATGTTGATTGCTCTATTGTTAACGTAAACTTAATCGGCTGTTGATAAAAGTTTGCCTGTTTTAAGCCCAGCTTGAAATGAATAAACTGTTGTGGGCATTTATATGCGCGTAAATCTTGTTCTAACATAACTTCTCACTGTGAAAAAGTAAGCTCAGAACGCGAATTTTCCTCACCTACATCATTGCATTTTAAATCAACTGCAATTTTTTCTTAAAACCCTCTGCACAATGGTTTATCCTTATTAAATATATTGTAGTAAGGAAAGCCCCATGCCAGGCACGAATAATAAAGCGCTACTACCAAGTAATCCAACATTAAAAGATATCAATTGGTATAAAAAACAAATAAATTGGGGAGAGCTGCCGCCTTTTTATCATTTAGTAGCCTCTTCCGTGAGTGAGTCTGAGGGTATATTAGAACATGGTTTTGATAATGCCGTTAAACGTTTAATTGATAAGCGTAACTGGAATCTGGAATTGCTCGGCGGTCATGAAGATTCGCTGGGGGAAATTCACTGCGAACATAAACCCCGTATAGCACTGCACCAAATATTTACAGACCGAGGTTTTGAGTTGTGGGCACTACCTTATGCCAAAGATGTCACGATTGACCAATATATTAAAGATAATCGTTTCATGGAATTTAAAGTATGGGACCCTGTTACCATGCGTAACTTAATTCGCATAAACCAGTTACACAAATTTATTGGCTTCTACTTTGAACGCGGAGACACAGCCGACAAAGCATTAATTCTTCATGCACACAAGACAGTCCATAAAATTATCACTTTTTTACAAAGAGAATTGAACGTTGTAAAGCTTGATGGAGTCACAATAAAAGATTTCTACCAATTATGTGAAAAAGATAGCCGTGCTTGCAGCGATGAAGTTGACATAGCACGAATTATGCTCGGCGATACAACCAGCAAGGAATAAAATGCGAATAAAATCAGCCTTTATAACTGTGTTTCTCGCGCTTATCACCTCAAGCGTTTTATACAGTAAGCCTTTAAAGGCACAAACTAACTTTAAACTCCCTGATTTAGGCACCTCAGCATTACAAGCTTTACCACTGGAAAAAGAGCAAGCAATTGGTGAAGTAATGATGATGCAAATTCGTGGCTCATCACCTGTTGTTAGTGATCCGGTGCTTGATGAGTATTTAACGACGTTAGGAAGAAAGTTAGTAGCAAATGCAAGCGATGTTAGGTTTCCATTTTCATTTTTTTGGATTAACAATCCAGAAATAAATGCATTTGCTTTTTATGGTGGTCATGTCGGTGTACATACTGGCCTAATGGCCCAATCGGATAACGAAAGCCAATTTGCTTCAGTATTAGGCCATGAGATTGCTCACGTAACGCAGCGTCACTTAGCACGGCGTATTCAGCAGCAACAAGATAACAGTGCCATGACTATTGCTGGCATGGTTGCCGGTATTTTAGCAACGATTGTCGCACCTGATGCCGGTATTGCTATCCTTTCGGCCAGTCAAACTCAAGCTGCATTCAGTCAATTAACACATAGCCGCTCGGCGGAACAAGAAGCAGACAGAATTGGTATGCAAACCCTCAATAATGCTGGGTTTGACCCCTATGCATCAAGTGAGTTTTTAACTAAGCTTGCAGCACAAATTCGTTATAAATATAAACCGCCGGCATTTTTACTTACTCACCCATTACCAGAGTCAAGGGTTTCCGATGTGCGTCTGCGTGCGCAGCAATTCGAAAAGCGCCAATATCCCCAGAGCCTCGAATTTAACCTCGCTAAAAGCCGTGTTATAGCACGCTATCACCATAAACCGGTTGATGCAGAAAACCTATTTAGAAAATTGATTAAAGAAAATACCTTTTATAATAGCACCGCGCTTAAATACGGCTTAGGTATCAGTTTGTTAGATCAAAAAAAGTATGAGGAAGCGGCCACCATACTTGATGAACTAATGGCATCTGATCCTAAAAACTTATTTTATATAGATACCCACACTGACTTATTAATAGGTCAGGGTAAAGCCAAAGATGCCGTTAAGTTTTTAGCAAACCTGCATGATAACCGACCTAATAACCAGGTTATTACCTTAAATTATGCTAATGCAGCATTAGAGGCTAAACAATATGATTTAGCTGAGCGCTTGCTAAAATCATTTTTACTTGAAAAACCAGAGCATAATTTAGCGAAGCAATTAATTGCCGACGTTTATAAAAAGCAAGAAAACCTTGCATCCTACCATGAAGCAAACGCTGACGTGCTTGCACAATATGGTGCTTATCTGAAAGCTGCAGATGAAGTACAAAAAGCACTAAACTTTGTTGAACCGCAAGAAGTAATAAAACAACAACGTCTTAAGGCTTTGTTAACTCAATATAGGCAAATGCAAAAAGAACTCGCGAGACTTTAAGTCTCGCTTCTCTTATCTTAAAATAGCACCACTTTATATATTTGGATTTTTACTATGGCTGTTACTATTTATCATAACCCACGCTGCTCTAAATCTCGTGAGACCCTTGCTTTGCTGGAAAAAAATTCTATCGAACCTGAAATTGTTGAATATCTGAAAAACCCACTCAACGCTGAGCAAATTTCCACACTCGTTAATTTACTTGAGCTTGATTCTGCACGCGACATGATGCGCACTAAAGAAGATCTCTACAAAACCTTAGAGCTAAAATCACAAACTAATGAAGAAGCGTTAATAAAAGCAATGGCTGAAAACCCTAAGCTTATTGAGCGCCCCATAGTTATCAATGGAAATAAAGCAGCGATCGGTCGCCCACCTGAAAACGTATTAAGTGTGCTGTAATGCAGCCAAACATCGTTGTACTTTATCACTCTAGCCATGGCTCTGTTGCAGCTATGGCTCATGAAATTGCAGACGCTATAGAGGCACAAGGGGGAAAAGCCCTACTACGCACATTTGTAGCTAAAAACCCTGAAGATATTGTTATTGATAAAGATGAATTGATTCAGTGCGACGGTTTAGCTTTTGGCACACCAACTCGCTTTGGTATGATGGCTTCTCAAGCTAAAACCTTTTGGGAAACTACAAGTGATATATGGCTAAAAGGCCAATTAATAGATAAGCCAGCGTGCGTGTTTTCATCATCCAGTAGTATGCATGGGGGTAATGAAGCGACCTTGTTAAATCTATCATTACCCTTGCTGCATCACGGTATGATGCTTTTAGGTGTTCCATATGAGGTGCCAGAACTATTAGCAACACAATCCGGGGGGACTCCCTATGGGGCTTCACATGTTGCTGGAGCTAATAATAGTAATCAATTAAGTAAAGACGAAATCAAAATATGCCAAAGTGTTGGCCATAGATTAGTTAAAATTACGAGCAAACTAAAATGACAACAGAAACCAAACACCCAATCAGCCCAGAAAAAAAAGCGATAACACTGCGTTTCCAGCGAATCGCCTTATTTGGATATTTTGGTCTTTTAGTGCTTATGCCTATCTGGCTCTTCTTAATTGCGCCGCGCGAAGGACACAGTAATGGGTTTATTTTTGTTGTGTACATTTTGCCTTTATTATTGCCATTAAAAGGTATTTTACAAGATAAACCCTATACCTATGCGTGGGCAAACTTTATTGTTATGTTCTACTTTATCCATGGTTTTACTTTAATATGGGTGGCACAAGAACAGGTGGTTTGGGTGTTGCTAGAACTGTTATTCGCAAGCGCCATGTTTATAGGCTGTACTTATTATGCTCGCCATCGTGGACAAGAATTAGGACTTAAAATACGAAAACTAAAGGATGATTTAGCTGACGAGAAAGCATCTCATGAACAATAGCGTTAAAATTAGCTGATAAATAAAAACCCGCTTTCAAGCGGGTTTTTTAATTTAATAGCCTAAACCCAAGTTAAATAGTTAAACTAAATCGCTAAGCGTAGTCAGGGCAACAATACTTGCCAAACCCAATTGTGCTATCAGGCTTATAAATGAGAAAAAACGTAATATAAATAAACCCCAAGGGTGCTTAACTGCAGGGTACAATGCACATCGCTTAAGGCTCAGCGCAAAGAAAAAGCACACCACAGATAACATAGTTAAACCCAGTGTGAGCTCGCTTTTAATAGCAACTGACTCATCAAAAAAGAAAAATAATTGCAGTGGTAACAATATTGTTACGAGCGCGTGTAACCCATGTACTTTTTTAATGCGATCAAACTGCCCTTCTGGAGAAAGCTCTTTAATACCAAAATCGCGCTCTAAGCATTTAACCAGCGAGGTAGCTTTAATACTTACAGCTAAACGATAGCAACTTAGCCCATCTTTGTTGCGAACACGAAAATCAAAACCCGATTTCAGTAAAAGCACCATTAAAGGTTCGTTCTTGGCTAAAACTGCATAATGTAATGCAGTATTACCTAATTCATCACACTGTTTTTTATCTTGTTTATCGATTAACAGTTGAACTAAATTTACATACCCTTTCTCAACAGCCCACATAAACGCTGTTTTATGGCTTTGATCGCTTAAAGTTCCTGTTGCGCCTTGTTCGATAAAGCGCATCGCCATTGTTTGTTTTGCACTGCAAGAGCTCAAATGAGCAAGTAATGCTTGCTCGAGTAAGTAAGCGGAATCAACATCAGGAGATACTTGCGTTAATAAAGTAAAGTAATCCTTACCAGTGGCCACTTTTTCAGCCGCTAATTTACTTAATAACTCACTATCACTTACTGAGGCTGGAATGAATTGACTAAAACGCTCTCTAAAGTCGACCTCTTTCCATATTGCTAACGCATCCATTGCACTGACTTTGCTACCCGCATTAAGCGCATGCTCAATAACGGTGAAATAACGCTTTGAGAATAAATGACTCAGTAAAGTCAGCGGAGTATCAACCTGAGCTTGTGCTGCAACACTGGCATATTGTTCTAAACGTTGACACATAAGCAATACAAGACTTTCAGATGTGTATTCATTTTCTAGGTAATGATTTTTTGCTGCTGAGATATAATCCTGAGCCTGCTCATCATACTCACTAATGTGTTGAAAAAAGCATTCTTCAAATGGTTCAAGTGGCGAAAACCAAGTTAGGTAATAAATAGGAGGTAATACTGTGGTGCAAACGCCATCATTTTCTTCTGTTGAGCGACATGCAGGCCACGCTTCTAAAGCGTCCAAAATAAATGCCCCGTTTTGCTCAATAAGTCCTTTGACTAACAACGGGTATTCTTTAGGCCAAATGAGTACATTTTCCATTAAATCAACACAACTCCAGTGTTTAAAATGCAGGGTAAAAAGTGAGTGCATAGTTATAACAAGCGAAAACTGACACTGCGCTTAATATCAATTTTATACTTAAGCATTAATCAAAAGTCAGCTTAAATATGAAGGCTTATTCTAACATACCTTGATCACCGCGCTAGACTAAAGAGTGTGAATTTAAAAGAATAATAGAAAACGACAAACTACTTACATCGCTTGTCGTTTTAGGTTGGAGGCTGATTGTATTTACTTATTACTTAACTCTGTTGTTACTTGGGCAAGTCCCACTTCAGAAATACGCTGAATAACTTCTTTTTGCTTCGCACTTAACAACGATATTCCCTCAGCAACTATGTCATAAACTTTCCAGCTACCATCTTTGGCATGACGTAATTTAAAATGAAGATCAATTGTTGGTGCGTTTGGATCTATAATTTGCGTTTTTACCGTGGCAAAATCCCCTGATGCCAATTTATTATCATCTTCGAATTTAATTTCTTGCCCTGTATATTTCATCAAGGCACCTGCATATGTGGTACTCAAATAGTGCTCAACAGAACCTATAAACGCTACTGCTTGGTTGCGATCAATATTTTTTATATGCTTGCCTAACAATTTATAAGAAACAAACTTTACATCCATATGCGGCATTAAATGCTTATTCACAACTGCTTGCATCTCAGCTTGGCTTGCAGTGCCTTGGTTATTCACTTTACTAATTTCACTAAATAACTGATCGCCTACCTCTGTCAATAACTGAACAGGAGAATGCGTTGATTTAGCAAAAAGCGAACCACTAAATAAAATTAGAATTAATAAAAAATAACGACTAAATGATATCATTGTAAATATCCTTAAGATTAACTGAGTGTAATTTACTCGCTTTACATGCCTGTAAAAAGAAACAAAACAGCACATTATTAATGGCGTTTTTGCACCAATTAAATTAATATTTCATAATCAATTAGTTAGATTAGGTTTTTGTTAAATGTAAAATTTGTGAGTTTAGAGCAGCTTGAATTAAACTCGATCATAAAGTTATGAAATACGGTACCAAAAAAACCATCAAACAAACTTTGTATTTACGCTTTCCCCTGCGCTTAAATACCCTGTTATATAAATTCGCTTAATTAAATGAGCTATTTTTAGGATAGAAAAACGAGATGATAGCAAGGCAATAAATTCGCTATTTAGTTGTTCTAAATGAAAATTTATTAACGCAGGTAGCGACACGTTTAGCCCCGCTAAATGATTGAGTATTATTGCGGATTGATATTAGGCATATTAAAAGTGTACCGCTATTTATAGAGGCTGGAATTGGGTTTTCATTAATCTACTACTCTTCATTTGCAAGTAAAAATGTGAGTGCACACTATCAGTTTGAAGTCCAGATATGCATAATTTCTAAAGCGAGTGATTTCAGTATAGGCTTGCGTTATTTATATTACTCTAACTCAGCTTTAAACGGCCTAACCCTAGTCTTGATTTTATCTCCTTATCTTTTGCTAAACGCTTTTAACCTTTAAAATTTTTGATACACTAACACCATTCTTTCATAAGATAAGTAAATGCAATGGAACTCTGGCAAACCCTTATTATATTAATGGTGTTAGCTGTAATTATCGGTAACGTAATGTTATTGAAGCACTCAGCAAAAATAGGCTTTAAAGTACCAAAAAAAGAGACTGAAAAAGAGCAAAAAAAAGACTAATACTGATTTTTAACCTCCTTACTTTGCCCACTTGACACGCGATTTGAATAGATACTAGTCAAAATAAGAGTCTATCGAGCTTTATTGTGAAATAGCTCACTGCTTCAACGACTTTATCTTCACACTACACTTATGCTTTGCCAATATAATAATTCACTGGCGTAAACTTGGCCTGTAATAACTGATAAACCAGAAAAAGCATGCTCTTAACAACTTTAGGTTAAGTATGCATAACCAAACAGCTCTTATTACTCTTCTATTTTTTAGATTAAGAGCATTAATTTAAACAGTAGCTTATCGACAAAACATAAAAGGGATAGCTATTATTTAAGATTGATTTAATCTGATGATTTATTACTGTAAAAAAATTACGACACTCACTGCTAAACCCACTGTTACTTCTCTCTACTCAAACTTGAGGTAAATTCATTATTACAAAATAAACTGTATTAAAAATAAATTTGACAGCGCTGTCAAATTTAATGCTATAGTCATTAATGAGGATATAGATAGAAACACCCTTTAATTTTAGCCATCTAGACGTTGAAGCATCTCGATTAAAGGCGTACTATGTCTAATATCTGTGTAAACCTCACTTTTAGCATGAGAATTTTTAAAGATGATTGATGTAAAACACCTAAAGACCATTGCAACTTTGAAAGAGACTGGCTCATTGGTAAATACGGCCCGTGAACTTTTTTTAACTCAATCTGCTTTGTCACATCAGATCAAAGACCTTGAAAACAAACTCGACTGCCAATTGTTTGAAAGAAAAACGCAACCAGTTCGCTTTACACCCCAAGGTATGTTGCTACTAGAGCTTGCAAATGAAGTACTCCCCCGTGTTGAAGCAACGAAATGCCGTTTAAAAGAGAGCCTGAATCAGCCTATTTCGCAATTGCGCCTTAGTGTAGAGTGCCATGCTTGCTTTCATTGGTTATTACCTACTATAAAAGAGTTCAATAACTTTTGGCCGGATATAAAAGTTGATTACGAACGTGGCTTTAGTTATGACGCTATACCTGACTTACTCAATGAAGAGTTAGATTTAGTGCTTACCTCAGATATTCGCGAGCCTGATAAACTTGAATACGCTCACCTATTCGATTTTAAATTAAAACTGATAGTGGCACCGGATCATGAATTGGCAAAAAAAGCCTATGTGACAGCGCTTGATCTGAAAAATGAAACGATTATTTCGTACCCTATCCCTCGAGAACGACAAGATATTTTCAAACACTTTATCCAAAATGCACGCTTTGATGGCACGCTAAAAAATGTAGATCAAGGTTTGCTAATCTTTCAATTAGTCAGCGCAGGAATGGGTGTGGCAGCTTTACCTGATTGGCTTGTTACTCCCTATGAAAGCCAAGGTTTAATTAAATCTATTCCGCTTGGCGCATTAGGGTTAACGCGTCCAATGTACTTAGCAATGAAAAAAAATATGAAAGATAACCCAGTTTATCGGCATTTTTTAAATACCTGCAAACTAAATAATGGTCGATAAAATCAATCATTCACAGTAGCATAGTCGCTCTTATTATGATGATGTTACTGTGATGTTTGAACTTAAAAAAATCATTGGCTCCATGTTGATGCCTCTCCCATTACTAGGTTTTCTTTGCTTGCTTTGCTTTATGTTTACATTGCGTAATCATAAATTAGCATCAATTGTAGGATTTGTTGTTATAGCGACGCTTCTTTCAATCAGCACACCTTATATCGCACAGAAATTAATTGATCCTAGCTCACAGTTAAAATATGTCTTTAACGTAAAAAAACATCAACAACTGGATAAAATTGTTGTACTTGGGTGTGATGTAAACCCTAATCCAAGACTAACAGCTAATAGCCAATTAGGTAACTGTGCGAAAAGTCGATTAGTCGAAGGACTTCGGTTGGCGCATTATTACCCTAACGCACACCTCATTGTATCTGGTGGTGGTATTGGCAAGGTTACAAACAGTACTTTAATGGCGCAAACCGCTATTAGTTTAGGTGTGAACCTCAAACGTATAAAACAAAATCCAGCCGCAATGGATACAGCAGATGAGGCTAAATTCCTAGCAACAGCATTGGTCGACTATAAAGTAGCCTTGGTTACATCAGCCAGTCATATGAAGCGTGCGAAAGATCTCTTCTACGCACAAGGTATAGACGTTATACCAGCAGCAACTGACTTTTATGACTTTTCCGCTTGGCCAAAGCGCAAACTATTCATCCCAAATGTTGAAGTATTAAAAGCGGTAACCGCTACTTGGCATGAAATAATTGGTCGTACTTGGATTGAGTTACGCCGCTGGATTGATCCACAATCGCTGTAGTGAGAAGGCTACTTTCTTGAAGTAGCCTGAGCAGTGTTTACACTGGATTATCGATATCAATAAAGGTTACATCAAAGCCATGCTCTTGTGACAACAACTCACCAAGGGCTTTGACCCCATAACGCTCTGTCGCGTGATGCCCAGCAGCAAAAAAGTCTATACCTTGTTCACGTGAGCTATGAATTGTCTGCTCAGATGCCTCACCCGTTAAGTAGGCGTCTACACCTTGGCTTGCGGCTAAATCTATGTAGCTTTGGCCGCCACCTGTACACCAAGCAATAGTTTCAATTGGTTTATCACGTACTAGGCTTGTTAACGGCTCACGATTTAGAACCTGGGCAATTTTTTGGCCAAATTGCTCACCCATCATCGGTGTTTTTAAACGCCCTTTAACGGCCACGCTATTATTAACCGGCTCAAGGCCTGTTTCCCACTGCATATCAAGAAGCTCTGCTAACTGCGCGTTATTGCCAATCACAGGGTGCACGTCAAGTGGTAGGTGATAAGCAAATAAATTAATATCATGTGCTAGCAACGCACCAATGCGGCGCTTTTTCATCCCAGTAATGGGTTGTGATTCACCTTTCCAAAAATAGCCGTGATGTACTAAAATCGTATCAGCGCCATGAGCAATCGCTGCATCAATAAGTGCTTGGCTTGCAGTGACACCCGTCACAATTTTTTTAATCTCTTCCTGCCCTTCAACTTGAAGCCCATTTGGGCAAAAATCTTTAATTGAATCCGGTTTTAAGATCTCATTTAATAATTGGTTAAATTCTCTACGCTGCATAATATTTTGCCACCTCTGCATTAGATTTTGTGCAAATTTTGGCGTTTATAACGTCAAAATGGAAGGAAAATCGCAAAAAATTGAAAAGTTCCCCAAAACTAGGTATAAATGTGTATTCTTTATCTGTGTTTACAACGTATAGGGTCTCTGATGAGCAAACTAGACAAAACAGAAGTGTTAAATGCCTTTGAAGCAGCATATGAAGCAGCCAATGGTAAGAAACCTGAAATCACCACTAAACCTGGTTGGTACAGCATCGACGGCGGCAAAAATTTACGCCTTGCAGATGTAGCTGAGTTAACTGAGCAGCTTACTTCTGGTAAAACGGCTGAGCAACCTGCTGCAAAAGCGCCAGCTAAAAAAACTAAAACTAAAACTGCCGCGCCAGCAAAACCAGCTGAGAAAAAAGCACCATTTGCTGTAATAACACCTAACGAAGACGGCTACACAGCCGAAGAGTTATGGATTGTTTACCTAGCTGAAAAAGATCATGACTGTCGCCTACCACGCGGTGTTGTGTAATTTAAAGTAATGCACTTTAAATAAAAAAACCGCTTTTAAGCGGTTTTTTTATGTCTGGCACAATGACAATCATACGGGTAAGTAAAAGCGACTCTCGTCGCTTATTACCAATAATGGCCTGTAGCGTGACTACTTCTGTTCAAAGTACAGTTTATCACGTTGTTTTTGGCCGACTTCATTCATTGTTGCGGCGTTGAATAAACGGCCATTGATCATGGTGTAGTCAACTTTGTCAGTATCACGAATGTTCTCCAGTGGATTACCGTCAATAACCACTAAGTCAGCAAGTTTACCTACCTCAAGTGAGCCAATGTTTTTGTCCAGGCCAATGTATTTAGCAGGATCGAGTGTCGCGGCACGTAGCGCTTCAAGTGGCGTCATGCCGCCTTGTGCAAACATCCAAATTTCCCAGTGAGCAGCTAAACCTTCACGTTGTCCATGCGCACCTAGATTCACTAATACACCTAAATCTTGCAGCTCTTTCGCTACGCGTGCATTATTAAAGTGATTATAGTGATGATCGGGCGCTTTAACGCGGCGCATAGAGCGCGGTAACAATTGGTTTTTCGGCACAAACTTACTTAAACGTGGATGGTTCCACACATCGGTTTTATCATACCAATAGTTTTCACCCCAAATACCACCGTAAGCAACACCTAGCGTCGGTGTATAACCAACGTCACTTTGCGACCAAAGCTGTTTGATATCATCATAAATATTCGCCACTGGAATTGAATGCTCAATCCCTGTGTGGCCATCCACAACCATGGTTAAGTTATGCTGTAATAATGAGCCACCTTCTGGCACCACCATCATTTCAAGCTCACGGCCAGCTTCAATCACTTGTTGACGTTGCTCACGTCGCGGCTGATTGTATGACTTAACACTAAACGCACCCACTTTCTTTAAGCGCTCTAAATGGAACTTAGCATCCTCTAACGAATCAATATGCGAAGTGTAACCTGGCATATTTGCCCCATATAAAATGGTACCCGTTGAGAAAATACGTGGTCCAACGATGGTGCCTGCTTTTTGCATTTCACTGGCAGCAAAAATTTCGGTGGTGTCATTAGATGGATCATGAATAGTAGTCACACCCAATGACAAACCCGCTAGGTTTTTCCAATTTTGCTCAGGAATAATTTCATTGCTACCTTGCGAGCCATGGGCATGGGCATCCACAATACCTGGCATAATGGTTTTACCTGCCACATTAATGACTTGTGCACCTTTAGGGATCGTGACACTATCTGCACTACCAAGTGCTTTGATGTGTTTGCCATCAGTGATCAGTACGCCGTTTTCTATTACTTTGTCGCCTTGCATAGTAATAATACGCGCACCAGTTAATGCAAACATGCCTTTTGGCTCTGCCATTTTTTTGCTAAAGCTGATGTTATCACCGCTTTTTACTTTAAAATCGGCATCATCGGCTTGGTTTATATCAAAAATACCCGCCAAGCTGGCATGATAAAGCTCTGGGCCTAAAGTCCAATAAAGTTTATCACTATTTGCGCTCCAGCTAATACTTTCACCAGCACGAACAGACAATTGCTCAATCGGAAATTGGCTGTCTTTCGGGCCAATATTAATGCTCTTACCATTTTCAACAAGTGGCGTTACAAACACTTTAAAGCGCTCTGCAAACGCTAAGTATTTGCCATTAGGTGAGACTCTAAATTCTGTCGCATGTTTTGATTCATAGAGCTTTTGTACTTTTTTAGAATCAAGGTCAACCACGCTTAAGCTTGGTTTTGGCCACGGGCTCATAACAAAAATACGGTCACTGGTCGCGCCAAATTGCGGCTGATAGCCACTTTTAGTAATTAATTCTGCCTCACCGCCTTTGCTACTCACCGCGTAAATACCAGGGTGTAATGACCAGTCTGGGTTTAAAATACCACCGCCTGACGCTTTACGATAAACCACGGTTTTACCATCCGGGCTAAATGTTGGCTCAACATATTTACCTGGCTCTTGCGTTATGCTCTCACCGCGACCGCTTCGTGCTGATACCACACGAACACTGCCCTGCTCATTATCGTCCCAGGTAACATAAACAATTTTTTTACCGTCACGAGAATACTGCGGGAATAACTCAAAGTGATCATCTTGGCGCGTTAAACGCTTCACCTTGCCAGACTCTAAATCGCGTTTATAAATATGCCCAAGCGCTTCAAAAATAGCTGTTTCACCATCGGGAGACACTTGCACATTACGCAGCATTTTTATATCGAAATCTTCACTATCAATATCTTGTGTAAAACGCACAGCGGTTTGAATTTTTTTATTTGTTTCAACATTAAAAGCGATGTTCTCGACTGACTTATCTTCAACATCGAGTTTATGAATTTTACCACCGGCCCAAAATACCAACTCGTCATTATCCGGTGTCCATGCAATCGTTGGGTAAACACCATGTATCGCCCAGGTTTCTTGCATATCACGTTCAAGCTTGTCGTAAAGTTTGCTGTGCTTGCCTGAGGTTAAGTCATAAACATATAAACTGGTTTGAAAATCATCACGCTTAATATACGCAAGTTTTTTACCATCTGGTGACGGTGTTGGTCTAATAGCCCCACCCATACCGCTGATAATAGTTTCAATTTCACCCGTTTGACGGTCAAAACGTTTAATTTTATAAATACCGGCAACAGAGTCTTTTGAGTAATGGAAGGTTTTACCTGGTGTTGCGTCATGTGAAAAATAGACATAACGTCCATCAGGTGAAAACATTGGCTCACCTAAATCTTTTTGGTCATCAGCACGCTTAGTTAGTTGAACACCTTTGCCCCCTGCTTTATGGTAAAGCCATACTTCACCTGCACCTAATGAGCGTGTTGCAGTAAAGTGCTTACGTGCCACAATATAATCGCCATCAGGGCTCCAAGCAGGGCTATTGAGCAATCTAAAGGTTTCATCGGTAACAGCCGTTTGGTTCTCACCATTTACATCCATTAGCCAAATATTGTCGCCGCCACCTTGATCTGAGGTAAACGCAATGTGTTTCCCATCAGGGCTAAAGCGTGGTTGCATTTGCCAAGCAATATCAGAAGTAAGCTGAGTCGCTTTTCCGCCGCTGATAGGCATAGTGTAAATGTCGCCCAGTAAGTCAAATACTATCGTATCGCCATCAGGGCTCACATCAACGTTCATCCAAGTGCCTTGATCAACGCTTATTGCAGCATCAATAAATTGGCCTTGTGGGGCGTCAACTTGCCATTTTTGCTCATCGGCTTTTTCAGCAGCATGTACATTGGCATTAAGTGCTAATGACACTGATACAGCCAACGCTGTTTGAAGCAGTTTTTTCATCGAATTCTCGCTTGTTCTTGTTGTTTATTAATACGATTGCAACAAAAAGCGAAGCAAGTTACCAGCGATATCTGATAAAGCGTGTTTATTTAGCGGTTAATGCCATTTAATTGGATCAAACTGGTAATAATCCACCAGCATAGTGTAAATTTCCGGGTCGTAGTGGCGCAGCTCACCGGGCTTTTCTAAAAAGGTTTCAGTGATCACTGCAAAAAATTCGGCTTCGTTAGTCGCACCATAACTATGAATAACATGGGGCATACCATAAGCAACATGCGTTTTAAGTTGAGTGTATGCACGGCTAAAAATTCTTGCCCATTCTTTGTAATCACTCGTTTTAGCAAGTATTGGAGTTCCGGTTGTTTTTCCCGTTTCTTGGTCAAGTTGATGAGCAAACTCATGAAACACTAAGTTATGCCCGTCGCTGGGCAAACGGTTTCCTTCAAGTACATCATGCCAGCTTAGTACCAACGTGCCCCCTGGCCAAGACTCCCCTTGGCGCACAGTATTATGATAACTAACAAGGCCTGCATTATCTGTTGAGGTTTGAGGCGCATAATATGCACTGGGATAAAGTAATATCTCTTTTACGTTTTTATAAAGTGGCCATGGTTTATTTAATACAAGCAAACACGCATCTGCGGCAACAATGAGTTTCATTGCATCATTTAACTTTAAACCATCGCAACCAATAAATCGTTTTTCATTTAAAAACCAAATAATATGACGCTCAAGCTTTTCACGGTCTGCATCGGTCATATTTCGATAAATTGGCATATACTTTATTAATAATGCTTTTTGTTGATCGTTTAGATAATTTTCATGATATTTATTGAGCCAGAAACGTTGCTGTAGCTTTGGCCAATTCCAATAAATAGCTACAAATATAACGAGTGCGAAAAGTAATAAAGCGTTTACCATTTTAAGGCTCAATAATGAATTGTTACCTTATAAGTATGCGCGCTTGGTGCATATTTCAATCTATTACTGGCTAAAAATAAAAACACGCTGGTCACTTTTTAGTCTAGGGATTCAATTCGGTTTCTTCCGTTTGCTTTTGCCTGATACAACGCTTTATCAGCCTTTGCAAGGAGTCGATCGTATTCATCAACAGAACGTGAATCAGCCACACCAAAGCTTGCTGTAATCTTTAAATTTGTAGCAATACTTGAAAAGTCATAATTCGCAATCTGTTCACGTAATTGTTCGCAATCCTTTTGTGCTTGCTCTATGGATTTGTTTGGCATAAGCAGCGTAAACTCTTCCCCGCCCCACCGCGACACTTGGTATTCATTATCGTCACAGCACTGCTGAAGAATATTAGCCACCACGCAAATCACTCTATCGCCAACAATATGAGACCAGTTGTCGTTTATCCGCTTAAAATAATCAATATCAACAATTACTAACGCTAAAGGTTTATCTGTTTGTTTGAAGTCATTAAAGTTTTCTGCAAGCCAATCATCAAAAGCGCGCCGATTAGGTATACCTGTTAATTGGTCATGAGTGGCTTGGTGAGCGAACGCCTCATTTTGAGCTTGCAGCGCAAACGTTTGCTGATCGACCCTTTCGGTTAATCGTTTCTCAATCTTTTTGTAGTGATACAATCTATATTTATAAAGACCAAAACAAATTAGTAATAAAGTTATAAATACCACTAATTTAAAGCTCATTTTTTGCCAAAAATAAGGCTTTATCTCAAAAGTGATTGCCTTTGGATTATCTTGCCAAGGTGAATTGGGGTAACTTGAGCGCACCATAAAAGTATATTTACCAGGCGCAAGGTTTGTATATTCGGTGATATTGAGTTTATGACGATCAACCCATTTATCGTTATAACCTAGCAATTTAGTTTGAAACTTAAGCCTTTGCGACATAATAAAGCTCAAACCAGCGTAGTGAAATGACACCCTATCAGAACCTGGTGGCAGCTCAATTAAGTCATCCTGGCTGCTGATATTCATTGTTTTGCCATCAACGACAAGTGACTCAATGATTGTAGGTAATGCAAGCTGAGAAGCACGCTTTAAACGCTCTGGCATAACACTCGCTGCACCATTTGCAGTAGCAAACCAAACACTGCCATCATTATGTAACGTGGCAGCAGGGCTCGATCCACCATTCGCTTGAGCACTGAGCATCCCATCGCCTTCATCATAGAGTTGATACTGTAATACGTCCGAATTTTTATTATCTAAAAAATCATTGACTTGCTGTTGTTTAATTTGAATGATGCCACGGTTACTAGAAAGCCAAAATAAGTCCCCTTGTGCAACAAGTTGAAATAACTTGTCAACGGGCAACCCCTGCTCTCTACCGAGCATATCAATTTGACCTGTTTCAATATTAAAGCGGATCAGCCCTCGGTCTGTCGTCATCCACATATTATTGTTTTGACTATAAAAGCCGAATGCGTATTCTGCATTAAATTTTCGCGGGAATTGCTGCCCTTTAAATTTACCAAGGGAGTCATTAAACATAGCAACCCCGACTCCTGTACCAACCCAAATATTGCCATTAGCGTCTTGCGCTAATGCCATAATAAAGTCGCCTGGGAGTCCTTCGTCGGTAGTAAATTGAGTAATGGAGCCATCCGTTTCTATTCGCGTCAATCCCGAGGCAGTACCTGCCCATAAACGCTGTTTATTATCAAACAGTAATGCTCTGACTTCATTACTTGCAAGCCCTCCATCACGGTTTAGAACAGGGTGGATCTTGTCGTCCACAACACGCAATATTCCTGAGGTATAAGTGCCTATCCACACGCCAGCGGAGTCATCTTCCACCAAACTTAATACAGATACTGGTCTAGTTTGATTAGTGACTGAATAACTTTGAACTTTATCACCTTTTATACGGTTCAAGCCTGAACTACTACCCACCCACATACTGCCATCAGAATGTGAAAGCACCGCCCGAATATAATTACCACTTAGCCCACGTTTTTTTGTCCACACTGAGAAGGGGGCTTCACGTAAACGGAACAATCCTCCATTTGTTCCAACCCAAATACTTCCTTCCCTATCTTGCAGTAGTGACAAAGTTCTATTAGCGGGTAATCCGGCCTCAGAGTCTAGCTGCTCTAACCCCAGAGAGCTCAGTCTAAATAAGCCTTTATTAATAGTCCCTAGCCACAGATCATTATTATTGTCTTCTAACAGGCTTGAAACTGACTCACCATCAAGGTCTGTATGGACTGCCTCAAACTTGTTGTCTACTAAACGCCATGCTCCTTTTTCTCCACCTACAATAAGTTGACCTTGGCGAGTTAATAACAGCGTATAAATAGAGCTTATGGGTAAACCTTGATCTGGGGTAATAAGTTGCGGCTCTTTATCTTTTATCCGGTATAAACCTTCACTGGTAGCAGCCCAAATTACTGATTTACTATCTTGTATTAAACGATAAACACTTAAGTTTATTAATAGGTGGGATTCATGATTGGTTGTTTTGTCGCGAAGTACTAGCCCTTTACCTTCAAGTCCTAGCCATACTTCTGAAGGAGTCGGGGTTAAAATATGATTAACCATCGCCTGTGCATTGGGTGATGTTTTCCATTGTCCATTCTTTAAATGGCTTATACCACCACGAGCCCCTACAATGTACAAACTACCATCAGGTTCAGCTGAAAGGCTGCGTAATCCTGAGTCGGGTAATCCTTCAATTTCGGAGCGTGTAAACAACTTAAAATCTCGGCCATTAAAACGAGCGAGACCTTCCCATGTTGCTATCCAAATATAACCGTCTGATGTTTGTGCAACGCTATTAATACTATTATGAGGTAGGCCAGTGCGCGTATTCCATGTCTCTGAAAAATAATCATTGAGTGGGAGTCGCGTATTTTCGGCTGCAATACAGGTAAATTGAACTATACAGAAAAAAAATAAACTGATCCGCTTCATCATATAAACGCCTTTTGAGCACACCAAGCCAAGTATTTAGTCGTAACAAGAACAGCAATTCATTCTTTATTATGACTAAATTGTCATTATTATTGTCTACTTAGCATTCATACTAGCATAGTATTAATTTTATTTTCATTACCTAAATAGTATCGCTTATTTTTTATGCATCGTTTGACAGTATTGAGCAATACAATTTTGAAAATACTCAATAAAACGTGCCACGTGTAAACCATCCATCAATGCATGATGAACATCAATCGATAGCGGCATTTTACCTGTTTCTTTGTTGTATTTACCAAACACTAACTTAGGTATACCCATGCTTTTACCATGAGAATATGCATGTGAGAAACTAGTAAAATCGAGCCATGGTAATACTGAAACATGGATTAAATCAGCTTGACCTTCAGTATCAGCAAAGGCATCTGAAAATAAGGGAGCTACTTTGGTCTGACTACTAACTTTTTGTATATGTTCACTAAAATCAGCAAACTGCTGCTTGAGTGAAAAATAGCTAAATCGAAAAGTCTCATCAGATGCCAGTTCAACAACACTTGCTCGAGCACTGTCAAGTTGCCAAGGAGCGTCATTTATTATTCGCTGTAACATAGGTGGGTATTGATGGCAGGCACGTAACACTAAAAAAATATAACTTTGAAAAAATGACTGTTGGCTAGATTTACAAAAATTAAATAGTTGCTTTGCGTCAATATGCACGCATACATTAAAATAAGGTTGGCTAAAGTCTTTAAAAAGCGAGAAATGTTGGCTACGAGGCCACGTATCTAAATTAATGGCTGTCATGATAGGTTACACGTCGTGATATTTATCAATAGCGTAACTAAGTTAAAAGACAAAGCAAAGGTGTAAATGCACACCTTTGCTTTAATAATAAATTAAAGACCGTTTGTAATGATCTCTTGCGCTAATTCATCCGCAATTATATGCGTTGATTTTTGTTCTTTTTCGCTACGAGCAAAAATTTCAGCCAAGGTAGTAAAAATACCTTCAACATGCTTATTCGATGCTTCAACTGAGTAACCTTCTGGCGCAGTTTCATAATACACATTAATAATACCACCTGCATTTATCACGTAATCTGGAGCATATAAAATCCCCTTTTCACGAATAATCTCCCCGTGACGTGACTCAGCTAGTTGATTATTAGCACACCCGGCAATGATTGTCGCTTTAAGGCGCGGGATAGTAATATCATTAACGGTTGCACCTAATGCACACGGCGCATATACATCAACATCTAAATCATAGATGTCATCAATGCCAACGGCTGTAGCTGCAAAGTCGTTAACAACTCTATCGATTGCAGCTTGATTTATATCAGTTACAAATAACTTTGCGCCCGCTTCATGTAAATGTTTACACAAACCGTAAGCAACAGCACCTAAACCTTGCACAGCTACTTTAATGCCACTTAAATCTTGATGCCCGCGTTGGTGCTGTAAAGCTGCTTTGATACCTAAGAATGTACCGTATGCAGTAAATGGTGATGGGTTACCACTTTTACCTTCAAGGCCAAGAACATAGTTTGTTTCTTTGTTCATGATAGCCACGTCAGCACAAGTAATATTTACATCTTCTGCAGAGTAATAACTTCCGTTTAAACGCTCTAATTGACGACCAAACGCACGAAAGAGTTGCTCTGATTTTATTTCTTTTGCATTACCAATTATGACTGACTTACCACCACCAAATGGGAGGCGAGCTACTGCATTTTTATATGTCATACCTTTGGATAAACGAAGAGCATCAACTACTGCATCGTCATCATTGGCATAATCCCACATTCTACAGCCACCAACAGCAGGACCTAAATTAGTATTGTGAACGGCAATGATGGCACGTAGGCCTGATTCTTTATCTGAACAAAAAACCACTTGTTCGTGGTTATCAAAGTCAACTTGATTAAACACAGCCACTTTATTTTACTCCGAAATTTATAACCCGTGAGAGGGTATGCGCGCTGAAATTGTCGAGACTTTATCACTTAGCAATGACCCTGACCACTATATGAGATGATAAAACCAATCAAAATCACTAAGCATCATAAACTCGCTTCGCAAAACACAATAAAAAGCTAATTAATGCAGCTTTAATGCATTTTTAAAATATATTATGCGAATTATATATTATATGAGTCTTTTCGCTTTACGTTAACATAAAAGCCAGAATCACTGTAAAGTAATTATTACAACTTGGTAATGTGGAATACTTCTTTAATAATAAGGGGTTGAAGAGTTTATAAAACGAGGAGGTGAACTGGTCAGATGTGATAGCGGTCTATGGTCACCCACAAATACCGCTATCACAGTGGCAAATTACTTTAATTTACCGTCAAGTTCTTCAATTTTAGCTTTCCAAATTGCAGGACCTTGCGTATGCGCATTCGCACCTTCGCTATCTACAGCAACTGTAACTGGCATATCTTCTACTTCAAATTCGTAAATAGCTTCCATACCTAAGTCTTCAAATGCCACCACGCGGGCTTTTTTGATTGCTTTAGATACAAGGTAAGCAGCGCCACCAACAGCCATTAAATAAACTGATTTATTGTTTTTAATAGACTCAACTGTCGCAGGACCACGCTCAGCTTTACCTATCATGCCGATAATGCCGGTTTTCTCTAACATCATGTCGGTAAATTTATCCATGCGCGTTGCAGTTGTTGGGCCTGCAGGGCCTACCGCTTCATCACGAACCGCATCAACTGGGCCTACGTAGTAAATAAACTTATTATCAAAATCAACGCCTTCAGGTAAGCCTTCACCCGAGTTAATCATATCTTGCAAGCGCTTATGGGCGGCATCACGACCCGTTAAAATGGTGCCTGATAACAACACAGTTTCACCCATTTTCCATTCTTGGGTGTCTTCTTTGGTTAGAGTATTGAGGTCAACACGACGAGTGCCTTCACCCACTTCAAACGTCACTTCAGGCCAATCTTCAAGCTTAGGCGCTTTTAAATTCGCGGGACCTGTCCCATCAAGGGTAAAATGAACGTGACGAGTAGCAGCACAGTTAGGGATCATAACCACAGGTTTTGATGCTGCATGAGTAGGCGCCGTTTTAATTTTTACATCAACAACCGTCGTTAAACCGCCTAAGCCTTGTGCACCAATACCTAATTTATTTGCACGTTCAAAAATGTCTAAACGCATTTTCTCTTCGGTCGTTTCTGCACCACGTTCCATCAACTCATGAATATCAACAGGGTCCATAAGTGACTCTTTAGCTAACACTGCCGCTTTTTCAGCAGTACCGCCAATGCCTATTCCGAGCATACCTGGCGGACACCAGCCTGCCCCCATAGTTGGTAAGGTTTTTTCAACCCATGCAGCCACATCGTCAGATGGGTTTAACATTACCATTTTAGTTTTATTCTCTGAACCGCCGCCTTTTGCAGCGACCATTACTTCCACTTCGCCGCCAGGTACTAAATCTATATGAACAACAGACGGTGTATTATCTTTAGTATTTTTACGAGTACCAGCAGGGTCTGCAACAATTGAAGCACGAAGAGGGTTATCTGGGTTTAAATATGCACGGCGTGTACCTTCATCAACCATTTGCTGTACGGTTAAATCTGTTTTATCCCACTTAACATCCATACCTACTTTAACAAAACAAGTAATAATACCGGTATCTTGGCAAAGTGGGCGCTTGCCCTCTGCTGACATACGAGAATTAATTAAAATTTGTGCAATGGCATCTTTGGCTGCTTTACTTTGTTCTTTGTTATAAGCTTTTTCTAATGCTTGAACAAAATCAAGAGGGTGATAAAACGAAATATATTGCAATGCATCTTCAATGCTATCAATAAAGTCTTGCTGACGAATTGTACTCATAGGGGTTCCTTAAGTTACCTTTACGCGATTAACACGTAACTTAGACCAAACCGGTGACGGTGGTTTGCAAAGCGCTTTGGCAACATCACTAAATGCTGCCAAAAAATTTTAACTTATGATACCCTCCCAGCCCGTTTCGAGCCAGTCATTCAGGGTAAAAAATAGATGATAAAACAACACAAAACCTGTATTCAATTAGACATATCGCTCAACTGCGTAGAGGTTTTTAGCCATTTAGCTCATTTACCGTATGCAATGCTGCTTGATTCGGCAAACAGCGATCATGTAAATAGTCGATACGATATCATTGTCATAGCGCCAACTAGGCGCTTAGAAGTTAAAAATAATCAGACGTACCTTGATGATGAAGCAATCACTGATGACTGTTTTACGATCCTGCAAAAAGAACTGGATAAATTCGACACCAGTAAAGTGACACCTGCATTGCCTTTTAGTGGCGGCTGGCTTGGCTATTTTGGGTATGATTTAGGTCGCGTTATTGAACGTATATCAGTACAAGCGATAAATGATATAGATATGCCACAGCTCGCTGTAGGGCTATACCCTGACGCGCTTATCTATGACAAGCAAAAAAGCTGTTGGTTTTATGTGGCTCAACCTAATATCGACAGGCTCTCTCTTTACCTATCTGCTTTAAAAGAAGAAAAGCAGCAAAGACAGCCTTTTAAGATAACCGAAAATTGGTTATCAAATATGACAGCAGAACAATACACTAATAAATTTGAAAAGATTCAAGCCTATTTAAAAAGCGGTGATTGCTATCAGATAAATCTCGCACAACGCTTTTCTGCACAATATCAAGGTGCGCCTTGGCAAGCATACTGCACTTTAAGAGAGGCTAATAAGGCTCCTTTTTCAAGCTTTATTAATCACCCTGATGGCGCAATCATTTCTATTTCACCCGAGCGTTTTATTTCAGTAAATAACGGCCATGTTGAAACTAAACCAATTAAAGGGACTCTACCCCGTCGCGAAGACGTCACTGAAGACCAGCAGCAAGCCACTCGTTTACAAAACTCTGAAAAAGATCGCGCTGAAAATGTCATGATTGTCGACTTACTGCGCAACGACCTTGGTAAAGTAGCAAAGCCAGGCAGCGTAAAAGTCCCTTCATTATTTGCTATCGAAAGCTTTCCAGCAGTTCACCATCTTGTAAGCACAGTAACCGCACAATTAGCGGATGACAAAACCGCGGTTGACCAATTAAAAGCCGCATTTCCAGGCGGCTCTATTACTGGCGCGCCCAAAATTCGTGCGATGGAAATTATAGAAGAATTAGAGCCCCACCGCCGCAGTATTTATTGTGGTTCAATTGGATATTTAAGTGCCTGCGGTAATATGGATACCAGTATTACTATTCGTACCCTCGTGTGCCACAAACAACATATTTACTGTTGGGCTGGGGGTGGTATTGTTGCCGACTCGCAAGCGGACTTGGAATACCAAGAAACATACGATAAAGTAAATAAAATACTCCCACTACTGAAGTAAAATACCGTGAACAGCCAACAAATACTGGCCCGTTTTCAACTGAGTGTTGCTGCAAATGCCCAGCCATTAATTGCACACCCACATAAAACACGACGTGCCAGTGCTGTTATGTTGCCTTTAATTGACATCCAAAACAGTGCTCATATTTTACTATGTAAACGCCCCAGCTATTTAAAGCACCACCCAGGGGAAATTTGTTTGCCTGGGGGAAAACGCGAATTAAACGACAAAAATTTACGCCATACTGCACTACGTGAATTATATGAAGAGCTCAATATTGGCGAATCACAAATTAACGTTGTAGGGCAGCTTCCTGAATATTCAACCTTAACAGGGTTTACTATTACACCCTTTGTTGGCGTATTAACTCCCCAAACGCAATGGCTTAACGATCCCAATGAAGTTGCAGAAAGCTTTTTAATTCCTATTAGTGCATTAATTGACACAAAGAATTGGCAACCTTTAGCTTTTCAACGGTTTGGCAAAATCATTACTCTTGAAGGATTTTCGACTGAACACGGGCTGCTCTGGGGCGCCACTGCAAGCATAATAAAAAACTTTACCATGCAACTAGCCATACCAGTTTAAAACCGTGCTGCAAATGGTTACAAGCACACAATTACACGTTATCATATCCGCCCGTTCAGAGGCAGCAGTCGTGCTGAGTAAAAAGTAGAGAAAATATATGATCAGTGCATTTGATATGTTTAGTATTGGCATTGGGCCGTCGTCATCTCACACCGTCGGACCTATGCGCGCATCGCGTTTATTTGTTAACGAATTACAACAACAAAACCTGTTAACCGATATTACGAGCGTCAAAGTTGAGTTATACGGCTCACTGGGTCAAACAGGCATTGGCCATGGCTCGGGTAAAGCCGTTATTTTAGGGTTAGCAGGGTACGATCCTGAGACTATCGACGCCGATTTAGTCGATGACATTCTTGCTACCATTGAAAACGAACAGGTTATTTATCTTAATAAAACTCACAAAGCTAAATTCCCCAAGCAAGGTGCCATTGTTTTTCACCGTCGTAAAACATTACCTAAGCACTCTAATGCAATGGAAATTATTGCCTACAAAGAGTCAGAGCGTGTTTACAGCAAAGTGTACTATTCAATTGGTGGTGGCTTTATCGTTAGTGACGAAGAGTTTGATAACGAAAAACAAGCAGCATTAGATATTCGCGAGCAAAACCCAGCACCTTATCCGTTTGAAACAGCCAAAGATCTGCTCGAGATGTGTAAAGAGTCGGGTTATAGCGTTTCAACTTTAATGATGAAAAATGAAAAGACGCTGCGTAGTGAAGACGAAATAAAAGACGAATTATTCAATATTTGGCAAGTAATGAAAGCCTGCATTGAACGTGGCATGCGCACTGAAGGCATCTTACCCGGTGGCTTAAAAGTAAAACGCCGCGCCCCTAGCCTTCATCTAAAACTGAATGTAGAAGTAAGTAATGATCCATTAAGAGCCATGGATTGGGTTGATTTATTTGCCCTAGCAGTAAACGAAGAAAACGCAGCCGGTGGGCGCGTTGTAACTGCACCAACAAACGGCGCAGCAGGAATATTGCCAGCAGTATTAATGTATTATCACACATTCATTAAAGAAGTTGACCGTGATATTGCCACTCGCTACCTTTTAACCGCAGCCGCAATTGGTATTTTATATAAAAAGAATGCCTCAATTTCCGGTGCTGAAGTGGGTTGCCAAGGTGAAGTAGGCGTAGCCTGCTCTATGGCCGCTGGTGCATTAACAGAAATTGTTGGCGGTAATGTAGTTCATGTTGAAAACGCGGCTGAAATTGGCATGGAACATAACCTAGGTTTAACCTGTGACCCAGTAGGCGGCTTAGTACAAGTGCCGTGTATTGAGCGTAATGCTATGGGGGCAATTAAAGCTATTAATGCTTCACGCCTTGCAATTCGTGGTAGTGGTGAGCAGAAAGTGTCTTTGGATAAAGTCATTAAAACCATGCTTGATACCGGTAATGACATGAAAACAAAATACAAAGAAACAGCCCGCGGTGGTTTAGCAGTAAATATAATCGAGTGTTAAATTTTAGCCATAAAAAAAGCCGCAATTTTGCGGCTTTTTTTATGGCAATAAATGTCTTGTCCTGAAATGTGTTTACACATTTAGGACTTATTTATGAAGACCACCGAAACTAAAGGCACTAAGCGTAC
>NZ_JBHZRV010000003.1:147-1801 GCF_043641955.1 Pseudoalteromonas atlantica
TTTGTTATGTGAAAGTAGGTCATCGCCAGGATTTAAATTAGAGAAACCCGTTGCAGCAATGCAGCGGGTTTTTTGTTTTTTAAGGTTTAGTAAATAGCCAAGACCCCATGCCGAACTCAGTAGTGAAACAAAACAGCTCGAAGGCGAGCCCCGGCCGATGATAGTGTAGCATTTGTTATGTGAAAGTAGGTCATCGCCAGGATTTAAATTAGAGAAACCCGTTGCAGCAATGCAGCGGGTTTTTTGTTGTCTAAAATAAAGTAAAGCTATCAGCCGCACAGTGCCAACCTGTTCTCCGTAGCGTAGGTTGAGTAATTGATACCCACGGACAAAAGAACGTCACGACCACCTCAGAGCCCAGTGAATCCCATTAAACAACATTAAGAGTACTTTGTTATGTGACTCTTTACTGCTGTAGGCACACGGTCATCCTACTGTGTAGCGTACCATGGCTCCAAATACAAGAAAGCCCGACTCGAAAAAGTCGGGCTTTTTTGCATCCAGAGCTCTCAATCCACGGTATAAACCAATACTATTTACTAAGTGATCAGGCTTATCCATCCTCTTGATGAAAAATGCTCAAAGCCAGCAATGTTAATGTGGATTACATTCCAGCCCTACCTTCTATATTAGGCTCAACTAATCTGTGCAAGGATAAAGTTGTATTACCGATATATCTTAATGCTTCTCGTAATATTACTCATAGCAGCATATGTGAGTAACAATGAAGAATCATGGTGTCGGACAAAATGTGAAGTAATTATTACTTCATCATACCTATACTATAGCCAACTAAGCTTCTATAACTGCCTTATTACCTTTTTCGCGGCATTAACTAAGCCTTGTATATGGTTTTATAGAATCTGTTGCTGTTTGATCCCTCGGTGCTTTGATACTTTCCTTGTTCAATTCTATAAGTTGCAATTTGTTCATCAAATAGCTTCCCATTTGAGAACCAGCTACTTGCTTAATCAAGTGATACATAGTTTGTGGTTGTGAGGAGCGTAATACGTAAGAAATTATTTTGTGTATATAGAGAAGAAAGTTTTGAATCACACTCTAAGTTATTGTTTTATTTATAAAATGTTTAGTTTTTTATATGGATAACATTTGTTGAGGATTATTATTTATGAAAATACGGATAAGTTAATTTTTTTCATCTATTGGATTTAATTTTATCAGTTGTCAGATAAGAGCTTTTACTCTAAATTTATACATAACAAGCAAGGCGATGAACACTAAAGGTTATTACAACTTAAAGCTAATAGTTTTTCTAGTGAGCTATCGTCATGGCTGCTAATACATTTAGTATCGAATCTTTATAATTGTGTGTGAAGATGTTGTCAAAAAGATGACTCAAGTTAGGGATTAACTTGGCTTGAGTTGCTTTTTATTTTAACCGCCATGCAGTTAGATGAACTAGTTTCATCAATGAATTTAAAAGTGTACAGATTGCACTTAAAACCAAATCTTTATAATTGTGTGTGAAGATGTTGTCAAAAAGACGACTCAAGTTAGGTATTAACTTGGCTTGAGTTGCTTTTTATTTTAACCGCCACGCAGTTAGATGAACTAAGTTTCATCAATGAATTTAAAAGTGTACAGATTGCACTTAAAACCGAATCTTTATAATTGTGTGTGAAGATGTTGTCAA
>NZ_JBHZRV010000003.1:1901-438241 GCF_043641955.1 Pseudoalteromonas atlantica
TTCATCAATGAATTTAAAAGTGTACAGATTGCACTTAAAACCGAATCTTTATAATTGTGTGTGAAGATGTTGTCAAAGGCGGCTCAAGTTTTTCTAAACTTGGGCTGTTTTTATATCTGCCCCTTTGGTTTCTTTTGTGAACAAGCCCTAAACAATTTAGCAATACTTGGTTGCCCGGCCCTTATCAAATTAGTTTTAATTAACTGTCTTATATCATCAGGTTTATTCTGACTCAGTTTAAAGTTACCGCGCCAAGTAATAGGTTTGAATTCGATAAACGTTAGCTGCTGAAACATACCATGTAAATTCTTTTCTGAAAGCTGTGTTATCTGCCAGTTATCTTGCTCAGGTGCATTAAAATGTTGTTCAAAGTGATCCGTTAATAATGTCATTATTTGTTTTTTCTTACTTAGTGAGGTAACTATGTTTACTTCGGCCGTCACTTCAACGCGGGCATAAAGCCAGCTAGGTAAAGTTTTATTATCAGCATAAGAAGGGGGTAAATAGCAGTTTTCACTATTAAACACTAAGCCGACTTCTTGCTCATTAAGTGCTGATAGCGGGTTATAGATTGCTACGTGACCTATCAAGAGTTGTTGGGAGCTATCAAACAATAAGGGGATTTGACATATATCGTTTAATTGACTCTCAGAGCGTGGCAGTAAAATAGTCGCCAGAGGATATTCCTTGATTAAAGCTAGCTGTTGCTGGCGATCATCTTGGCAGAAATGTTTTGCTGGGTACATTATAGCTTTCCTTCTAACTGTAACTTTATGGCCGGCCACTGCTGATCAATAATGCTAAATTTCGCGGTGTTACGGTATGAGCCATCAGCAAGTAATCTATCTTTATAACTAATGCCTTCAAAGCGAGCACCTAAGCGCATAATTGCATTACGAGACCGTTGGTTTTGCTCATGGGTATTAAAGCTAATGCGCACTAGGCCTAACTCATCGAATGCATAACGTAATAGCAGGTATTTAGCATGGGTATTTATAAAGCTGCGTTGCCAAGGGCTGCCTATAAAAGTATGGCCAATTTCAGCACTGTGATTGTGTTTATCTAATTTGAATAAACGGGTAGTTCCAACTACTTGCCCACTGGCTTTATCAATAATGGTGAACACTACTTGTTGCTCGGCATCAAATTGAGCAGTATTGATAAACCAATCATTAAGTGTGTGACGTGTTTTTGTGTAGTTCATAAACACCCATTGCCATATTTCAGGGCATTGCCCTGCTTGGTATAAACCGCCAAGGTGCTTATCTTCTAATGGCGCTAACAGCAACTTATCAGTTTGATGGCTTTGTAAAGTAAACATGTGTGTCCTTATAATTATTATCAAGCTATTGCATAAGTTACCTTTCTTTGGTTATCTATAAACAACCAGTTTTTACTTTTCTTCTATACCAGTTGAGTGGCGCATGCACCCTTTAGATATTCAGTTCAATGACACAAGAAAAGCTAAATACTTACAACTTGCGCAGGTTATTCGTAATGCAATCATTAAAGGCGATTTGGTTGCTGGTACTAAGTTAAGCTCGGCGAGAGTGATGGCACAGGCATATCAATTAAATCGCCATACCATTATGAATGCATTGCAATTATTAGTTGCTGAGGGGTGGTTGGTATCGTTTCAGCGTTCAGGCTACTGCGTAACCGAGTCGTTACCTATTCAAAGCAGTGTTGACGCGATCGGCACACCAAAACTAGCTGCTAAGCCTTATCAGTTCTCGCAGCAACTGGAAACACCACAGACGATGGAGTTAAACCAGTATCGTTTCAATTTTGCAGGCGGGTTACCTGATTTAACTCATTTCCCATACAAAGAGTTTAAACGTGCTATGAGTCAGGTATTTAACTATTTAGACGTGACGAAACTTCACTATGGCGATATCAGTGGTGTTGCTGAGCTTAAACTACAGATAGAAGGTTATCTACAAAAAGCACGTAACTTGAAACCCGCTGATTTATTAATTTGTAATGGTTCGCAAGAGGCCCTGTTTTTAATAGCAAAAGCATTTATTGGTAAAGGCGACTTTGTTGCCAGTGAAACGTTAGGTTATCCTCCTGCTAGAAAAGCCTTTGCTGCATGCGGTGCAAAGCTTATAGATATAAAGCAAGATGATGAAGGCTTATGTGTTGATGCTCTAAAAGCTCAACTTGAATACTATCCCATTAAACTATTGTATTTAACACCGTTACATCAGTATCCGACCACAGTAACTTTATCGCCAACGCGGCGCTTACAAATATATCAGTTGTGCTATGCCCATAACGTGATGATTATTGAAGATGATTACGACCATGAATTTCACTACCGTTGCCAGCCTTTGCAACCCATGGCTGCCGATGATCCCGCAGGTATTGTGATTTACCTATCAACGTTTTCAAAAATTATGTTTTCAGCAGCAAGGATTGGTTACATTTGTGCTGCGCCTCAGGTAATCGCGCAATTAACCGCATGGAAGCAGCTAATGAACCATAAAAATGATGTGGTCATGCAATTAGTTGTGGCACAGTGGATGAAAGAGGGCGGTTTTGAGCGCCATTTAAAGCGTATGACAAAGCTTTATAAACAACGCTATGAAGATATGGATAGCTATTTAACTATGCTTCAAGCAAAAGGATATCCAATCGAGTATATAAAACCCGATGGTGGAATGGCGGTGTGGGTTAACTTTAATCGACCCGTTAAGCACTTAAAAAAAGCCCTGGCGCAGCTCGATGTTTACGTACAAACTGAGCCTGAGTTTTATTTTCAAGGTGGAGTACGCAGTTTAAAACCAGATAAGCAAAGTTACGTTCGACTTGGCTTTGCAGGGCAGTCGAGTGAAAAAATGCGACAAGGTTTAGTCCTTATAGTGAATGTCTTGTATGGACAGAAGCTAATATCGGAGTGAATAATTTAATATTCTGATACTCTCTTCAACAGTCAATAATGAAGTTGTAAAGTCTTATATAAGGAGCGTTTTGCCAATATGTGTGGATACAGTGGGATGTTGTTAAGGTTATTCTTATTACTTATGATAAGTATTCCATCTATGGCTTTTTCATGTGAAAAAACCATAGAAGCAATAAAACTTATGGAGCTCAATTATGTTACTGATTTAAAACTACCGTTAAAAAAAAGTTTCAAATTAATACTGAGTCAAAAGTTTTATTTGGGCGTAACATAGTAACGGCCAAAGGGGTGTTTATTAGTCAGGAAGAGGTTAATATTGAAGCACGTATTTTTGAAGTACAAAGATACCGAAGTGAACGTTATGATATTAGTTATAGTGCAGAGAAAACCCCCTCATCTGAGCATGAAGGTAGTCGATTCAATAAACTGCTTAATTTAATTGATAGCCTTTATAAATCACCTATATGTAGTGCTGATTTTAAAAATAACTGGCAGGACTTAGCTGTCACTTTAGAGATTTCAAGTAAACCTAAGGTTCGCTATATTTATGTTGATAAACAAAATAGACAAGTTATTTTATTCGAAAATGATAGATGGCATAGTTTTTATCCATCAAAAGATAATAGAAAATTAATAGTGGGTAGTGGTTACTTAAAAGAATAAATAGTATCAGGCCTTTTATTTCTTTTATATTATTGCGTTTATAGCTTTGTAGGAAAAGTATGTGTCGGTTCCTTTTAGGTGCTTATAATAAAGAGTATGGTCGAGTTTAAAAAATGATTAATGTTATTTTTGTAATGATGGCTGTTATTACCTCAAATGAAGCATTTATAAATAAAGCCCTGAGTGGTTGCCCAAAAAAAGAAAACTTGATTGAAAATGTTTATAAATCAGAAACCATTTTCAATGATGCAATACAGTTATATGTTTTTTATCCTAAAGAATTTTTAGGCCTTAAGATTGAAAATGTGATGTTTTTACTTAATAAAAAAGATAGTCGACTATCTCTATACTCTGAAATTCAAGAGTTGAAAGAAAATAAAAAATTTGCTGTATCTGCAATTTGGTTTGATTCTAATTTATATTCTGAATTAGTAGTTAATATTAAGTATCGTTCAAATAGTAATGAGAATTGTCTGCTTTCGTTAGACATTCCATTTGAACAGTTAGTTAATAATTGGAATAAGGTATATTGAATTTGTCAGGTTAAGACTTTTCTTTTGAACTGAAGGCCCTAAAATTGATTAGAGGAGACACAATGAAGTTTTTTTTATTATTCTTTTATTCCAAAGCGGCATATGCATGGCGTTGCAGCCTATCTCTGAATACTGTGAGGATTCTTACTTATTAACTAGTATTGGTGGTGATACTTATTCTGCAAAAAAGTGCTTGGTTTATGGTTTTAATACGAAGCATGTGTCCTTTTCTAAGGATAGCAATACAAGTATTGCATTTGATAGAATTAAGCCTGCAATAGAAAAGTTTATAAGTATTATCAATACTGATGGAGGTTCATTTTTAGATAAACAAAGAGCTTTTTATGAATATGCTGGAGGGATAGATAGTTTTTCAGTGCCACTATTTTCGAGCTATGATGAATTCGAGGATGTAAAAGCTTCATTAGTATTTTCGATTAACTATACAGCTAGCTGTAACGTATCACTGTTAGATTATAGCGGGGTAGACAAGTTTTTGCTTGGGTATAAGCTCAATCGAATGACTGATGAGGGGAGGTATAATTATAATTATTTGTTCATAGTGCTCCCTGAAGAAGCAAGAATAAATAAAGCGGACAGCGATGGTCTAATAGATGCTTTTTGCCATAACGATCTAAGCTTTAATGAGGTATAGCGATAGGAAGAATATATAGCCTCATATACAAATAAACAGTATCAGAGTGGCAGACACTATGTAACCGCCTTTTAATTTTATTGCAATTTTAGCTATTTATGGCAGTAATATTTACTTGTCCTTTTTACTTCAGGTCGGATATTCAGTCAGTTCAAAGCTTTTATTGGTTTGAACCTACAAAATTTGAACAAAGCTTCTCAGATAATAGGTTTTTATTAATTAACTCACATTACTAAGGAAAGTAAATATGAAATGGTTTAAAGTTTTAACACTAAGTTTTGGCTTGATAGCACCAGATATAGCTGCTAAAAGTTTTCAAGAATTGAATGAATGTAAAGATGAATTAAAAACAAATTTGGGTACAATGCATATGGACTGTGTGGGGTTCGAAGTTTTTTCTGAAAAGCTCTTAGACTCTGATTTAGGCTTTGAATCCGCAGTAGCACAATTGAAAATTATAAAAAATGGTCCTAGAGATACTGATACCTCTACAGAAGATAGATTATTAATCAGTTTTTATTCTATTCATGGCATAGAAGGTATAAAAAGCTTTTATTTACTAAATGATAGTATTGTGTTGCTCTTTGATGGCGGTATTCAATTATACTTTTTTGAAGAAAAAAATTGGAAAGTTTTAACCTTGTCTAATTAGTTCAGCAATAAAAATTAAGGAGAAGATTATAAAAATTTTAGCCTGGTCTTTTCTTACAATCCAACTAGTAGTGTTATTGATGACGTTAAAGAGTCATTTTTATATTTATCTTCTGCTTTTTACCATAAATACACTTTTTCTATTTCTTTATAGTAAATATAAGTATGAAAATGATGTGCTTTTACCACTGAGAATTGCTTTTTATCTAGGTTTATTACTCTTATTAATTGCAATTTTATTTAGGTTTTTAATTTACTTTGGGTTCGTTGATTAAAAAGAAAATACAGGTCCTCCTTTCTTTGTGTGGTTGTTTCGGCATCGGTAGTTCTGCTACTATAAAATAGACTTGAGAATATTATCTTGAACAATTGTATTCATGGTTACCGACTATTACTGAGAATGACATTTTATGTGTAAGAAGAAAACGGAAATTAATGGGCAAGTTATGATTTATACAATTTCCATGGCTTGTATATTATTTTTGCCGTTAGTTGCAGCAACAAAGGCTGCTGTTGAAACATATTTACTTTTACTAGCTGGTGCTATTACCTTAGTTTTTTGGAAAAGTTTAAGAACTGTAGTTATAAAAAATAGGCTGCTACAGGTAGTTATGTTAAGTAACTACCTCATATCATTAATAATTTGCTCTATTAGCTTTTTTTATGAGTATCATATTCCTATGCTCATTGGTGTAATTGTGTATATGTTTACTTTCAAAAGTAAAATAATTCAATATAGCGAGGAAATGGTTTACCGAGAGTAAAATTACTGGGCTGGGTATTTTCTCCTTTTTATTTTATTAGGGGTAGAGCCTTAAACTAGTCATTTAAAGCTCCACAATTTCAAGTGTTAAATGCTGTCATTTAGACTGCAAGTCTTCACTATCAAAATACAACGGTTTTAAAGTGCCGCAGTTAATGAATTTATAAGTGAGTTCGTTTGCTTTTGGTACCCGTTTAGAAGTACGAAACTTCTGCAAGCATGCGTTCGCTAGATCGACAAAAATAAGGTGATTAAAGCTTGGAGCCTGACTTATTTTATGGATGTAAATACGCTCATTTTCTTTTAATGTGATCAAATCATATTCTTGCCATTGTGATGACTCAGCTAAATCATCTAATTCACGGGCATAAAGTAGTTTACTCATTTCGATGGTGCGATCTTCATATACTAAAGTGCCATTACGGCGGTAATCACCGTTATACACATCAGCGGTTATTGTTATCTCTTCACCACGCATTAAACGTTGAATATTAAACGGCTTAGGCTTTATGGTTATCAAATCAGCACCTCTTACAACATTTAAAAAAGCAACGTCAGGGTTATCAATTTTATACACTATCTGTACGTCATGAGGTTGCTTGTAAGTCGGTAAGCTAACAGCAAATATACGTGAACCTTGATTCACCAGTGCCATTGCATGCTCTGCGTTATATGCTGGGTTTATAGGTGGTAATTCTTTTACCTCTTCTTCGCAGTACGCTGCAGTCGTTAGACCGAACAGCAACATAAAAAATAATAACCGCATAATAACCTCAATTAATTTATAAGCTTAAAGTGTAGCTTAAATTTGTACTATCACTATTAAAAACGTGCAGCTTGCTCTATAACAATCGCATGGCGTTTAGCTAGGCGCACATGGTCTCTGTCATAGCCGCCGCCGATCACGGTGGCAACTGGTGTATTATGCTCAATACAGCGCTTTATCACTAAGTTATCCCGTTTCTCTATGCCTTGCCATGATATATCTAATTTCCCTAAACCATCTTCTTGCCAAACATCAACACCGGCATCATAAAGCACAAGGTCAGGAGTAAGCTCTTTTAATAAAAATTGCAATGTATCATCTACAATGCCTAGGTATTCATCGTCTTGCATATTATTGGCAAGCCCAATGTCTAAGTCACTGGGGGATTTTCTGAAGGGGAAGTTTTTTTCACAGTGAATTGAACAGGTGTATGCATAAGGTTGATGGTTAAGCATTGCAGCTGTGCCGTCACCTTGGTGAACATCTAAATCAAAAATAAGTATATTGGTCACTTCTTTGTTTTGTATTAAGGTTTGTGCGGTAAAAGCTAAATCGTTCACCATACAATAACCAGAGCCAAAATCTGTGTGCGCGTGATGAGTGCCACCAGCTAAGTGACAAGCTAAGCCATGCTTAAGGGCAAGGCGAGCTGTTTCTAGTGTGCCAAGTGGTGCGGTAAACGTTCTTGCAATAAGTGGCTCAGACCAGGGCAGGCCAATGCGCCTAAGGGCTTTGTCACTTAGATTATTATGCCATAAGTCGTCTAAGTAATTTGCACAGTGCACCAATTCAAGGTCATCTGGATTGCCCAGTCTCGGTTGAATTAAATTACTATTTATTAACCCTAACTCTTTAACGTGTTGGTATAAATTCGCAAATTTGCTCATTACAAAGCGGTGTTTAGGGTCAAAGTTAAATGAGTAATTAGGATGGTAGACCAAGGGTAAGTGTGGATTTAAAGTCATAATTCGCCATGATGCACAGTTTGCACTATGGTAATCAACTTCCTTTGGATAGTCTATTCTGGTGTGTGTATTAGCATGGCAAGTTCGCGATGCAGAAGTGCATCATCGCCAAGGTTTAGCTCCACCAAGCGCTTAAGGTGCGTAATGCTATCTATATCTATATGCGTACAATGCAATCCGATATGAAGAGGTTCAATATGGCTAATCTCAACAGCCATCATAATATTAATATTGCTACCGGGTAGTGTAAAATTCAGCTCTGCTGATTGGTGTTTGTCTGCTTTAATTCCATTCGGGTGACTGATGAGAACCCCATTAAGTGACACATCAAGCAGTTCACATGCCTGGTGTTGTTCATTGACTAATAGAGTTGCCGGGGTTGAAAACAATACGCGAGTATATTGACGACGATTATCCATAATAAATGGCCCTAAATTTGAAGTGTTAGCTCGTATTATAGTCAATAAATTACTAGAGTGAGTTTGAATATGGCTTAAAATAAAAAAGCCCTGCAAAATGCAGGGCTTAAGATATGTTTAAAACCTAGCCTATTTTTTTGTACTTAATACGTTTAGGTTGCGCTGCTGCAGCGCCTAGAGTCTTCTTAAGCCACTCTTCATATTCTGTATAGTTACCATCGAAGAAGTTAATTTGTCCTTCATCACGGTAATCAAGAATATGCGTTGCAATACGGTCTAAGAACCAACGGTCATGCGAGATACACATTACATTGCCTGGGAACTCTAAAATAGCATTCTCAAGGGCGCGCAGTGTTTCAACGTCCAAGTCATTGGTTGGCTCATCCAGTAGGATTACGTTGCCGCCGGCTTTTAATAACTTAGCTAAATGTAAACGGTTACGCTCACCACCAGATAGGTCTTTCACAAACTTTTGTTGGTCATTACCTTTAAAGTTAAAGCGACCTACATAAGCACGGCTTGGGAATTCAAAGTTGCCAATTTTAAGCACATCTTGGCCATCAGCAATTTCTTGGAAAACCGTATTGCTGTCGTCCATGTTGCCACGGAATTGATCAACGGTTGCAAGCTCAACTGTTTCACCAATGGTGATATCACCGCTATCTGGCTTTTCTTCACCGCTTAGCATTTTAAACAGCGTTGATTTACCCGCACCATTGGCACCGATAATGCCAACAATAGCGCCCTTAGGCATTGTGAAGTTTAAGTCATCGATTAATACGCGGTCGCCAAAGCTCTTCTTCAAGTTTTTAACTTCAATCACTTGGTCGCCTAAACGTGGGCCAGGTGGAATAAATAGCTCATTGGTTTCGTTACGCTTTTGGTAATCAGAGTGTTGTAGCTCACTAAACTGCGCCATACGCGCTTTAGACTTAGCTTGACGACCTTTCGGGTTTGAACGCACCCACTCAAGTTCTTGCGCAATTGATTTTTGGCGGGCTTTTTCAGATTTTTGCTCTTGTTGCAAGCGCGCATCTTTTTGTTCAAGCCATGACGAGTAGTTACCTTCCCAAGGGATACCTTCACCACGGTCAAGCTCTAGAATCCAACCTGCCACGTTATCTAGGAAGTAACGGTCATGCGTTACTGCCACAACGGTGCCTTCGTAATCATGTAAGAAGCGCTCAAGCCATGCAACAGATTCAGCATCTAAGTGGTTAGTAGGCTCATCAAGAATAAGCATGTCTGGCTTTTCTAGTAGTAAACGACAGATCGCGATACGACGACGCTCACCACCTGATAACACTTCAACCTTAGCATCCCAAGGTGGCAATCGAAGCGCATCAGCGGCGCGTTCTAATACGTTATCAATATTGTGGCCGTCATGGGCTTGAATGATGGCTTCAAGTTGACCTTGCTCTTTGGCTAGGGCGTCGAAGTCTGCATCTTCCATCGCGTATTCGTTATAAACTTCATCAAGACGACTTAATGCGTTTTTAACTTCACTGACCGCCTCTTCCACGGTTTCGCGCACGGTTTTGCTTTCATCAAGAATTGGCTCTTGCGGTAAGTAACCAATTTTAATACCAGGCTGAGGGTGTGCCTCACCTTCAAACTCTTTATCAACACCTGCCATAATACGCAGCAAGCTTGATTTACCCGAGCCGTTTAAGCCAAGTACACCAATTTTTGCGCCAGGGAAAAAATGCAATGAGATATCTTTTAAGATAGTGCGCTTAGGCGGCACAACCTTAGATACTCGACTCATCGAGAAAATAAACTTATCAGGTAAAACCATGGAGGAAAGCCTTCGAATAATAATAAAAATTTCAATGTTGTATTGTAGTTGTTGAGGGGTGAAACAGTCAACGAATGGGGCGTTGAATATATATTTATCGTTTTATCTTGTTCAATGTATAGTTTTATCTGCGTGTGCTAACGTATTTAAACCACAACAAAATAAGAAAAAATATGACAATACAAACACTAATAACAACGGTCGCTTTACTTATACTGATTATAACAACCCCCAAGGCACAGGCAGTAGATTCGCCTTGGCCTGAAATAAGAAAGCAACGTATTAACCAATTGCTTCCAAAAGCATTAAAAGCGGCTGATGTAGATGCTTGGCTTATCGTGTGTAGGGAAAATAATAATGATCCACTGGCTGACCATATTGGTTGTGAAAACGCAGGCTCGCCAGCGGCTTATTTATTCTATTTTGAAAAAGAGGAGTTTCATTCTGTTGCTTACTCTCCTTCAAGTGAAGCAAAGGCATTAGATGAGCTTGATATACACGAAAAAGTTATATCGGTACCTCGTAGTGTGCCTGCATTAAAATACGCTGCTGAATTTATAAATACACAACCATTTCGTCGTATTGCTATAAACGTATCAAATCTTAATGCGCAGGCCGATGGATTAACGCACTCGCAATATAAGCAGCTAACTAGTTTATTAAGCGCTGAGCAGACTGAGAAATTAGTATCATCAGAAGAAGTGGTTTATCAATGGCTATCAATCAAGTTACCTGCTGAGGTTGAAATAATGAAAGAAGCAGCGATGCTTTCAGCAAAGTGGCAGCTAGAAGCATATAACATTATTGTTCCTGGCAAAACGACCGACGCTGATGTTGCCAAATTTTTAAAAGCTAAAATGAAAGTTCGCGGGGTGACTGATGCCTGGGCTTCAGACCAAAACCCGAATGTAAACTCTGGTCCTGACCGAGGCCACTCTCATTCTACAGATAAAGTGATTATGCCCGGTGATGTGATACAAATTGATTTTGGTATAAAACTTTATGATAAATGGGTAAGCGATATTCAACGCTTCGCATACGTACTTAAAGAAGGTGAAACTTCTGCGCCGGCAAATATTCAACAATATTGGGTTAATGCAAGAGACAGCGGCTTTGCCGCTTTTAACGCAATGAAACCTGGGGTAAAGGGAATTGAGGTCGATGAGGCACAAACTGTATTAATGAATAAATACAATTCAGAACCAGTGCCTTGGAGTACAGGTCACCCTGTGGGTTATGTTGCACATGACACTGGCCCAAACTTGGGGGGCTCTCGTAGCGCACAAGTAAGGCCCGCATCTCAGCGTAAGCTTAAAGAGGGAATGGTATTTGCTTTTGATGGTTTTTTTAGTTGGCGCCTGAACAGCAATGACTTTAAAACCATTTCAGTTGAAGAAATGGCAGTCATAACAGAAAACGGCGCTGAATACTTAATAGCACCTCAGCAAAATTTAATTTTAGTGGGTGAAAATCAATAAACAGCAATTAGTTTCATCTAGTTAAAATATGTCACGTTATACCTTGATATTAGAATAACGTGACATATTAGTATCAATGAAATCATATTAAATAAAGTTCATTTGGACATCTATACATCTAGAGGTTGAAATTTATCGCTAACCGTTCATAATTAGCCATTGGTAAATGATGCGTGGAGTGAATAAATGCCTATTACAGTGAAAGATGAATTGCCTGCAATTGCAAAACTACGTCAAGAAAACGTGTTTGTAATGCCAAAAACCCGTGCGAAAACGCAAGAAATTCGCCCGATGCGGCTGGCCATCTTAAACTTAATGCCGAATAAAGTAGAAACCGAAGTTCAGTTTATTCGCTTACTGGCAAACTCACCACTGCAAGTGAATGTTGAGCTTTTACGTTTAGATACTCACCGAAGTAGCAGTAACTCGGAGCAACATCTAGACACCTTTTACCGTTATTTTTCAGAAGTGAAAGACAACAACTACGATGCCATGTTAGTAACCGGCGCACCACTTGCGCATTTAGAATACGACGACGTTGCCTATTGGGATGAACTTAAAGTGATTCTCGATTGGGCTGAGCAGCATGTAACATCAACCTTGTTTTCGTGTTGGGCGGCGCATGCAGGCTTATTTCATCATTATGGATTAAAGCGCGAATTAAAGCCTAATAAGCTCAGTGGCGTATTTACTCATCATTGTTATTTTGAACACGCCGCGCTTACACGTGGTTTTGATGACACCTTTGTAGTGCCACATTCGCGCTTTGGTCATATTGATATCGAAAAAATAAATGCCTGCGAAGATCTAGTTGTGCTAGCAGGTTCAGAGCAAGTTGGGGCTTACTTACTTAAAAATAAATCGGGCAGTCAGGTGTATATTACTGGCCACCCAGAATACGATGCCGACACATTAAAGGGCGAATACCAACGCGACCTTGCAAAGGGGCCTGATGCCGCAATCCCTGAGAACTACTTTCCGGATAACAACCCAGATAACGAGCCGTCGAAAACCTGGCAAAGCCATGCCTTCTTATTATTTTCGAATTGGCTAAATTACTATGTGTATCAAACCACACCTTATGATATTAATCTCGTTAGCCAAGCAGTAAGGACTAACAACTATGCCGAGTAATACAGTGAATAAACATGCAGAACTAACCGAGGCGCTAAAGCAGCGAATTTTGATCCTCGACGGCGCTATGGGCACCATGATCCAAGAGCATAAATTAGAAGAAGAAGACTATCGTGGTGAGCGTTTTAAAGACTGGCATGTATTAATTAAAGGCAATAACGACTTGTTAAGCCTGACTCAGCCAAAAATTATTGCTGATATCCATCGTGGCTTTTTAAATGCCGGTGCCGATATTATCGAAACTAATACCTTTAACTCGACCACCATTTCTATGGAAGATTACGACATGGCAAGCATCAGCCGTGAAGTAAATCTAGAGTCAGCTAAATTAGCTCGCAGTATTTGTGATGAATTCACAGCTAAAAATCCTGAAAAACCACGTTATGTGGCAGGGGTGCTGGGGCCAACGTCTAAAACATGTTCAATTTCGCCTGATGTAAATGACCCAGGTTATCGTAACGTGACGTTTGATAAATTAGTCACGGCCTATGTTGAGTCTACCCTTGCTTTAATGGAAGGCGGCGCTGATTTAATTTTGATTGAAACTATTTTTGATACTTTAAACGCAAAAGCAGCCTCATTCGCTGTTGAAGAAGCATTTGAGCAAGCAGGGCGTACATTACCGGTGATGATCTCAGGCACCATTACTGATGCATCAGGCCGCACACTTTCAGGACAAACCACCGAAGCGTTTTATAATTCAATCCGTCATATTAAGCCTATTTCTATTGGCCTAAACTGCGCACTTGGCCCTGATTTATTACGCCAATACGTAGAGGAGTTATCACGGGTTTGCGAAACCTTTGTCTCTGTTCATCCTAATGCGGGTTTACCGAATGAGTTTGGTGAATACGATTTAGAAGCACCTGAAATGGCAAAAGAGATTATTGACTGGGGTAAATCGGGTTTTATTAATATTGTTGGCGGTTGCTGTGGTACAACGCCAGCGCACATTAAAGCCTTTGCTAAAGGTCTTGAAGAGGTTAAGCCTCGTCAACTACCTGAGCTTGAAGTGCGCATGCGCTTGTCTGGCCTTGAAGCGTGTAACTTAAATTAGGAAACCGACATGACACAACAAATTGCAGTATTTACTAACGTCGGTGAGCGTACCAATGTAACCGGCTCAGCCATGTTCAAGCGATTGATCATGGAAGAAGATTATGAAACAGCCCTTAATGTTGCCCGTGAACAAGTTGAAAATGGCGCGCAGGTGATTGATATCAACATGGACGAAGCCATGTTGGACTCAAAAGCCGCAATGGTAAAGTTTTTAAACTTAATTGCCTCAGAGCCTGATATTTCTAAAGTACCCATCATGGTTGACTCCTCTAAGTGGGAAGTGATCGAAGCGGGCTTAAAGTGTATTCAAGGCAAGGCGATTGTTAACTCAATCTCACTAAAAGAAGGCGAAGAGCCATTTATTCGCCAAGCTAAAATTATTAAGCGCTTTGGTGCTGCTGCCGTTGTGATGGCGTTTGATACCGATGGCCAAGCCGATACCGCCGATCGTAAGTTTGAAATATGTGAGCGTAGCTACCGTATTTTAGTTGATGAGATTGGCTTCCCGCCCGAAGATATTATTTTCGACCCAAATATATTCGCTGTTGCGACGGGTATTGAAGAGCACGATAACTACGCCGTTGAATTTATTGAAGGCACGCGCCGTATCAAGCAAAACTTGCCTCATTGTAAAGTGTCGGGTGGGGTGTCGAATGTGTCGTTCTCGTTCCGTGGTAACAACCCTGTACGTGAAGCTATTCACTCCGTTTTTTTATACCATGCCATAAAAGCAGGCATGGATATGGGTATAGTCAACGCAGGGCAACTTGCTGTTTATGATGATATTCCCGATGAGCTACGTAAAGCCGTTGAAGATGTTATTTTGAATACCGACTCCGGTGCGGGCGAGCGCTTGGTAGAGCTTGCACCTAAGTTTTCAGGCATGGCACAAGCTGAGCGTGTTGAAGATTTAGAATGGCGTACGTGGCCTGTTGAAAAACGCCTTGAGCATGCTCTCGTAAAAGGTATTACAGAATACATCGACGAAGACACCGAAGAGTGCCGTGCAGGCGCAGCTAAACCCATTCACGTTATTGAAGGGCCATTAATGGATGGCATGAACGTGGTAGGGGATTTATTTGGCGCAGGTAAAATGTTTTTACCCCAAGTGGTTAAATCAGCGCGAGTAATGAAACGCGCCGTAGCCTACCTAGACCCATACATTGAAGCTGAAAAAGAAGAAGGCGCCACTAACGGTAAAGTTATTATGGCGACCGTTAAAGGCGACGTACATGACATTGGTAAAAACATTGTCGGCGTAGTACTACAATGTAATAACTACGAAGTGATTGATTTAGGTGTAATGGTACCGGCAGAAAAAATACTGCAAACCGCCATTGATGAAAAAGCCGATATTATTGGTTTATCAGGCCTTATTACGCCGTCACTGGATGAAATGGTACACGTTGCCAAAGAAATGACACGCCGAGGTTTTGAACTGCCGTTATTGATTGGTGGCGCGACGACGTCTAAAGCGCATACTGCGGTTAAAATTGAGCCGCAATACGACAAAGGCGTGGTGTATGTAAATAACGCCAGTCGCGCGGTCGGTGTAGTTTCAAACTTGTTATCAAAAGAGTTAAAACCAGCCTTTTTAGAAAAAACGAAAGCTGAGTATGTCAAAGTACGCGAGCAACAAGCGCGTAAAAAACCACGCTCAAAACCGGTGACTATTCAACGCGCTCGTGATAACGCCGCCCAGCTTGATTGGGATAACTACACCCCGCCGGTGCCGAAAAAGCTAGGCGTCACTGAGTTTAAAGATGTATCGATTGCGACTTTACGCAAATACATCGACTGGACGCCATACTTTATGACTTGGTCAATCGCAGGTAAATACCCGCGCATAATGACCGATGAAGTCGTTGGCGAGCAGGCGCAAAGCTTATTTAAAGACGCCAACGATATGCTTGACGAACTTGAGCAATCAGGTAGCTTGCAACCGCTCGGTGTAATTGGTTTATTCCCAGCTAACCGCGTAGGCGACGACATTGAAATATACACTGACGAAACGCGCAAAGAGCTGTTAAGTACGTCGTGCCATTTACGCCAGCAAACCGAAAAAACCGACTTTGCGAATTATTGCCTAGCCGATTACATCGCGCCAAAAGGCACACCTGATTACTTTGGTGCGTTTGCGGTAACCGGTGGCCTTGAAGAAGACGATCTAGCCGATGCCTTTGATGCCAAGCAAGATGACTATAATAAAATTATGGTCAAAGCAGTAGCCGATAGACTCGCTGAAGCATTTGCCGAGTACTTACATGAGCAAGTTCGTAAAGAGTATTGGGGTTTTGCACCAGATGAAAACTTATCAAACGATGAGCTTATTCGTGAAAACTACCAAGGCATTCGCCCAGCTCCAGGTTACCCTGCGTGCCCTGAGCATACTGAGAAAAAGAAAATCTGGCAGCTACTCGACACCGAAAAGCGAATTGGCATGCAGCTCACCAGCTCATACGCTATGTGGCCAGGTGCTGCGGTATCAGGTTGGTACTTCTCTCATCCAGAGGCTAAATACTACGCCGTAGCGGCAGTGCAAAAGGATCAGGTTGAGGATTATGCTAAACGTACCAACATGACGCTGGCAGAAGCCGAGCGTTGGTTATCGCCTAATTTGGGGTATGAGCCAGAATAAAAGATTAGCTGTAAGCGGTCAGCCGTCAGTTTAAAATAAAAGCGAGCCTAGTTAGGCTCGCTTTTTTGTATTCGAGATTATTTTATTTGCAGGCTAAATTTGGGCATTAAATAAGGTTGTTGTCGCAATATAATAAATTCGGTTTAATAGGAAAAGAATATAAATATTGATACAAAACGTAAACTGCAATGGAAAGTGAGGGTTACAATGAAAACAATCGGTATGCTTGGTGGCATGAGCTGGGAGTCAACAACCAGCTATTACAAAGCTTTAAACGAAGGCGTTAAAAACTCATTGGGTGGACTACATTCTGCCAAAATTTGTATGGTGAGTGTTGATTTTGCGGAAATTGAAACGCTGCAGCATCAAGGAAATTGGGCCGAAACTGCGAATATACTCATTAAAGCTGCAAAATCAGTAGAGGCTGGGGGAGCCGATTTTTTACTTATTTGTACCAACACTATGCATAAAGTGGCTGATGAGGTTGCCAGCAATATTAGTATTCCAATTTTGCACATTGCCGATGCCACCGCCGAGCAACTAAAACGCGATAACATTACACAAGTAGGGTTGTTGGGGACGCAATTTACCATGGAACAAGGCTTCTACAAAAAGCGCTTAGCCGATAAACACAATATTGAAGTAATTATTCCAGAGTCAGCAGAACGTAAAGTAATTCATGATGTTATCTATTCTGAACTTTGCCTCGGTAAGATAAACGATGGTTCTAGAACGCAGTATCTAAAAATAATACAGTCTCTTTATGACCGAGGTGCTCAGGTTGTAATTTTAGGCTGTACAGAAATAGCTATGTTGGTAAAGCCTCAACACACGAATGTGCCTCTATACGATACAACTAAAATTCATGCGCAAGAAGCTGTAAAATTAGCGTTATCTGAATGATTTTAGTTTGAATAACAAATATTTAGCAGATAATAAAAAACCGCCAAACGGCGGTTTTTTGCGAGGTGTTAATATTAATGACTTTTCTCAAAGTCGTTAACTTCACGCTCAGCTTCTTCTTTGGATTTACCGTATTTCTGCTGAATTTTACCAACCAGCTCAGTACGGCTACCTTCGATTTTGTCTAAATCGTCATTAGTTAAGTCGCCCCATTTTTGTTGCGCTTTACCTTTAAGTTCTTTCCAATTACCTTCGATACGATCACTGTTCATAATTAGCTCCTTATATTGGTTAATGAATTTACTTTCACTTTTAAAGGAGCAAACCCTGTACCAATTATTAAAAGCATTTTAAATCAATAGTTTAATTTTTTTAGCTGTTGAGTTTCTTCATTTATTTTTGTTTTTAATTTAGATCTTACAAAGTGCCATGTAATTATTTCAAACATATTGTTTTACTTAATAAGTGTTTATTAAGTAATTAAATAGTTGTTAAAGCGTATTTTATTACTACATTTTAATGAGTGTAATAAAACTATCACAAACAAGGATAGGCGTTAATGAAGAGTATTAAAGCAAAGCTAATGTTAACCATCGTAAGTGCATTTATTTTTATTTTAGTTGGTGCACTGTTTGCTCTTTATGTTGTTCAAGGTGTCGCAAAAGATTTAGACAATCTAATCAATCAAGAGCTGCATTCACGGCAACAGGTAAGCCTTGTTTTAAACCAATTTAAATCCCAAGTGCAAGAGTGGAAAAATATTCTTATCCGTGGGGAGAACCCTCAACAGTATGAGAAGTACTTGGCGAGCTTTAAAGAAAAAGAACAAGCAGTCGCAAATATTACAAATGGGCTTATTAAATCATCTTATTTACCCCTCAGCATGCTTAAACAAGTAAAAGAGTTTAAGGTTGAACATGAAAAACTAGGGCAGCTCTACCGTGAGGGGTTAATAGCTTTTAAAGCGGCTAACTATAATACGCAAGCTGGAGATAGAGCAGTAAAAGGGATTGATAGAGCGGCAGTGTCTTTATTGGCGGATCTTAATAGCAGTATTGATAACTTGGTTAATACTAAAACAAACGCCCTGATTGTGAAAAAAGAAACGTTTATAACGCAAAGCGTGGTTGTGTTGGTGGTTTTAGCTTTTGTTGTAATATTACTGCTCACCTTTTATATACAAAAGCTGATCATTAAACCGGTTTTAAGTGCTTCTAAAATTGCTGACCAAATAGCGAAAGGTAATCTTGCAAATGAGATCAGAGTAAACAGCAAAGATGAAATAGGTAAGTTGCTGTTAAATTTAGATATGATGCAAGAAAACTTAAATAAAATGCAAAATGATTTAACTCAAAAAATGGAGTATCAACGTGCTCAAGCACAAGAAAATGGCCGGATAAAGCAAGCGCTTGATAATGCAACTTCTCCCGTTATGCTTGCAAACCAAGATGGAGTTATTATTTACGCTAACCAACAGTGTCAGGCATTATTTTCCCAGTATCAGGGAGTTATTGGTCATACTCAGGACTTAATGTCGTTAGAAATTAAGCAATTATTTTCCGGCCACGAGCAATTATCGACTATACAAAAAGGCGAATCACAACAGGTCAACTGTGAAGCTGCGTTTGAGCATGTGATATTTAATATCATTGCTAACCCTGTACTTGATGATACTGGACAGTCAAATGGAGTGGTATATGAACTGACTGATTTAACACAGCAACGTCAAGCTGAGTCGCAAATTGAGACAATTATACAAGCAGCTGTAGCGGGTAAGTTAGCGTCAAGATTAAGCACTCAAGGCTACAGTGGTTTTATGCTAGTTTTATCTTCGGGCATTAATAGAATGCTTGATGCCATAGTAAGCCCAATAGATCAAACCCGTGATTACTTAAATCATATAGCAAAAGGTAATATTCCGACGTCTATTGATGGAAGTTACAAAGGTGATTTTTTAGAAATTAAGCAAAGCCTTGAAACGTCAACTAACGCGATAAAAGAGTTAATAAATGACACTAACTATTTAGTGGATGCTGCCTCACAAGGGTTATTGTCAAAGCGTGCTGACGAAGAAAAGCATCAAGGCGACTTTAAAAAGATAATCCAAGGAATAAACTCAACACTCGATTCGATCATTGAGCCGGTTCAGCTCACATCCCATTACCTAGACGATATTGCCGTTGGAAAGCTACCTCAAGCCTTGAGTGATAAATATCAAGGTGATTTTTTACAAATTAAAACAAGTTTAGAAACCAGTATTTTAGCGATTCAGAATATGGTGCAAGACAGTGCTCGTTTAGCCAGTGCTGCTAGCCAAGGAGATATTCAGGCCAGAGCCAATGAACAAGATCACAATGGTGAATTTTTAGCGATAGTTAAAGGAATAAATAGCACGCTTGATGCCATATCAGCTCCTTTGAGTGAATGCATTACTGTGATGCACTCGCTCTCAGAGGGGAACTTGAGTCAACAAATTCAAGGTGATTACAAAGGCCAATTTAACGAGTTAAAACGCTCTGTAAATACAAGTGTAAGTAATTTATCAGACATGGTCTCTAAAATTACGTCTACCACCCTGACTATTACAGGCTCCTCGCATAGTATTCGCGCAGGGATGAATGATTTAAATACTCGCACAGAGTCACAGGCTGCATCAATTGAAGAAACAACAGCGTCGATGGGGGAAATGACAGAAACCGTAAAAGTAAACTCTAGCAATGCGCATAAGGCAAATGAGCTTGCCATAGTGACAGATCAACAAGCACAAGAAGGAGGGGAGTTAGTTAATAATACTGTTAAAGCAATGAAGGAAATAAGTAATAGCTCTACAGAAATTTCAAATATTATAGAAGTGATAAACGAAATTGCTTTTCAAACTAATTTGTTAGCATTGAATGCAGCTGTTGAAGCTGCCAGAGCGGGTGAGAAAGGCCGTGGCTTTGCCGTTGTTGCAGCAGAGGTAAGAAATTTGGCGCAGCGCAGTGGTAATGCCTCAAAAAGTATTGCTGGGCTATTGAATGATAGTTCAGAAAAAGTACAACATGGAATGGAGTTAGCTGCAAAGTCAGGAAAAACGTTAAGTGACATTGTTGCAAGCATTAAAAATTTAGCATCACTTATGCAAGATATTGCCAGTGCCAGCAGCGAGCAATCATCAGGTATTGCGCAAATTAATAGCGCGGTGAAAGAAATGGATAGGATCATCCAGATGAATGGTGAGCTTGTTGAAAATGCTAATTCCTCTAGCAACAGCTTATCAAAAGATGCAGAGGCGCTGAAAAGCTTAATGAATCAGTTTACTGTTTAGCTTACGATTAAACAGTAAACTGATTTGATAGAGAAAATAATTTTTGCAGCACGGTTTTTATTTAGTTTGATACACTAGCTAAAAAGCCAACTTAGGTGAGTAAAGCGTGCTGCCCGTTCAGGATATCTATCAACAACTTGTCAATACATTAAAAACAAACCCGATGACCTTACTGCAAGCACCTCCGGGCGCAGGTAAGTCAACTTGGTTGCCGCTAAATTTAATGCGTGATGGGCACTTTAAATGCATTGTTATGCTAGAACCTCGACGTTTAGCTGCGCGTAATATTGCAAATTACTTGGCTAGTTGCCAAGGTGAGCTTGTTGGGCAGAGCGTGGGGCTGCGGATACGCGGCGAGAGTAAAGTGAGCGCTAATACCCGCCTTGAAATTGTCACCGAGGGCATGCTTACGCGCATGCTGCAAAACGATCCTGAACTTAGTGATGTTGATTTACTGATATTTGACGAGTTTCATGAGCGTTCAATAGCTGCCGATACGTCCTTAGCGTTTGCGCTAGAAACACAAGCCGCACTGCGCGAAGACTTAACTATTTTGCTTATGTCGGCAACGCTTGATACCCAGCGATATGTGGATTTTTTTGATTGCCCTATTGTGCAATCGCAAGGACGAAGCTTTCCAATTGATGAAGTGTATATTCCACTAAAAGATGAAAGCCGCTGGCTTGATGCAGTCCCGCAAATTATAAAACAAGCACTGAGTGAGCAAACAGGTAGTGCGTTGGTTTTTTTACCCGGGCAGCGCGAAATAGTGCGTGTTCAACAGGCGCTTGGTGATCTGCCTGCTGATTGTGAAGTATTTACCCTATTTGGCGAGCAAGATAAAACCCAGCAACAAGCTGCCATTTCGCCTGCGCTTCAAGGTATGCGTAAAGTGGTGCTCACCACCAATGTTGCTGAAACCAGTTTAACCATTGAAGGCATTCGCATTGTTGTTGATAGTGGTAAACGCCGCGCTGCGAGCTTTAATTTAAAAACTGGGGTGACAGAGCTGACAACCCAAAGTATTTCTCGCTCATCGGCAGTGCAAAGGGCAGGTCGTGCTGGGCGTATAGAGCCCGGCGTGGTTTACCGGTTGGGCTCAAAGCAAACATTTGAACGACGTAATAGCCACGATAACCCAGAGATCCTCACCTGCGATATCAGTCAGCTTATGCTTGAAGCAAAACTCTGGGGCGCAGATATTAATGAACTAACATTGCTGGATAAACCAACTGAGCAGCAAGCTAAGCAAGCATTGAGCTTACTACAGATGCTAGAAGCGGTGGACGCAAAAGGGAAACTTACAGCATTAGGTGGCAATATGTTGACCTTTGGCGCTGATATTCGCTTGGCACACATGTTATTAAAAGCACAGCAGCTAGAGCAGCAATGCGCAGGCATTTATAGGTTAGCTATTTATCTGGTCGCCTTATTAGAAAGTCGTGTTAATTGCGCTGCTGAGCTTAATGTTGCTCTGCACAGTATGCAACAACGGCCTCATCCAGTATTTAAACAGCAGCTTAAATATTGGTATAGCCGTTTAAAAGTAAACGATGATAAAAGCGAACTAAAGAGTGAATACCTTAGCGTGCTGGTGGCACTTGCTTATCCAGATCGCATTGCAAAAAAGCGCGGCAACGGCTATTTACTTTCTAATGGTGCTGGGGCTGAACTCAATAGTGATTATTGGCACAACGACGAATACTTAGCAATCGCAACTATGGGCGGCCATAAAGGTGGGCGAATATTTGCAGCAACAGCGTTGAGCCCATTTGAGCTTGAAGAGTATTTACCGCATTTATTTACTGAGCAAACGCGCTGTGAGTTTGATGAAAAAGCAGGGCGCTTTATTCATCAAGATGAAGTTAAACTAGGGGCTATTACGCTAAGTAGCCAACCGAGTAAGCAAAAGCTTGATAAAAATGAGCGTGCTAAAGCATGGCTTAACTTATTTAAAAAACACGGTTTTGCAATGTTTAACGAGCAAACCGATGCCCAGCAATTGCTGACTCGTATGAGTTTGGCTTATAAACTTTTACCAGAGCAATTCCCGTCTATTACAGAGCAATCGCTTATTGACCAAGCTGATACTTGGCTTGGCGTATACCTACAAGACATCAAAACTCTGGAGCAGCTTAAAAAGTTTAATTATTTTGAAGCACTGCAAAACTGTTTTGATTGGCAACAACAAACGGCTTTGAAAGCGCTTTTACCACTGCGCTTAACTGTGCCGAGCGGTTCGAATATTAAAATAAGCTATCAACTTGATGGCCCCGCAAAGCTTAGCGTGCGCATGCAAGAAGTTTACGGTATGACAAGCTCGCCTCTTCTTGCTCAAGGTAAAATGCCATTATTGATGGAATTATTATCGCCGGGAAAACGTTCATTGCAGCTTACTCAAGATCTAGCTCATTTTTGGGCAACCAGTTACCGCGATGTGCAAAAAGAAATGAAAGGCCGTTATCCAAAACATTTTTGGCCAGATGACCCTGCTAACAGTGTTGCCACCAATAAAGTAAAAAGTAGGATGTGAGTAGAGTTAGCGAGGGGAAAGTTAGCAAGGGGAAAGTTATTAAGGGCGAAGTTCATAAATTATGCTTTTATAATTAACTGCTCTTTAGTAGGCTGAAGCTGCAATTTTTTAACAAGGAGTTATGATGAAAAAGCACTGTATTTTATTTTTCTTTATGATTTTTGCCACATTTAATCTACAAGCCAATGAAGAGCAAACAGCCGCTACACAGTGGTTAGCTGTAGTAGATAATGGTGATTACGCCTTGAGTTGGCAGCAAAGTGATGCATTCTTTAAAGAAAATGTTAGCCAAGATCTTTGGGTATCAAAACTAGGTGAAGTTCGCACCCCGCTGGGTGATGTAAAATCCCGTGAACAAGTAAACCGTAAAACATTTGATTCTCTGCCTCAGTTACCAAAAGGTGAGTATGTATTACTGCAATTTGATACTGATTTTGTAAACAGACCAGAGTCGACAGAAACGGTTACTTTAAAAAAATCGGATCAACAATGGTTAGTGATTGGCTACTTTATTCAATAGCTAACTTGCAATCTATTTAACCAAGGAAGTCACTATGTCTAATCATATTACGCTTGCTCAATATGTAAAAAAACGTACTGGCGTGCCTTTAGGCGCTAATGGTTCACTGAGCAACATGCTTAAACGCTCATTTGGAGCGCCTTCATTTTATTTGTTTTGGCGCTATTGGAACCCGATTTGGAGCTACTATTTATCACGCTATGTGATGAAGCCGGTATCATCATTTTTGCCCCATTGGTGTGCTGTGATCATTACATTTGCAATCAGTGGGGCGTTACACGACTTAGCCGTAATGCTAATAAAGTGGAAGTTACTGTGCTTCTTTACTCCTTGGTTTAGCTTAATGGGGGTGTGCGTGCTACTAAGCCTCAAGTTAAATTTATCGTTCTCTCAATTTTCAATGCCTGTAAGAGCCTTCATTAATTTTCTTTATATTAGTGGTAGTTTTTACCTTACTGATCTGCTTTTTTAAACGAAGTATTAAAAAATAAAGCTATACATTTCATTTGTTTATTGCTTAGATGACGTATGTAATTTAAACAATGGAATAGCTGATGAAAAAAATAATAGCAATGGTATCGGTGGTTTTAATGTGTGTGTCGCTCAGTGTTACTGCTGCAAACAAAGAGCTAGAAACACTCGCCCAACAGTATTTTTCAACGATGGTTGCTACTCAAGCACCAAACGCAACGCATAAAGAGCTAGAAGCTTTTTTGGCGTTATTAAGTGACGATGTTGGCAGCCAACATATTCCATTCCAACCTGATGATACCCGCGCACCTGATGGTAAAGAAAACATGCGCAAAGGGATGACATTTTATTTAGCTGCTCATACTGAATATGACGCCAAGTTACTCGACACATTTATTTTTAATAACTCTGGTTTTGCAATTCGTTATAGTCATCATGCTAAAGGTGTTCACCCGCAAAACCAGCAACCTATAGAATATAGCCAGACTATTATGGATGTTATTGAAGTCGAAGACGGAAAAATAGTGATGATTCGTAAATACCATCAGTAGTTTTATTTTTAACAATCAAAAAGGAGTTTTTAATGCCACATTTTGTGATTGATTGTGCCAGTTCTATTTTAGACATACATGATGAGATGACTATTAATAAAGCAATACACAAAGTTGCTCATAGCACCGACTTATTTGTCGAAAGTGATATAAAAGTAAGAGTTAATCCCTTTGATAGTTACTTAGTCGGAAATAAGCAAGAGCCATTTATCCATGTATTCACTCATATAATGCAGGGGCGAACCACAGAACAAAAAGCGGCACTATCAAAAGCAGTTGTCACTAAGTTACATGAGATGTTTCCTGATATTAAAAATATTGCCATGAATATAAATGACTTTGAAAAAGCGACTTATTGTAATAAAGCCCAGCTTTAAGCTTTCAACTAAAAAAAGAATACCATGCTACGTTTAAGAAATTTCAAACTTGAAGATAAAACTTTACTCGTCAACTACTTAAATAACCCTGATGTAAAACGATTTTTATCCCCAAAAATACCGTCGCCATACACAATGGATGATGCCTGCTGGTGGATTGAAATTGGCAGTAAGGCAGGCGGAATTTTTGCAATTGAAAAAGACGGCATATTTATTGGTTGCGTCAGCGCAATCAAAGGTGAGCTTGAATATTGTAAATCAGCAGAGGTTGGTTATTGGCTAGCAAAAGAGTATTGGGGGCAAGGAATAGTCACTGAGGCCCTCGCATTATTGATAGAACAAGTTCAATCAACAACTGATATTGCTCGGTTGCATGCAATCGTTTTTGATGGAAATACAGGCTCAGATAAAGTATTACTTAAATCAGGCTTCAAGCATGAGGCTTTACTAGAAAAAGCGATTTATAAAGCGGGAACTTTTTATAATGCAAACTTATATGGCAAGCTTATGCTTAGCACTATATAAACCAGCAAGTTGATATAAAGCTGGCCTTGTGAGTTTTTGACTCACAAGGCCTTAAGTACTAAATTTTGCCAGTCAGTTCTTCAACGATTGCATTCATTTCAAGTGGCATCTGCGCCAAAATAGAGTCATGATCATTTGCTAATACAAGGTCTTTTTCAATATAAGAAACAACTTCTAAGTTTTTAACATTGATGATGCCACCAAAAGCAGTAACACGTCTTACGCCAGGTACTGGAATACCGCCGCTGCTGTCCACGTGTAAAACAATCACATTTTCAAAAGAGAAGTTTTTGTCTTTAATTGCGCCAGAGCTTTTCAATGCTTTGGTTAATTTATCCATAGAGTACTGTAAATCGGTCGCAATTTTCTGACCATAGGTATTGATTTTATAATCACCTTTATTTGCACCACGGCGAATACTTTCACCTAAGGTCCAAGATAGGTTACCAACAGTACTATAAAGTTGTTGTGCCGATATTACAGAGGCGCCATATTTGCCAGCTACGCCAGCAGTAATTGCCAAGCCTACTTCCGTTTTATTTCCTGGTACGCCATGTAATGACACAGGGAAAATCATTGCAGGGCTAGAAGTAGAGAACTCAATAGGTAGTTCGTATTTATCATTTGTCTTAAGTTCTGTAGATACACAACCCGTTAGAGCGAGTGATGCAGCAAGTGATAAAGTGGCAATCGTTTTCTTTAGATAAGCATTCATAATAGTTCCTTTTTTAATGGTGTGGTGCTTCCTTGGGCGGTGATTATACAAATGGTTTTAACTTACGCAATGTATAAAAAAGAGTAGATATTGCTGCGTTAATTTTTATTTTTATTAGTGCAATGAAAATGCAGTAGAACTACATAATGTAAGGTCTTGAGAGGAGGCTTGTTGTTGTTAAAGGGATTGTTTAGGAACGTGAGAAAAACTCACCCTAGGTGTTTTGTTATATTATAACGCTATGTTTTTATTGATTAAATTGTTTTTGTTAGCATAGCTTTCTCTGTATCACTCATTTTGACATAGAAATTGTGTACTAACTGATTGTTGCTATAAATTGCTAGACTTTATTGCTTTGGCTTTGTTGGGTGTTTTGTTTGAAGAATTAATAGAAAGTGTTCCCCAAGAATGCGGTACTCGGTGTCAGTCCTGAAACCATAAGGTCTCAGGGCGGGGATCTGCGGTTTACCGTAGGCTTCTCGGTACATGCCGAGCTTGCACAATAGTAGACGAACAGAAACCCTAACATAAAATTTATCGGCTCAGGGACTTAACCAAGCTCCAGCACCTCAGGGAACAACTTCAGTATATAAGACATAATCCAATCCTTAAACCCAAAATCAAAATAAATCTACTGTTTGCACGGTTTTCCATCACTGGTAACCAAGTATTTACTTTTAGGTGCGCATTTTGAACACTGAGCATCGCGTTAAACAAGTAGCTTGATCCTAATCATACATTTTATTGGAGTTGCTATTTATCGAGTGGTAGCATTAGCTTAACTAATACTGTGAAGAGTCCATCATGAGCGAACTACCTGATTACCAACAAGCCCAATTATTACTTGAAAAAAACGAGATATTTGTTGCCCCAGCTGAAGCCCACGGTGTGATCAGTGGTTTACTTGCATGTGGATTGAGCATAGAGGCAAAAGAATACCTAGCCTTATTGAGTGACGTATTTAATGATGGGCAATCATTTAGTAATGATCTAAAAACCTTTTTTGCCACTATTTATAAGCAAGTAGTTGATAGTTTTAGCGATGAAGAGTTTCAGTTTGACCTATTTTTACCAAGCGAAGATGAAACCCTTATTGATCAAGCAAATGGCTTAGTGTCATGGGTTGCTGGTTTTATGTTGGGCTTTGGCTTAAAACAAAAAGATTATGGCAAGCTATCAGCTGATGTGAAAGAAGTGATTAGTGACTTTAGTGAGATCACTCGCTTAGATACTATGTTTGACGAAACCGAAGAAGACAGCCAAGCACTGCATGAGGTGATTGAGTATGTACGTGTATCAGCACTATTATGTTTTGCTGAGCTTGGTAAAGAGCAAGTGACTGACACAAAAAAAACACTTCACTAAAAAACAGCAAAACAGAGATAACTATGCCAACAGTGTGTATTGAAAAAGCTGAATTTAAAGCGCGCCGCGAACGTTTGCTCGCGATGATGGAACCAAACAGTGTAGCGATTATTCCTGCCGCCAGTGAGGTCACACGTAGCCGAGATACTGACTATGCTTTTCGCCAAGATAGCGACTTTTTCTATTTAACAGGGTTTAATGAGCCTGATGCGGTTTTAGTTCTCAGTCCAGGCAGTGAAACGCCTAGCACACTGTTTTGTTTAAACAAAGATAAGCTCGCTGAGATATGGCATGGCCGCCGTATTGGCTTTGAAAAAGCAAAAACAGAATACTTATTCGACCAAACATGTGCACTCAGTGAGCTAACTGAACAATTATTGAATTTGGTGAACGGCCAGCAGATTTTATTTTATGCACAAGGTAGTTATCCAAAGTTTGATGACACCGTTTGGTCACTATTGGGCACTTTACGTAGTAACCGTACTTATAAAGCTCCGAATACCATTAAAGACATTCGTGGTTTAATTCATGAAATGCGCTTGTTTAAATCCCCCGCTGAAATCAATATTATGCGCAGTGCATGTGAAATTAGTGCCGACGGTCATATTCGCGCTATGCAATTTGCTAAACCAGGGGCCACTGAATATCAATTAGAGGCTGAGCTACATCATCACTATGCGATGAATGGTGCACGCCACCCCGCGTACGGCACTATTGTTGGTAGCGGCGATAACGCCAATATTTTACATTACACCGATAATAGCGATGTAATAAATGATGGTGACTTAGTGCTTATTGATTCGGGCTGTGAGCTACAAGGCTACGCCGCTGATATAACACGTACGTTTCCTGTAAATGGTCAATTTAGTGAGCCTCAGGCTCAGCTCTATAATATTGTATTAGCTGCCCAAGAAGCTGCATTCACTGAGGTTAAACCGGGCGGTTGCCTTTCAAAAGCAAATAAACGCGCAATGACCGTGCTTACTCAAGGCTTAATTGATTTAGGTATTCTGCAAGGTGATTTAAAAGAGCTTTTAGCTAGCCAAGCGTGCAAGGCATTTTATATGCACGGTCTTGGTCATTGGCTTGGTCTGGATGTTCATGATGTTGGTGACTACAAGCTAGATGAAAAAGAACGTTCATTTGAAGCTGGCATGGTACTTACTATTGAACCTGGGCTTTATATTAGCCTTGACGCTAAAGCACCCGAGCAATTTAAAGGTATTGGTATTCGTATTGAAGATAACCTGTTAGTTACAGAGCAAGGCTATGAAAACTTGACTGCTAATGTGCCTAAGACTATCAGTGAAATTGAAGCGCTTATGAGCCCAAAGGCTAATTAAACGCTAGGAGTAAAGCGTGGCAGAACAGTTTGATGTTGTAATTATCGGTGGCGGCTTAGCAGGGGCAAGTTGTGCGTTAAGCCTTGCTAGTTATGCACCAGATTTAACTATCGCGGTTATTGAAGCCAACCAACCCAGTGATGATTATCACCCTAGTTTTGATGATCGCAGTATTGCACTTGCTCAGCAATCGGTGCAATTTTTACAAACTGCCAATATATTTGACCCACAAGCTTCGTTTGCAGCTGCCATTAAACAAGTTAGTGTGTCAGACCGTGGTCATTTTGGAAAAACACATATTGATTGCAATGAGTTTGCACAAGACGCTTTGGGTTATGTGGTTGAGGTTAATCCGTTTGGACGCTCTTTACATAATCAATTAATGAATAGTGCGGTAAAAGTGTTTTGCCCTGATACCGTTGCAAGCTTAAATTACCAAGTAGACTCAGCACAGCTAACACTTGAGTCCGGAGCTGAATTAGGCGCAAAACTTGTGATCATTGCCGACGGTGCACAATCCCCAACGCGTCAGTTAGCCAATATCAACTTTAACACTAAAGCATATTCACAAGGTGCGATCATTGCGAACATTGAGGTAGATGGTGGTCACCACAATCACGCATTTGAACGTTTCACTGAGCACGGACCTATGGCATTACTGCCAATGAGTAATAACCGTTACTCGCTAGTTTGGTGTATGGAGCCTGAGCAAATCAAGCAACATATGGCGCTTGATGACGATGCATTTATTATTGCGCTGCAAAGTGCCTTTGGCTATCGCGCAGGGCAATTTACCAAAGTGGGCGTGCGTGCGAGTTACCCGCTAGTTTATGGTCGTGCTGATTCTCTTTTTAGTCATCGAACAGTATTAATTGGCAATGCAGGACACGCCATTCACCCAATTGCAGGGCAGGGCTTTAATCTAGGACTGCGAGATGTACAGTTATTATGTGAACTTGCCAGTAGCGAGCATGTAATGGGGAGTTACCCATTTGTGAGTGAATATGCCAAGCAACGCAGTCACGATATTAATACTGTCATGACACTTACAGACGGGTTAGTCAGGTTATTTTCAAATAAATCACGAATTCTTGCACTTGGCCGAAGTTGTGGCTTATTCACTATGGATTTATGTTCATCATTAAAAACACCACTGGCAAAGCAGTTAATGGGACAAGTAGCACAAGGTAAACGACTATGAAGCAAGTACAAGTGTGTATAGTGGGTGGTGGTTGCGTAGGATTGACGCTGGCACTGGGTTTAGCTAAAGCGAATATTAGCGTAGTTGTTGTTGATGCAGCAGCTAAACAGGCTCCTCCAGGTGATGAATACGGGTTGCGCGTAAGTGCCTTGAGCCTTGCAAGTCAGGCATTATTTGAATCACTTAATGTTTGGCCACAAATTACTGCTCAACGCGCACGTGCATATACACATATGGATGTTCGCGACCAAGATAGCTTTGGTAAAATCGCATTTAATAGCGACGAGCTTGATTTGCCCCAATTAGGCCACATCGTTGAAAATGATATTATTCGCTATGCATTGATTAACGAGTTAGAGCAGCAAAGCCAAGCAACTTTACTATTTGATACGTGCTATCAGCAAATTCACCAAAGTGATAACGATGTATTTGTTACCCTTGAGTCTGGTGAACCGATTATTGCCAAGCTTTTAGTAGCGGCTGATGGTGCAAATTCAGCCATTCGTAAACAGTTTAATTTACCAATCACATTTAAAGATTATGATCATAATGCACTTGTTGCCACGGTTAAAACGGCACAGCCACATGAAAATACCGCGCGCCAAGTGTTTTTACCTACAGGGCCGTTAGCCTTTTTGCCTTTAACAGATGCCAACACACACTCTATTGTATGGTCAACCAGCCCCGCACATTGCGACACATTGTTAGCTTTATCTGATAATGACTTTAATAAAGCGGTAATGGCTGCACTCGATGGACAATGTGGTTTATGTGAAGTACAAAGCCAGCGTGTCGCATTTCCACTCAAAATGCGTTACGCACAGCAGTGGATTGCAGGCAAAGTGGTATTAATTGGAGATGCTGCCCACACGATACACCCATTAGCAGGGCTTGGCATGAATTTAGGTCTGAAAGATGCGGCTTATTTAATTGAGTTGTTAAGCTCGCAGCAGGGAGAATTTGCAAATGAGCGGCTACTTCGTGATTACGAACGCACCCGCAAACTTGATGCGCAAAAACACATTGCCATGATGCAAGGCTTAAAAGAATTGTTTGAAGGTACTAACCCGCTTAAAAAGCTCATCCGTGGTGTGGGTTTAACGATGGTTGATAACTTAGGGCCTATTAAACAGTTGTTTGCTAAACAAGCGATAGGAAAGTAAATTCATATTTAAAGTAGTGTGACTTTTAAAGCCGTAAGAATTTATCTTGCGGCTTTTTATTTGCAGTTGTTAAAATGATAGCGCTGTCATTTTTGTTGGTGTATGATTAATTTTTTGTAATAAAAATGGTTTTAGTATTGTATGCCTTGTTTTTTAAAGCTTTTACAGTGTAATACTAAAATAATTAATTAAAATAAACAGTTGAGATAAATTATGGAAGCAACCGTCGAGTGTGACGCAAACACTAAGCATAATATTTGGCTGCCAATGACATTGGCCGGGTCAATGTTCTTTATTCTAGGGTGTATAACCTGGTTGAATGGCGCAATAACCCCGTTTTTACAACAAATGCTAGTGTTATCACCATTGCAAGCATCGTTCATTATTTCATCGTTTTATATTGCTGTAACAGTCGCAGGTATCCCATCTGCAATGCTTATAAAGCGTGTTGGCTATAAAAATGGTATGGCGATAGGGTGTGCGATAATGGCTGCTTCGGCGCTAATGTATATACCTGCCGCTAAAATGCAAATGATCGAAATATTCTTATTTGCACAGCTAATGATAGGTGTTGGCCAAACTATTTTACAAACCGCTATCAACCCGTATGTGGTTAAAATGGGCTCTGAGAAATCTGCTGCAGTACGTGTATGTATTATGGGCTTATTAAATAAGTTTGCTGGTGTAATTGTACCTGTACTTTTTGCAGCCGTAGTCGTAAGCGGCGTAGTTGCTGACGGTGAACAGTTATCACAAGCACAAAAAGATACGATGGCGAATAGCTTGATCCTACCTTATATGGGTATTGCTGGTTTAATTTTTCTATTTGCATTATTTGCTAAGTTTGCACCATTACCGGATTTAGTATTCGAAGAATCTGAAGGTAACGGCAAAGGTGAAGTAAAAGAAGCGTTAAGCCATCCACACCTAGCGTTAGGCGTTATTGGTATTGCCTTATATGTAGCCGTTGAAGTTATCGCAGCAGATACTATTGGTTCATATGCACTTCACTTAGGAATTGCTGATTACTCTGTTATGACTTCGTATACTATGGCGTGTATGTTAATCGGTTATGCTATTGGTATTGCACTTATTCCACGTTTTATGTCGCAGCAAAATGCACTTGTTATGTCAGGTATTGCCGGTATTGTGACTGTGCTTGCCGTTGTTATGGGCAGCAACGATTCGTTTATTATTGCTAACTTATTACTTGTACCATTTGGTGGCCCTGAGTTACCTGATCCATTGTTATGTATCGCATTACTCGGTTTTGCTAATGCAATGGTTTGGCCTGCAATTTGGCCGTTGGCACTTGCAGGGCTTGGCCGTTTAACGGGTACTGCATCTGGTTTATTAATCATGGGTATTGCGGGTGGTGCATTAGGTCCATTACTTATAGGCTTAGGTAACGTAGCCGGTCTTGGTTCTCAAGGTGCTTATATCGTGATGATCCCAAGCTATATCTTCATTTTATTTTATGCCCTAAAAGGCCATAAAATGAGAAGTTGGAAATAATTAAGTTATCTAGCTGCAGGCTAGAATAAAGCTACCGAGTTTGGTGATAAAGAGCGTGGTTTTATACCGCGCTTTTTTATGCCTTGAATTTGAGGTAATGATCAAAATTGGCTAGATGCTTACGTGTAGTCTCGATGTAGGTTGGGCTTTAGCCCAAAAGGCACCGAGGTTTTAGGTTACAGGTCGCTTTAATTTAAGCACCATTTTGGTGATAAATCACCACCAATAAAAAAGCCGTGCTTGACTGAGCAAACACGGCTTTTATAACTTTTTAGCCTTTAGTTTAGAAAGCGTAGCTATAACCTAGTTGTAATGTACGAGGTTTACCTGGTTGAATACCGCCATTTGCACGGTTAGCAACGTAGGTTTTGTCAAACAGGTTATCCACTGTTAGGTATACTTTTTGATTGTCATCAATTAAGTATTTAGCAGCTAAATCCCACACTACGCGACTGTCGATAGCATTAAGGCCATCTGTAGATAAGTCAGCGTGAGCATCTGATACGTAACGTACTTGCGTGTCAAACACGAAGCTTGAAAGCTGCGCACCCATAGACAAGGCAAGTTGGTTTTCAGGGACGTAAGGCATAGCGTCGCCTTTACTTACAGAACCCCAAATGTCTGACTCAAATTCATTTTTAAATTGAGAGTCAGTGTATGTGTAAGTCAAACGCACTGGGAATGATGCACTGTTAGTAGCAAAAACGCGACCAGCAGAGAATTCAAAACCAGATACTTCTACTTCACCGTAGTTGTATTGATCGCCAATGTTATCATCGTTACAACCTACAGATGCTGTACAGTTACCGTGCATGTTGTCGTAGTCAGAGAAGAATGCAATAACTTCACCATCAAAGCCAGCGATGTTATAACGACCACCAAACTCAATGTTTAAGCTTTCTTCTTCTTCTTGATCTGCATTGCCAGGTGCTGCAGGCGCATAACCTTGCTGAATACCTGCAAGTAGCGTTAGGCTATCGTTTACAGTGTAAGTCGCACCAAGTGACGGAATTAAGATTTGCGTATCGTTAGAGATGTCTTTTTTAAGTGCACCTTCACGCTTTGGATCTGTTTTTTCCCATTCTTGGCGGTTAATAGTGATATCTTCATAACGAAGACCTGCACTAATCATTAATGCATCCATAGTCCATTCGTCATGAACAAATAACGTTGTTGCTTCAGCGCTATCAATGCGGTTGCTGTTAGAGCCTGGTAAGCCTTTGCTTGTCAGGGTCATAGAAAGATCTTGATTAAGCGTGTACTTGTCTTCCCACTGGAAACGGTCCATTTCATCTTCATGGTAGCGTACACCAACCGTTAGGTAGTGGTTGCCCGCTGGAATGTGCAGCTCAGACTGAATACCTTTTGCTTGGTAGTCGCGGTTATTGGCTTTAATACCTATGCCTTCAATACCTTCGCTGGTAGGGTTTGCTTCAAATTCGCTGTACTGTTGTAAGTAGCTTTCGCTTACTTTACTTGCTTTGTACCAGTTACGATGAAAGTCGTTTAAATATGCTGTTGCAAGTAATTCATAGCCATCACCAAAACGATATGCATAGTTTAATTGGTATGCATTGTGTTGAGTGTTCATTACATCATTTTGCGAAGCCGCATAACGACGATAAGGAGATTCATCGTAGTCAGCTTGTGTTAAACCCATGTAAGTTTCATCAGATGTTTCGTCTGAGTATTTAACTTTCATTTCAAGGTTATGTGCTTCGTTTTCACCAAAGTCAAAACCAAACTTTACTAATAAATCGTTCTTTTCAAAGCCCGTATTGTCACTGCCTACAGGTAGGTCTTTAAAGCCATCAGCGCCGTAAGTAAATACTTCAACTAAACCTGCGGCATTGTTTTTCTTTTTCCCAAAGTAAGCATGACCTTTATAAAAACCGTCTGAACCAAGTTCAGCATTAACTAAACCTGTTGAGCCTTCAGTAGGTAAGCTACGTGATACTAAGTTTAATACACCACCCGTTGTACGTGGACCATACTTAACCGATGCTGCGCCTTTTAAGATTTCAACTGATTCCATACGACCCATCGTTGGGAAGTAGTATGCAGAAGGTGCTGAGTAAGGAGCAGGGGCTGCAAGTACACCATCTTCCATTACTGAGATTTTATCGTTACGGCCAGTACCCGTTCCACGCATACCTATATTAGGGCGCAGGCCGTAGCCGTCTTCTTCTTGAACATACACACCAGGTACAGAGCTTAATACACGTGAAATATCAGTGTATTCAAACTTTCCTAGCTCTTCGTCACTAATAAAAGTTGCTGAGCCAGGAATATCGTTAATAGCCGCTTGTGAGCCAATTACGGTAATTTGCTCAAAGCTCTTTTCTTCATTGGTTGCATCCTTTGCAAACGCATTGGCGCTTAATGATAAAGCGATAGCCGTCGAAAGTGTTGAAACAATAAACTTAGGTGTCATTGTGCTTCCTATTTGAGTTTGATTTTGATTCTAATTTAAACTGGCGCAATTTAAACATGTAAAATAATACGAATCAATCCTATTTGTGATAAAAGTCATTATTTTGACGCTGATTATCACGTACCCTTTATAAGTACAAGTGATCGGCTAGATTTTTTTATAATAAATCAACCTAAATGGAATAATGCATAATGTAATGAGGTGGGGATTAGGTTAAACGTAACGCAATAAACTCAGCGAGTTTATCAGCCGCGTTATCAGGCTGATCAGCGCGTTTAATTAAACTAATACCAATTTGCCCAAGTTCAGGTAGGTGTTTTGTTTGTAATTGATAGTTAAGCTCATGTGGAACAGTACTTTTTGCTAGTACGGTAATGCCAAGCCCTTCTTTTAATGCCGCAGTGAGTCCTGTTAGGTCGGCATTACTATAGGCAATTCGGTAATTTATACCTGCCTGTTTTAAAGCTTCGATGGCGCGGCGGCGATAAATGCAGCCTTCTGGTGCGGTGACTAACGTCACCACTTCGTTTTGCACTAATGACAAATCGCCAACCCACACAAGTTGGTCTTGCATGAATACGGGGAACTTCTCAGAGTTTAAATCTTCATTTAATGCCAATACTAAATCAAATTGATCTTCTCGCGACACAGAGAGTAAATGTTTACTCAAACGCGATTTAACTTCTAAAGAGACATCAGGGTATAGCGCTATAAAATCGCCAATGATAGATGGTAATATCCGTGCGGCAAATTCGCTGGGAATACCTAACCTTACTTTGCCGGTAACGTTCTCTTTGGTAAACAACTGTAAGATACTGTCGTTTTGCAACAGCATGTGTTTAGCCATCGGTAATAGTAGCTCACCATATTGATTAAGCACTTGGCGCTGGCCTTGCTTTTTAAATAGCTTATGGCCGAGCATGTCTTCAAGGCGCTTAATTTGTAAGCTTACAGCGGGTTGAGAAAGGCCTAATAATTCGCCCGCTTTGGCGAATCCACCTACCTCGACCACGGTAATTAAGGTGCGTAATCCATCTGTTGAAATATTCTTCATATAAAAAAATTCAATTTATAAGGTTAAATACATAATTATTATTTATCAATTGATAAGAAATTACAATTTGTTGTTCACCATCTCGCACAATATACTTTCACAACTATAGATTGATAGGTGTCAACGATGACTTTTACTCCAATAATGTTTGCTCGTCACAGCCAACTAGAAGCGCCGCAGAGCAATATGCTGCAGGCCGATAATAATAGTGTGGTCATCGATTTTAGCGGCACTGAAGCAATCCCATTTTTAACGGCTATTTTAGGGTTAGATTTAAATAAACTAACCGCTAGTGGCTTAGGCCTAAAAGGCACGTTAGACGGCGACTTAAATAGCACCTATAGTTTTGCTTTGTATTACTTTAGCGAGACCGCTTTTAGATTTGTTTTACATAGCGATGCCAGCGCGCAACTTCAGTCACTTATTTGTGAGCAGCAGCTACGTTACGATATTGAATTTGTCGTACGCAGTGATTTAGCTGTATTAACCCTATGCGGTGAGCAAGCGTTTGATACATTGATTGATGCTTTTAAGCTTACCCCAGGTTTACGCTTATCTAACGCGACAAGCTGTTATGGCGCACAAAGTGGCGAGGTATTTATTACCGCCATAGATAAACAATCTCAGCAATATTTTCAGCTGGTGGCTAAAACCCCAGCGCTTGCAAAATGCCAAGCAACATTACAGCAACGCGGGTTTGATTTAACTCTGCCTGAGGTTGCTTAACTAGTTTTTAAAACTCGGTTTTTGAGCCGTGTTTGTAGTAACAAATCGCAATTTGGGTGTCAGTGCAGTACAACTTATGTATAATCGCCGCCCATGTTATTCCCCCTCATTAAATTGAGGCCACGCCCAACATTGGGTTAATTATAAAGTGAAGGAATATTATGACTTCTAAAACAGTTTTACATGCAAAGCACCTTGAAGCTAACGCTAAAATGGTTGATTTTCACGGCTGGGAAATGCCAATCAACTATGGTTCACAAATCGAAGAGCACAACGCAGTGCGTACCGATGCTGGCATGTTTGACGTATCGCATATGACGATTGTGGATGTTAAAGGCGAGCAAGCACAAGCATTCTTACGCAAACTCGTTGCTAACGACGTAGCTAAGTTAACTGTTCCAGGTAAAGCCTTATATACAGGCATGCTTAACGAACAAGGCGGCGTAATCGACGATCTTATCATCTATTTCTTCTCTGAAACGCAATACCGTTTAGTGGTTAACTCAGCAACTCGCGAAAAAGATTTAGCACATATGGCTAAAGTATCTGCTGATTTTGCCGTTGAAGTGACTGAGCGCCCAGAGTTTGCAATGATTGCAGTACAAGGCCCTAACGCTAAAGCAAAAACAGCCACACTTTTAACAGCTGAACAACAAGCTGCCGTTGAAGGTATGAAGCCATTCTTTGGTGTTCAAGTTGGTGATTTATTTATTGCGACAACAGGCTATACTGGCGAAGACGGTTACGAAATTGTAGTACCGAACGACCAAGCTGCTGATCTTTGGCAACAACTGCTAGATGCAGGTGTAAAGCCAGCAGGCCTTGGCGCACGTGACACACTGCGTTTAGAAGCAGGTATGAACCTTTACGGCTTAGATATGGACGAAAGCGTTTCACCACTTGCAGCAAACATGGCGTGGACCATTGCGTGGGAGCCTGAAGATCGTGACTTTATCGGTCGTGATGTATTAGTTAAGCAACGCGCAGAAAAAAGCACAGACAAATTAGTTGGCCTAGTGCTTGAAGAAAAAGGCGTATTGCGTAGCGGTTCTAAAGTAATCGTTGAAGGTGGCGAAGGGGTTATTACCTCTGGTACTTTCTCACCTACACTTGGTTTTAGTGTTGCTCTTGCACGTGTACCACGTTCAACCGGCGAGACAGCCCAAGTAGAAATGCGTAAAAAATTAGTTAACGTAAAAGTAGTTAAACCAAGCTTTGTACGTAACGGTAAGTCTGTACTTTAAAGTATTAATTAAAATTTGGTGTTATCACCCAATAATACCAATCATGTTGAGTTATTAACCACTTATAGCGACAGATAAATAGAGTGATAACAAGGCATTAATTTTGATATGTAGTTGTTCTACCTGATAAATTAATAACGCAGTTAGCGCTTTATTTAGACAGCTAGAATGGTTAAATATTTAAGTTGATTGGTATCAAAACCAAAGGAACAAACAAATGAGCAATATCCCTAGCGAGTTAAAGTATGCCTCTTCACACGAGTGGGTTCGCAACGAAGGTGACGGTACTTTCACTGTAGGTATTTCTGAGCATGCACAAGAGCTTCTTGGCGACATGGTATTTGTTGAATTACCAGAAGTAGGCGACGAAGTAGACGCTGGCGAAGATTGTGCAGTTGCAGAGTCTGTTAAAGCAGCATCAGACATCTACGCACCAATCAGCGGTGAAATCATTGCAATCAATGAAGAGCTTGAAGATGCACCAGAAACAGTAAACAACGACGCTTACGGCGACGGTTGGTTATTCCGCATTAAAGCATCTGATGAGTCTGAGCTTGAAAACTTGCTTGACGCTGAAGGCTATGCAAACACCATCGACGAAGACTAATTATTAGTTATTGTTGAGACAAAAGCCCCACAAACTGGGGCTTTTATGATTTTACCGCTTACCTTTCCATACATTGTAAGTCACTAAATCAAAAAGCTTTTAAGTTATTGCTAGTTACCCATTAGTGATAACCATTTATTTTTTGGATCATAGGAATCTGGACAAATGTCAAACGCCAAATCTCTTGAACAATTAGAGCAAACGCAAGATTTTATTCGCCGCCATATTGGGCCAAGCCCAGCACAAGTAAGCGATATGCTAAGTGCTCTTGGAGTATCGAGTGTTGAAGAGCTGATCGGTCAAACTGTACCTGCAAGCATCCGCTTAGAAGAAGGCCTAACAATCGGCGAAAGCCGCACTGAAGTTGAAACACTAAGCTACTTAAAATCAGTAGCCAGCAAAAATAAAGTGTTCAAATCTTATATTGGTCAAGGCTACCACCCAACTCACGTACCACACGTAATTTTACGTAACGTACTTGAGAACCCAGGCTGGTACACAGCGTACACTCCATACCAACCAGAGATTGCTCAAGGGCGTTTAGAGTCATTACTTAACTTCCAAACTATGACCCTAGACCTAACAGGTCTTGATTTAGCAAGTGCATCATTACTTGACGAATCAACCGCGGCTGCAGAGGCAATGGGCCTTGCAAAGCGTGTATCTAAAGCTAAAAAAGCGAATATCTTCTTTATTGCTGATGACGTACACACACAAACAATCGACGTAGTTGCAACACGTGCTGACCAATTTGGTTTTGAAGTGGTAGTTGGTCCTGCGGCAGATGCCGTGAACCATGAGATTTTTGGTGCGTTATTCCAATACCCATCAACATCGGGTGAAGTGGTAGACATTACAGATTTAATCGCTGGCGTACAAAGCAAAAAAGCGATTGCCTGTGTTGCTGCTGACATCATGAGCTTATTACTATTAAAAGCACCGGGTAAACTAGGCGCAGACGTAGTACTTGGTTCTGCACAGCGTTTTGGTGTACCAATGGGTTACGGCGGTCCTCACGCTGCATTCTTTGCAACTCGTGATTCGTACAAGCGTTCATTACCAGGTCGTATCATTGGTGTATCTAAAGACCGTTTAGGTAACGACGCATTACGTATGGCAATGCAAACGCGCGAGCAACACATTCGCCGCGACAAAGCCAACTCAAACATTTGTACAGCGCAAGTATTACTCGCCAACATGGCAGCGTTTTATGCGGTGTACCACGGCCCAGAAGGCTTAAAAACAATCGCACAGCGTATTCACCGCTTTGCTGATATTTTAGCTGCTGGCCTACAAGCTAAAGGCGTAAACCTTAAGCACAGCACATGGTTTGATACCTTAACTGTTGTTAGTGATAACAAAGACGACGTAGTAGCACGTGCAGTTGCAAACGGCGTTAACTTTGCAACAAACCACGACGGCGAATACTCAATTGCAGTATCAGAAACCACAACTCGTGCAGACGTAGCTGAACTTTTCGATATCGTATTAGGCGAAGGCCATGGTTTAAGTGTTGATGCAATTGCAGCTGACATTGAAGCAAACGGTAGCGAGTCTATCCCTGCAAGCCTAGTACGTGATGACGAAGTGCTAACGCACCCGAACTTCAACTCGTACCACAGCGAAACTGAAATGCTGCGTTATATCAAGCGCCTTGAAAATAAAGATTTAGCGCTTAACCACTCAATGATCTCGTTAGGTTCATGTACTATGAAACTAAATGCGACAGCTGAGATGATCCCAATCACGTGGCCTGAGTTTGCTAACCTTCACCCATTCTGCCCGTTAGACCAAGCAGAAGGTTACCAAATCATGATTAACGAACTACATGATTGGTTGGTTAATATTACCGGATACGATGCCGTATCACTACAGCCTAACTCGGGCGCACAAGGTGAATACGCAGGCTTAATCGCGATTCGTAAATACCACGAATCACGTGGCGATGCACACCGTAACGTATGTTTGATCCCAAGTTCAGCGCACGGTACTAACCCTGCATCTGCACAAATGGCGAGCATGAAAATCGTGGTTGTTGATTGCGACAAAAACGGTAATGTTGATATGGCTGATCTTAAAGCGAAAGCTGAAGAAGTATCAGAAAACCTATCATGCATCATGATCACATACCCGTCTACGCACGGTGTATACGAAGAAACAATCCGTGAAATTTGCGACATCGTGCACGAGCACGGCGGCCAAGTTTACATGGACGGCGCTAACATGAACGCGCAAGTAGGTGTTACTAGCCCAGGTTCTATCGGCTCAGACGTATCGCACTTAAACCTGCATAAAACGTTCTGTATTCCACACGGTGGCGGTGGCCCAGGTGTTGGCCCAATTGGTGTTAAATCGCACCTTGCTGAGTTTATGCCTAACCACAGCATCATCAATGTACCGGGTACAAAAATTGGTAACGGTGCGGTATCTGCAGCGCCTTACGGCTCAGCAGCTATTCTACCAATCTCATGGGCTTATATTGCCATGATGGGTAGCGAAGGCCTTAAACAAGCCACTGAAATGGCCATTGTGAATGCTAACTACTTAACGCACGAGTTAAGCCAGCACTTCCCAATTTTATACCGTGGCCGCAACAACCGTGTTGCGCATGAGTGTATTGTTGACTTACGCCCACTTAAAGAAGCCTCAGGCATCACTGAAATGGACGTGGCTAAGCGCTTGCAAGATTACGGCTTCCACTCTCCAACTATGTCGTTCCCAGTAGCAGGCACTTTAATGGTTGAGCCAACTGAGTCTGAGTCTAAAGTTGAGATCGACCGCTTCATCGAAGCGATGGTGTCAATCAAAGGCGAAATCGAAAAAGTATCGTCTGGCGAATGGTCTATCGAAAACAACCCGCTAGTGTTTGCACCGCACACACAAGCTGATGTACTAGGCAACGAGTGGGATCGTGCATACGACCGTTTCTATGCAGCATTCCCGGTACCTATCGTGGCTAAAAACAAGTTCTGGCCTACAGTAACGCGTATCGATGACGTATACGGCGACCGTAACCTAGTGTGTTCATGCCCAGCGGTAGAGACTTACCGCGATTAATAAGTTTTAAAATTTCCAATTAAAGATTGGGAATTGATAAAATTTAAAAAGCCGTTGCAGCAATGTAGCGGCTTTTTTGTGCTTGGTGACTAGTCGTAAATTATTTAAATGTAGGTTGGGTAGAGTGAAACGAAACCCAACGATTTGCCAATATTATGACCAACTCCAAAGTACATAAAGATGGATTGTTTGCAGGTCGTCCTTTAGGGCGAAAAAAGTGAGAAAAAGAATTTACCACAGAGATCACAGAGGCGCTTCACGCTGCACCGAGGTAAAAGGTATTACAATAGGCGCTGAGCTTGCTGGCGCGTGTGATTTGTAGGTTGGGTTGAGTGAAACGAAACCCAACGATTCTCCAATATTATTACCAACTCCAAAGTACATAAATATGTATTGTTTGTAGTCGTCCTTTAGGGCGATAAGTGAATTTCACCACAGAGAACTCAGAGGCGCTTCGCGCTGCACCGAGGTAAAATATTATTGTAGGCGCTAAGCTTGCTGGCGCGTTGATTTGTAGGTTGGGTTGAGTGAAACGAAACCCAACGATTCGCCAATATTATAACTAACTCCAAAGTACATAAATATGGATTGTTTGTAGGTCGTCCTTTAGGGCGAAAAAAGTGAGAAAAAGAATTTACCACAGAGAACACAGAGGTTAAATGTTGTTTTAGGAGTATGCTTCAGCCACGTGTGATTTGTAGGGTGGGTAAAGTGCAACGAAACCCAACGATTTTCCGATATCATTACCTTCTCCCAAGCACGTAAATATGTATTGTTTGTAGGTCGCTCTTTAGGGCGATAAGTGAATTTACCACAGAGATCACAAAGGCGCTTCGCTGCACAGAGGTTAAATGTATTACCGTAGGCGCTGAGCTTGCTGGCGCGTGTGGTTATATGTTCATTGCTTGCTAACTTGAAGCTTTATAACTCGCTAACTTTTTATATTTTGTCGGGATAAATCCGCGACCTATATTAAAAACCTTAATCAAGGTTTTGTCGCGCTGGCGACGGCAGCCAAAGAGGGGCTGCCGCTGACCCCTCTCTGGACACTCTCAGCGCCACCCGAGCATCACGCTTAATCCTTCAAATAATTAATTGATGTGAACGTAAGCGGCGAAGATAGGCCATCCGTGGCCTAGTTTCGCCTTACCGCGCATCCATGCGCGGTATTACTCATCAATTGCTTATTTTCATGGCGTGATGACGGGGGAGGGTGTTAAACGTGAGATTGGTGTTTGCTCTTGGCAAGATGCAAGAACTGACCCTCCGCATTACTACAGTATCTATCTAGAGGTTGATAACTTGCAGAAGCATAATTAGTGAGAATTAAAGCAAATACTATTAGATATTTAATCATTTGATTGCTCCTTCTAAGGGGTTACAGTTTTTATCTGCTGCATAATGAAAATCGTCATCCCAAGCAATATAGTCACTAATTTTATTTTGGCTTTTACGGTTTGCGTAGGCTCTGTCTATTGTATTGAAGTACATAAGTTTTGGGTTTCTAAATTGTGGGTGCTTAGTTTGAAGTTGTCTTGTACACATACTAATATTTATAAAATCCAAAATAATCTGTTTACCAATCTCAGTATCTAAATTTGGTATGCGCCCTTGCTCAATATCAATAACCAGTTGCAACGTTGAAGCGGCACCTAAACTAAAGGTGATGAGCTGTGGAGAATCAAACTTTTCATACACATAGCGCTCATAATCGTCGCGGATACCGTTGTCATTTTGATCAACCCCGTCCAACGTTTTATAGTCATCAGGGTGTTCAGGTGGTAGTTCTGGGGTTAGATAAAATAAATCTTTAATACGTTGCCAACTACTGTGGGGTTTAGGTTCGTTATTCTCATTCCAATAGCGGGCAAGGTAATAGTCGGTTCCATGCTTTACAAGGTTACCTCCTTGATACACTTTGTTTGCTTGCCACTTTTCTATCACGGTATTTTGCAGCCAAATCCAACCATCCCAATGGGGTTGGTTTTCTATCGGTTCAATGCCTTTAACCCAAAAAGCGGCAATAAATAAGCTGTTGTTATGAGTAACAACATCACCGGCGACATAAATTGAGCTGGCATTCCATTGTAGGTGGTTTGGTTGAATATCGGTTAAATTTATATTTTTAGATTGTGAGTTCAGCTGAAGAATATTTGTCGCGAAAGCGTGCGAAGAAAAAAGTAACCAAGCAATAATAATGATGAGTTTAGTCATTACAAAATCCTTTTTATGAAGTTTCATTACTTTTTAAATCAAGTCCACTTTTTAGGTAAATGCAAGGTGGGAGGATTAAAGATTTCAAAATCATTGATGAGTTTGAAAAATAGCAACACTTGGTTTTGCATACAAAGGTCAAGAAACCTGGTGTGGCTTAAATTGTAGGTCGTCCTTTAGGGCGAAAAAATTGAGAAAAAGAATTTCATCACAGATAATTCAGAGGCGCTTCGCGCTGCACCGAGGTTAAAGGTATTATCGTAGGCAAGCTAAGCTTGCTGGCGCGTGGGATTGTAGGTTGGGCTTTAGCCCAAAAAGTTTTACTACCTTGGCTGATGGTTCTTACTGCTAACTTGTATCGGGATAAATCCGCGACCTACATTAAAAACCTTGTTCAAGGTTTAGCTTGCTGGCGGCAACCAAGGGGCGGCTGCCGCCGACCGCCCCTTGGAACCCCACGGCGCCCCGAGCATCACGCTTAACCCTTCAAATAATTAATTGATGTGAACGTAAGCACCGTGTAATCGCCATCCATGGCGAAGTCACGGCTTTCATTTCATCCATGAAATGAATTACTCATCAATTGCTTATTTTCAGGACGTGATGACGGGGGAGGGGGTTAAACGTGAGGTTGGTGTTTGGTCTTGGCAAGATGCAAGACCTGATAATCATATAGAAAGCTCCTCGAGTTTTTCGATACAGTTGTGTTGTTCAAAACATAAACAGTATCACGAGGAGCTTAGTATGAAACTATATGGTGGAATTGACTTGCATTCAAATAATAGTGTTATTGCTATCATTAATGAACACGGTGAAACGCTCACCGCCAAGCGTTTAAATAATGACATGTCTGTCATTTTATCTTTTCTCAGTCCTTATAAAGACAACTTAAAAGGACTTGTTGTTGAATCAACTTTTAATTGGTATTGGTTAGTCGATGCTTTAATGGATGAAGGGTTTACACTTCACTTAGCAAACCCCGCGGCAATTCAACAATACTCAGGCTTAAAGCATGCTGATGACCACAGTGATGCGTGTTGGTTAGCTGAAATGCTACGTCTAAACATTCTGCCTGAAGGCTATATTTATCCTCGAGAGCTCAGGGCTGTTCGCGACTTAATGCGTAAACGAATGGACATTGTTCAACAATCCACTAAAAACTTATTATCAGTGCAAAGTTGTTACATGCGTTATCTTGGATACAAGCTCAGTAGCAACAAAATCAAACAAATGGCCGCTATCAGAAAAGGCGTCAATGTTGAGCAAGTACACACCGATTTCAGCTCAACGAATACAGCACTGTCGGTCATTTCTAACCTCTCATTAATACGCTGTGCTCAACAGCAAATTAATGCTATAGAGAGCGCTATATTACAACAAACATCGCTCTCCCCTGAGTTTATAAACCTAACCAGTATTGATGGAATTGGGAATACGTTAGCACTGACCATTATGTTAGAAACAGGCACGATTAAACGTTTTGATAGTCCAGGTAATTTCTCCTCCTATTGCCGCTGCGTTAAAGGTGCAAAATACAGCAATGGGAAGAAGAAAGGCGCTACAAATCAAAAGAATGGTAATCGTTACTTAGCGTGGGCGTTTACTGAGGCCGCTAACTTTGCCATTCGGTATAACCCAACAATTAAAAAGTATTATCAACGCAAGTTAGCTAAAACAAACCAAGTTATCGCGATTAAAACCGTTGCACATAAACTGGCAAGAGCGTGTTACCACGTGCTGAAAGACAACGTCCCATTTGATGAACACAAGGCTTTTTCTTAACGACCATAAAACGAATTAGGTTAACGTGTTGAGTTAAGAACGGGGTTGGTAAAACCATCAGATCTGATTGAGCCTGCACGTTAACCGCTCTTATTTAAATGTTGGGTATGCCCACTGTCTGAGCCACACAGGGTTGGTTATGTAAAAAACATAAACCACAAATTTGTTATTGAGTAGCGTGAGAATGCTGCCAAAAACTGGACTGGCATTGGTACTAAACGATGACTGAGGCGAAAGCCAAGGGCCTTAATTAATCATCTACGATGCTTAATTAAACCGCCTAAATTCATATGGGTGACTGGTGCATATTCACACCAATCGACGTCATTACTAGGTGCGTAGTCATATTTAAATTGAGTTTAAAAAAATAAGAATACTTGGTTTTTTTGACTAAAAAGATCAAGAAAACACAGCTGCCTGCTTGACCGGAACTTTCTAATGGGTGACCCTCGAATTTTTAAGAGGTATCAATAATAAAAGGCTTACTGGGGTTAGCGCTTGTCTAGTACATACCTTACGGCCATTCTTGCTACGCCGGCACCAATACCTGAGACTACTGCCCATGTAACTGCTTCTTTAAGGTCAGTACTTTCACTTGGCTTATCTTTGGGCGCTGGTGCCAGGTCTATTTAGAGCAATAACTGGCCCAGTATTTACAGTGTCACTAAGCATTTTTTAACTCTTATTCTGCCGCGTGAGGTAATACAAATGAGAGTGTTGCTAAATGCTCAGTTTTATCAAACATGTTTAAATTGGTGCTTTTTTCGTCATAGGTTGCGGCTACTACGTTTAAGCCTTGGTTGCGCATTGGCATTGTTACTTCGCCATTGTTATTGCTTATAACGGGCTTTTTATCAGGGTCGTTTACTAAATCATTGATTACTTTAGCGCCTTGAACAGCTTTACCATTAAAGGTTATGCGGTATGTGACCATGGCACCTTTTTGATCTGAAAATGCGTTGCCTACAGGTTGGATTTGTAATTGCTGATTTTTAAGTTTAGGGACTTTGGTCAGTGGGCCACGTAAATGCACTGCGTATTTTTTAGTATGCTCGCTTAATCGTGCATTGGGTATATCATCGCGACCTTTAGCAAACCATTGGCCATCTTTTGTTTTACTCCATAAACCGTTATCGAGCATACCAGTAACCGCATAAACAGTTTTATCGTTTAGTAGCATCATAGGGCCAGACTCTACAAGCTTAACGTTTAGTTGTTGCCAATTGCTGTTATAGCCAGTAATACTTTTAATTTTACTTTGGCGTTTTACAGTGTCTAAATCTTGTGCGCCTTCGCCATATATCAAAGCCAGTTGCGATGAGCGCTCTGCAAACCATATTGCATGGGCTTGTGTTTCTGGGCTGTAAATAAAGGGAAGTAAAGAGGCTAATGTGATGCAGGCGAGAGTGATTATTTTCATGCTTTTCCTAAATTGTAATTTAATAACTTTGTAATATTTATTGCTGTTAGAGTAGCGTTTTTTGTTTTGTTTGTATAGAATTCTAAATGATAATTATTATTACCCGCATGTTGAATTGAGTGCTCGGTAAGTAAAGTTACAGACCCTAATCGATTAAGCGGTATTTTTACCTAAGAGATAGAATGAATTTTATAAAAAGACACCAAATATCAGCCCTTACAATTGCAGTTTGCGCCACTTTAGCACCTTCTGTTTATGCAACTACAGCGTCATCAAGCATAGAAAAAATATCAGTTTCGGGCGTTAGGCAAGCATTTCGTGGCGATGTGCCTCTGAGTGAGCAACCACAAAGCATTGAGTTTATATCTGCTGAAAAGCTTGATGATGCAGGGGTGACTACATTCGCTGATATATTTGATTTAACTCCGAGTATTTCTGAACAAAATGATTTTGGTGGGTTGTGGGAAAGCTTCGCAATACGAGGTTTAGTAGGTGATGAAAATATTCCTTCAGGTTTTTTAATTAATGGTTATTCATCAGGACGCAGCTTTAGTGGCACCCGTGATACCAGTAATATTGATTATGTAGAGGTTATGAAAGGACCAGGCTCGGCACTTTATGGGCGCTCTGAGCCAGGTGGTACTATTAATATCATTACCAAAAAACCACAATTTGAAGAGCAAGGGTATGTAAAAGTGTCTGCTGGTAGCTGGCAAACTTATCGTGGCGAAGGTGACTATACCAATGCAATTACCAATGAACTCGCCTTTAGAGTAAACGGTGCCATTGAAGACGGTGAGGGCTTTAGAGACTACCACGAGCATAAAAAAACGGTGATCACACCTTCAATATTGTGGTTAATTTCAGATCAAACAAAGTTAAATTATGAGCTGGAGTATGTGGATCAAAGTGCGACATTTGACCGTGGTATTGTTGCTGTAGATGGAAACATAGATGCACTACCCATTGAAACATTTTTAGGTGAGCCAAGCGATAGACCGACTGAGATTGATGCTATTTCTCATCAACTTACGTTGGAACATCAAATTGGACAATGGTCACTTTTAAATGGTTTTAGCTATAGTGATTCTAAATTTTTAAGCGAATCGAGCGATGCAGAACTTGCGCCTAGCAGGCAGGTTTATTTTACGGATAGTGAAACACTGAGTCGACAACATAACGAGCGTGATTTTCAGACTAAAAATATTTCTGCGCGTATCGAATTGAGTGGCAGTGTAAATGCGGCTGGTTTTACTCATCACTTATTAATTGGGGCTGATGCCAGTAAGTTTGATTTTGATAAACTTTGGTACAGGTACCGCCCTACGCTTGAAGATACGCGTTATGCAATTAATATGTACAATCCAGTCTATGGAAAAACGGCACCAGAAGGTTCTCTTTTATTCAACAGCACTGAAATACAACATAGCTACGGGCTATATATTCAAGATCAAATAGACATCACTGAACAATGGAAAGTGCAAGTGGGTGGTCGCTATGATTGGTTTGATCAGCAAATAGATAATCATATAAACCAAAGCCGCTCTGAGAGTGATCAAAGTACATTTAGCCCGCGCGTTGGTTTAGTGTATGCCTACTCAGACGACATACAATATTACACCAGTTACTCGGAAGGTTTTAGGCCTAACAGCGGCTACGATATAAATGGAGATGCATTTGAGCCTGAATCAACAACCTCTTTTGAAGCAGGTATTAAATTTAGTACAAATTCGTTAAATGGTAGTTTTACGGTGTTTAGCGCGGAAAAAAGTAATATGCTGACCACAGATTTACAGGCCGGTGTATCGACTGCGCTGGGTAAAGTTACTAGCGAAGGTGTTGAGTTTGATTTACATGGTGATATGACTGACACTACTTCGTTTGATTTTGCATATACTTATACTGATGCCAAAACGGCAAACGACACTGTTAATACAGATTGGTGGGTAAAATTACCAAAAGGTAGCCCATTACTAGGCATTCCTAAGCACAGTGCAAATGCGCGCCTTAAGCGAGATTTAAATGACTTATTCAATTTAAATGCGAGCATTGGGATAGCTGTTCAGTATGAAGGTGAACGCTTAGGTGAAACTATTGATCCTACGTATTATTTACCTTCTTATACGTTGGTAAATTTGTTCGCAAATTACAATGTTAATGATGATGTGAGTATCCAGTTGAACGTTAATAACTTATTGGATAAAGAGTACTATTCAAACTCTTACTCTGCAATTTGGACTCAACCAGGTGAGCCGGTAAATTATAAGTTAGGCTTAAAATATAGCTTTTAAATTACACTTGGGGCCGGCCTTAAAGTTGCTTGCCCCATACTTTATTCAGCCTGCGCTTTTGTCTCCAGTAAGGCGTCAATATAAGCGAGCTCTTCGCTAAAAATACCATTAAAAAATGCATGTTGTTCAATGATCTGAGCATCACTCGATTGGTCAGTGTACTCTTGCTGGCATCTTATAAGTTCGCTTGATAACCACTGGCACTTTTCGGTTGCTGTAGTGAGCGCCATTTTTAAAAAGTACGGCCATTTTATTTCGTGTAAGTTGCAGCGGTACAGCATCACAGCAATATGGCTATAGGCATGTTGCTCACTGATTACTGGGCTATCAGTGTTTACGGTATCGCTGTTTATGAGTTTACTGTTAACCAGAGCAAGTTGCAGTGCAGCTTGCTCTGATCTACTTAAAGCGGTCGTTGTCATAACGTGTTAGTAGCCTCTACATGCTAATTGTAAGAAGGATGCATTTAAAAAGTTAAAACTAAGCAAGGCGTTGAATACTCATGCTGCATCGAAAAATCATTAACAGTAGTAGCAAAAACGGACTGACTGGTTACTGAATTAGTAAAATACAATTGTAATCGAGCTTAAGGCTTTAAACGTAAAGTCAGTTTGTTGGGTATCGTGGGGGGTTATAATTCAAGCCAATCGCTTTAACGTTTCTCGCTTTACTCCTTTATAGTGCCGTGATTAACTAAATGATGTTGTCGATTTTTATTTACCTACCTTTATCACTCGTATAAGTAAGGTATGTACTCATCGTTAACGCAATGCTGAGAACATAGTTCAACGTTAGCGTTTAGCTTTATTAAGGTTTAAAAAGGACGGTTTATAGTGAAAAACGCGATTGCTTTATTGTTTAGTGCGTTGTGTGCAACTGGCTGTGCAATGCAAAATGCGGTCGATTTTCCCATGGTTGAGAACAATGTTGCATACTCCAAAGTGGCATCGCTTGGCTTTGTAGATGCTGATGAAAAAGTATCTTACGGCACAAATGACTCGCAATATGCATTATTGTGGCGTGCTAGTAACAGCCAAGAAAAGAATAAGCCTTTAGTGATATTTCTGCATGGTGGATGTTGGCTTAGTGCTTATGATATTAAACATACCTATGCATTGAGCACCGGCTTAGCGCAAGCAGGTTTTAATATATGGTCTTTAGAGTATCGCCGAACAGGCGACAGTGGTGGCGGTTGGCCCGTTACCTTTGATGATATAAAAAACGGCATTCAAGCTTCAAGCACATACAATAATGGTGAGTTTAATTTAAGTAATACTGTTGTTGTCGGCCATTCAGCTGGTGGCCATTTGGCACTACTTGCGGGCGGGCAAATGGACAAGCTTAAAGGGGTAATTGGCCTTGCGCCCATTACTGATATAAAAGCCTATGCGCACGGTGAAAATAGCTGCCAAAAGGTGACAAAAGATTTTATGCAGGGTATGCCAAGCGATAAGCCAGTTGCGTATACTCAAGCAAACCCGAGTGAACAACCGTTGCATATTAATAGCTTTATTCTACAGGGTGGCAAAGATACCATTGTGCCAGCGTATAACTTAGAGCAACTAAATCGTTCAGTGGTCACGTTAGAAAATGCAGGGCACTTTGATTGGATACACCCAGGTTCTAATGCGTTTAAAACACTGATTCACACATTAAACGGAATCGATAAATGAATTTTGATGACATTATCGCGCTAGATAAAGCCGATCCTCTCGCACATAAACGCGCCGAATTTGCCTTGCCAGTGAATACCGTTTACTTAGATGGTAACTCCCTTGGCGCCTTACCTAAAGTGGTTAAATCTCGTGTGGCTGAAGTAGTCACTCAGCAGTGGGGAGAGCATTTAATTAGAAGCTGGAATGATCACCATTGGATTGATTTACCTACTCAAGTAGGGGAGAAAATAGCTCCTATTATTGGTGCTGCGCCTGGCCAAGTAGTTTGTTGTGATTCGATTTCGATTAATTTATTTAAATTATTAAGCAGTGCCTTATCGTTAAATTCAGAGCGAAATGTGGTGCTGTCCACCGAAGATAACTTTCCAACAGATTTGTACATGGTGCAAGGGGTAAGTGATTTATTAGGTGAGGATTTGTGTCAGCTTAAACTCGTCGCTGAGCAGCAGATTACGCAAAGCTTGACTGATGATGTTGCGGTGTTGTTGTTAACCCAAGTTAACTTTAGATCTGGGCAGTTATTAGATATGCACGCGCTTACTAAGCATGCTCAAGATAAAGGCATTTTAGTTATCTGGGATTTAGCCCACAGCGCGGGGGCACTTCCTGTTGAACTTGATAAATGTAACGCCGATTTTGCAGTCGGGTGCGGATACAAATATTTAAATGGTGGGCCGGGCTCTCCGGCATTTTTATATGTAGCTAAGCGTCATCAAGCTGCGGTTAAACAGCCTTTAAGTGGTTGGATGGGGCACGCAAAGCCGTTTGCATTTGATGCGCAGTATCAAGGTGCTGATAATGTAAATCAATACTTGTGCGGTACGCCCAGTGTTATTGCGATGAGTGCTTTAGATGCGGCACTTGATGTGTGGCATGATGTTAACATTTTTCACATACGAGAGAAGTCCATCGCCCTAGCTGATGTCTTTATTAAGCTTGTACGGTCGCAGTCATGCCTAGCTGATTTGGATTTGTGTTCAACTGAAGACTCAACACAAAGAGGTAGTCAGTTGGCTTTTGCTCACGATAATGCATTTGCTATTTGCCAAGCACTCATTGAAAAAGGTGTTATTGCTGATTTTAGGGCGCCGAATATTTTACGCTTTGGCTTCACCCCTCTTTATAACTCATTTGAAGATATATGGAAGGCGGTCACTATTTTAGCCGATGTTGTGTATACACAATTGTACAAAGAACCTCGTTTTAACAAAGCGGTCAAAGTAACCTAATATGTACTTGCTTTAAATTGTCGGGCAAAGCCCTTCGGCTTAATGTACTCATATACTTGAAGAAGAATTCGTTGAATGATTGAGTCTTGTTAGATAGTTTTTTTACTTATATATGGCTTACTTCTGCATTGGCTATATATATCTTGTTACTCATCATTTTTAACAAATTGTATTTTCAGTTAATGACTTTTGTCATTGTGTATTGATGACAAATGCCCCTCAATAATCTGTTTGCTTTCATCAATAATTACCTTGTCACTTAAACGGAGAAACGACATGAAAACAATGATGAAAGTATGCGGTATCGCGTTAACAATTTTTGCGAGTTCAAACACCTTTGCAGGTCAGTATGAAATTGATCAAATAGAGCATGCAGCAAGCAAGTTAGATTTGACTGAATTGAAAACTATTGCTGAGCAAGTTCAAGGGTACGATCAAGCATTGGCTTATTACCGCTTGGCATTAAGCTCGAATTTGTCGGGTGAATCTGACCCAGCAATCAAGTGGAATGATAAAGCACTTTCGCTGCTTGAGGCCCTTAATGAAGCTCAACCAAACGATGCTGAGGTAAAAATATTATTAGCACAGGTTTACGGTTATAAAATTGCACTACAGCCAATGAAAGGTATGTTTTATGGTTCAAAATCAAATGCAATGTTAGCAGATGCAAAGGCACTGTCGCCTAATAATCCGCGTGCGTACTTAGTGCAAGGGATCTCAAAACTAAACACACCAGCTATATTTGGAGGCAGTGTTACTGAGGCAACAGAGGCGTTTAATAACGCGATAACAGCCTATGAATCAGACGTAAATTCAAATTACCATTGGGGGTATGCAGAAACCTATACATGGCGTGGCCTAGTTAAAATGCAATCTGGGGATTTAGCGCAAGCAAAACAAGATTGGCAGCTTGCGCTTAACATCAACCCTGATTACGGTTGGGCGAAAACATTACTCAGTCAGCATTAATAGTTTTTTGCGCGCCACTTATGGATATAAGTGGCGCTTTTTTGTCAGTAATGCAAGGCGCCTAGGCACCTTTAAAGATCGTAAATGAATATCAAACAGTAGAATGTTAGGGTATACAAAATTAGCGAAGGAGATTTTTTTGGATTCACTGACACAAATCGTTTTAGGCAGTGGTGTTGCTTACGCGGCGCTGGGTAATAAACTCGGCCGAAAGTCGTTACTCATTGGAGCGGTATTTGGCACAGTGCCTGATTTGGATGTGCTGATTAACTTTGGCGGTGATATTGAGAATTTTGTGTATCACCGCAGTTTTAGCCACTCTTTTTTAATACAGTTGTTAGTTAGTCCTATTTTTGCGTGGCTATTATTAAAAATGAGCTGGGCTCAGTGTGTGTCGATGAAGCGCTGGACAGTGGCTTTATTTTTAGTGCTAAGTACTCACTCACTACTTGATAGTTTTACGGTATACGGTACTCAGTTGCTATGGCCGCTGTCGACTCACCCGTTTGGAATATCAAGTGTTTTTATTATTGATCCCATGTATACATTGCCGCTTTTATTATCGGTTATTCTATTGTGCTTTTCGCGCATACAGCCGTTTGCTCAGCGAGTAAATACAAGTGCACTGGTACTTAGTTCAATCTACTTAGCTTGGGGTATAGTCGCTAAGTGGCATATAGACGATAAAATTCATCATGCACTGGACAATAAAGACATTGAATTTATCCACTATGAAAGTACGCCTACAGCTCTAAATACGCTACTTTGGCGAGCAGTCGCTGTGACTGAACAAGGCCATTATGAGATTTATGCATCGGTATTTGATGTAATAGAAAACGTTAATGTAGACTTTTACCCTAGTGACAACGCGTTACTCTCTGAGCTAAATAAAACCAAACCCATCACGCTATTGCAAAATTTTACCAAAGGACTTTATGGCGTTTATAAACAAGATGAGCGCGTGATCCTTAGTGACTTACGAATGGGCCAAGAGGGCTATTACGTATTCTCGTTCGTAGTTGCACAGAAAAATAACCAACAATGGGCAGCTGGGGATTTTCAAAAACTGAATAACCGACTTCCGCTAGATAAGCTAGGGCGTACTTTCTCGCGTATTACAGATCCCAGTGTTGATTTATCAAATACTGTGACAGCATCCCAATCTCGCTAAAATAGGTGGCGAGGCTATGCCTTATATTTGCTTAAACGATACATAGGCATCAAGAAAAATTAAACTTAAGATTAGTGTCAGTATTCGAGGATTTTTTTTAAGTATTTCGGCTAAAGTTGCGTTATGATTTTATTTGCATTAACCGCAGCAAGGAATACTTTGAATTACTTAGCGCATCTATATTTAGCTAAACCTACTGCCGACTCACATTTTGGGAATTTACTGGGAGACTTTGGTGGCCAACGGCAATTAACACAGATACCCGCAACCGTTAAAAATGCGCTAGATAATCATTATTTAGTCGACAAATTTACTGATTCACACTCACTCGTAAAAGAGGCTAAACAGTATTTTTCACCACAGCGGAGGCGTTTTGCTGGGGTGGCGGTTGATGTGCTTTTTGATCACTTTTTAATTAAGCATTGGCATACCTTTAATCAGCAACCAATAAATGACTTTAAGCAAACCAGCTATGAACTTTTGGGTAAGCGTATTCCAGTTATGCCAGCGCGAATGCAACGCGTAGTAACCAGTATGATAGAAAACGATTGGTTTAAAGAATACGAGACGGTCGATGGGGTGGGCCTAGCACTTGATAATATTGCTGCGCGGATTCGTTTTACTAACACTTTTACTGGTGCGGTGGAGGATATAGCATGTTATTACGCGCAGTTAGACGCTGTTTTTCTAGCGTTTTTCCCCGAGTTGATTGAGCACGTAAATCAACGAGCTCTTGAAGGCAAAACCTGACTTAGTCATCAGGTCCTTTAAGTGTAAATACTAAATGCTTGCGCATATCTTTTAAAATCACGCCTTTTTTAAGCATTGCACCACTTAAGCGTTTTTGCCATTTTAAAAGGTCTGGCTCAGCAGCGGCTAGTGCTTGTTCATCTTCAAACTGAAAACACATAAGTAACGAACCCGGAAATAAGTGGTACTCCACATCAAACCAGCATTGCAGCATACCTGGTATATCAGCACGCCCTTGTGCTTCTATTTTATCAGCAACATCAAGTACAAGTGCTTGTTGTTTCAATTGTACTTTCGATAGTTTTTTCATGGTGGTGCTCCAAATTAGGTGAGCTAAATACGTTTGCAGAGGCGTATTATACTCGCGCTTTTAAGCAAGCAACAACCATACATATTCAATAACTCAGTATTTCCCATTTTCTCTGGCAGGTTAGGCAAATATACAAAATAGGTAATTAACACAACGGCTAGGATGGCATCGATGTATTAGCAACGCCTCATATTTATTTTTTTATACAGCCAAATCACATTCTTTATAAAAGAGCTTAATATTTTGAGCACGCCTGCTGTAGACTAAGTTTAAGAGGCCACTGAAGATATATTTATTAATGGATTAAGTTAAATGACTGAGATTAAACGTCTTATTTCTATAGAAAGTTTTACTGCGATTATTGCGTGGGCTGCGGTGAGCGGTTCGGCGTTATGGTTAATGGTTAAGTCGGATGATTATTCAACACCTGATTTAATAATAGTCACCCTGTGCTTCTTAGCGTTTATCAGTTGTTTTATGATTGCTAACGCGAACTATAAGACCCGCTTAAATGAAAGACTTAAGCAAGGGCTTTTAACTATTCAATATGCTGTGCTATTAATTGTAGCGGCGGTTGTACCCTATACCTATATTGCGATATTAAGCACCATTTGGTGTGCCCAACTTCCTTATTTTATGCGTCTGAGACACGCCGTATGCTTATCCTTGTTATGTTTAGTTCCGCTTTTTCTTATTTTTACCCTTTACTGGGGCAAAGACGATAGCCTGTTGACCGGTTTGTTATTTTGGACGTTTAATTTATTTGCATTAGTGGTTATGAATACCACACGAAACGAAAGTCTAGCACGTGAAAAGTCAGAGGCATTAAACCGAGAGTTAATTGCCACACAAACGCTGTTAAGTGAAGCTACCAAGCAAGCTGAGCGAACTCGCATTGCCCGTAATATTCATGACTTATTAGGGCATCACTTAACCGCTTTGACGATTAATTTACAAGTAGCACAGCGAACGTCAGAAGGAGCTGTGCATGAAAATATTAAGCAATGTCATAGTTTGGCTAAGCTGTTATTGAGCGATGTGCGAGAGGCCGTTTCAGAAATTCGTGACAGATCAGCGATAGAAATTAAACAAGCCTTACAAGCGCTTATTAATAATGTACCGCAGTTAAAAATTAAACTTAATATTGTGGATGAAGCGGTGATTAATGATGTTAGGGTTGCTGACGTCTTGCTTCGTTGTACGCAAGAGAGCATAACTAATACGCTAAAACATAGTCATGCTACTGAGCTGACAATAGATATAACACATGCAGAGCATGTTATTCATTTAACGATTGTTGATAATGCTCACTCTAAAACCATTGATCATCTGCAAAAAGGACACGGCCTCAAAGGTATTGAAGAGCGTGTTAACGATTTAGGTGGCTGTGTGGAGTTTAAACATACTACAACTGGTTTTGTAACACAGATTACGCTGGTGGAGCCACAATGAAAATTAAAGTAATGATTGTTGATGATCAAACGTTGGTTCGCTCCGGGATCAAAAGTTTATTAATGCTCTCTGAAGCCATTGATGTCGTAGCTGAAGCGTCTGATGGTGAGCAAGCTATATCGTTAATTCAAGAAAAACAACCTGACGTTGTACTGATGGATATACGCATGCCTGCAATGTCGGGAATTGATACGTTGCGAGCGTTAAACCAAACTAAGCTTGATAAACCGCAGCCGCCAGTGATTATGCTAACAACGTTTAATGATCATGAGCTCGTTGTTAGCGCGCTGCAAGCAGGCGCAAAGGGTTATTTACTTAAAGATGTATCATTAGAGACTTTGGTAGATGCGATAGAGTGTGTTCATAAGGGCGAAACGTTAATACAGCCAGCGATTTCTGAACGTGTAATAAAACAGCTAAGTACCAGTGATAGCCAATTTGAAAGTGTAGTTGACCTGCCTGAGTTTAGCGCCAAAGAATTAGAAATACTGCGTTTTATGGCGGCTGGGTGTAGCAATCGTGAAATTTCGGCTGCGGTGTTTAAATCTGAAGGGACGGTTAAAAACTATGTCTCAACTATTCTCGCAAAATTAGGTGTTAGGGATCGTACTCGAGCGGTGTTAAAGGCGATAGAAGTAGGATTTATAAAATAATAGTAAACGCTGCTAACCTTGAATGACAACTAAGCTGCTTACATAAGTAAGCAGCGAGTGCCTATTTTTTTTGGGCAATAAAGAATTGATAACCAAACTCACCAAGTCGCGATTTATACAAATTTACTTCGTTTTTTATATCAGAGATTGCTTGTGAGTTTACCAGTTGTGATGTTAACTCATTTGCACGTTTTTCAAGTGGTACATAGTAGCTTTGCCAAGTTTGCTCAGAAACAGTAAATGTATGTTTTAGCTCAAACCCTGCTTGCTCTATCTGCGATTTTCTAGTGTTAATTGTTTGAATGTCTGGGTAATCATTTTTCCAGTGCTCTATAGAATCTTGACTTGGGTTATCTGTTAGCCAGACTAAATCGCTAAAAACAATAAATCCGTGTGTTTTTAATAAAGACTGCCAATTGGCCAGTGCCTTTTCAACTCCCATGATATAGGCAGATGCTTCCGCCCAAATGACATCAAATTTATCAGTGCCAAAATTCAATTCAGTCATACTCATACATTGAGTTGACACTGAATCTTTGAGGTTGTGCTGCTTAATTTTAAGTTGCAATTGCGCTAAGGCTGACTGTTCATTATCTATTGCGATAATTTTTGCTTTCGATAAATTGGCAAGAGTTATTGTTGAATTACCTTTGCCGCACCCTATTTCTAAAATATGTGCAGGATGGCTCTTAAGCAACGAGTACGCTTTTAAAGTATCTCCTTTACTACTAGGCCCCCAAAGCTCGAGTGTTTCAAACACTTTCATAAAGTCTTGCATATATTTTTCATGTTCATTCATATCTTTTGACAACCATTTGACTCTTAGAGCTTGTTTTTCATCAAACCCTTGGATTTTTAACCAGTCTATATGTGCATCTGGTGCGATTTCAGAAAGCGTTATATGCCATGGCTTACTCGTATCATCACCGAGAAGGGAAGATAACAAAGCCAATGAACGTTCTTTCTGGCTTATCTCATCTTTTAACTCATTATAACGTAACCTGAGTACGGTCTTATCTAACTTACTTTCTAAGCAATGTTTACATTCAGCTAAGGTGAAACCCGCTTTTTGCAACTGCTGGATTAGACGTACTTGTTGCACATCTCTTTCGCTATAAACTCGGTAGCCATTTTCTAATCTCATTGCTGAGATTAAGTTGAGCTTTTCGTAATAAAGCAAAGCCGTTCTAGATAAACCAACTAATTTCGCTAACTCCGATACACGGTACACATAAAACCTCATACATTTAAAATGCGATAGTTAATGTAAACTATAAAGTCTTAGACAGGTCAAGTTAGGTTGTTCAATTTTTTGCGCAAATGATATAGCCCGTTTATTACTTTTTAAGTACTCAAACAAAAAAGTGACTTTTGGCACTCTCATCACAAGGCATATTTTTAGATACTTCAAATCAACACATTATTTGAGGTTATAAATTATGGACATTATTTTTAAGATTATGTTGGCTGGGCATATTAGCGTAGGAATGTGCGCCTTATTTTTGTTTTGGTTCCCTGCTTATAGTAAAAAAGGCTCACCACGGCATAAAAAATTTGGTAACTGGTATACCTTATCCATGTACGGGGTGGTTATCACAGGTATGGCGATGGCGTTGTTATCGATTGCCATTCCTGAGTGGGTAAAGCCAGAGGCTTTTGTAGATAGCGTAAATAAGGCCGAGGTGCGTGAGGGGATTGTACGTTTTGCGTTGTTACTTTTTCATTTATCGTTGTTGACTCTGGTGTCTGTACGCTATGGCAAACTTGTGCTCAAAGCAAAAGTAGACCAACAAAGTATCAAAGGGCCATTTCAGTTATTCATAACGTTTTTGTTATTAGTGAGTGGAGCGCTTATTTTATGGTTTGGCATTGTTACAGGGCACATATTAATGTTGGTATTTGGCCCGTTAGGCTTGTTTATTTCTATTACCAATTTACATTTCACCTTTAAGCAACACATAAAAAAAACCGATTGGTTAGTTGAGCACTTGGCCGGGTATATCGGTTCAGGCATTGCCGCATACACTGCATTTATTGCATTTGGTGGTAGGCATATATTTACTTCTACAGGGTTTATGCAAATTATGTTTTGGGTCGCACCAGGGCTTGTGGGAGTTATATTTATCTCTGTTCTTTCTCGCAAATATGCTAATGAAACTAAAGGATTAAATAAATGAAAAATATGATGCGAGTTATGTTTTTATTGACGCTATTTTGTTCATCAGTAAACGCGGTTGAAAAAGTCGATACACTAAATGCACAAGCAATTGCGATGATTGATAGTAACTTAGATGCCGCTGAAGCATTAATAAGTGAGTTAATAGAAGAACATCCACAGAATCATTTAACTCATTTTTATTGTGGCAGAATTATGGGCAGGCAAGCGGGAGAAGCATTTTTAAAAGCGTTTAGTTATGCAAAAAAGTCACTGGCATGTATGAAAAAAGCAGTTGCTTTAGCGCCTGAGAATATTACATATAAAAAGGGGTTAATTAGCTTTTATCTTGGCGCCCCAGCAATTGCTGGTGGTAGTGAAGCACTTGCTTTTGAGCAAGTAAAAGCAATTAAATTACGTAATCAAGAACAGGGCGTATTAGCTGAACTTGATTTTTATAAACAGACTCTTGATGATTCAGCTTTAACAGTAAAGCTATTGAAGTATCAGCAGAGTGAGAGAAAAACACCTGCTATAGCGTATGAGCTAGGGCTGCTTTTTCAACACGTTAAACAGTTTGATAAAGCACATATGCAGTTTGAAATCGCGTTGAAAACAAATCCACAAAACCATACTTTGAGGCAAAACGTTTTATATCAGCTTGGTCGCAATGCTGTGTTTAGTAAAACGAATATTTTACTGGGAATTGAATCATTAAAAAAATACAGCAAAGGCGATCTAAATGAGTCACTGCCTAGTTTGAACTGGGCCTATTACCGTTTGTCGCAATTATATGCGCTTAATAATGATACACGCCAAGCTAAAAAATATCGTTTACTTGCTGAAGTTACCGAGGATAAGCAATTAATAGAGCAATTAGCTCAAATTAAGAATTGATATACTTCTACAATGACCAAGGAAACCTCGCTTTCACTTTAAAAGATGTATCGTAAGTGATTGTTCTAATTTTATATAAATAAATTTTGGATTATGTGTAAAACCAGTGATAAGTTTCCAGAGAAATAGTAGGGCATAAGCTATAGTTAATTAACAACGCGCTTAATAACCTATCTATTGAGTTTATATGCAGAAAATTATGGCAAGGTATTGGTTACTTTTATTATTAATATGTCCAGTTGCATCTGCTGAGCAGGTCAAACAAACGGTTAAGGTGTACGCTTACCATTTGCAACCGCCATTAATTATCGACATTGATACAAAAGCGGGTTTATATTTTGAATTTGTAAGAAACTTAAATCGCTTGAGTTGTGATTATCAGTTTGAACTTGTGTATGTGCCAAGAAAGCGCATTGAGGTAATGCTCGAACGAAGTGAAATGAATGGTATTTTACTGGGTGTAAACCCGAAGTGGTTTAAAGATAGCGCCGAACAAAAGTACCTTTGGACCAGCAAAGTATTTGAAGATCGTGATGAAGTGGTTTCATTACAAGCAGCGCCTGTGGAATATACATTGCCTAGTTCATTAACCGACAAAACAGTGGGAGGAGTTCGGGGATTTTATTATAAAGGGATCAATGAGCTGGTTGACGTAGGTTCAATACGGCGAGTTGACACAGTTGATGAAGAAGCATTACTCACTATGTTAAAAAAGAAGCGCATTGATGCGGCAATTATTGGGCGATCCATGTATGAGTATTACTTATCTGACTCTGTAAAGGCGACTGTATTTCACTTATCAGCCCAGCCTCATGACAAATACCATAGACGGATATTAGTGCCTAAAAAGCAGGAAGTACTTTTTCAACATTTGCAGTACTTAGTATCGACACTCGAACATGACAGCGAATGGCAACAAAACGTATTTAAATGAGGTATGACTAATTAAAATTGCTTTATCTGCTCTGATAAAAATAAGTTGGTTATGTCAGCAACTATAGCCAATGATTCTTTATCCTCCTGACCCCATATAACTTGTGAGCCAACACTTTCGCAGCAAATAACGCCTAGTGGTTTATTGTCAATTAGATAGATGTAATCAAGTAATGAATAGATATCAAACGGTTCAAAGTACGATTTATTAAACTGTTTGGTAATTTCGTTGTTTCTGGCATCGGAGGCATCAAGTATTTGGTTTTTTAAAATGTAATCAAAGTATTCAGGGAAGTCATTCGCCGTTAGAGATGTATCAGACATGATTTGATTGTGCTCGTCGAGGCAAATCAAACAATTTATGGCGCTGTAATCTTTGTTAAATAGCCAAAGGCTTACGCGGTTTGAGTTTGGAATGAGGGCTTTTAATTCCTTGCAAATTTGTTTTAGTTTCCAATCTCGCGATGTATTAGGGTCACTTATCTTTATGGCTAAGTTTTTTAGATCAAGGTTATTTGGGTTATATACGTTCAATAAGCGATTAAACTTTGTCTTATCAAACGGTTTGGTTAAATAACCGTCCATACCAATATCCAGATAGTACTCTATATCCTGCTTCATCGTATTTGCGGTCATCGCGATGATTGGAACAGATTGACCATTTTGAGTTGCTCTTATGGCTTTAGTTGCCTGCATTCCATCCATTTCAGGCATTTGGATATCCATAAAGATTAGGTCGACAGGATTTGCTTTAAAATATTCAACGCATTCTTTGCCGTTATCAGTGAATACCACATTGGTGTTATGCGCTTTGAGCATTTTGCTAACGATTATTTGATTCACTTTATTATCTTCAGCAACCAAAATGTGGCAGCCTTGTAAGTCGGTAACCGTCATTTTCGGACTTTGGATTGTGTTATAGGTTGAGGCATCAAAGGTCTGTAAATAAGTGAACCTAGACCCTTTACCTTTTGTACTTGTAAAATGAATTTTGCCATTCATTAATTCACTTAAGCGAACACAAATAGTCAGGCCAAGGCCAGTCCCACCATATTGCCTAGACGTAGATATATCTGCTTGGTGAAACTCTTTAAATAAATTATTTTGCACTGACTCGTCAATACCCACCCCGGTATCAATAACTTCAAACTCTATGGTTTGTGAGTTTTTGTCGAGGTTTTTTACATTGACATTAACCTCTACTTTCCCTTGCTTGGTAAACTTAATGGCGTTTGAGCATAAGTTATTTAAAATTTGGGATATTCTGATAGGGTCGCCTTGTAAAGTGGCGGCTGATTTGGGATCTATAAATAAACTGAGTTTTATTCCTTTTTTGGTCGCCTGCTTCAATTGAGGTTTAACAACATTATTAACAACTTCTCTAAGATCAAAACTGATGTGCTCTATTTCTAGCTTATTAGCTTCAATTTTTGAAAAGTCTAATATGTCATTCACTATGTTCGATAAGTAACGCGCAGAATTTAATATATTAGTTAGCGAGCTGTCCTTATCCGATAGTGTTGTTTCAGCGAGTCCAAATTCTGCTAAATTTAAAATCCCATGCAGTGGGGTTCTCAGCTCATGAGTCATATTTGCTAAGAATTTACTTTTTAAATGGCTGGCAACATCGGCTTCTTCTTTAAGTTTTATTAGTTCTTGGTTTTGTGCTTGTTGACTCTTAAGTGCATTAGCTAACTTTTTATTGTGTAGTTTAAGTTCAAGCTGGGTAATAACCTCTTTGCCCAAAATAGTCAGGGCATTAACCTGTTTCTCATCTAGTTTTTTTGGCTCGTCACTAATAACACACAATGTACCAATCGCATTTCCTCTAGGCGTTAAAAGTGGTGCTCCAGCATAAAAGCGAATACTAGGGTCGTTTGTTACAAGAGGGTTGTCATGAAAGCGTTTATCGACAAGAGTATTTTGAATTTCAAAAATTTGTTTTTGCAAAATAGCGTGAGAACAAAATGCGATATCTCGTTCAGTCTCATTCACCTCAATACCGTACTTTGACTTGAACCACTGCCTTGTAGGGTCGACTAAACTGATAAGCGAAATAGGAGTTTCACAAATATCAGCAGCAAGTTTTGTTAAGTCATCAAATACTTTTTCAGCTTCAGTGTCTAATATGTCATATTCATACAAGTCTTTTAGCCTCGAGATTTCATCTTCGGGTATTTGCGCTTTTATCATTGTATTGCTCTGTGCTTGTGAGTTTTAACTATGTACTAATCCTATGAAAATAATGGCAAATTAGCTAGTTTATAGTGGGAATTGTTTTTTATTTACTCGAAAAGTGCATGTCTGCACACTAGCAGGTGTAAGTCTTAACCAGTAATAAAGTGAGTATAGTTTAAAGTTGGCATGTTTGAAAAAGTGCAGTCCGCTGTTAAGCGAAATAAGTATGCTATTAAAGAATGCTTTATGCGTATTGTTTACAATTTAATACAAATTACTGATTACTGCACTTGCATTGACTAAGCGTAAATCTAGATAATAAACAACTGAAATAACAATAAATTTAATGGATTAATGTGAAAAAATTTATACTTTTACCTATTGTCTCAGGGCTAACCTTGGCGCTAACTGCATGCGGCGGTGGTTCATCGCAGAATGAATCAACTAGTTCAAGTTCTCAAACAGCAAGTACAGGTTCAACCGTTCAAGCACAGACTATTTCGTTAAACGCATATACATACCAGTGCGGCGTTGAATCTCCTTATCAAGCTGACATTGTTTTTCATGATGCAAGCGGAGAACCCCTCGGCTCGTCTAAAACCAATGCGCAAGGTGAGTTTTCTGATGAAATCCCTATTGGTACAGTACATGTTTCGATTGTTGGAGCTGAGAAAGATAGCGATTTTGAAGACTACACTAAAATTCAAAGTGAACTCAGTATTCAAGGTCGTACCAATCTTGGTAAGTTTTATTTTACGGATTACACTGAAGACTGTGGTTGTCAGACGTATCAATTGGACAAGTCTGACTTAGGGAATATTGCCAATTACTATGACTTGAAAACAAGTTTTGGTAGCTACTTGGGCGATAGTATTAGAGTTTGCCCTAGTGATCAGAAGGTTTATTTAACAGCGGAATCTTTTAGAGACTATGATGTAAAAGCGGCTGTTATAGATATACCTACAGGCTCCGAAATCATCAAACTAAAAGAGTCTGACTTTAAACATCAAGGTGTTGATTTTTACCCAAGCATAAATCAATACGCTGAGTATGTTAGTTCCCGAGCGTATATACCGCAAGAACATCAATATCAACTAATTCGCACAAGCTCTGAACTTAATTCTAAACCTCTTCATATATTTCCATCCGTTACTGATCATAACTTTTTAGTCAAGCTTGACTTTGAGTCAAGCTATGTTGATTACGTTGATGTCGATTTTGTCAGTTACGCAAGAGATCGTGTGAATGATGATGGTAGTCATACAGATACTAGACTCCCTGTTATTTCTGATGAGCTCGCTGTTAGTTTGGTACAATTTGCTAATAATACTGAGCTTACTTATGACTTTAGCAATGCTGATGAGCGTTTTGCTCGCGCTCGATGGGAATTCAGCTTTTTAGTTGATGATGCGATGGAAACTCGTTTTGACTGGATTCTAAGAGGTGGCATTAGTGGTGAGATACCTGATTTGTCGTTTGGTGATGTTTTTCCTGAGCCGCAAGGAAATGTTACTCTCGATTTATTGGATTTACACTTATACGGTTACGCAGGTAATGCAACTGATGCGGCAACGTATCGTACATTATTGGAAAGAATTGCCGAAGGTGGGCATATAACGCAGCCTGAATTTAGCAATTATGTGTATTTGACTATGAGAGCTGATCTTTATTAATTAATCAAAGGGCCAGACTTTGTGGTTTGGCCCTTTATTAAAAGCTTAACAGCCTGCTTTACTATTTGCTTCCTAGTTGATCTGCAATCACCTCAAACATTTTTTTTACTTCAATTGGTTTAGCTATGTAGCCTTGCATACCTGACAGCTTTGCTTTATTTAAATCGGCTTCCATCGTGTTAGCTGTCATCGCTATGATCGGGATAGTCGCATATTTAGGCTGCTTTCTAATTTCAATTGCTGCAGTGTAACCATCCATATTAGGCATTTGGCAATCCATTAAAATACAATCGTAATCAGCAGCTTGAATAGCTTTTAGTGCCTCAAGACCATCACATGCAATTTCCACTATAAAGCCATTTTTGCGCAGTATTTGTGAGGCCACTTGTTGGTTTAATGGATTGTCTTCCACCAGTAAAATTTTAGCACCCAGAAGATCTTTTAAGCAGGTATTATCAGCTTGATTGCTGTTCTTTTTAGACATGCCCATCACATGTTCAAGTGTTTTGTTTAAATTACCTTTGATGATCGGTTTTAACAGTAGTTCGTCAGCACTTTTATTAAAATTAGCAAGGCAATCTTTTACTTGCTTGTTTTCAAATGAAGTGAGAATAATGAGCTTTTTAATATTAATAGACAATTGTGATTTGAGCTGTATGAGCCTCGTATTTTCTTGTTGATTGAGAATATGCCAGTCTATAAAAATAAAATCGTAGTTATTTAAAATACTCGGTGTTGTAAGTTTTTTATCGTGAAAACTGATTGTATCTGTGGTGATGTTTAATTTATTTAGCATGTCGTAAAGGATAGTTTCACTCACGTCAAGCTGCTCAATAATAAGTGCGCGTTTGTGCTTATAAATAGGGTGAGCGCTTGTAGTTTGTTTTAACGGCTTACCTAAAGAAACATCAAAACCAAAACAACTCCCTTTATTTATGTGGCTTTCAACACGTATTTCACTTCCCATTAATTCAACAATTTTCTTGCTGATAACAAGCCCTAACCCTGTGCCACCAAACTTTCTAGTTGTCGATACATCAGCTTGTGAAAAAGGTTTAAATAAAGACTCTATTTGCTCTTTACTCATACCAATACCGCGATCTAACACTTTAAAATTAATATCAATACTGTCTTTGTTTTGAGCTAACACCGTTATTTTGAGTGTTACATTGTTTCCATTAGAAAACTTAATTGCATTACTTAATAAATTGAGCAAAACCTGATTAAGTCTTAATGCGTCGCCAATGATAAAATCGGGAACGGCATCATCAACCTCAAAGTTCACTTCAATATTATTTTTTTCTATCAAACTACTGGCTAAATTAGCAAGATTAGCTAAAAAATCATTAACGTTTAAGGTTTCATTCTCGAGCTCAAGCTTACTAGCTTCTACTTTTGAAAAGTCTAGAATGTCGTTGATGATACCCAGCAATGACTTAGCGGATTGTTGGATTTTTTCGACATAGTCATATTGTTTGTCATTTAAATCTGTATCTAATGCTAGATAAGCCATGCCAATTATTGCATTCATTGGCGTGCGTATCTCATGGCTCATATTCGCTAAAAACATCGATTTTGCACGATTTGCTGCATCGGCTTCTTCTTTTGCTTTGTTTAAAGCACTAGTACGAGCAGCGACTTCTTGCTCAAGTGTTTCTGCTGCATTTTTGAGCGTCTTATTCGCTTGGTATAATTCAAATGACTTTTGCTCCAAAAGAGACTCAGCCTCTTTTCGAGCGCGACGTTCTCGCTCTATGCGCCTTTTATAAAGCTCCTCATCCATTTCAAGCTACTTTTGTTAATGTGAAGGTGGCTGTTTGATAATCTGGTTTTATATCGCTTTGGATAGTTATTTTTTCTTTGAAGTGCTCGCATGCTCCTTCAATTAACCCTTCTGCTAAACAAGCAAATGGGTTACCTGAGCGATAAATCATCTGCATTTTTTTTGGGCTGATACGAATAGTTTCAAAGTTCGGTAGCTCAGTGTCGTTATATAGTTTTTTTACTTCGATATGAACATGACGGTCGATTGTGTCAAGAAAATCAAATGTGTTAGTTACTGAATCAAAAAAGTGTGGGAAAAGGACAAAAAATCGATTCAGCAAATACTTTCCATAGGCATGGACTAGTTCATCAACAGGGGTATCTGTGTGATTACCTAAAGAGGTTACGAGCATTATAAGTTCTTTATTGTCGTAATTACCTACACTGGTGTAGGCGCCATCGGAAGAAAGTGAATTTTCTTCTATTATTTTATCAGCTACTTCATAGGAAAATTCATTTTCGACCATTTCTAAAAATTCGGTAAAGACTATGCCTTTCATGTGAGTGCTCTTTAGAGTGTATTAATTAAAGTTTAGATAGAATCGTAAAAAATACAATTTATGTGTATCTGGTTGGAATTATTTTAACGGGTGCTTTTTTTGCAATAATCGAGCGCGTTGGCGGGAAAATTATTTAAAAAATGTTAAACTTGTGTTTGTTCTATACTCTTTTTTGTTAGTTTAGTTTTAAACTGTTCTTTTTTAATGACTTACCTTTTTTAGGTAAGTGTCGAGCAGTGTTTTAAAGCGTAAAAAAGCAGGTCACATGTATTTTTACTTTTGCGAAAAGTACATCTAATTCAAAATAGCCTTTGAGCTATTAATCAGGTTTTAATTAGTGGGTTTTTATGTTGAACTTCTTTTCATCTTTATCTATTAAAGCTAGGCTTTCTATCGGTTTTGGTCTTGTTTTAGCGCTGTTGGTATTATTAACAGTACAAGGAATAAACCGTGTAAATTATATTGATAGAACGTTAGCGGAAATTACGGACTTAAATTCTGTAAAGCAGCGCTATGCCATAAACTTTAGAGGCAGTGTGCATGATAGAGCTATTGCCATACGAGATATTGCAATAGCAGATAGCACAGCACGAATATCACAGTATGAAAAGGAAATCCGCAGCTTAGAATCTTTTTATGCAGAATCAGAATCACAAATGGCGCAGATGTTACGCCAAGGTGTCGCATTTACCGCTAAAGAGCGCGATGTTCTTAAACGTATTGAAGATATTCAAACCAAAACGCTTCCCATCGTTGAGACAATTATTAACATGAAAAAAGCTGGTCAACAGGTTGATCAGAAAGTGCTTAATGAAGCAAGGCCTGCCTTTATTGAATGGCTTAACACCATAAACCAGTTTATTGATTATCAAGAAGAGCAGAACCAAATTGCAACGCCCCAAGCGAGAAATGTTGCGGGTACGTTTCAAAACTTTATGTTGATTCTGTGTGCAATTGCGATAGGTTTTTCTGTTGCTGTTGGCTTTTTAATTGAGCGCAGTTTGCGGGTGACATTAGGTGGAGAGCTAAATGAAGCGCAAGAAGTTATTGCTGTTTTGGCGGAGGGGGATTTAACGAAAAGTCTCAAAACACCTTACTCAAATAGCATATTAGATTCGCTAGATACAATGAGTACGAAACTCACTAGTATTGCAAAAAATATTATTCATGCTTCAGATAAACTTCAGGATAAAGTTGAAGAGGTTTCGGATGGCTCAACAGTTGTTTTAAACGGTGCTCAACAGCAAGCTCAGTTAACAATCGAAACAATTTCTCAATTGGGAAATATGAGTTCAAGCATTGATAGAGTGGCTGATATTGCGGCTCAAACGGAGATTAACTCTGAAAAAACAGCTAATAATGCTATGGAAGGTCGTAAAATAGTAAATTCAGCGGCGCAAGAGATGGAGCAAATAGCTACAACGGTTAACCAAACGGTAAACCAGATCAAGTTGTTAGATGAAAATACCAAGCAAATCGGCGGCATTGCAAGTGTGATAAGTGGTATATCTGAACAAACGAATCTTCTCGCACTGAATGCCGCAATTGAGGCGGCTCGAGCTGGAGAGTCTGGCAGAGGTTTCGCTGTAGTAGCGGATGAAGTGAGGCAGTTAGCAAAGCGTACAGGGGAGGCGACGTCACAAATAGAGTCGATGGTTAATGATGTACAAAGCCAAACTGCAGCATCCGTAGTTGCAATGGAGACCACCCAACCTCAAGTTGAAAATGGTAAAAAACAAATAATGCAAGCAACAGAATTGTTGAAACATATTGAAATGCAAGCAACAGACTCGTTGGAGCTTGTTAAACAAGTGTCAAGTGCAGCGACGGATCAGGTTCAAGTTGTGACCGATTTCAGTACAGCAATGGAGCAGGTAGCAGCGATGTCTGAAAACACTATCGATTCCATGAATAAAAATGACAAGGCAACTAAAATTTTGAGTGACTTATCAACATCACTTAAAAAAGAAGTTGGCTTTTTTAAGGTGTAACTGCCTGGTTTATTTCATCGAGCGCCAAGCAAATGTAGAGGCGGCAATAATAACAGCAACAGCGATACCTAAATAAAGTGTCTCAATTGTGCCGCCAAATTCTACAGCATGTTCTAAAAATAGAATAACTAGGACAACGGATGTCACTTGTACTAAAGTGATTTTTAAGTCATGGAAGTCTTCGATATGAAAAGCGGCAAGAAACTGACTCTTTTGCGGCCTGTTAGGTGTTATAAACAAGCGGTATAAACTAATTGTTATGACCTGAAGTGTAATACCGATCAATAACAAGTCTAAAACCTTTAATAGCTCTACAATAAGCTCTTTGCCACCTTTTGCTGAGTCAGGTAAATTAAAAACTGTTGCTTTGATAAGGTGAAACACGATATTGATACACGAAACATAGACAAGAAATGCAGAAATGGCAGCTGTCAGTACTGCGATAAGGACAAAAAACGGCTGTTTTGAAAAATACGTTCCATGGTAACTCACTTTAAAATCATAACAATACTGTTAGTAAGCATACAGTAAATTGGCGACCTTACTCGATTTTTTCGGTTTATGTTTAAAAGAGAAAGGGGCGCCTTTCCTCTTTCTTATTATAGTTACCGCTTAAGGTACAGTGTTATAATACGATTAAACTCGTTTCTAGCATTGCTTGAATTTTTTAACTATTTTAGCTTAAGTTTTAGGCTCAAACTGCGCAATACGCGGAATATGGATATGCCCGGTTGGAATGTCTGAATTCAACTCTGTACGTAGATGAACGCTGCGATATAAAATTTCGTTGTAGAAATAGCCACTTCTCTGTTCACAGCGATTGCGCTTTCAGGCTCTTTTAAATATTTAGATGTACTACTTTATTTGGCTATTAATATTTGCTCCAACTTACTATCCAAGTACATGCAAGCTAATAGTAATGCCAAAGATAGTAAGGGAATGTAAACCAAAGAAGGCACCACATCGCCGCGTATTACCACGTTAAATGCTATAGGCGATAAGATAATGTTAATTGCTATCACTCGATAAGTGAAAAGTATGACTCTGGTGAGCATGATTGATCATTCCATTTGCTTCTAATTGCGCTCATTTTAGAAACAAATGAAAAGTCTGACAAAAGGATAATATTCACGCTAAGAGTGAATGCTATTCACCCTTGCTGGTGATGAGGTCAGACTTTTTTAACCAATTAAGAAAACATTTTATATCGTGACGCTCAGCGTCTTCAGGGCGGTACACCGCATATAATGATTTTGCGTAAGGCATGGAATTTTGGAACGGCGTTACAATGACTCCTCTGCTTAATGGGATATTCTCAATTGGAAACATCGCTAATGCCATCCCCAGTCCCTGTGCGGCGGCATTGATTGCCGAGTCGTAATCGTTGAAACTCAGTGAGCGTTTACTATCTTTTAGATTTAACCCTACATATTTTGCCCAATATGACCATGCGTCGTCTACATAGGTAAAGTCGATTAATGGTAAACGGCTTATATCTTTAAGTAAATGTGGCTTGTGTTCATTTGCAAAGCTAGGTGAGCATACCGCTGAGATTTGAATGTCAGTCAACTTATGAACAATGCTGTTTGGCCAGTTTCCATCACCTAACCTAATGGCTAAATCAATATCTTCATATTGTAAATCAGATACTTTGTTCCCGATTTCGACTCTTATCTCAATGTCAGGGTGAGCCTCTTGGAATGCGCCGAGTTGGGGTATGAGCATATTGCTAGCTAAGGTTGTAAAACATGAAATTTTAAGAGAAGGTGATGCAAAGCGTTGTTGTAGTTTTTTTGTGCCTTGCTCAAATTGGCCTAAGCCTTTTTGAATATATTGTAGATATATTTTGCCAGCATTATTTACCGCGACTCCTCGGCTCTTACGTTGAAATAAATCAAAACCTAAATGTGACTCTAAGGCCTTAATTTGGTGACTGACTGCTGAAGGGGTTATAAAAAGCTCCTCACTGGCGGCTTTAAAGCTTTCTAACCTTGCAGCAGCTTCAAAAATACTGAGAAGGTGAAGGGGAGGGTATTTATGTTTCATTGATAATAGGCCGAAAATCTTTTAATTAAGCATAAATTAAAAGCATGAATAGGTGAATAAAATTCAATGTTTTTTGTTTGTTGTAAAGTGCATAGGAGCTAAAAGGGGGAGGTTATAGTGCCACTTAATATTTTAGGAGAAAAGTGGCACTATATGTATTATAAAGCTGTTAGGCTATGCTCAAGCATTGACTGAATTTGTTTAACTATTTTAGCTTCAGTTTTAGGCTCAAACTGGGCAATACGTGGAGTATGGATATGCCCAGTTGGAATGTCTGAATTCAACTCTTTGCGTAAGCGGATGCTGCGATATGAAATTTCGTTGGATAAATAGCCGCCGCCGCCTCCTTTCACAGCGATTGCGCCTTCAAGCTCTTTTAAAGACTTAGGCTCAAAGGCTTTTTCAAGAGTGACTACTTTATGGTTATCATTTATTTTGAATGCACCTTTGGCTTTAAGCATTTGTGTAACAGGTAAGCTAAATTCAACAAATTCATCACCTGGAAGAGGTCGATCATTCAAGCTGGAAATTTTAGGGGCTGAGGCTGTTCCACCATAAACAATGTTTACGTTATCTGGCGCTGTTACGCTTCGGCGTTTTCCCGGGAAGCGCTCTAAGTCAAATTCTTTACCGCCCATGCTAACCGTAACAATCATATCCACATTATTTAGTGCGTAATAAGGCGCAAGTAATTGTTCAATAATACCTTGGTCAAAGTCGGCGTAACGTACCGGAACCATAACTGTATTTATCTCAGCTGTTATACCTTTATATTTAATCACTTGGCCGTCTAATAATAGGGCTGCCACACCTGATGGGTTACTTTGATTAATGTGTTTATCGAGTAGAAATGGGTCAAAGCCTGTAAGTAAGATTTTTTTATCTGTGTTTTTTGTATAGGCAAGATCTGTGCGGCCACGGCTACCGTTTTCGAGCATCGTTAGAAGTGCTAAACGCTCTGCATCTGTTATGGCAAAATCAGGTTTATTAGAGCGGATAACTTTACTTGAAAGTAAACGTGCCCAATACAATTGGCGATCGTCATAGCTATTTGTTTGAGTTATTTGTGTTTTAGCATGGCGCCAGAGTTGTTTTGCGTAACCATTAATTAAATCGGTTGCTTGCTGATAACTACTGACACTTTGCCATGATTTTTTTAACGAATCCACGTTGTCAGAAAACGCAGTAACCACATTTGGCATAGCCGCTGTGGCTCTTTCAATTCGCAGTTCTTCAGTTGTTAAGTTTGCTGCAAGAGCATTAAACGATGAAGCGATTAAGCCAGTAGCAAGTAAAACATTTTTCATGAGTATCCTATTTAGTTACAGCGTATTGGTAGGCTAGAGTTACTATCCTATGGATAAAAGTTTAGCGCAAATAAAATCGATTATTAACAAAATCGCATCTACTTAGTTTAATAGTAAGCAACGCTCATTTATCAAATATTTTATAACTGGTATTCTATGCTCATTAATTTATTAAAGAGTAAATAGTATGATTAATGATAACGATGTCATTGACACCCTTGAAGAGCTTGACGCATTTATCCGTTTAGTTGAAAGCGGTGGTTTAGGTTTAAAGAATGTTTCAGGTTTGGCATTAGCAACCAACAACAGTAATAAACGTCCATTTATTGCTGTGCTTGATGATGCTCATAAATTATTGTTAGGTCGTTGGGTAACGCAAGAAGTATATGAAAATGGCAAAGATCTAGTGCGTGGCGGTTCTAAAAAGCCTCATTAGTCGCATTATCAAAAGGTGCTTATGCATATAGTGCGCTAAACTGACTCCGTGGATTACACGGTCCATAGAAAGTTATTCATTTAGTGCTGGTTTATATCTCGTATAAGCACCTCAATAGACAAACTCATGATGAGCCATTACCATAAGCAAAAATTTATTTATGCGTGCTAATTATGTCTCTACCTTCTTGTCCCAAATGCCAATCTGATTACGTTTATGAAGATCAAACTCTATTGATTTGCCCTGAATGTGCGTTTGAATGGGACCCCACACAAAATGACGACGACGATGCTATAAAAGTTAAAGATGCCAATGGAACACTGTTAGCTGAGGGTGACAAAGTGACGGTGGTTAAAGACTTAAAAATAAAAGGCAGCTCTCAAGTTATTAAAATTGGCACTAAAGCTGTTATTCGCTGGATTAAAGACACAAAAGATCATGAGCTTGACTGTAAAGTGGATGGCGTTGGTGAAATGATGGTAACTGCTAAGTTTGTAAAAAAAGCTTGATAAGGTAGACGCTGTGTAATTAGAGTTTTGTTGTATAAAACGAGTAAAGACTGATAAGCGTATAAACTAAATTTACTATCAAAGGCATGCCAATGAACCAAATAAATCCTCGCAAGTTATTACGCAGTAAGTGGACAGCAGTATCACCTAGTAATAAAGAAAAACACTTTATAATTACCGACATTGAATTTGATGATGAGGGTGTGGTAATTCATTGTGAGATAGAAGCTGTAATGTCAAAACGAACTCAATTAATTGATTGGCGACAGCTTAAAGAGCAAGACGTTTGGCTCCAAGGGTGGAAATAAAAAGCGGCGAGTGTGTTATTATTTCATTTCTACAATAAAGGGTCTTTAAAATGATGAATACAAAGCTGTATAAACGTGTACTAAATCTTGCTGGCGATCTTGTTCATGCTGCACAGAGAAAAGATCAAAAGAAATTTGACGCGCTTTACAATGATCTCAAAGCCCTGTGTATAGAAAACGATAATACCGATAAAGATCACCCTGTGCAGTGGGAAACGTTAGCTGATTTTACTGACGAATTTAGTGATGCAATTACGCTATACGAAAAAGCATTGGCGAAAGCATCAGCTATTAATGCAAAAGATTACATGTCATCAATAGGCTACTCATTAGCAACTATGCATGTTGAATTAGGCCAACAACCGCAGGCAATTAAAGCCCTTGAAGAAGCCAAGGTGAGTGCGAACAAAATTGCAGATAATGAACTAAAAGCGGAAATTGACGACTTATTGACTGAGTTAAAAGGCTAAAGGAAGAAGCGATGAAAAAAGTGTTGGTGGTGTGTTTAGGTAATATTTGTCGCTCACCCACTGCAGAAGCCGTTTTAAAGGCAAAAGTGGCAGAGCGTAAGGTAGCTGTAGAGGTCGATTCGGCTGGCACAATTGGCTACCACGCAGGTAATCCACCTGATAAGCGTTCACAGGCTGCAGGATTAAAGCGTGGTTATAGCTTTAAAGGTATAAAGTCGCGTAAAGTTAGTCTTCATGACTTTGACTATTTTGATTTAATACTAGCTGCAGACAAATCCAACTTAACTGATTTAACCGCACTTTGCCCATCACATTTACAGTATAAATTAGCCTTGTTTTTAAGTTACGGTAATTCAGTGAACGACGAAATTCCAGATCCTTATTATGGGGGAGAAAATGGCTTTGAGCACGTACTTGATTTAATTGAAGAGGCGAGTGAGGCTATTCTCGATACATTATAAAATAGCCCTTAACAGGGCTATTTTTGATTAATAAGGTGTTTAACGTATTTTAAAATCGAGTTGCACTTTGGTTTTTGCCAGTACAGCACGGCCATCTTCAAATTTAGGTGCGTAGCGCCATTTTTCTATGGCTTTTAATGCCTCCTTTTCAAACGCAACTCCGCCAACAGATTTTAGTACGCTGATGTTTTCTACAAACCCTGTTGGCGTTACATCAAATTCCATCTGCACATAGCCACTGCGCCTTTGTTTAACTTTACTCAAAGGGTAGTCAGGGTTTTCTCGATAGAGCGGAGTTTGCTCTTGATTTTCTTTCCATGGCACCATTTTAGCAATCGCAATGCAGTGCTTGGTCGCTTCTTCACTTTGACCTTTTAATTCATAAAGGTGAACGAGCTTAGAGTGTGCACTAAGTTCTGCTTGATGGTCAAAGCTCAACGCATTATCAAATACGTTTACAATGCGGTTTAAACGTTTAATAGCTTTATTATATTGCTTTTTTCCTTGTGCAAACGCGGCAACTAAAAAATCAGCTTTAACTCGTTCTACAGAATTTTCCGGTAGATTTTCTGTATAATACTCATCCGCTTGCTTTAAGTATTTTCGTGCTGTTAAATGTTTTCTGCCGAAGTGTGAATAGGCAAAATCTTTGGCTGCAGCTAGCTGCAAGTCAGCTGCTAACTTAAACTGGTTGTTATGCTTTGCAAGGTCGATTACTTGGTCATACAAATCCACTGCATGAGAGGCTGTTGCTGCGCTATTAGCCATACCTGTGAGCGAATCGACCAAGATTAAACTATTCTCAGAATGGTTTTTGGCTAATATGTTATAAGCACTTTTAAACAAATCAAAACGCTCAGCTTTTGACTCTTTGCTTTTGTTTTTAAGTTCATTTGCAAAATTAGTCGCAAGATTTGCTGTATTATCCGATGTAGGACCGTATAGCTGTTTTCCTAAAGTGTAGGCTTGTTTAGCAAAAGGGTAGGCGTTTTCGCCTCCTTGCTGGGCTGTCAAATAATCGTGGTAGGCGCTTTTAAACTCAACGTTTAAATTGTCATCAGCTAATGCATAGTTACTATAGACTAAACCGAAACACAGCACTAAAGTTGATACCTTCATAATAATCCTTATTACTTTGTGTTAGTGAATACTACCAAATAGGTACGCACGTGTCATTTATGCAGATATTAAATGTTAACTGTGGCTTTTAACTTGGGTATATACCCAAACCACCTCAAGATTCAGAATTCAGCGTTTCACAGGGGCTTAATATCAAGGCGTTACTTTGCAATAATGGCTATCCCTTTTAAGAAGTAACAACGATGAGAGTAAGTACCTGTGAAACGCCCAACGGGTTGGTTTAAAAGTGATTTATACTGCGTTATTGATTTTAACAATAGAACCACTATTCCTTGCAATCAATGCCTTATCTAAATCGCTTTTAATTCCAACTGAAACTCGCATCTTGAGGTGGCTTGGGTATAATGCTTGAATTGTAAGTGATAGCCTCAACATAGTTTTCACTTTATGCGGTGAACATACATCCGCACTTCATTGTGATAATATCGCATTTTATATCGCATTTACTTTTATATTTGGATTTGTCGTGGCGCAAGTAAGAGCTAGAGTCCAGCTTAACGTTGGAAAAAACAGTGATATCCCCGCAGAAATAATCTCGTTCAGCGGCTTAAATGATGGCCAAGAGCATGTAGCCTTAGTGTTTAATCGCGCTGATAGCGAGCAAAAAGTGCCGCTTATTCGCATGCATTCAGAGTGTTTAACCGGTGATGTGTTTCATTCATCACGTTGTGATTGTGGTGAGCAACTCAACGAGTGTATTGAAATGATGCACAATCAAGGAGGGATTTTACTTTATTTACGCCAAGAAGGCCGAGGAATTGGCCTGTATAATAAAATTGATGCTTATGTATTGCAGTCTCAAGGTATGAACACCTATGAAGCAAATAATCATTTAGGCTTTGCAGATGATTTACGTGATTTTTCTGATGCTGTGTTAATGCTTGAGGCAATGGGATTGGCGCATGTTAAATTAATGACCAATAACCCGAAAAAGCTAAATGCTTTAAAGGATGCGGGTATTGAAGTTGACGCAGTTATTGGCACTCATGCTCATATTAAAGCGGGTGTAGCAGGCAATAAGTCTTACTTAGAAACAAAAATAAAGCATGGCGCGCACATGTTAGACATAAAGAAGATTAAAAAACCGTAGTTTTGCGGCCTCACCTCTGTAATCCCATCCAGCGCCGAGTTATACTCGGCGTGTTTTGTTTTTAAATTAAGAGCATGTATGTCAATCGAGTTACGAGTATTTAAAGCTGACGCTGGTGTTAAGTGGTTTAAAGCCGGTTGGCTTATTTTTAAAACCCAACCGCTTACTTTTATATTTATGCATTTATTTATCGGCATAGTTGGGTTGTTATCGCTATTTTTGCCTTTCTTACAAATCATTGCTGCACTGGCAACCCCATTTTTAACTGCGGGTTTTTATCAAGCTGTGTTGACCAAACAGCAAGGCGGCAAAATTATGTTGGCAGATATACTCAAGCCTTTCTCAGCCAAAGGTAATCGCCTAGGGCTCCTTCGTTTAGCGCTCTATCAAATGGCAGCTGGAGTGCTAATGGCATTACTCGCTAATGGTCTATTTGCAGAAGCTGTTGCTATTATGAGCGATCCGAATGTTGACCCTAATGTTGCAATACAGCAAGTGATTGACAGTATTTCTATGGCTAATATAGCGTTGTTTTTAATCGCTATCTCGTTTTACCTTACTGCTTTTGCCTATGCCGTACCCTTGGTTTACTTTAATCAGCAAAAACGTATTCTTGAAGTGTTAAAAAGCTCGTTAATGGTGTTCTACCATAATGTCGCTGCATTAAGTGTTTATGGTGCTATTTGTGCCGTATTTATTGTTATATCTGCGTTTTTAACTTTTATACCGCTGTTGGTTTTAATGCCAATTTGCTACATTAGCTTTTTTGTATCATACCAAGCTATTTTTATGCCTGTGGTACCACCAGCGCAAAGTGAAACGACAGAGCTTACGCAGTCTAATGATACCGGGCGTTTTGACGCTTAATGACACAAATGGATGACACGCTTAAAAAAAAGCTGAAAAATTACGTGCTCTGGTTACTCGGACGACAAGAGTATTCACGGCGCGAATTAACAAAGAAATTACAGCATAAAGAGGCGACGCCTGAATTTATCGAGGCTTTATTAGATTGGTGTGAAGAGCACAATTTTATAAATGAGCAGCGTTATGTTGAATGGTTTGTGCGCCGCCATATTGCTAAAAAGCATGGCTTGAAACGCATACAAAGCGAAGCTATGGCGAAAGGAATTGATAGAGCCTTGCTCAGTACAATTGTTGAAACAATGGAAGTAGACTGGTTTCAACTGGCGCAGGAAGCGTATTTAAAAAAGTATTCAAATACACAGAACGATTTCGATTACAAAGAAAAAGCCAAGCGTACGCGCTATTTGATGTATCGAGGGTTCAGTTACGAACAAATAGATTTTGCAATGCAAGCACAGTAAAAATGGGTGAGACTTTCAAATGCAGCACATGACTACCGCACAAATCAGGCAACAGTTTTTAGACTTTTTTGCCGCTAAACAACACCAAATTGTTCCATCAAGCTCGCTGATCCCGGGTAACGATGCGACGTTATTATTTAATAATGCCGGTATGGTGCAATTTAAAGATGTATTTTTAGGCGCAGAAAGCCGCCCTTATAACCGTGCAACCAGCTCACAACGCTGTGTTCGTGCCGGTGGTAAGCATAACGATTTAGAAAATGTAGGTTATACAGCGCGTCACCATACATTTTTTGAAATGTTAGGTAACTTTAGTTTTGGTGATTATTTTAAACAAGATGCAATAAAGTTTGCATGGCAGTTCTTAACTGAAATAGTGAAACTTCCGCAAGAAAAGCTACTTGTTACTATCTACCACACCGATGAAGAAGCGTTTGATTATTGGTCAAAAGACATTGGCTTACCAAGCGAGCGTATCATTCGTATTGATACCGCAGATAACTTTTGGTCAATGGGTGATACAGGTCCGTGTGGTCCATGTTCTGAAATATTTTATGACCATGGTGAAGAAATTTGGGGTGGGCCTCCAGGTTCACCTGAAGAAGATGGTGACCGTTTCATCGAGATTTGGAACTTGGTATTTATGCAATATAACCGTCAAAGCGACGGCACTATGGAGCCACTACCAAAGCAGTCTGTTGATACCGGTATGGGACTTGAGCGTATTGCCGCTATTTTACAAGGTGTGCACTCAAACTACGAAATCGATTTATTCCAAGGCCTAATTAAAGCAGCAGCGGTAGTAACCAATGCGCAAGATATGGACGATAAGTCACTGCGCGTAGTAGCGGATCATATCCGTTCATGTGCATTTTTAATCTCAGACGGTGTAATGCCTTCAAATGAAGGCCGTGGTTATGTACTGCGCCGTATTATTCGTCGTGCTGTGCGCCATGGTAATAAACTAGGTGCTCAAGGTGCATTCTTCTACAAGCTTGTTGCTGCTCTAATTGAGCAAATGGGTCAGGCGTACCCTGAGCTTGCAAAACAACAAGAAATCATCGAAAAAGTATTACGTATTGAAGAAGAGCAGTTTGGTAAAACGCTTGAGCGTGGCTTAGCTATTTTAGAAGATAGCTTAGCGAACTTGAATGGCGATGTGATCCCTGGTGAATTAGTATTTAAACTTTATGATACCTATGGTTTCCCTGCCGATTTAACCGCTGACGTAGCTCGTGAACGCTTTATGACGATTGATGAGCAAGGTTTCCAAGAGTGCATGGATGTGCAACGTAAAACTGCGCAACAAGCAGGTAAGTTTGGTGCAGATTACAATCAACAATTAAAATCTGATAAACACACTGACTTTAAAGGGTACGATGCGACTCATTACAGTGGCACTGTCATTGAAATGTTTGCCCAAGGTGAGTCTGTTTCAGTACTTGAAGATGGTCAACAAGGGATAGTGATACTTGATCGTACACCTTTTTATGCAGAGTCTGGTGGCCAAATAGGCGACACAGGTACATTAAAAGTTGCAGGTGGTGAGTTTGCTGTTACCAATACCACTAAGCTAGGTAACGCGTTTGCCCATCACGGTACTGTTATTGGCCGTGTAGGTGTTAACGATAAGGTAGAAGCCACTATTGATGACGCGCGTCGTGAGCGCGTTAAAAAGAACCATACAGCTACACATATTTTGCATGAAGCATTACGCCAATTGTTGGGTGATCATGTATCGCAAAAAGGCTCTTTAGTTGACCCTGAGCGTTTACGTTTTGACTTCTCGCACTTTGAAGCCGTAACAAAAGATGAGCTTCGTGAAATAGAACGTGTAGTGAACGATGAAATACGCCGTAACTTTGCTTTAAATACTGAGCTTATGGCCATTGATGACGCTAAAGCAAAAGGCGCAATGGCTCTATTTGGTGAAAAATACGATGACGAAGTACGCGTAGTCACTATTGGCGATTACTCAATTGAGCTATGTGGTGGTACTCACGTTAAGCGTGCTGGTGATATTGGTTTGTTCAAAATTGTATCAGAGAGTGGCATAGCTGCGGGTGTTCGCCGTATTGAAGCGGTAACAGGCGCTGACGCGATTGCTTACGTTAGCGAGCAAGAGCAACACTTAAACGACGTAGCTGCGCTTGTTAAAGGTGACAGCGCATCAGTACTTGAAAAAGTAACTGCTTTACTTGAAAAGTCAAAAGGTCTTGAAAAGCAAATTGCACAGCTTAACGATAAATTAGCCAGTGCCGCTGGCGCATCGTTACTTGATTCTGTTGTTGAAGTTAATGGTATTAAACTGCTTGTTGCCAATGTAGAAGGGACTGAATCTAAAGCCTTACGTGGCATGGTTGATGACCTGAAAAACAAGATTGGCTCAGGTGTTATTGCCCTTGGCGTTGCTGATGGTGCTAAAGTCAGTCTGATTGCGGGTGTTACCAAAGACCTAACCGGTAAAGTTAAAGCAGGAGAGCTAGTAAATCACATGGCTTCACAGGTTGGTGGTAAAGGCGGTGGTCGCCCTGATATGGCGCAAGCTGGTGGCTCACAACCAGAAAACTTAAGCACAGCCTTAGACAGTGTGACAGCTTGGCTTACTGAGCGCGCATAAATTTAAGTGGCCCTTATAGTCCAAAAGTTTGGTGGCACTTCGGTAGGCTCTATTGAGCGTATAGAAGCTGTCGCCGACCTTGTTGTGAAAACCAAGCAACAAGGTCATCAAGTGGTGGTAGTGCTCTCAGCAATGTCTGGAGAGACTAATCGCCTTATCAATCTTGCAAAACAAATCGATGCTCGCCCGAGCAGCCGTGAACTAGATGTTTTAGTCACCACTGGTGAGCAAGTTTCTATTGCTTTACTTGCCATGGCTATTATAAAACGGGGTCATTCTGCGGTGAGCTTACTCGCCGACCAAGTTAATATTCAAACCGATAATATGTTTGGTAAAGCGCGTATTACTGATGTCGCAGCCACTCGTTTAAAGCACGAGCTTGAACATAACCGCATTGCCATAATTGCCGGTTTTCAAGGAAGAGATATCGAGGGTAACATTACTACGTTAGGAAGAGGCGGAACAGACACTTCTGCGGTGGAAGTCGCTGGTGCCATTGGTGCAGATGAGTGCCAAATCTATACTGATGTTGATGGCGTATATACCACGGACCCGCGTATTGAGCCTAAAGCGCGACGAATGAGCCATGTAACTTTTGAAGAAATGCTTGAGATGGCAAGTCTAGGCGCTAAAGTATTGCATATTCGTTGTGTAGAGGCGGCTGGCAAATATAATCTACCTATTCGTGTTTTATCCAGTTTTAACCCCGATCAAGGAACGTTGATCAGCTTTGAAGAAACCGATATGAAAAAATCCGTAGTCTCAGGTATTGCTTTTAATCGTGATGAGAGTTTAGTTCGTATAGATGGTGTACCAAGTGGTACGCATCACTTGGCGGCAATTTTGAAAGTTTTTGCAAAGAGTGGCATCGAAGTAGATATGATTAATCAAGTTAATCATAACTTTGAAAAAGTAGACTATGCTTTTACGGTGCACACCAATGATTTTGAACAAGCGCTTGAAGTATTGCGAAATAACCGCCATATTATTAGTAGTACCGATATTTCTGGGAACAGTTCAGTTGCTAAAGTATCAGCAGTTGGTGTTGGTATGAAGTCACATTCAGGTGTGGCAAGTTTATTTTTTGATGCATTAGCTCAAGAGAATATAACGGTGCAACTTGTATCAACATCTGAGATTAAAATATCAGTTTTGATCGCAGAGAAATATTTAGAGCTGGCAGTTCGTGCATTACACAAAGTTTTTTTGACAGAAAGTGAATCGATTTAGAGTTTTTACTTACTTTTAAGGTTTATTTTCTTTAAGATACGAAAGCGGAATCTTTTAATTTATTGGAACATGGGAGCAAGAGAATGCTAATACTAACTCGTCGAGTAGGTGAAACCCTAATGATTGGTGACGAAGTAACTGTCACTGTACTAGGTGTTAAAGGAAATCAGGTACGTATCGGTGTTAATGCACCTAAAGACGTTTCAGTTCATCGTGAAGAAATTTACATGCGTATTCAAGCTGAAAAGTCTAACCCTAGTCCGGGTAATGCTTAATCAACTAATCAATTTAATTTGATATTGAAGAGCCGCTATTTAGCGGCTCTTTTTTTTATGTAAGCGATAGCTTCATCACTGAGGATGCTTTTAGATATATATTGCATGCCTTTTTTATTTTTTAGTAAAATTCCACGAGGTGTAAAAATAACATCATCAATTTGCTGCCATGTAATTTGATAACTCTTGTGTGGGTTTTCACTGCTAAACCCTGTTTCATCAATTGTTAATTTTGCTTTTGAACCTGATGCACGGCTCAGCATTTGGCGTGTTACCCACCATGGCCTGCGATAGTAAAAGGCAATACATTCCACAATAGCTGCCACAATCATAAAGTTACCGAGATAATGCTGCTCTAAAGCATAAATTGAGATTAACCCTAAACTAATGAGTAATATTAAAAGGCCGTATTTAGGCTTAGCTTGGGTGCTGTAGGGAAGTGACTCATCGAAGCACTCATAAAAGTAAGGCTTATCAAGTGTGTAGCTAGTATTAAATTGCATAATTAGGCTATAGGTTTTAACTGTTGATGTATTTTAACAAGACTATACCCAAATCACCTCAAGATTCGAGTTTCAGTTGGAATTAAAAGCGATTTAGGCAAGGCATTGATTGCAAATAATAGTGGTTCTATTGTTAAAATCGATAACGCAGCATAAATCGCTTTTAAGCCAACCCATTGGGCGCTTCACAGGAACTTACTCTCATCGTTGTTCCTTCTTAAAAGGGATGGCCATTATTGCAAAGTAACGCCTTGATATTAAGCCCCTGTGAAACGCTGAATTCTGTATCTTGAGGTGGTTTGGGTATAATAGAAAAAGCCGTTTCTTTTAATTATGTTTATAAAGTGGTTAACTAAAACATAGTTTTAGCCTTTTGGAATGAATATGTTTCTAATGTTAACTGTACTGCAGGTCTTATCTAACAGTCCAGCCTTGGTGAGCGAACCGTTAAACTCTGCAACCGATACTGACTTTTTAGTTATTGCTGATATGCCTTACACTTCTGTGGATAAGGTGAGCTTGAACAAAAATGGTATTTTAGCCAAAAAAATACAGCAGACACCCCATTCATTTCTAATGCATCTAGGCGATATAAAAGCAGGCTCAGAGCCTTGTACAAATGAGCTTTTAATGAGTAATAAAAAGCTACTAAGTGGGCTGACAAGTAGGCCATTTATATATACCCCAGGCGATAATGAGTGGACTGACTGTGACCGTAATAGTTTAAAGCCTCGTTTTGATGAACTTGAACGTTTAGCATTTCTTAAACGCTTGATGTACACGCCAGACTACCTAAAACAAGCAAGTAGGTTAGCGAAATACAAAACACAGCAAACCATGATCGAGAATGCACGTTGGCAACTTGCAGGGGTTGAATTTATGACCTTACATATCGCAGGGACTCATAACGGCCGTCGGCAAGTATTAAAAACTGATAAAGCATTAGCGAATCAGGCAGCACAGCAACGGGATGCATTAAACCTTGAGTGGTTGTCGCGCGCAGACCCATTAGCGAAAGCATATGTTATAGGGTTTCAAGCCGATATATATACTCACGGTACGGCGCAACCAGCCTGCAGCAAAACGGTTGTGGATCAGTGTGATGGATTTAAAGTGTACCGAGAAGCGCTTTCTGAGTTTGCAAAGACGGTTGCCAAACCTGTATTAGTAATACATGGTGACACAGGACCTTTTTGCCAGCAGAAGTTAAGTAAACATTTGACCCGTCTAAATGCGCCAGGGGACTATTTGTTTAATGATATGGCAAAGGTCTCAATCGACTTAACTGCACAGCAACAACCTTGGAAAATAAGCAGTCTAAAATCAGCGAAAGTATTAACGCAGATATGTAATTAAGCGTCTTTGGTATGGCTCTATTGTTGAGCCATACCTGCATCAGTCATTAAGTTTTCAAGCTCATCATTTAGCTCAAATAGCTCAGGTTCAATATAGCTTAAATCGCAATCACCTTTTAAGGCCGTTTCAAGTCCTTCAGCAAGTTTCTTAAGTTTTGGAACACCCGTGTAGCAGCATGCGCCATGGAACTTATGAATAATACTGAGTACATGCTCACAGTCTTGATTATGAATAGCTTCATCGAGTAAGCGTAATGTTTCTGGCACACTCAGTAGTAACATGTTGAGCATTTCTAATGCGAGCTCATGCTTACCACCTGCTCGTTGCAGCGCGAGGGTCCAATCAAGTGAACTGCTGGTAAAGGGAGGCTCTGAAACAACATGCTGTTGACGGTTTTTATCCCGAATAAGTGGTGATTTAGGGCTGTATTCACTAATACTCTGTTTTAGCATATCCTCATCGATAGGTTTGGTTAAATACCCTTTAAAGCCATCTTTTATTAGCTGCTCTTTCTCACCGGCAAGTGCATGAGCCGTTACTGCAATGATTGGCGTATCTTCATTAAGAGATGATTCACGAATAAGTTTACAGGCCGTTATGCCATCCATAATCGGCATTTGAATATCCATAAATATAATATCGTATTTATGGCTTTTGCTCAGGCTGTATGCTTGCGAGCCATTATGAGCTGTATCGATGAGCTCTATTTTTTCTTCAAGCAATGTGTAAATTAACTTTAAGTTAGCGTCGTTGTCGTCTACAACCAGCACTTTTAATGGTAAGAGTTTATCGTCACTTTGCTCAATATTGTGTACTGGGTGATCAAGTCGATAAGGGGCAGCTAGCACTTCACATAGCTTGCGGTGATTAAGTGGTTTACTTAAACACGCATCTGCACCACTGCCTATGTAAGATTCACGCATGCTGTGCGATACAGTATTTAGCATCAGGTATAAGTAATCCGTAGACTCACGCGCTGCTTTTATGTAGCTTTTTAAACGCTGCATTTCATCTACGGCGGCAACATGACCAATAATACAAATATCGTAGTTAAAATCTTTTTTGATTTCGTCAAAAAAGCTTTCTTCATCAAAGCAGCCGGTTACTTGTGTTTGCCATTCCTTAAGTAATGAAGAGACTGCATGATGGGTATGTTCATGCGGCTCTAGGTATAATATGCGCTTATTGGCAAGCGACTTACTTGGTAAGTCATTTGTAACATTATGACTAGGCAGGCTAAATACACCGTTAAAAGTGAAACATGTGCCATGACCCGGTGCCGAGTTAAGAGTAATACGCCCACCCATGGCCTCAACAATATGTTTTGTAATAATAAGCCCAAGTCCAGTACCACCAAATTTACGCGTAATGCTCGAATCTGCCTGGCCAAATGGTGTGAACAGTGCATCTTGTTTGTCCATCGGGATACCAACCCCAGTATCAGTCACTGACACTAGAATAGAAGTGCGCTCTTCATCTAAAAGGCGATGACCAACATCAATTTTGATGGCGCCTTTTTCCGTAAACTTAATTGCGTTGCTTATGAGGTTAATAAGTACTTGCTTAAAGCGGGTTGGATCGCCAGTAATATTGTCAGGTACTTGTGAATTTATATAAATGGAGAGTTCTAGTTGTTTCTCATCCGCACTTGGTGCAAGTAATGTAAGCACTTCATTGATGTTGTCGCGTAATTGAAATTGGATTGACTCCAGCTCCATGGCACCCGCTTCAAGTTTAGAAAAGTCTAAAATATCACTAATGATTGTCATCAAACTATTGGCAGATAGTTCAATGGTATCGAGGTAGTCTTTTTGGTGTTTGTTTAAAGGGGTTTTATGAAGTTGTCGTGTAAACCCAATAACACCATTGAGTGGGGTGCGTAGTTCATGACTCATTTTCGCTAAGAAATCTGATTTTACACGGTTAGCGTCCTGTGCATCAGTTTTGGCAATATTGAGCTGAATATTTTGTGTTTCATACATTTCTAACGATTCACGCAAATCACTGGTTGCCTGATCGATATGCTTTTGCATTTCGTCTCTTTGCACCACCATAGTGTCAGAAATGGTGTTTAAACCCAGACGAAGTTGCTCAAACTCACCCATCATTGGTGTGTTTAAGCCGGTATCTCGTTTTCCCTCTATCAATCGATCACTTGCAATAACTAGTTTATTGAGTGGTGTTATGAACATTCTACTTAAACGAATCGCCAAAATAGCAGCAAGCAATAGTGCAAATATGATTACAATCCCACTGATTAATAGTGCTCTTTGTTGTCCGATGATTGCAGGGTCTTTATTAAGTTGAACAACAATTGTGCCTAAAGTGGTTTGGAACGCTGAATCACTCCAACGAGCCTCGGGCGTTGAGAGGTTTACTATCGGCGTGTAAAATAGGATAAAACCGTCGCTTTCTTGCTGCTTCGTTTTATTATCTGCTCGTAATTGAGACTTATCTACCTGCTCATCAAAATCGCGGTGGTAATTACTGGTTAGAATGAGCTGTTTGTTTGCGTCAAAAATTGCAATGGTTTTTATCGCAGGCGAGTGCTTATTGTGGGCATGACTAATTAGTCTATTGAGTTGTTGTTTATTTTTTGCCAATAAAGGTTGCTCTACTGCAATCGATAAGGGCTCCGAAATCATTGAGCCTTGCTGATATAATATTTTATCAAGCTCAAAGTAACGATTTATTGTAAAATAGCCACCGAGTAGAAGTCCAATTAGAACTGTGGGAATTAATGTGAGCGCTAAAACTGAGTCGCGCAAACCAAGTTTAGTCATAAGTAAATGTTGTTATCATTATTAGTTTACTAAGAGTATATACTTATAGGTGAGTAATCAATCTTGCCGATACAATCAATATTTAAGGTGTTGCCCGATGGCACAGTTTTTCCAAGTAAAAAAAAAGACCCTCTCAGGGCAGCCTGTTTCATTAACTATCACTGGCATGGATCATCAAGGGCGAGGCATTGCTAAGTATAACAATAAAGTATGCTTTGTCAGCGGCGCATTGAGCAACGAAGTCGTAAAAGCAAAATTAACAGAGGATAAATCTCGCCACTGCGCAGCAAAAACAATCAAAGTAGAGCAACAAAGTGATGCCAGAGTTGCCCCTTTTTGTGAGCATTATGAGCAATGTGGCGGGTGTCAGTTACAGCATTTACGGTTGGATCAGCAATTGGTTGAGAAACAGGTTGCAGTGAGTCAGTTGTTCGCTAAGTTTGCAAAACTAAAAAATATGGCGTGGCAGTCGCCATTATTAAGTGAGGCAAAGCATTACCGCCGAAGTGCGCGCTTGGCTGTAATGTATGACAAAAACGCAAAAAAAATGCGCGTAGGTTATAGAGCAAAGGGCTCTAAACAAATTATTAGTATCAATAAATGCCCTGTTTTAAGCCATGTTTATGATGATGTCTTCAACCGTTTTGACACCTTGTTAAATAAATATAATGAGCTACGTAGCGTTAGTCACATTCAATTATGCCAAGCAGATGAGCAAAACTTTGTTATTTTGCGCCATACTAAAGCGGTTAGTGAATCTCTTAAACAGGCAATTATTGAACTTGGTGCGACCTTGCAGTGGCAAATTATTTTTCAAGACCAAAGTGATGTAATTGAGCATGACCATCTAGCAACGCCATTTTATCAGCTACCAGAGCAGCATTTAAAATTTGAATTTGGCTTAGCTAATTTTATTCAAGTTAATGCTAAAGTTAACCAAGCTATGTTAGCCCAAGCTGTTGACTGGCTTAGCTTAAGTGGGAACGAACAAGTACTAGACCTGTTTTGCGGGATTGGTAACTTCTCTTTAGTGGTGGCTAAATGTGCAAAAAATGTAATTGGTATAGAAGGAGTGTCATCGGCGGTTGCAATGGCACGGCAAAATGCGCAAACTAATCAAATAGCGAATGCACAATTTCATTGCTTTGATTTAACACAATCAATAGAGCAAGCACCGGGGTTTAGTAAAGCATTAGATGTTTTATTACTAGACCCTTCTCGAACTGGTGCTATGGCTATTTTGGAACAACTGCCGCTTAAGCAATTTAAAACAATTTTGTACGTCTCTTGCGACCCTGTGACCTTAGCCCGTGACAGTGCAATTATTTCGCAAGCGGGTTTTTCACTTGAAAAAATAGGGCTAATGAATATGTTTCCCCACACTGGGCATATTGAAACAATGGCATTATTTCAAAGGAGATAGAGCGCAACATGGTAGCTACACGGCAATCACATCAGCAGGATAAGTCAGCAGATTTTAGCACCCGACTTGAGTTACTCGCGTTAACGAAAGATAAGCGCGAGTTACTGATCAAAGCCAACACTTTGTGCGCGGCTCTGCCTGATCAACACCAACAGATCATGGCCATGGAAATGGTTGAAATATTGGTCGAAATGAATCTGGACTCTGAAACTTTAGCAACCGCTTACATTGCTCCCTATTTTCTAGACGATTTAGTATGCATTGAAAAAGTAACTGAAGTAATGGGTAGTCATGTTGGGGTGTTGCTTACGGGTGTTTCGCAAATGGCGACCATTAGTACTTTAGCTCATCAAGGCAATGGCACTGTACAAGTCGATAATATTCGCCGCATGTTATTAGCCATGGTTGAAGATGTGCGTGCAGTGGTGATTAAGCTTGCTGAGCAGGTATGTCATCTTCGCGAGCTTAAAGACTCATCTGAAGAAGAGCGTGTGATAGCTGCTAAAGAAACTGCCGATATCTTTGCCCCGCTAGCTAATCGTTTAGGAATAGGTCAATTAAAATGGGAGCTAGAAGATCTTTCTTTTCGTTACCTGCACCCTGACTTATATAAAAGTATTGCTAAGCAATTAGACGATAAGCGCCTTGGCCGAGAGGCTTATATGGCTGATATGGTTGAACAAGTAAAAACAAAGCTTGCCGAAGTTGGTATTAAAGCTGAAGTTTATGGAAGGCCTAAGCATATCTACAGCATCTATAAAAAAATGGCGCAAAAAAATTACGAATTCGATCAGCTTTTCGATATTCGAGCCATGCGTATTGTGGTTGATGAGCTGCAAGATTGCTACGGCGCACTGGGGATTGTCCATACTAATTGGCGTCACCTAAACAAAGAATTTGATGACTACGTTGCAACACCAAAACAAAATGGCTATCAATCTATTCATACAGTGGTGTTTGGCCCTGAGGGCAAAACTGTTGAAATTCAAATTCGTACCCATGCAATGCATCAAGATGCAGAGCTGGGTGTAGCCGCGCATTGGATGTACAAAGAAGGCGCTTTACCGAGCCGTGGCTCAGGTTATGAGCAAAAAATTAGCTGGTTACGCAAACTACTTCAATGGCAAGAAGAAGTGGTTGATGGCAGTGATTTAGCTGATGAACTGAAAAACCAAGTTGTTGAAGACCGCGTTTATATATTTACCCCACGTGGCGATATTTTTGATTTACCACTGGGGGCGACACCACTGGACTTTGCTTACTACATTCATTCGAACGTAGGGCATCGGTGTATTGGTGCTAAAGTATTTGGCAAAATTGTGCCGTTTACTCATCAGCTAAGCACGGGCGATCAAGTAGAAATTCTTACGCAAAAACAACCAAACCCGAGCCGTGATTGGTTAAACCCCTCATTGGGTTATATTAAATCATCACGTGCGCGCGCAAAGATTCATCATTGGTTTAAGCAACTCGATCGCGATAAAAACCTAAGCGCAGGTAAAGAGATCATAGACACTGCACTACAAAAACTAGAGCTTACCTATAAGGAGCTTGAGCCTGCAATTTCTCGTTATAACTTTAAAGAGCTTGATGATCTGTTAGTGGCAATTGGTGCCGGTGATGTACGTTTAAATCAATTGCTCAATTCGATTACTGACCGCACAGACGAAGAGCCTGTTATCCGTTTTAAAAACCCGACCAAAATGAGCGGAGATAAAAACGGCATTGTGGTCGACGGTGTGGGCAGCTTAATGAGCCATGTAGCTAAATGTTGCCGCCCAGTTCCGGGTGAGCAGATTATTGGCTACATTACGCAAGGCCGCGGTATTGCCGTACATCGCAGTGATTGCGATTCATTTACAAATTTAAAAAGTAAACACCCTGAACGCGTGATTGCTGTTAGTTGGTCAGATGAAATTAATGGTTCATACGCGCTAAGTATTAAAATTGAAGCTACAGATCGCGCGGGGTTAATTCGTGATATTAGCTCCGTGCTTGCTAATGAAAAAGTAAACGTGTTGAACATGAATATGGAAACACTTGAAGACAGACAACTGGCTAAATTTACAATGCAAGTTGAGGTACATGACTTGTCTAGTACTAATCGTTTACTTTCAAAGCTGGATCAGATTGAAGGCGTCCATCAAGCAAAGCGAAGTCACTAGAGAGATTTATGAAAGAGCAAAACTCATTATCTAATTTATTAGCAATTATGGCAAAGCTTCGCGATCCACAAAGCGGGTGTCCTTGGGACTTAAAGCAAGATTTTAAATCTATTGTGCCGCATACGTTAGAAGAAGCGTATGAGGTTGCTGACTGCATTGAGCGCGGTGATTTTTCAGAACTAAAAACCGAGCTGGGTGATTTACTTTTTCAGGTTGTTTTCTATGCGCAATTGGCAAAAGAGCAAGGTTTGTTTGATTTTGATGATGTTGCCAGTGTTTTAAATGACAAACTTATCAGGCGTCATCCTCATGTATTTGCAGATCAGCATGCGCTAACTGACACCCAAGTTGCTCAGCAGTGGCAGCAAATTAAAGCGCAAGAACGCAAAGATAAAAACACCGACGAAGCGCCCTCTCTGTGGCAGGATATTCCTGCTAATTTACCCGCATTAAGTAAAGCAAAAAAGATTCAGCAACGTGTCGCTGAGCTAGGTTTTGATTGGCCCACTTATCACGGTGCACTAGATAAAGTGGCTGAAGAGGTTGAGGAAGTAAAAGAAGCACTCGCGGTTGACCCCTACTCGGAGCATAGTGCTGAAGAGGTGGGCGATTTGTTATTTGCGACAGTTAATGTTGCACGTCATATAAAACGAGATCCTGAACAGTTATTACGCAGCGCAAATGATAAATTTTCATCAAGATTTCAAAAGGTACAGGCTTATTTACAAGCCAAAGGGCAGTCACTCGACACTGCAAGCCTTGAAGAAATGGATGCTGCGTGGGAGGCGATTAAAAAGCAGCCTTAGTTAGCAAGCGCTTTGGAGTGTGTTTTTTGTGCAGAGAATTGCTAACTTTCACTGGATTGATACAGAGGCTTTTGCTATAATTTCGCCCCGTCTTGAACATATTCCAAAATCACTTGTTTGGGTATTATATTCCTTTTAATTCCTGATATTCTAGGGTTCGCATGAGTACAAAATTTATCTTCGTTACCGGCGGGGTTGTTTCTTCGTTGGGTAAAGGTATTGCAGCAGCATCATTGGCAGCTATTTTAGAGGCCCGTGGTCTAAATGTTACCATTCTAAAGCTGGATCCTTACATCAACGTTGACCCAGGCACAATGAGCCCAATTCAACACGGTGAAGTATTTGTCACCGAAGACGGTGCAGAAACAGACCTTGACTTAGGTCACTATGAGCGTTTCATTCGTACCAAAATGACAAGCCGTAACAACTTCACACAAGGCCGTGTATATGAAGATGTACTGCGTCGTGAGCGTCGTGGTGAATACCTTGGTGCAACTATTCAGGTAATTCCACATATTACTAACGATATTAAGCAACGTGTATATGACGGTGCTGAAGGCCATGATGTGGCAATCGTTGAAATTGGTGGCACGGTAGGTGATATTGAGTCACAACCATTTTTAGAAGCAATTCGTCAGCTAGGCACAGAGATTGGCCGTGAGCGCGCATTGTTTATTCACTTAACGCTAGTGCCATTCTTGGGCCCTGCGGGCGAAGTGAAAACCAAACCAACGCAACACTCAGTTAAAGAGCTACGTTCAATTGGTATTCAGCCAGACATTCTTATTTGTCGTTCTGATCGTAAATTACCAAATAATGAACGCGCTAAAATTGCACTTTTCACTAATGTTGAAGAGAAAGCAGTTATCTCGTTACCAGATGTAGACAGCATTTATAAAATACCAGCTCTATTAAAGTCTCAAGAGCTTGATCATTTTGTATGTCGTCGTTTCCACCTAGAAGCACCTGAAGCTGACTTAGTTGAATGGGAACAAGTATTATATCAAGAGTCTAACCCTACGGGTGAAGTAACGATTGGTATGGTAGGTAAATATATTGAATTACCAGATGCATACAAATCAGTTAACGAAGCACTTAAGCATGCAGGCCTTAAAAACCGCTTAACAGTTAACATTGAATATGTTGATTCGCAAGATGTTGAAAGTAAAGGTACTGAGTTGCTTGCTCACCTTGATGCTATTTTAGTACCAGGCGGCTTTGGTGGTCGCGGTGTTGAAGGTAAAATTTTAGCGGCAAAATATGCACGTGAAAATAAAGTGCCTTACCTAGGTATTTGTTTAGGCATGCAAGTAGCATTAATTGAATATGCACGTAATGTTGCTGGCCTTTTAGATGCTAACTCAACAGAATTCAATGCGAAGTCTTCAGCGCCTGTGGTTGGCCTAATCACTGAGTGGTTAGATGCGGATGGCAATGTTGAAGTACGCGATGAAGCATCTGATTTAGGTGGCACAATGCGTTTAGGCGCACAAAAATGCCACTTAACACCGGGTTCGAAAGTACGTGAAGTGTATGGCAGTGATGAGATTGTTGAACGTCACCGTCACCGTTACGAAGTGAATAACAACTTTGTTGAAAAGCTTGAACAAGCAGGCTTGAGCTTCACTGGCTTATCAGAAGATAAGAAACTAGTCGAAATTATCGAAAATAAAGATCACCCTTGGTTTATTGCCGCGCAATTCCACCCGGAATTCACGTCAACACCACGTGATGGTCACCCGCTATTTGAAGGGTTTGTTGCAGCTGCACACACTCATCAAAAAGCGTCATCGTAATGTGAATAAGCCGTGCTATATGCACGGCTTATTTGTTTTTAAAGCGGCGGTATTAAGGAAAATTAATAAAGCCGACAAACTCACCATTTTGGGAAAAGAGGAATCGAGATGTCAAATATCGTAAAAGTGATTGGTCGCGAAATTATGGATTCGCGTGGTAACCCAACTGTAGAAGCTGATGTTCATTTAGCTGACGGTTCTTGGGGACGCGCTGCTGCACCTTCAGGTGCATCAACAGGTACTCGCGAAGCACTAGAATTACGTGATGGTGATAAAGCACGTTACTTAGGTAAAGGTGTTTTAACTGCAGTTGGTTATATTAATAACGAAATTAATAGCGCATTAGAAGGCCAAAACGCTTTAGAACAAAGCACTGTTGACCAAGTAATGCTAGATTTAGACGGCACTGAAAATAAAGAAAAATTAGGTGCTAATGCAATCCTAGCAGTATCACTTGCTACAGCAAAAGCTGCTGCTCAATCTAAAAAAGTAGAGCTTTATGAGCACATTGCAGACCTAAACGGCACTCCTGGTGTTTATTCTATGCCATTACCAATGATGAACATCATCAATGGTGGTGAGCATGCTGATAACTCAGTAGATATTCAAGAGTTTATGGTACAACCTGTTGGCGCGGCTAACTTCCGTGAAGCACTACGCATGGGTGCTGAAGTATTCCACAGCCTTGCAAAAGTACTTAAAACCGACGGCCATTCTACGGCTGTAGGCGATGAAGGTGGTTTTGCACCAAACCTTGAGTCAAACGAAGCGGCACTTGCTGCAATTAAGGTAGCGGTTGCGAATGCAGGCTACGAGCTTGGTAAAGATATCACGTTAGCGCTTGATTGTGCTGCCTCTGAGTTTTACGATAAAGAAGCAAATATCTATGACCTTAAAGGTGAAGGTAAAAAGTTCACCTCTGAAGAGTTTAACTTCTTCTTAAAAGACCTTACTGAGCAATACCCAATTGTTTCTATTGAAGATGGCCTAGATGAGTCAGATTGGGATGGTTTCGCTCACCAAACTAAACTAATGGGCGATAAAGTTCAATTAGTTGGTGATGACTTGTTCGTTACAAATACCAAGATCTTAAAGCGCGGTATTGATAACGGTATTGCTAACTCTATCTTGATCAAATTTAACCAAATTGGTTCACTAACTGAAACGTTAGCAGCAATCAAAATGGCTAAAGATGCAGGCTTTACAGTGGTTATCTCTCACCGTTCTGGTGAAACAGAAGATGCAACAATTGCTGATCTTGCTGTTGGTACTGCTGCAGGTCAAATCAAAACAGGTTCGCTGAGCCGATCTGACCGTGTTGCTAAGTACAACCAATTGCTTCGCATTGAAGAGCAGTTAGGCGCTAAAGCACCGTACAATGGTTTAAAAGAAGTTAAAGGTCAGTAATGCTTTAGCATCTGATTGAAACTTTTAAAAAATCCTCGCTCATGCGGGGATTTTTGTTTTATAGGTTTGATTTAAATCGCGCTTTTTATTTTTCTATAGCTGAAACTGTCGCCTTAAAATCTCGCCGGTAAAGTTGGTTTTTAAATAAAAGCCGCGGGGCAAAGTTTTAATTATTTTACCATTAGGGCCAATAGCATCGGTCACAATCCGACTATTGGCTGCTTTAGGGCGTATTTGCATCACGTCACCTAAATGACCCGATATTTCATCAATGCGACCTAATGCAATTAATTCCATTTGCTCTTCCCAATCACGTTGTAATTGCGCATCTTGCTCAGCACTAGGCTGCCACAGAAAACCACTACCTATTACTCTATCAAATGGAATAACATCGCGTTCGCCTAAGATAGGTAGCCATAAAACATGGTTTAGTTTTTGGCGCACATGACTTTGTAGCCATGTCATTCCTGTAACATTGAGTAAAGGAGTTACAGATACAAACGTGGTTTCAAGGGGTTTTCCTTTAAAAGAAATCGGCAGTGTTTTAAGTTCTACCCCCAGCTCTTCAAAATCAGGTGTCGGTTTAGAGCCCGCCGTTGCACCAAGTACATACTCAATGAGTTGGCCAGTCCAGCCTTTTTCTCGCAATAAATCATCCGGTGTTTTAAATTGATACTGTTGTGCTAATTGGCCTAATGTCATGCCCGCGATAGTATTTACACGTTGCATTAATTCATTGATTGACTGAGGTTTTACAGCTCGCATAAGGGGATTGTTCTATTGTTTTAATTCACATTGCATGATAGCAAATGTGATTGTGAGTGAATATCCTTGTGTTTGGGTGTTTTTTGCTCAAGCTCTAGTGGGTAACTTTTTTGGAGCTTTAAAGCCAAATTTTTTCTACTTAAGTTTATGATTATTATATTTTTTGTTTTCTTTATCAGATTTTAAAGTAGTACATATCAAACGCTAACTAGGATAAATACAGATATATGAACAATGTTATCCACAGAATCTGTGGAAAAGGCGTTTTATTAGATCGCCTATTGTGGATTTGTTTGCAAAATAACCTCTATAAATTAAAGTTATGCACAAGCTGTGAGTAAGATGAGTAAAATAGCTGAAGTATTATCCATATTTATTAAAAATAACATTGCACTTGAATGTATGGTTAATTATTGCACTACATTGGTCCTCAAATCTATACCGATAGTGTGCTTGGTTATAATAGTGTTTGCCGTATTGCAGCTAATGTGGAACAATCATTAAAAATCGACTTACAAATGAGGCACTAAGGTGATTGATGCCGAAGGTTTTCGTGCCAATGTCGGAATTGTAATTTGCAATAATCAGGGACAAGTTTTTTGGGCTCGACGCTATGGTCAGCATTCGTGGCAGTTTCCGCAAGGGGGTGTTGACAGTGGTGAAAGCGCAGAACAAACAATGTACCGTGAATTACACGAAGAAGTAGGCTTGCGCCCAGAAGATGTAGAAATTGTTGCAAGTTCTAAACATTGGTTACGCTATAAATTACCCAAACGTTTAATCCGCCGCGACTCGAGTCCGGTATGTATTGGGCAAAAACAAAAATGGTTTTTACTGAAACTTCGTTGTAAAGATGAAGAAGTAGACTTACTTAAAACACATCACCCGGAGTTCGACGATTGGCGCTGGGTAAGTTATTGGTATCCGGTTAGGCAAGTTGTATCGTTTAAACGCGATGTATATCGTCGTGTCATGAAAGAGTTTGCACCATTTGCGATGCCTTTTAATAAGCGTGAACAATCAAAAGATTCATGGCGACACAAAGGTAGATAAGGAAAGCTATGCTGGCAACACTTAGGGCTATTGCAGAGTCTGTTTCGCAACAGGCGTGTTTGGACAGTGCTTTAGCGTGTTTTGTAAACATGGTCAAAGACGCCATGCAAACTGAGTGTTGCTCAATTTACTTTGCAGATTACAGCCAAGACAATTTCGTTTTAATGGCAACACAGGGATTAAACCCCACTGCTGTTGGTACGTTTAGAATTGGTTTTACTGAAGGCCTTGTTGGTTTAGTCGCACAGCGAGAAGAACCCATAAACATTGCCTATGCAAAATCACACCCTCGCTTTAAATCCTCACCAGAAGTTAACGAAGAAAGCTATAATGCTTTTTTATCGGTACCTGTTGTCCATCAAAAAAAAGTGCTGGGTGTAATAGTTGTTCAGCAAAAAATTGCGCGTGTATTTAGCCAAGATGAAGAGTCATTTTTAATTACTTTATCTGCTCAGTTAGCATCTCAGCTTGCCCATGCAGAAATAAAAGAAGTGTTACGCCAAGATGAGTCGTCCCACCAAACCTCTGTATTAAAAGGGGTGTCGAGCGCCCCTGGGATTGCGATAGGCCAAGCTTTTGTTGTAATTCCCAAGCTTGATTTTACATCTATTGAGCTTAAAAAAGACCCTAACCAGGCATTGCAACAACGCTTGTTTAGTCAAGCTGTTGCAGCAACACGACACGAGTTTAATACGCTATCAACGACACTCAGTGACTCGATACCCAAAGAGGCTTTGGCTGTATTTGATGTATACCAACAGCTGCTTGATGCAAAGAGCTTAGGGCAAAATGTTGAAACGCAATTGCAACAAGGTTGGTGTGCTAAAAGTTCACTTAAAATTGTAATTGAAAAATTAATTGCACAATTTAATGCAATGCAAGACCCTTACATTAAAGAGCGTGCAGTTGATGTAAAAGATATTGGTTTACGAGTGCTTCACCACTTGGTCAAGACTGAACATGCAGTAAAGCCTTATCCAAAAGACACCGTTCTTATCGCAAATACTGTAACACCCGCTATGTTAGCAGAAGTGCCAAAGGGGCACTTAGTGGGTGTAGTTAGTGTAAATGGCTCAGCAAACAGTCATGCCTCGATTTTGACTCGGGCTATGGGGATCCCTGCAATTTGGGGTATAGAAGACCTACCTTTACTGCAATTCGATGGTAAAAAAATGATATTGGACGCGTATTCCGGGCGTTTATATATTTCCCCCTCACAAATTTTGCAAGATGAATACCTGCAACTGAAATACCAAGAAACAATACTCAATGATAAGTTTGTTGCTGAGCAAGATTGCGAAGCTGTTACCTTGGATGGGCAGCAAGTTAGCTTGTTACTCAATGCAGGTTTGGACCTTAATACCGAAAGTGTCAGCACAGCCCTTTGTGATGGTGTAGGTTTATACCGAACAGAGGCATGGTTTATGCAAAAAGGCCAATTTCCCTCTCAGGTAGATCAAGAAAAATGGTATCGGCAGGTATTAGAAAGTTATCATCCTGCGCCAGTTGTGATGCGCACGTTGGATATTGGTGGTGATAAGGTTTTAGATTATTTTGACATTACAGAAGATAACCCATTTTTAGGCTGGCGTGGCATTCGCGTCACGCTAGATCATCCAGAGTTATTTTTAGATCAATTAAAGGCGATGATTAAAGCGAATATAGGCTTGGGCAATCTAAAAATTATGCTACCAATGATCAGCGGTACAGAAGAAGTAGATGAATCATTGGCTTTACTATCGCAAGCGTATTTTGAACTAGAAGAGCAACTGCCAAATAAAGTGATTGAACGGCCGCAAGTTGGTGTAATGCTAGAAGTACCTTCAAGCATATTTATGCTGGCAGAATGGTCTAAGAAAGTTGATTTTTGTTCAGTGGGCAGTAACGACTTAACGCAATACTTATTGGCAGTTGACCGTTCAAATGCGCGGGTCGCAGATTTATTTAATCCATATCATCCTGGCGTTTTACGTGTGCTACAAAAAGTCGCTCAAGAATGCCAACACTATGACTTATCTTTAAGCTTATGTGGCGAGCTTGGCGGCGACCCAGAGGGCGCAATTTTACTGATTGCGATGGGTTATCGACAACTGAGTATGAATCACTTTTCTATCAGTAAAGTAAAGTGGGTGCTAAGACGCTTAAAAATGAGTGATATGGAAGTATTATTGGCCGAGTGTTTAGCTCAGTCTACCGCAAAACAAGTGTTGCGTTTAACGCGCAATTTTATGATTGAGCACAAGCTCGGTAAGCTTTTTTATACCCCAAGTCATGGTTGATAAAAGCGTTAATTTAAGCTGTGATCCCGAGATATAATGGATTAGTATATGCATATAACGATTTATTTATAAGAGTGTGCTATGCATGATTTAGTTGTCTTGATCGCAAGCTGTGCAGTACTAGGCAGTATTGTCGGGTTTTTAGCAGGTTTACTTGGCATAGGCGGTGGCTTGATCATTGTGCCCGTGCTGAGTAGTTTGCTGGTAAAGTTTGATGTAGCAGATGCTGATCATGTACTTGTTATTGCAATAGCCACTTCTTTGGCTTCAATCTTATTTACGTCGACATCTTCAGCACTCGCTCATCATAAAAATAATAATGTACCTTGGGAGATTGCGCCTTGGGTTATGGGTGGGGTCGGGTTAGGTGCTTTGTTAAGTGGTTTTGCTGCGAGCTTTATTCCAGAACAATTATTACGGGCAGTATTTGCAACCAGTGTCGTATTTATTGCCGCTCGTATGGTGCTATCGACACGTAAACAAGCAACCAGCGGCAAAGCGATGCCTAAAGGTCCCGTTATTGGTACTTTTAGCGCAATAATGGGCGGTTTGTCGGGCTTAATTGGTATTGGTGGTGGTGCGCTAATTGTTCCTTTGTTGAATTATTTTTCTGTTGATATTAAAAAAGCAATCGGCTGTGCTGCTGCCTGTGGTATTGTTATCGCTTTGTTTGGTTCGGTTGGCTATATATCGGCTGGCTGGAAGGTGACTGACTTAGCGCATGGCTTTGCTGGATTTGTTTATTTACCTGCATTGTTAGGGATTGTCATAACGTCTTGGTTTATGGCGCCGATTGGTGCAAAAGCGACACATTATTTACCCGTTGCAACGATAAAAAAAGCGTTTGCAGTATTATTGGTTATCATCGCACTTCAAATGGTGTTTAGTTAAGGTTTAATTTTTATGGCTCTAGAATTTCCACAAATAGATCCCGTTATATTTTCGGTTGGTCCACTAAGCGTACGTTGGTACGGGTTGATGTATTTAATAGGGTTTGCTTTTGCTATGTGGTGGGCAAATCGCCAAGCAGCTAAACCCAACTCAGGTTGGTCAAAAGACGAAGTCAGTGACTTACTTTTTTATGGCATGCTCGGGGTCATATTAGGTGGGCGAGTAGGTTATGTGCTGTTTTATCAATTTAGCTACTTTTTAGAAAATCCATTTTATTTATTTAGAATAGATCAGGGTGGTATGTCGTTCCATGGTGGTACATTAGGTGTTATCACCGCAATTTGTATTTTCGCATGGACTCGTAAAAAACAACTTCTCGCTGTAGGTGATTTTGTAGCGCCGCTTGTACCAGTAGGCTTATTAGCTGGGCGTATTGGTAACTTTATAAACGGTGAGCTGTGGGGTCGCACCACTGATGTACCTTGGGCGGTTGTATTTCCTTCAGGTGGGCCGCTTGCTCGTCACCCCTCGCAACTTTATGAAGCGTTTTTTGAAGGCTTAGTGCTGTTTATTATTTTATATGTATTCACTAAAAAGCCACGTCCAGCGGGTAGTGTAGGCGGTTTGTTTTTATTAGGTTACGGTGTATTCCGTTTTGCCATTGAATACTTTAGAGAGCCAGATGCCCATTTAGGCTTGTTTGGCGGCTTTATCTCAATGGGGCAAATTTTATCGTTACCGATGGTTATTGGTGGCTTAGGTTTGATAATATGGGCATACAAAAAACCGCAACTGTCAGCTGCTAGTAAAGCTTAAAAAGAGCGAATAATGAAACAATATTTAGAGTTATGTCAGCGCATTGTTGATGAAGGTGTTTGGGTTGAAAACAAACGTACAGGCACGCGTTGCCTAACCGTGATAAATGCAGATCTTGAGTACGATGTTGCTAACAATAAGTTCCCAATGATCACAACCCGTAAAAGCTATTATAAAGCGGCTATTGCTGAGTTGCTAGGTTACCTTCGCGGTTACAGCAGTGCAGCACAGTTTCGTGAAATTGGTTGTATGACGTGGGATGCAAATGCAAATGAAAATCAAGCATGGCTGAATAACCCCAATCGACAAGGTGAAGACGACATGGGGCGGGTATACGGCGTTCAAGGGAGGCATTGGCAACGCCCCGATGGTACACCGTTAGATCAGCTTAAAAAAGTGATTGATAACCTAACAAATGGGGTCGATGACAGAGGTGAAATCATCACTTTTTACAATCCAGGTGAGTTTGACCTAGGTTGCTTACGCCCATGTATGCACACACATACATTTTCACTGTTAGGCGATACGTTATCTTTAACATCGTATCAACGCAGTTGTGATGTTCCGATTGGTTTGAATTTTAATCAAATTCAGTGTTTTGTATTGCTTGCCTTAGTGGCGCAAATTACCGGCCACAAACCGGGTAAGGCATACCATAAAATTGTAAATGCGCATATCTATGAAAATCAACTAGAATTAATGCGTGATGTACAATTAAAGCGTGAACCATTTGAGTCACCTCAGTTGCGTATCAATCCAGAAATTAAAACATTAGAAGACATTGAAACATGGGTCACACGGGATGATTTTGAAGTTATAGGCTACCAATGCCATGACGCGATTAAATACCCTTTTTCAGTGTAGGGCCATTAATACCCATTTAAGGAGAATTAAATGAAAGCAGTTATACCAGTTGCAGGTTTAGGCACGCGTATGTTGCCTGCAACTAAGGCAATACCGAAAGAAATGCTACCGATTGTAGATCGACCATTAATTCAGTATGTGGTAGGTGAAGCCATTGCTGCGGGTATTAAAGAAATTGTTTTAGTGACTCACTCTAGTAAAAACTCAATTGAAAACCATTTCGACACTAGTTTTGAATTAGAAGCGACCCTTGAAAAACGTGTAAAGCGGCAATTATTAGCCGAGGTGCAATCGATTTGCCCGAAAGACGTTACTATTATTCAAGTACGTCAAGGTGAAGCAAAGGGTCTAGGCCATGCGATTAACTGCGCAGCACCGATTATTGGTGATGAGCCATTTGTGGTTATTTTACCCGATGTAATTATTGACGATCATGAGAGTGACCTTAAAAAAGACAACTTAGCTGAAATGATCACGCATTTTGAGCAAACGGGTGAAAGCCAAATTATGGTTGAGCAAGTCCCAATGCAAGATGTTGATAAGTTTGGTGTTGTCGATTTAGGTGGTGAAAAAATCACGCAAGGTCAAAGTGCTTCTATTACTAATATGGTTGAAAAGCCACCAGTTGAAACTGCACCTTCTAACCTTGCGGTTGTTGGGCGCTATGTTTTAAGTAAAAATATTTGGCCATTACTAGCAAAAACGCCTGCTGGTGCGGGTGATGAAATTCAATTAACTGACGCCATTGCCATGCTAATGGAAAAAGAAGCTGTTGCAGCTTACGCCATTAAAGGGCGCAGCCATGATTGTGGTAGTAAATTAGGTTACTTAAAAGCAATCATTGAATTTGCTCTACGAAGAGATGAGTTTAAAGATGATTTAGGGTCTTTTATCAAAGGCCTAGTTAAATAAACCTCACTGATAGAGACATACATTTAAAAGTGCCAACATGGCACTTTTTTATTTTAACCCTCATAAAATCATGACCTCAGTTACAATAATATATTGGCATCTACTTTGCTTAATTACCTTATTACTTTTTAAATAAAGCGCTAAAAATGCATATTACACTTCGAATTTGGCTTACTTTGATGTCAGCTGTGCTGATGGCTGGTTGCGCCATGAATGAAAGCCGCAAGGTTGATGATTCTTCATCACTCATCTCTGATCAGCAAGTTAAAGAATATGTTGCGCAGTGGCAGCAACAGCAAGACAGTATTAATCGACTTGCAAACATGGAAAATGATCTTAAACTACTGATTATGGCGTTGTCGTCAAACTCTCAATTAGCACAAGGTCCGTCAGAACTTCGTTCAGAGCGGGAGGATGTGCTTTATGGTAATCAGGCCACTAAAACGGATAAAAATATGGCTGTTGCTGAATCTGACGCTATGTTGGGAACTCAGTCAGATTCTCTGGCAGGAGCGCAGCTAGGGCTATATTTAAAACCAGAGCTGGTTAAGTTACAAATTGTTAGATTACACAAAGAATACCCTCATGCGTTTAAACAGCTAGACTTTTTAATGACTGAGCGTGAGAACAAAGGCGTTACCTTGTATGGCTTACGCGTAGGCCCTTTTCAAGATTATACTGAAGCTAATACTTTTTGCTTAATTGCAAAAAGCATGGGACAAAAGTGTTTAAGTGCGCCATTTGTGGGCCAACCTATTTGAATAAAGTGCGCTTTATCTTTTCTTTCAGTAATTAAGCGTAAAGTATTTGTCCTTGGTGTCGATAATAATTATGATAGGGACAACATAGGGTAATGTCCCGTCTTTTATAAGGATTTAGTATGAAATTATCTTCTACCTTACTTGCAGTTGCCGTAGCCGCAAGTTCTTTTGGTGTTTATGCTACAAGCGAGAGCTTTAGTGCGACGGTTAAAGTACAAAATACAGTTGTTTTGACTAAAGGTAATGATTTAGATTTTGGTATTATTCGTGCGGTTGCAGATCCGGCAGGTACTAATCAAGCAACTTTAGTTATTGACCCAGATCCAGATGCAAGCCCTGTATCGTCAAGAACTGATAATTCTCCAGCGATTATTTCTATAATTGGGCAGGGTTCACCAGCTTCTTTCACTGTATCAGATGTAGTACCTAATGCTCGCTTAACCATCACAGATCCAACAGCAACAGTACTCGATTCTGATGGTCAGGGTTTAAATGAACCAAACTTCACTGTTGGCAGTTGGACATACTTTATTACCAGTGGTCCAAATGCTAATACACCTTATACAGAAGGAAACCCTAACTTAACAGCTGATGCTGATGGTAGTGTTGAGTTTAATATAGGTGCCACTCTGTCTACCGCAGGGATTGTTTCTAGTGAAGCTTACCGCGATACGGATTACACGGGTAACTTTCAGATTGAAGTTGCTTATTAATTTAGGCCGCTAAGTTTATTATGCGCTTTTGCCCTATATTGACGTTGTTTTTAGCGTTATGTCCGCTATTAGTAAAATCGGCCAGTATAGAGCAGCAAGCGCTTGATTTTGGCACTTTAGTTGTTTTAAAAAGTGAACAGTTCGGCTCTGTAATAATCAAAGATGACGGCACCATAAATACCACAGGTGATATTTATGTTTTAAGAGATGGCCGTCCAGCAGAGCTTATATTAACGGGTATTCCAACAGGCACCCGTGTAACAATGAATTTAGTTGCGCCTGTTACCCTTCAACACGATACGCAAGGAAGCAGTAGCGCCGATTTTAAAGTGAGTTTAAATGGCTTTCCAAAGTACGGTTTTGGCGATGAATTCGGCGAAGTTGGTGTACTGATTGGTGGCAAGCTTGAAATAAACACAAGCACTAAACAATATTCAGATGGTAACTACTCATCTCCTACAAATCTTGAAATTTCCGTGGACTACTAAGGATTATAATGTTCAACAAGTTAACGTTTATGTTGGTTTTCAGTTTTTTATTTTTAAGTCAAAACGTAATTGCCGACCTGCTAATTTCTCCAACCCGTATTAGTTTTGATGAACGCCAGCGTACCGCTAAAGTAAGCGTAATTAATACAGGCAAAGAATACAAAACATACCGGGTAGTTTGGAGTGAAAAACAATCTACGCCAACCGGCGGCTATATTACCTTACCTGAAGCGACTGCCACTAGTTTGAGCCCAATGACTAGGCTATCGCCAAAGCAAATGAGGTTAGCACCTGGTGAAAAGCAAACAGTTAAAATTGCAATTAGGAAGCCCAAAGATTTGGCACCTGGCGAGTACCGTTCACACTTATTGTTTCAAGCGTTACCCAACGAAAACAGCAAAACTAATAGCTCGATAAAAATAAATATGATCATGAGTTACAGTATTCCTGTGGTGCTGCGTGAAAGTGCAGAAGTACCCAAAGTGACTATTGAACATGCAAAAGTTATTACAAATCCAGATAATCAACGCATGCAATTTAAATTAAAAGTTAACCGCAATACTGGATTTAGTAGTTATGGAAAGTTAAGCGCATATTTTAAAAGCGATGCAAATAGTTCTGCAGAGAAAATAGCTGAGATTGGTAATTTAAGTATTTATTCAGATGTAGATAGTGCAGATGTCACTTTAAGCTTGTTTAGCGATAAAGTAATTACTCAACCAGGAGTTATTGAATTCAAATATACAGGGGCAGATGAATACTCAGATGTCACCTTTGCCGAGCATACGTTTCCTATAACAGCTAACATGTTGCAATTATAAGCGTGAATGAAAACACAAAATAGGGTGAGCAGATTACTACTGTGGTTTTTTTTGTGCCTAAGTATTAGCGTATCAAGTAAAACTGCGCCAACAGCGAATGATGCGCTTGATACACTGCAATTAATTCAAAGTAAACTTGCAACAGCTAACCTTCAAGAAACACCTCAAACACAAGTTTCTGTTGAATCGCAACAGCGAATTGCTACAGGTGAGTTTTTACTATTTTCACTTTATTTAAATGGCCATTATTTGGGTGAAGTTTTTGCGCTCAAAAGTGACAAAAATGTGCAATTAGGTTTATCGGGATTTGCAGATATTCTTCAATTTGCAATAGATATAGATTTACCAACAAGCTCAGCAAAAGGCTGGTACGCCAATCAACAAACTTTTGAATTGTCTGATAACACATTAATTACAGAACATGGTGTTTTGCAATTAACTGACACCGATATCAGTATTGATGATGATATTTATATTGAAATTGACGTTTTAAACTATGCATTTGGTATTAGATTTAATGTTGATTACGCTGACTTAGAAGTACACCTAAACACAGATGAACCACTTCCACTTGAACTTCAGCGTCAGCGCAAGGGGAGAACTCTTAATAAAACCAAACAAAAGTCAGAACCCACATTGCCTTGGAAAGCCAGTCCATATCAAGCCATTTCAGCGCCCGTGGCTGACCTGCAATTAAATTACAGCGCAGATAAAAACCAAAATAGAACCCGATATTCATTATTAGGTGCTCAAGATTTTGCCTATCTATCAGCAGAGTACTTTTTATCTGGCCGCGAGGGTGATTTATTAACAGACTCACGTTTAACTTTTACTAGGCAAGATTCACAAAGCAGTTTGCTCGGTGTTTTAGGTGCGAGTGAAGTTGAGTTTGGCGACGTTATCGCAACTCAAGTAGGGAGTCGTTATAACAGCCAATACGGGCGCGGATTTAAGTTTTCTAATCGTGATCTCAACCAGCAATTTGATAACAATCGTATTAATTTAAGTGGCGCCATTCAGTTAGGGTGGGATGCTGAGCTTTATCGCAACGGAGTATTAATTGCGCAACAACTAAGCTTAGCAGATGGGCGTTATGTTTTTGAAAATGTAGATTTATATTACGGTGAAAATAATTTTGAGCTGATTTTTTATGGCCCTCAAGGACAAGTTGAGCGTAAAACTGAGTACTACTTTGTTGATGGTAATCAATTAGATCAAGGTGAAGGATTTTACGAACTGTCTGTGTCAGAGCAAGGCAAAAAGTTACTCGGTAACAGCAACTTTAATAATGCAGGTTGGCAAGTTGCTGGGCGATTTGAGCAAGGAGTTACTGATAACGTCTCTATTTACACAGCTGCACTGGGGCAAAAAAGAGCAGATGACGACTTACAACACGTTGCTTTTGGTACAAATCTAAGTCTGTTTAATCGGCTCTTATTAAACCTAGATTACGAGCAAAACAACCAAAATGAAAAAGAGCTTGAGTTAACAGCACGCAGTCAAGTTGCAGAACAATCTTTACTCTTTAGTGCAACTAACCGAACTGACGAAGCAAATCAGGAATATGATAGCTACCAAATAAATATGGCTGGCGAATTAATGCAAAGCGATTTTGGCCGATTAAATTATCAGAACAATGTTCTTTATCAGCAATCTGATAGTCAGGGAACTTATAAACAAATACAAAACCGTTTAAATTATGCCTACTCAGGCATTTCACTTAGTAATCAACTGCAATGGCAAGATGCTAAAAATCAAGAGTTTGTTGATGGTACATCGCGTTTGCAAGGTCGCTTTGGCCGTATTTATAGCCGTTTTGGCATTGATTACACCTTATCGCCTGTAAGCGAAATTACCAGTTACGAAGCTGAATTTAACCGCAGTATCAGCAGTCAGTTACAAGCTGAATTAACGCTGCGAGATTCGCGTATCAATGACCTACAATCAGCAGACTTAGGCTTAACGTGGCAAAGCGATAAGTTTAGTGTGACGAGTAATTTTAATTACGACAGTGAAGAAAATTGGCAGTTTGGTGTTTATAGTCGCTTTAGTTTAGGGGTGGATGCGCAAAACAATAACTATTTTGTTTCAAAGCAGAGCTTAACGACTACAGGTACATTAATGTTACGCGTTTTTATTGACGATAATAACAACGGTGTTATGGATGAAAGCGAACAAGGAGCTGCTGGGGTAAAGGTTAAAGGGTTACAAAACTACCGCCAAGCTGTTACTGATGAGCAAGGAATTGCCTTGCTTACCTCAATGCCAGCAAACCGTACAACAGATATTGTGCTTGATAAAGACAGCTTCCCTGATCCATTTTTAGTACCAGCCCACGATGGCTTTTCAATCACTCCACGCGCAGGCTTTATTGAGTATATGGATTATCCACTGAATAATGCCAGTGAAATTGAAGGAGTGGTTTATCAGCAAAAAGGCCAGCACAGCGAAGTTAAACCCTATGCAGATATAGTGTTACTAAACAAACAAGGCAAGCAAGTAGCGCAAACACAAGCGGCCTACGACGGGTATTATTTATTTACAGATTTAAGGCCCGGTGAGTATAAAGCAGTGATAAGTCAAAATTATAAAAATAAAAAAGCGCTAAAAGAAACGCAAAACATTGCTGTAAATTTATCACCGCAAGGTGATGTCGTTATGGGTGTTGATTTTGTTTTAACCGAAAAAGTGAAGCACTCAGGGTATATTTCGCATGCGGGCAGTTTTTCTTCTTTGGCGATGTTGAAAACGTATTTTCAATTAATTAAGCATCACCTAAAACCGCAAGCGCTCAGTGAGGCATTCTATCTAAAAGACAATGAACGCTATATTTTAGCATTTGGCTACTCATCAACTGAAGATAATTATTTGCAAAACACGTGTATAGCATTAAAAAACAAAGGCTTAAAATGTACTGTTCAAGCTCAAAAAATATAACACATTAGTAAAAAAGGATTTATCAATGGCGCCACATGGCACAGTAAAAAACACGCTCATTATATTGCTCATATGTTTGGCTGCTTTTGGTTGCAGTACTACAAATTCTAGTAATAACAGCCAAGCAACAAATGACGAACAGGTCTCTATTTCAGCAGCAGAGTTAGCGCAATTAAAGGTTTCAGCATCACAATGGCAACAAGCAAAACCAGGAATAGAGCGGTTACTGTTAATTGAGCAAGATTTAAAGCTATTAATCTCGCAGCTTAACGCTGTGGTGGAACAAAAAACCACTCAGCCAAATGTACAGGCCACACCTGTTAAAAAGCCAAAACCAGCTGTTGAACTTAAGCCAACACCACAGCCATTATTTGCACTTCAAGTGGCATCGGTTACTGAGCGGATAAGGCTGAATAAAGCACTTGAACAGCTAAAATCAAAAGCTCCTGAGTTATTTGCCGGAGAACTCATCGCAAATGTAGAAACGATTGAGGTAAAAGGCACGACCTATTACCGATTAAAACTCGGTGCATATCAGTATCAAAAAAACGCCCGTTTAGAGTGCGAAAAACTTAAGCAATTTCAAATAAACTGTTTAGTCAGCCATTACACAGCACAGCCTTTTTAAATAGGCATAATTATTGCTTTGTTATTGCTATGCTCATAGAGGATGGCAAATATGCGCCTGTTAATACTTTTATTGTCACTGAGTCTAACCGCTTGTAGTTTGACCAGTGAGCCCGTAAAAAAGACCGACTCCAAAGTCGAAAAAGCGACTATGGCGTCTTTTACTGTGGATCAATACGTTCGCGATTTAAGCACGCAGCTTAGTCATAAAAATGGTTCTTTTAAAAGCTCATCACGTATTGCTATAACAAGCTTTTTTTTAGCTGACGCCCTAGAAACAGGCCTTGCACAAGGTCAAGGTCATGGTCTGAGCCAGCAAATTCAAGAAAGCCTAATCACGCAACTAACGCAGCTTGGCTATAATATTATTGAGTACCGTTTAGAAAATAATTTAAATTTGTCAGCATCGGCAGACAGCATGCTCAGCAGAGATATTGCCAAATTAAACCAACGTCAGAATATTGACTACGTTATTACTGGTACATTAACGCGGCAACAACATGCCTACATCATTAATGCACGCATGGTGAATGCACAAAATAATGTCATCACCGCAGCAGCAAGCACTGAGATCCCCATAAATGTGATGTGGAGCGATGAAAAAATTCAGCAGCGCGGTGGTTTTATATACCGCAGTGAATATTAATTAGGAGCCCTTATGAAACGCTTAATACTGACCCTCTGTTTACCTTTGGGCTTCGGTTGTTCTCAGATGATGAATGACAACAACACCTTAGTAAAAGATAAGACCCCACAACTAGCTATGGAGCGCACCGTTGCAGAGCCGGGCCAAAATAGTGGCCTGTATCAAAATAAAGCAGTGATGAACGATACCAGTCAACTGGGAGTATCAACACGTAAAAACATCAATCATTATGTACGCGGCATCATGCAAGACATGGCTGAAAACCTGCAATACGTGAATACACGAACGCCGTTAGCTGTATCGAGCTTTATTTATTTAGACGATGAATACAATGATGGAACGCTCCTAGGCAACCAAATAGCCGAAAGCTTTATGCACGAACTGCACAGTTTTGGCGTACCCGTTGTTGATTTTAAAACCACAGATTTCATGCGTGTCACACCAAACGGTGACTTTGTATTCAGCCGAGATTATTTAGAGCTCAGCCCAAATCAAAACTTTAACTATGTGCTAGCTGGCACCATGGTGAATCACCAAGGTGGCGTATTAATTAATGCACGCATAGTTGGGTTAACCAGCAAGGCCGTTGTTGGCTCTGCACAAGGGTTTATACCTCAATCTGTGGTCGATGCATTAGACAGCAGCTATCGCACTGACGGTATCATGCTAAAACAAGCGAATGAGTGAGAGTAACTATGACTTATATAACTAAGTGTGCAGCCATATTAAGTATTAGCGTAGCTGCCTCGTTTGTTACAGGGTGTAGCATGATGGAAGCGCAACCGGTTAATAGCGCACCAGAGTCCAGCCCGAATTATGATCTAAGTCAATTGATACACCAAGCGCAAATGCAACAAGAGCAGCGCTATCAAAGCTCAACGCAGTTCGCACCGAGTAGACATAATAAAACGCTGGTTAATTATGTTGAACAAATGGCGTTAGACTTAGTCGACACCATGCAACTAGAGCAAGATATCTCGATTGCGGTGACCTCCTTTGTTGATTTAGATAACAGCCTAACTAAAAGCAGCCAACTCGGTAATCAGCTCTCAGAAAGCTTTATCCATCAGCTACAACAATTTGGTTATGGCATTGTCGATTTTAAAACAACAGACCAAATTTTAGTAAACCCAAGGGGTGATTTTGTTTTTTCTCGCGAGGTAGAAAACTTAGCGAATAAGCGTGTTGCAAGCCATGTGCTATCAGGCACTTTAATCTACCGTAGCAGTGGCGTAGAAGTTAATACACGGATTATTGATGTGCAAAGTAAGCGTGTAGTGGCAAGTAGCCAAAAACTATTACCTTATTACGTGTTAAAAAACGACGATATTAACCTGCGCAGCGCACGCCTCAATTAATCGGTTTACGTTATTTAACAGCTTGATTAAAAACAGCTTAATCCGTTATACTTTCCTAGCACCTAGCGCATGGCCTCTTAGTTAAATGGATATAACGGCCCCCTCCTAAGGGGCAGTTGCAGGTTCGATTCCTGCAGGGGCTACCAATAAAATCAATGATTTACATCTGACTTTCTTTATCTTGAGGTTTCTGTGTAGCACATGTGTAGCAATGTAGTTAAACCTTTACGATTCTGTGACCATAAAATTATTGAAGCCTTAAAGTAAAGCCCCCTCGTGAGTGATAATCTTTTTATTGAAGTAGTAATATTCTGGTATGATAATTCTATATTTTGCTATACATCATTTATTTTGAAGCACTATCCTGTTGGAATGAATAGCTAATCATTTAATTAAAAAGATAAGGGAGTAAGATGATACAAGAGCTTTATGGAAAATTTAAGAAAGACACCAAAATTGTTGCTTATGCTCGTTTTAATCAAAGTAAAAGGTTAGCAAGGAAGTCTTGGTGGTCTTTATTCTCTATATCAGCGATTTCTTTTTCTTTGATAATGATATCAATTGGGGAAAAGTTTTTTGATGTTAAAGAAATAACCCCTTTAATATTTACTTCAATAAGTATTCAAGCTTGGGTTTTTTCCTTATTCTGCTCGATAGTAATACTTGCATTATCTGTGGCGATATCATCATCAAAAATTGACGTCCGATATGAAAAAATAACAGCCTCAGCAATAAAAATTAATAAAATATCTAGAGAGGTTGAACTTGAGTATGAATTAGGAGGTTCGAATGTAGAGAAGTATGAATCACTTTTGCATGAGTATAACTTAAGTTTGATCACAGATATGACTAATCATGATGAGATAGATTTTCATATTGCAAAGTTGTCTATAAATAATAAGAAGGTTATTACTTTTTACTTTAACTACTATTTTAAGCAATACCTTGAGCTGTTCCCGTATATTTTAATAAGTATAATCTCTTTAAGTACTATCATGTCAGTAATTATAAAAATAATTCAGGTATCGCATCTATCATGCTAAGACAGGATTTCACCTCAAAGTCCTTACTTAGAGTCACAACAAAAAATGAAATAATTAAGTTTGAACTTGGTAGAGACAAAGACGAATATAAAGCAAATCTTGAGCTATGCTCAATTGCTATAAACGACCCAAATTTTACCTTAAATAATATCCATAAGAAAAAAATTAATTCTAAAGATGTTTTTCATGCAGGTGGGGCTGAAGAGCACTACTGTATAAAAAAAATATCTGCTGATTTGAAAAGGTTGTATCGTATCGTTACTATTAATAGGGATGACATTTCTGAGCAAGTTTTACGAATCTTAGAAACAGCATCAAGTTACGGTGTGATTAAAGCTGATGTAAAGTCATTTTACGAAAGAATCTCATATAAAAAAATACTAGATAAAATCAAATCAGATAGGCTTTTATCATCAAAATCAATTAGTTTTTTAGAGCAATTAAGTACTCTTAACGAAGATGGGCTCCCAAGAGGTTTGGCTGTTAGCCCTGTCATGTCAGAAATATATATGAGGAAAGTAGATTCAAAAATTAGAGAAATCTCAGGGGTTTATTACTATGTTAGATATGTCGATGATATCTTTATTTTTACAACTGTTGATTGTGAAAATGTATTTAATGAATTGAGCTCTATCTTACAGAGCTTTGATTTAACTTTGAATAATAAAACTATTAAATTTAATGTTCCAGAGATTTCAAAACTGAATAGCTTTTCTCGTTCCTTTGATTACTTGGGTTATAAATATCAAATTTCCGCTCGTAGTTACGAGAAAAAAAGATCAATTTCAGTTTCACTGTCTGATGACAAAATTAGAAAAATAAAAACAAGAATTATCCATTCTCTTCTGGACAGGGGTAAATTTACAAATAAGGCTTTGGCTCAACATCACAGAAAGTTACTTTATAATAGGATAGATGTTCTCTCTGGCAATTACCCTATCTCAGGAAGTAAGAATAGAAGTGGAGTTTTGAAAGGAGGAGTGTATTACAGTAATCGCTTAGTCAATAAAGTCGGAGTTTTTGAGGAGTTTAATGAGTTTTTAAGAAAGTCCCTGTTTACTAAAAGCAGAAACTTTTTTGGTAGGCGAATAGCAAACATACCACTCGATGAAAAAAAAGCATTACTTAATTTATGCTTTAAAAGGGGTTTTACGGAAAGAAAATTTCTAAAATTAACAAATAAAGAAATGGTTGCCGTTAAGCATTGTTGGAAACACCAAAATCATAAAAAAAAGAAATAGTATGAAAATCCCTTTAGAAAAAAGAGACTTTAATAGAGCAATATTGACAGATGTATTACCCTATGAAGTGCCTTTCATTTTAACAAACGAAGGATTTTATAAAAATTTAAAGTCTAATGCTTCATTAAGAGAGAACCGCTTTCTAAAAAGTATTTTTTTTAGTGGTGAAGAAGTTGATACAAAACCATTAGTATACAGAATCACAAAAGATTCTGATTCTGAAAGAAGTTTGTATTTAATACACCCAAGTGTTCAAATCAAAATATGCTCGTTATACAAAAATTATAACCAACTGATAACTCACCTTTGTACTCGTAGCTCATTTTCGCTCAGGTATCCAAGTAAGATCGCACATTCATATTATAGTAAAGAAAAAAAAAGTGATGCGGAACCTGACGAGAAATTTAAAGATGAAGGAGTTGGCATTGATGGCGATAATGAACCTGTTTATGCAAGCACATTTTACGAATATAGAGATGTAGGCTTTCTTTATAAGTTTTATGACTCTTACCAATTTCATCGAATTGAAAAAAAGTTTGATAACCTATTTAAGTTCGATATTGCTAAATGTTTTGCTTCTATCTCAACTTTTCAACTATCAAGGTCTATCCGTGATATTGAAAGCTATCATAAGGCTAAGGGCTTCCATAGTTTCGAGCTGTTATTTGAAGAGACTATGAATATTGCAAACTTTGGAGACTCTCATGGAATTGTAGTTGGCCCTGAGTTTTCAAGAATATTTGCAGAAATATTACTTCAATCTATCGACTCAGAAGTGAAGAAAAAGTTAAAAGCTAAAAAAAACAGCTTAATTGAGGGAAGTGATTATGTTATTAAAAGGTATGTTGATGATTATTTTCTTTTTTATAATGATGAGGTAACAAGAAAAACTATATACGATGTAGTTATTAATGAGTTAGATAAATATAAACTATTTTGTAACGAGTCAAAGAATAAGTTTTTTAAGGTGCCGTTTATTACAGGCGTTTCAATAGCTAAGCAAGAATATAAAAAACAGATTGAACACTTATTTTCTAAATTTAGCTACCTAGATGAAGAAAAAGGAACTAAGGGGGTTGTAGCCCCTATGAATAGGTATAATCAAATAGCTAACCAAATTATTACTGATATAAAATGTATTGTATATAACAATGATATTTCTTACTCAAGTATAACAGGTTATTATTTTACTTTAGCGAGAATTAAAGTATCAGAAATTGATGAGCATGTTTCTGATTTTAAAGACTCATTAGAACAATGCGAAAAGGTTACAAACTTTCTCTTAATAATTATAGAATTGTCTTTTTTTATTCACTCTATGGACTTTAGAGTGCGAAGTACATATTTAATATCTCAAATTATAATTATTGTTAATAGAATATCAGGACTACTTGGTGGTTCTAATACTGAACTAATTAAAAAGAAAATTTATGATGAGTCATATCTTTCTATTCGGTCTTCCATAAAGAAAAAAACCATGAAAGATATAGAATGTCTGAATCTGCTTATAGCAATAAGGGATATTGATGTTAAGTATCAGTTGTTTAGCGAAGATATAGAGAAGATAATTGGTTTGGATGATGATAACAACTTAAATCCTAACTACTTTAGCTTAATGACATGTCTTTTTTATATTCAAAATAAAAGGGTATTTAATAGCACCAGAGAAAAAGTTGTTAACTGTATTGTTGAAAAATTCAAGGATAAATACCTAACAGTTGTTAATGACTCTGAATTGGCACACCTATTTTTTGATTCTTTAAAGTGCCCTTATTTGACTATAAGAATGAAGAATAAAATAGCTGCCGAAGCACTTTCTTGTTTTGATAATGTGACCAAGACTGAGTTAGAGAATATTATTTTAACTGTTAATGAGTCTAATTGGTTTATTGATTGGAGTAAATCAACTTCAGAATCAGTAGAGAGGCTTTTGAAGAAAAAAGAGTTGAAATCACCGTATGGTCACTGATATATTTTCAAAGCGCGTACTGTTTGATACCCTAACCAAGAATTAGTTCTAGGTTGGATGCTACCACACACGATATAACGACAGTGCGCGTATTCCCACATATCAAGAACCTAAAGGGTCAAATCTTGACTTCAGACATCATACTTCAGTAGAGCTGCAATCAATAATTAAACGAACCTAACTCGTTTAATTTAAGTTGTGCTATTTATCTTCACATTCACTATTTTACACTTTTATGCGCGAATAAGTGTGATTTTGTTGTGTGAACTAAATTTACTACCATTTTTAACGGTGATGTTTTACCTTGTTGTGTAGTAGCTTTTTAAGGGATAGCGAAAATATGGCAAGGCCTATTTCAGTTGATAACGCTGAACATTATAACTGGGGCGATAACTGCGATGGCTGGCATTTGGTTAAAAGTGAAAAGTTGGGTGTGATTCAGGAGCGTGTACCAAGCGGTGCATGTGAGCAGTCCCATAAACATGAGTTTACAGAGCAGTTCTTCTTTGTATTAAGTGGGCAGGCTACTTTGATAGTCGACTCTGTGACTCATGTATTAAACGCTCAGCAGGGTTTGCATGTGCTCGCGGGAGTTGTTCATCAACTGTGTAATTATGGCGATGTTGATCTTGAGTTTATTGTTACCTCAACCCCGCCAAGTCATGGTGATAAGGTGCTTGTTTAACATACTATGGCAAGTACGGCATTGTTAAATAAAAAAGGAAGCTGAGGCTTCCTTTTTGGTGTGCGTATTCTATTTTAACGATTTAAACCCTAAGCGCCTGGGCCACACTCCATACAGTGGTTAATGATTTCTGGGCCAAATTTAAGTTTGGCGTTTAAATCACGAAGGGCGGTGCGCAGGCCTTCTTCAATCACTGGGTGATAAAATGGCATATCAAGCATTTGCGGAACGGTCATTTTGTTTTGCACTGCCCATGCTAATAGATGGGCGATGTGCTCTGCTTGTGGTCCTATGAACTCTGCGCCGATAAATAAACCAGTGCCTTGCTCTGCATATACGCGCATATGACCTTTGTTTTTTAACATTACACGGCTACGGCCTTGGTTTTCAAAGCTGACTTCGCCGACTTCAAAACAGCCACATTCACCTAAACGTTCTGTTATTTGTTTGTAGCTTTCGCCCACCATGGCAATTTGTGGGTCGCTAAATACAGCGGCGATAGGCGCGCGGCGCAGGCCAGTTTGAACATGAGGAAAACGGCCCGCGTTTTGCCCTGCGATAGTACCTTGGTCGCTTGCTTCATGTAAAAGTGGGATCATATTACTGGCATCCCCGGCGATAAATATGTTTGAATCGCCACATTGCATGGTGTACTTGTGAGCAACAGGCACGCCGCGTTCATCAAGTTCAATGTCTGTGTTTTCAAGGCCGAGCTTGTCAGTGTTTGGTACGCGACCAGTGGCGGCTAGTACATAATCAAACTGTTCCGTGTGCTTTTGACCGTTTTTATCTTCATAGGTTAGTTGTGCTTTGTCGCCTACTTTTTTCATGTCAGAAACGTTTGAGTCGGTATCAACAAAAAATTCTTCAGCGAATACGGTATTGGCATAATCTTTAATGACAGGGTCAGTAATGGGGCCTATAGCGCCGCCAACACCAAATAGCTTTACCTTAACGCCTAAGCGGTGTAAGGCTTGGCCTATTTCAAGGCCAATAACACCAGGGCCAAATACGGCCACTGATTCTGGTAAGTCTTGCCAATCAAATACGTCGTCATTAATAATTAATTTATCGCCAAAGTTATTAAATACGCCAGGGTAAGCAGGGCGAGAGCCTGTTGCTATCACAAAACGTTTTGCATTAATAATGGTGTGGTCGTCAATTTGAACGCGGTTAGCATCGAGAAATTTAGCGTAGCCACGAATTTTATCTTCACTTGGAATTTCGTCTACCGCCTCAACTACAAAGCCGACAAAGCGGTCGCGCTCATTACGTACACGTGCCATGACCTCTTCGCCGTTGATAGAAGGTTTTGAGCTATGTACACCAAAAGCGGGTGCTTTTTCAATTGAGTGAGCAGCCTCTGCAGCGGCAATTAATAGTTTACTAGGCATACAACCTACACGAGCACAGGTTGTGCCATATTTGCCTGCTTCAATCATCAGTACGTTTGGCGTGTGTTGCTTTGCGTTACGGTATGCGCTTAAGCCTGCTGTGCCGGCACCAATTACAACAACATCTGTATTTAGTTCTTTCATGGTGATGTCCTCAATACCAATTTTATTAAAAAACTGGTTTCAAAATAAGTTAATAAAATGGGTACTCAAAAAGGTAAAAGTAGGGGCATCACTGCCCCTAGTTACGTGCTTAAAGTATTACTTAATTAAGCAAAGTATTTTTCTAAATCGTCAGAGCCACCAATGTGTTTTCCGCCGATAAATACTTGTGGTACGGTCTCGCGGCCTGAAATAGCTTTAAGGCTTGTTAGTGATGCACCTGCACCCATAGTGATTTCTTCAAATACTAGGCCTTTTTCTTCAAGTAATGCCTTTGCTTTTGAGCAGAACGGGCAACCTGGTTTAGTAAATATGCTTACTGCTTCTGGTTTTACTTGCTTAGGATTGATGTAATCAAGCATGGTGTCAGCGTCTGATACTTCAAACGGGTCGCCTGGTAAGTCTGGCTCGATGAACATTTTGTCAATCACGCCGTCTTTAACCAGCATTGAATAGCGCCAGCTACGTTTGCCAAAACCTAAATCATTTTTATCTACTAACATGCCCATGCCGTCAGTAAATTCACCGTTACCATCTGGTAGTAATGTAATGTTTTGCGCTTCTTGGTTTTGAGCCCATGCGTTCATTACAAAGGTATCGTTTACTGATAGGCATACAATGTCATCAACACCGTTTTGTTTAAGTACACCTGCTAGTTCGTTGTAGCGTGGTAAGTGTGTAGATGAACACGTTGGCGTAAATGCACCAGGTAGTGAAAATACAACAACCGTTTTACCTTTAAAAATGTCGTCTGATGTAACTGATTTCCACTCATCGTTTACGCGAGTTGCAAATGTAACTTGTGGAATTGTTTGACCTTCAATATTGTTTAACATGTTTTTAGTTCCTCTTGATTTGTTGATAGCCATTATGTCGTGAAAGTTACAATAGCTCCAATCGTTTGTTTATATTAATATGATAGGTATTAACTATCATTAAGGCGTGCTATGAATTTAAAAGATCTTGAATATGTTAAAGCGGTTGCTCACTGCAAACATTTTCGTAAAGCGGCGGATGCATGTTTTGTTAGCCAGCCTACGTTAAGCGGGCAAATCAAAAAACTAGAACAAGAGCTTGGCGTAACCTTATTTGACCGTTCTACTAAGCAAGTTACCCTAACTACACACGGTGAACGTTTGTTGCCGCAAGTTGAGTTAGTGTTAGAGCAGGCTAAAATTTTAAAAGAGCAGGCGGCAACATCTAATACGCCATTACAAGGTAGGGTAAAAATAGGGATAATCCCAACTATTGCCCCTTATTTATTACCCACGTTACTTACCTCAATGAAAGAAGCATTTGCCCAGAGCCAGTTTACTTTTGTTGAAATGCAAACTCACACTATCTTAGCCGCGCTTGATAGTGGTGAAGTTGATATTGCGATATTAGCAGATGTGCCTGAACTTAAGCTTTATCATACGGTTAATTTATATAAAGAAGATTTTTTGGTGGCTTTGTCATTGCAAAACAAGTTGGCTAATCGCGGTAAAATAGCATTAGATGAGTTAAAAGCATGCAACTTATTAATGCTTAGTGATGGGCACTGCTTTAAAGATCAGGCGCAACAATTTTGTTTTGCTGCTGGGGTTGATGTTTCTAATGAGTATCAAGGTAATAGCTTAGAGACATTATTAGCTTTGGTGGCAATGGATGACGGTGTAACGTTTGTGCCAAAGCTTGCGTGTGTCGATCGCACAGGCATTGCTTACTTACCCATCTTTCCGACTCAACAACGTTCGGTTGTGATGGCATCTCGTAAGCACTACCCACATTTAGCTGGTGTTGAATTATTAGCTAAATGGCTAAGCGAACACCCTGTTTTGTGCCAGCAACTAACTAAAGCGCTAGATTAGCCAGTTCAACAACATCGTTTATTTGAATATTAGGCAGTGGTTGTTTATCAATACTTTGTGCAATAGCGCTTTGCTGATAAACCTGCTGAATTTGAACCTGATTGAGTGTGGTAATCATGTTTGGCATTTTATTACCCGCGGCATCCGTTAAGTAATTGTGGTGGGCTACGTTTAGTATTTGGCCCTTTTCTATGCCGTGTGCTTTACCTAAATTAATAACCAATTTATCGTTTTCAATATGCAGTATTTTGCCTTGGGTTTCTAGGCAGGCCATGGCAGCTTGTAAATCGTAGCTGAGTGTTTGGTTTATATCTGTTATGGTTTGTCCGTAGTCAGATCCCCAAAAGTTTTCGCTGTATACATCGATACGGTCTGTTTTTTCAAATGGCCAAATACCTTTTCCGCGATAGCTTTTTTGCCATAGGCGTTCGTATGTGGTGCCATCAAATAATACAAAGTCGATGTTGTAAGCGCGTTGGTAACTTTCATCTTGCCAAAAAGCATAATCGTTATTGAGTTTTTCACTATTCGATATATCCACAAGCTGGCTTAATAATACGTATTGCGAGTTGCTGCGAGTGGCAATCTCTTCAAGTAAAGCATTGCTGTAATCGTATTGTTGTGTAAAAAACTCACCAACGCGAATTGGAAAGTTAAAATACGCAGTAGGGCGTGTACTGATAGGCGAATTACTCAGTGTTTTATATAAGTTTTCGCTGCTTGCTTTGCTAATGTCAAAAATTTGACCCAGTTTGGCTTGTTCACGGTGCTTGAGTTGCGTTTGGGTGATAGCTACAAACTTATTAAAACTGCTTGCTGGACACTGTTCCTGTTGCGGAAATATGTCTAACCGTAGGGTGACAGCAAATTGATCACCACGGCGGTCTTCACTGATCATTTCAATTTTTTGAATTTCACCATGGCTGTTTATTTTTAGTTGGTCTTGGGTGAGGACGCCATCGACCAAGGTTTGCATAGAGGTTACGCGGGCTCCCGAAAAAACCAGCGCTTGAGTTATCGCATCTTTTATTGCAACTGACTTAGCTCGTGAAATGTCATCGTTTTGAATGTTTGCATGACCTGTGGACTCAAACCATTGTGCATAGGACGCTGAGCTTACACATAAGGTAAGCCATGTAGCCGCACTAAGGGCACAGTTTAAAAGTTTGTTCATCGCTAGATTCCACGCTAATGTATTTTAATTAACTTACATACGCAAGGAATATACCAATAGTTACAAGGTGTGAATATATCATGGCACTAATCATGCATTGAAAGAAGTCATTATTTTTGTAGTTTAATGTGGGTCTTATGCGTACAACACTTTTTTTTATAGCAACAGTGAGCTTAGCTGGTTGTAGTAGCGTTTTTGATAAACATGTTCAGTATAAATACGTTGAGCCTGATAGCTACCCTGTATTAAAGGCTATTGGTTATGCGCCTATAAGTGCTCAACCTGGAGACAACGATACACAGCGCTCATTAATGGCATTAAAAGCATCTAAACTCGAAGCATACCGTGAGCTTGCTGAGCAAGTGTATGGGCAAAAGATTACCGCAGGAACGACTGTAAAGGGTAGCATCGCGCAAAACGATCAATTACAAAGCCAAGTCCAAGGCATTATCAAAGGTGCGCAAGTTATTAAAAGTTACCCAGTTGGCGACAGTTATGCTACTGAGCTGAGACTGGATATGAAACGTGTACACGATTTATATATTGGTGAGATCAAACCACGAGAAGTAAAAAAAGTGACTTACTATTAAGCAAATTAAAAATCCAGTAAATAACTAAAGTGCTAACAGGGGGGTTAACGTGCTCAATGTGAGCGCTGAGGTTTAAGCTTTTAGGTTGTGAACTAACGTACTACTGCCATGAACAACACTACCACCTTGGTCATAAGTCATCGATGTCGGAGCACCAATCAATATATCCTTAAGTTGCTTAACGCTTAGTTGCGCTTGATGAGCAGCATGCGCATTAATGTCATTCTTCTTTTTACAGGTTTCTAGTTGCGAGCGAACAGAACTGATTAACTCTTCTACCTCATCTGACTTTGCATCATTTGAATTAAGTAACGTACTGAGCTCTTTATCGAGTGTCTGGATTGTATTTAAAAAAGATAGCTTTTGCTTTGCAATGTCTTTAAGGCCATCACCACGACGTGATGCAATTGCCGTAAGTTCATCGTCAAGCACTTCAACCAGTGATGCCAAGCAATTTAACTGCATGGTGAGTTTTGATGCAATTAGACCGTTGTGATCAGCCATATACATCAAACTCGAACGCTGCAATATTCTTAGCTAGCTTTTCAGCATCAATTTGGTATTTACCTTCACTGATCGCTTTTTTAAGCTCTGCAACTTTGTTGCTGTCAAAACCAGAAGATTGCTGTGCTTTGTCTTGTAGTGATTTCAATTGTTGAGCTTGTGGCGTTAAGCTAACCGAGTCTGCGGTTGCCTTAGGCGCAGTTGTTTGAGCTGTATTTGCATTATTGTTTTGCAAATCAACCTTTTGCTGTTTGGTGTTAGCCAGCACATTAGCCTGTTGCTGACCTTTATTTACTTGGCTTACCATGATTATAACCTATACAGAATCCAACACATGCCTATTTATCGGCATCTATGTTTAATACTTTAGCATAAATTTGAAAATTTAAATATTAACCTGCACAGACTCAACACCGTCGACACGGGCATTTAAAACTTTCCCTGATTTCGCATTTTTAACTCTTACCTGCTCACCTAATGTACCATCTTCGAGCGCTAAACCGGAAGTTTTTATTTTTAAACCGCGTATTGTCGCAACAATACTGACGCTATCGCCTTTACACACCATGCATATTTGGCTTAAAACAATCGGTAAACCACTGCGAATATTTCGTTTGCTGCGGCTGCCAATGAGGTGCTGTGTGTCTTGTACATGCTGCACTCTAACAAAATGTTTTGGTTTCATCTCTACACTGAGGTGGTGCGCCTGAATGACCTCTCCACGTGATAAGTGCTCTGATGCAACAACCATGGGGGTTAGCTCAACTATTCTAACATGTACGTATTGGCTCCAACCTTGTAAATCTTCACAGCTAAGCTGCACAGTAACTTGTCTATTAAATGGGGGCTCTGATGGTGTATTTAATTGCAATGCGTTTTCGCAGTACCGATCAGCAATGCGGCTGTCTAAATCAAGTGTAGTTACTTGAGTAAACTCATCACTTTTAGGAGGAAGCTGTTGCTTAATGTATGAAGCTGCTAACGTTTGAAGTTTTTCTTTGCTATACATTTGCCCATACGCAGGTGAAACCACGCATAAGCTGGCAAGAAAATAAAAAACATTGTATCTTCGGCTTTTATTTAACAAACTCATAATGTTTCGACTATGCTTATTGTTGAAAACAGGGTATAAATATTTAGCGTCAAATTTTAGACGCTCCCGCAATGTTATGTAGCTTTATTAGAAGAAAGCAATTATTGTTCCGCTTATTAAAAGCTTTCTTTAGGAGATTGAAATGGCAGGCATTTTAGACTCAGTAAACCAGCGAACTCAGCTGGTTGGGCAAAACCGTCTTGAATTATTATTATTCAAACTTAAAGGGCGGCAGCGCTTTGGTATTAACGTGTTTAAAGTGAGAGAAGTACTGCAATGCCCTCCTTTAACAAATATGCCTAAATCAAATTCGTATATTCGAGGCGTTGCGCATATTCGTGGGCAAACTATTTCGGTGATTGATTTATCAATGGCAGTGGGCGGCCCAGCAATTGAAAATATCAAAGACAGTTTTATTATCATCGCTGAATATAACCGTTCCGTGCAGGGTTTTTTAGTCGGTGGTGTTGAGCGTATTGTGAATATGAATTGGGAAAAAATTATGCCACCACCATCTGGTGCTGGTCGGTATTCATATTTAACAGCGGTTACTGAAATCGAAAACGAACTGGTTGAAATTCTTGATGTAGAAAAAATATTAAATGAAATTTGCCCGGTTAACACAGAAGTTAGTGCTGATATTGCTAATGATGGCGAAATTCAAAAAGACTTAGGTGAGCGAATAGTGTTTATCGCAGATGATTCTGCTGTGGCGCGTAATCAAGTTAAGCGAGCGCTTGAGCCGTTAGGTGTTCAAACAGAACTTGCTAAAAATGGTAAAGAAGCGCTTATTCGATTAAAAGAAATAGCTAAGCTTGATTGCAAACACGACATTACTGAACGTGTTGGTTTGTTGATTTCTGATGTTGAGATGCCTGAAATGGATGGTTACACCTTAACCGCAGAGATTAAGGCTGATCCAAAGCTTGCACCTTTACATGTTATTCTTCATACATCTTTGAGTGGTGTTTTTAATCAGGCGATGATTGAAAAAGTAGGTGCCGATGACTTTATTGCTAAGTTCAATCCAGATGAATTAGCAACTGCGGTGAAAAAGTGGGTTCATTGTGACTAATTCGAACAGGTGGTGTTACTTTGGAAAATAAGCATTTACAGCAGGGCGAATATGATCAGTTTCGCACGTTTTTAGAACAGCAGTGCGGTATTGTTTTAGGTGATAATAAGCTTTATTTAGTAAAAAGCAGGCTGGCACCTTTGATGGTGCGTTTTAAGGTTGAGTCTCTTTCTGAGCTTGTAAGTAAAACACTCAGTCCTCATGAGCGTCAGCTTAGAGCTGCTGTGGTTGATGCGATGACCACAAATGAAACCTTGTGGTTTAGAGATCAGTATCCATTTGATTTATTACAAAGCAAATTATTTCCAGAGCACAAAGAGCTTAGACGCCCGCTAAAAATATGGTCTGCTGCGAGTTCTTCTGGTCAAGAACCCTATTCAATAGCAATGTCTGTTGCTGAGTTTCAAGCAAAGCAGCCTGGTGTATTGAAAATGGGCGCGCAAATCATTGGTACAGATATATCTAACACTATGCTAGATATGTGCAAGCATGGCGAGTACGACTCGCTTGCGTTGGCACGTGGGCTTTCTGCTGAAAGACGTAAAAAGTTTTTTAAAGATACTGGCAACGGCATGGCTCAAGTTACTGATCCAATCAAAAAGCTAACGAGTTTTAGGCACCTTAACTTGCTTGATTCTTATGCTTTGATGGGCAAGTTCGATATTATATTTTGCCGCAATGTGTTGATTTATTTTTCGCCTGAAGTCAAAGCGAAAATTATTGCGCAATTTGCTCAAGCTCTGAACCCAAAGGGGTACCTTTTCTTAGGTGCCTCAGAGTCTATGTCTGGCTTAAGTACTGAGTTTGATATGGTGCGTTGTAACCCCGGTATTATTTATCAAAAAAAGTAAACTGACCTTACTGAACAATGTTGGTTTCTAAATAACGGCGCTTTTCTGCGCCGTTTTCTTTTATAAATTAGTAGTTTACTCCTACCTTTATGTTGTCAATTAAACTGGCTCATCTTTTGCATTAATCAACCCAAGTCAAATTTTTGGAGATGGTTATGGCTATCAGTTTTGATAAAGCATTTGGGGTGCATCCCCATGCAATGTTGATCCGTTCTCAACGTGCCGAATTATTAGCAACCAATATTGCCAATGCTGATACGCCTGGCTACAAAGCAAAAGATGTCGATTTTGCCTCTGCCTTAAAAGCGGCAAAAAGCAACCAACAGGGCGGCAATAACATGGTAACGACCAATGCAAAACACATCGCTGGTGGAAGTCGCTATGTAGGTAACGCAGAAATGTTTCGCTCGCCAAATCAAGCAGATACGGGTGATGGTAACTCAGTGGATATACAGGTGGAACGAAACTTGTATACACAGAACTCATTAGAGTATCAGGCAAGCCTGCAATTTATGAGTGGTAAAATTAAAGGCCTTAAAAAAGCCCTCGGTAGTCAAGGAGCTTAAGCATGAGTTTATATAACGTTTTTGATATTTCAGGTACCGGTATGAGTGCACAGAATGTGCGCTTAAATACAACAGCCAGTAACATCTCGAATGCTAATACTATTAGCTCAAGCCAAGACAAAACCTACCGGGCACGCCACCCAGTGTTTGCTGCAGAGCTTACAAAAGCTTCAGCATCACAAAGCAATATGCAGGGTTCGTCTGTTGGCGTTAAAGTGTTGGGTGTCGTAGAGAGCGATAAACCATTACAGATTGAATATAACCCTAATCATCCTAGTGCGGATGAAAATGGTTATATCTATAAACCTAACGTTAACGTAGTAGAAGAAATGGCTAATATGATTTCTGCCTCACGCTCTTATCAAACAAATGTGCAAGTTGCAGATGCAGCAAAGCAAATGTTAAGTAAAACACTGTTGCTTGGGCAGCGGTAATTGAGGAAAAGTTATGAGTAACGATATCAGTGCAACGTCGTCGACTTATCTAGATTCGTTAAAGTGGCAAGATAAACAAGTTTCGACTGAAGAAAAGAGTGATGAGTTAACACAAGAAGATTTCTTTTCCTTGTTAACACAGCAGCTGTCATTTCAAGATCCAAGCAAGCCAGCTGACAACGATCAAATGATTGCGCAAATGACCAATTTTACTATGGCAGAAGGTATTTCAAACCTTAATAGTAACTTCCAATCACTTGCAGCATCGATGACATCTAATTCGGCGTTACAGGCTTCAACTTTAGTAGGCAAGCAAGCATTACTTGAATCTGATTCGCTAGATTTAGCAGCTGGTAGAGATGCTAAGGGTACTATCGTTGCCCAAGAGCCCGTAGAAAATTTAACGTTACGGATTGAAGATTCCTCAGGCCAATTAGTTCGTACAATTGAATTTGGTTCACAACCTCCTGGTGCCGTGCGCTTTGAATGGGATGGTAAAAACTCTGAGGGTGAAGAATTACCCGATGGTGAATATACCGTAAAAGCAGAGGGTCAAATGGGAGGGGATTTCACGAGTTTACCCATTGCAACTTTCAAAAATATTGAAAGCGTAAATGTTAATGGTGCCAATGGGATCATTATTAATACTAAAGAAGGTGCGGTTAGGCTAACTGATGTAGCAGAAATCGCGTAAAAATTAATTATTAGTTAGCCTTCTTTCGGCTACACATTCATAAATTAGAGGTGAATTATGAGCTTCAATATTGCACTTACAGGCATTGCAGCCGCTCAAAAAGATTTGGACGTAACAGCAAATAACATAGCTAACGTTAACACAACTGGTTTTAAAGAGTCGCGCGCTGAATTTGCAGATGTGTATGCATCATCTGTATTTAGTTCGGGTAAAACAAAAAATGGTGATGGTGTTCAAACCACTATGGTTGCGCAACAATTTCACCAAGGGTCACTTAAGTTTACTCAAAACTCGCTTGATTTAGCGATTACAGGTGAAGGTTACTTTGCCATGAGTGAAGACTTAGGCGCACAGGATTTTACTTACACTCGTGCGGGTGCATTTAAGTTAAACCAAGATAACTTTATCGTTGATGCTAAAGGTAACTTTTTGCAGGGGTTCCCTGTTAATGAATCAACGGGTGACACGACGTCGGTAAGTTTAAGTACGTCTTCTGCACTACAGATCCCAGATTCGTCAGGTTCACCTCGTGCAACAACAAACGTTTACAGCTCATTTAATCTAGATTCGCGTTCAACTGCGCCATCAATTACGACTTTTGACCCTACGGTGAGTGCATCATACAACAGCTCAACATCAACAACAGTATTTGATTCACTTGGTGAGCCGCATGTATTGCAGTTTTTCTTTGTGAAAACCGATGCCGCTGTGACAGGTAACGAAAATGAGTGGCAAGTTCATGCAACACTCGATGAGAAAGTGTTTAATCCAGCAGGTGCTGAAGAAACAGCCCCTCCATATACACCAATTTCTACCTTTCAATTTGATGCCAGCGGTTTACCATTAAACACAGACGGTACACCTAATACAGATACTACTTTCAATCCGATAGCGATCCCTGGCGGCGGTGGCGGTGTAGCGGGTTTATCAGATTTATTGACGAACGGTGCTAGTTTCCCTGATGACGTTGAAGTAAATTGGCGTGATGAAGCGGGTACTGCGAATAAAATCCCTACCCAGTATGCGAGTAACTTTGAAGTGAAAGCGCTTGACCAAGATGGTGCGACAGTTGGGCGCTTGGCAGGTATTGATATTGGTACAGATGGTAAGGTTGTGGCGTCATACAGTAATGGTGACACTTCTTTCTTAGGCCAAGTGGCTATGGTTCGTTTTTCTAACTCACAAGGTTTAGCACAAGTGGGTGACACGGCATGGAAGAAAAGTTTAACGTCAGGTGAGCCAATTGCTGGTGAGCCAGGTTCAGGTACGTTAGGTTCAATTAATTCATCAGCGCTAGAGCAATCAAATGTTAATTTGACTAATGAACTGGTAGACCTAATTAGTGCTCAGCGTAACTTCCAGGCAAACTCACGTGCACTAGAAGTTAACTCTACACTACAACAAAATATCTTGCAGATTCGTTAATAGCTTAGCGCTTTACTGTATTGCAATAATCCGACACCGAGGCTGCCCTTTATGGCAGCCTTTTTTGTATCTTAGATTTAATAAAGGTGCTGTCAAATTATTGTGGCACTTATTTTGCATTTATACTTAATATAGATTTTTATCGCGAGTCGATGTTATGGATAAGATGGTTTACATTGCAGCGTCAGGGGCTAAGCAGAGTATGCGGGGCCTTGCGCTCAAAGCAAATAACTTAGCAAATGCTAACACCACAGGCTTTAAGGCCGACTTTGCACAAGCAAGGTCAATGCAAGCATTTGGTGAAGGCCTCCCTACACGTGTGTTTTCTATGCAAGAACGACCAGGTTCTAACATGACTTCGGGCGGCGTTGTTGAAACTGGCCGAGACCTTGATATTGCATTTAGTGATAAAGGTTGGTTAACCGTTCAAGATGCTTCAGGCAATGAAGCCTACACTAAAGTGGGGACGTTAAATATCACGCCAGATGGTGCGTTAGTAACGAGTCACGGACGCCAAGTAGTTGGCGCCGGTGGTCCCATTATTTTGCCATTGCCAGTGGAAAAGGTGGAGTTTAGTGATGATGGCTCAATTCAAGTAAGGCCCCAAGGGGCGCCGGCAAACTTTTTAGAGGTGGTTGATCGTCTAAAAGTTATTGAAGCTAATAACAGCCAGCTAGAAAAAGGCAATGACGGTCTATTTAGACCAAAGCAAGATAAATTAGTTGATGACCTATGTGGATTTTGTGAAATATCGCAAAACGTCAAAGTTATGAGTGGCACGTTAGAAATGTCTAATGTGAATCCAGTGCATGAAATGGTCGATATGATAAGCCATCAACGCCAATTTGAATTACAACTTAAGTTAATGAAAACAGCAGAAGAAATTGACGAACGTCATACCCAGTTGCTGCGCATTGTTTAACCTAATTGAGAGGACATTAGTATGAATCCTGCATTGTGGATCAGTAAAACGGGCTTAGATGCCCAACAAACCGATATATCGGTGATCTCAAATAACTTAGCCAATGCCAGTACCATAGGGTACAAAAAAAGCCGTGCAGTATTTGAAGATTTACTTTATCAAAATATAAACCAACCTGGTGGGCGTTCATCGCAAGATACTGAAATGCCATCTGGCTTAATGCTTGGTGCCGGTGCAAAAGTTGTCGCAAACCAAAAGAACTTTTCTCAAGGTAACATGCTTACTACTGAAAACTCATTGGATTGGATGATCTCAGGCCCTGGGTTTTTCGAAGTGCTTCAGCCTGACGGAAATATTGCTTATTCTCGTAATGGCCAATTTACCACCGATGAAGATGGTCGAATTGTTACAGCAGGTGCTGGTTTCCCTGTGCAACCAGAAATGAACGTACCTGACGATGCACAATCAATTACGGTGTCACAAGATGGTGAAGTCTCAGTTAGTATCGCAGGCCAACCAGATAACGTGGTTATTGGGCAATTGACAATCAGTGACTTTATTAATCCATCAGGCCTTGAGCCAGTTGGGCAAAACCTTTACACCGAAACGGCTGTTAGTGGCGCGCCAGTTCAAGGTAACCCTGGCATTGATGGCTTAGGTGCGATTGTGCAAGGTTCACTCGAAACATCTAATGTAAACGTGACAGAAGAGCTGGTGAACTTAATTGAAACACAGCGTATTTATGAAATGAATTCAAAAGTGATTTCGGCGGTTGATGAAATGCTTAGCTATGTTAACCAACAGCTTTAAAGTGTAAGGGGTTATGTGATGCGTACTTTTATTATTGCCTTAAGTGGTGCATGTTTATTGAGTGGTTGTGTAACGACACAAAATACCCATGTGGTTCAAGACGATCCTTACTATGCGCCAATGTACCCAGAGCCAGTTACGGAACAAATTGTGCCTACAGGGTCATTATTTGACACCTATTCAGCCAATGATCTCTACTCAGATAAAAAAGCTTTAAGAACAGGCGATATAATCACTGTTAAGCTTCAAGAGTCGACGCAAGCATCGAAAGCGGCGAAAACAGAAACCGATAAAGAAAGTAATGCCAGCTTAGACCCCGTTATTGGTCTTGGTGGCTTACCAGTCAATATTGGCAATGAAAGTATTCAATTTGGTGTTGGTTCGGACTCCTCATTTACAGGGGATTCAAAGTCGAATCAATCTAATAGCTTATTTGGTGATATTTCTGTCAATGTGATGCGTGTCTTACCTAACGGTAATCTAGTTATCCGTGGTGAAAAGTGGCTTACATTAAACACGGGTGAAGAATTTATCCGTTTAGAAGGGCTTGTAAGGCCTCAAGATGTAACTGCCGACAACACGGTGACCTCAAATCGAATTGCCAACGCACGTATCCAATACTCTGGTAAAGGGCAAATGCAAGAGACACAAAGCGCCGGCTGGCTAACTCAGTTCTTCAGTAGTGCGTTATTCCCTTTTTAAAGGAAAGTGGTTATGAACGGTTTTAAAGTTTTTTTAAGTATTTGCCTACTCTGTTGGCATTTTGGTGCCGCTGCAGAGCGCATTAAAGACGTTTCAATGGTTGAAGGTGTAAGAGCAAATCAGTTAATAGGCTATGGCTTGGTTGTTGGTTTACCGGGCACAGGCGAGCAAAGCCGCTTTACTGAACAAAGCTTTAAAGCCATGTTAAATAGCTTTGGTATTACTATGGCTAGTAATTTAAAACCAAAGATAAAAAATGTTGCTGCGGTGGCTGTACATGCAGAGCTTCCTCCTTTTAGAAAGCCAGGCCAAATGATTGATATAACTGTGTCGTCAATTGGTAGTGCTGGTAGTTTACGCGGAGGTACATTACTGCAAACATTCCTAAAGGGGGTTGACGGTAATACGTATGCAATAGCACAAGGCAGCTTGATTGTAGGCGGTTTGGGAGCAGAAGGAGCCGATGGCAGCCGAGTTGTAATCAATACACCAACAGTTGGCCGTATTCCAAATGGCGCAATTATTGAGCGGGCAATTAAAAGTCCTTTCATGCAAGGTGATTACATTACGTTTAATTTAAATCGCCCTGATTTTACTACCGCGAAACGTTTAGAACAGACAATTAATGATTTAGTTGGCCCTGACAGTGCTCAAGCAATTGACGCTGCTTCTATCCGTGTTTTAGCGCCTCGTGACGCATCTCAACGCGTGGCGTATTTATCAACACTTGAAAATTTAGAATTCAAGCCTGCTGATACGTCGGCTAAAATTATTGTTAACTCACGAACGGGCACCATTGTTATTGGTAAAAATGTGAAGTTACAACCTGCGGCTATTACCCATGGTGGGCTTACGGTTACGATAGCGGAGCAACAAAATGTATCGCAACCTAATCCATTAAGCGAGGGTGAAACGGTTGTAACCAATCAAACAATTATTGATGTTAATGAAGATGACTCACGTGCATTTGTATTTAACCCAGGTGTAAGCCTTGATGATTTAGTGAGAGCAATTAATGAGGTTGGCGCCGCTCCTGGTGATTTGATGGCAATTCTTGAAGCACTCAAAGAAGCAGGTGCTATTAATGGCCAACTCGTTGTTATTTAGTTTTAGGCACTCCCTTAGTTTTGAAAACTAAGGGAGTGACGTGCTCTATCAATCTAAGTTTTTAGACTCCTCAACTTCCCACTCTTTCTTAGCTTTGGCGCAATTATTGCATTATTAATATCATTATTAATTATTGTGTCAAAAAGCTGATGGATACTAATCACCTCGATAAGCAAAACTTTTTTGATTTAGGGAACTTAGACTCATTACGTCAAAGTGCCTTAAAAAGTGATGCCTCTAGTGACACTTCCAAAGATGCGCTAAAACAAGCCGCTGCACAGTTTGAATCTATTTTTACGCAGATGCTGCTTAAAAGTATGCGTAAAGCTAATGATGCGTTTGAGGATAAAAACAGCCCATTTAATTCAAGCGGCGTAAAGTTTTTTGAAGAGATGCATGATCAACAACTCTCAGTCGAGTTGTCTTCAAATGGTTCTTTAGGTCTTGCTGATTTAATAGTTCAGCAGCTTTCTCCTGATGGGAAAAAGTTCACCCCAGGCTCGGTACTTCGCTCGGTTGATAATTTTACCAGCGATAAACGTGCATCAGGTGTGTCGAATGATTCACTGACAAACAAAAATGATATCGCAACGAATGCATCTGATAAAAACGAAGGGGCGTTTGATGATGCAGAGTCATTTATTAGCACCGTGTGGGAGCATGCAAAATCAGCAGCTGAAAAAATAGGATTAAATCCTGCCGTAATGGTTGCGCAGGCTGCACTTGAGACTGGTTGGGGTAAGCATATTATTAACAAAGCGGATGGCAGTAGCAGTAACAATCTGTTCAATATTAAGTCAGATCGCAGCTGGGATGGCGCCAAAGCTAGCAAAGTCACGCTTGAATTTGAACAAGGCATGCCAGTAAAAAAACAAGCAAGCTTTAGGGCTTACGACTCAATTAAAGACAGTGTGAATGATTTTGTCGATTTTTTAAATGAAAATCCACGCTATCAAGAAGCACTCGACAATACAGCAAAACCTGCTGCCTTTTTAGATTCCTTACAAAAAGCAGGCTATGCAACTGACCCCAATTACGCTGATAAAATTAAGCAGGTTCTCAACAGATCTGATCTTAAATCACTGGCAGCTACATTGGTTCGCCAAGGAGTAAACTAACATGTCGTTTAATTTATTAAACATTGCTAATTCAGGTGTTCGAGCAAATTCTGAATTGCTACAAACGACCAGTAAAAACATTGCTAATGTAAATACCAAAGGCTATGTAAGAGAAAGTACAGAGCATATGACCATGGTCGACAATCAAGTTGGCCGTGGTGAAACATTTAGACTTTTAAATGAGTTTGCCCAAAAACAACTTAACCGTGATACATCAAACAAAGCGTTCTTCGACCAATTTGTCACTGAGGCAAGTCGTGTAGATACATTATTTTCTGAAGAGTCTAACAGCCTCTCTACAAGTATTAACTCGCTTTTTAATAATGTACAAGAAAGCCTTAATCAGCCTTCCTCTAGCGTGGCCCGGTCATTGGTGATGACGGATGCTGAAAACCTTATCGAGCAGATGGACCGCTTGTCAGGTATTGTTTTTGACCAAAAAAATGTTGTTAATGAACAGCTTGAAATATTCTCAGATGAAGCGAATACATTGATCCAAAATGTAAGCGCATTGAATAAGCAAATTGCAGCAGTACACGGTACACGCAGTGAAAGTAGTTCTAGCACACTTTACAATCAACGCGACTTAGCTATTCGTGAGTTGTCGGAGCTGGTAGATATTGAAACGCTTGATGGCCAAAATGGTGAAAAGCTTTTATTTATGGGCACAGGCGAATCACTTGTTATGCAAGAGGGTACATTTAACCTGTTTTCTATGACGGGAGACCCTGATCCTGACTTTAAAGAGCTGCGGCTTGATGTGAATGGTGGCAAAGCTGTGCCGCTTGAAATTGATGCGGACGCGATTAAAGGACAAATTGGTGGTTTATTGGCCTTTCGTGATGACATACTCGTACCTGCACAAAACCAATTAGGGCAGATGGGTTTAGCTTTAGCTGATGCCTTTAATGAACAAAATAAGCTAGGGATGGATGGGAATGGTGATTTGGGCGGTGATATTTTTACTATTCCTACAGTAGATGCATTTAATTACCAAGCTAATACCGGCAACGCAACCGTGACAGCAACAGTCGAGCCCGGTATGGGCAGCGAGTTACCAGCCAGTGATTTTATTATTACTTACACAGCTGCCAATGAAGTTAGTATTCAGCCCGTAGATAATAAAGGTGAGCCAATAGGTAGTGCTTCAACAGCGACTATTACCGGTGGTGTTATTGATTCCACAAATAACCCTGGGGTTGAGCTTTATGGATTACAAATAAATGTTTCAGGTACAAGTAATGTTGGTGACAAGTTTCAACTTAAACTAAATTCACAGGCGGCGTCAACTCTCGAGCTTGCAACCGATCGCCCAGACGCATTAGCTCTCGCATCACCCATTAGAACTGCCGATGATATTAATAATACGGGGAGTGCAAACATTTCTGCTGGCACAGTAACAAGTGTTACTTCTGGTGGCTTTATTACATCACCACCAAGCCTTGCAAATGGTGATGTTAGTTTAGTTAAAACCGCTAATGCTAATGAGTACTCTATAACGGATGCCAGTGGTACAACAACTTTTACTATAACACCTCCCGCTGAGAATATACTTTCGCAAGCTGGCGCACCTTATGACACTTATGGCTTCGATTTTAATATAGAGGGCACTCCTGCTGTCGGGGATACTTTCACTCTTGAATTTAACGAAGGCGGTTTTGATGACAATCGCAATGGCCTCAAATTGGCGGAATTACAAAGTGGTGAGTTAGTGCGTCAAAATGTGGTTAGCTCATCGACTGCTGATAATCATAAAACCTTTAACGAATCATACGCGGGTTTAGTAACTGATATTGGTGTTATTACCAACCAAGCTATGACTAACGGTGCAGCATTTGATGCACTTGCACAGCAGTCAGAGGCCTGGTACGAGTCTTTATCTGGGGTTAATTTAGATGAAGAAGCGGCTAATTTACTGCGCTTTCAACAATCATATGCTGCATCTGCACAAGTGCTTTCAACAGCCCGAACAATTTTTGACACACTTCTGAGTGCTGCGAGGTAATTATGCGTTTATCAAATAATTTAATGTACCAAAATGGATTGAATTCAATCTTAAATGGCCAGCAAAATGTCAATAAAGCACAAGAGCAAGTTAATACGCAAAAAAAAGTGCTCACTGCATCTGACGATCCCGCAGCCACAGCTAGAGCCATGCTTTATACTGATCGTATTGAATCAAATGAACAATATAGCAAGAATATCACTATGCTAACTAGTAGGCTTACGACTCAAGATAGTGTACTTGATAATATTAAAGGCTCTTTAGAAAAAGCGCATACTCTTGCTATTCAAGCGGGTAATGGTGCGTATTCTGATATTGACCGTGAGGGTATCGCAGAAGAAATAAAAGCAATTCAAAGTAGTGTTCTTGATTTAATGAATGCCAAAACTGAAGATGGGAAATACATATTCTCTGGTTATCAAGATAATACTCAAACCTACTCATTTGATTCGTCAACAGGAAAATATACTTATAATGGCGATCAAGGGCAGCATAAAATAAAAATTGCAGCAGGAGTTGATGTTAAATCGAGCGACAATGGCTTTGAGATTTTTGAAAAAGTTGATGCCCGATTAAATGTTGAGTCAAATGATGCCACAGTTTCAGGTGGAATCACTAGTGCTAAAGTTTACGTGCGTGAACAAGGTCAATTTGATGAGTTCCATAAAGCAAATTATAACGCCGATCCCACTGCCGCTGCTGGGGCTAATACTTTTAATATAATTACAACAGCCGGTACGCCAAATACTTACCAAGTAGAGCAAGGCGGTACGGTAATTGAGTCAGGAAGTTTCGAGGGGACACAAATCAAATTTGCAGGGATGGAAATAGATATCAATCCAGTTGCAACAGGGCAAGTAGACTTTACCCTAGAGGCACCGCAAAAGGAGAATGTGCTAAACACCTTAAATGATTTAATAGCTGGTCTAACCGATTCGACAATAAGCCAAGATGATTACGACCAAGTCCTCGCAGATGCTATGACACAAATTGATAACAGTAAGAATCAAGTATCATTAACTCAAGCTGGCCTAGGCGGACGTTTAAATACCACAGAAAAAGTAACACAATCAAACGCCGATTTAGATATAAACAATAAAGCGTCTCGCGCAGATTTAGTTGAACTAGATATGGCCGAAGCGATTACAGAGCTAACAAAGCAAGAAACGGCCTTACAGGCATCACAGGCAACTTTTGGCCGACTGGCTAATCTTTCCTTATTTGATTACTTATAAATAACCCCAGAGTAAGGCAAAGTCTTGCCTTACTCTTTTAAAACACTCAATTTTAATTCCTCCCCTTTAAAAATTAATTAGTTAGCTTCATTCGAAATAGTTTTTCAGCACTAATGCTTAGCGGTGCAAAATATCTTATACACGCTATAAAGATTAAATTTAGAATATAAAAAAACAATAAAAAAACATTGGTTTAATTATTTAAATAAAAAAAATTAAAAAAAAAGCTAAAGGATTTTTTGAGCAGACCGATAACTTAATTAACCAAGCAAAGCGTTGTAAATAACAACCACTGCTTAATCTAGTAAGTTTGAGAGTAAATGATAAGTTTACTTCTGGAGAGATATCATGGCTTTATATGTAAATACAAATGTTAGCGCGTTAAACGCACAAAGACAATTAAATAATTCTGGTAATGCACTAGATACATCATTCCAACGTTTATCATCAGGTTTTCGTATTAACAGTGCGAAAGATGATGCGGCAGGCCTACAAATTTCTGACCGTTTAACATCACAAATTAACGGTTTGAACCAAGGTAACCGTAACGCGAACGATGGTATTTCACTAGCACAAACAGCTGAGGGTGCATTAGACGAAGTAACATCAATGTTCCAACGTGTACGAACTCTAGCACAGCAAGCCGCAAATGGTTCAAATACTGACGAAGACCGTTTAGCAATTCAGGAAGAAATCCGTTCACTATCTGAAGAGGTGAATCGTGTTGCTGCTGATACTACTTTTGGTGGGCAAAACTTACTTGATGGTACTTATGATGCTAAGTTTCAAGTAGGGGCTGATGCAGTGCAAACAATCGGTTTTAGCATGAAAGATGTAGGAACAAACACGGCGAATACCGATGGTAGTGGTTACTCCATTGCAGGTCAGGGCGGGTTTACACTTTCAGGTATCGCAGGAATTGCAAGTTCTGTTACTGGGGATGGTTTCAAAGATTTAGCTGCTAACGTAAGTACCATGGGAGGGGGCACAACCGCAGCTTCAGCGCTTACTTTCGCTAGTGTATTCACGGCTGATAAGATAAGCGTTTCATCACAAGCGAATGCACAAGCAGTATTTGCGGGTATGGATGCAATGATTGCTGTGGTTGATAAAAAGCGTGCAGAACTCGGTGCGGTACAAAATCGTTTTCAATCTACGATCCGTAACCAATCAAATATCTCTGAAAACTTAAGTGCTGCACAATCGCGCATTAAGGATACTGACTTTGCACAAGAAACGGCAAACTTAACAAAAATGCAGATTCTACAACAGGCTAGCCAAACAATTCTTAGCCAGGCTAATCAACGTCCACAGGCAGCATTAAGTCTTCTAGGATAATAATTGGTTGGGAAGAGTCAATTAATTGACTAAGAATGTAGCGCCTTTGTCTAATGGGGTATTAACAAAGGCGCTGAAACGGATTGATAAAGCGGAGGTGCTTAAAAATCCTGTATTGTTCTAACATTTGTAAGAACATAATTGTTAAAGCACAAACTATGCCAATAGTAAGTGTTATACATACCCACTCTCAAACTTATCTTTCAAAGGCTTCTTCTAGGAGCCTTTTTTCATTGTGTATCCTCAATATACTATTCTTTGTGCAACTATAAAAAGTTGGCCTAAAGATTGCTGAATACTTATTAAGTTTTTAAATTAACCTGCAAAGTGGCAGTTTTTTGCCCCAGGCCAACTTTAGTTTGCCACTGTAACGAGTCACTTTGTCAAAACACCATTCATTAAAAGAATGGCTTTAATTTGACAGATAAGAAGAGAGTTTATTATGGCTTTATATGTAAATACTAATGTTAGTGCGTTAAATGCACAGCGTCAGCTATCAAATACGGGAAATGACTTAGATACGTCATTTAAACGTTTATCATCAGGGCTACGTATAAATAGTGCTGCTGATGATGCCGCTGGTTTGCAAATATCGGATCGTTTACAATCGCAAATTTTAGGCTTAAACCAAGGTAATCGTAATGCTAATGACGGTATTTCTCTAGCGCAGACAGCTGAAGGTGCGTTGGAAGAGATTACTAATTCATTCCAACGAATAAGAACACTCTCACAACAAGCTTCGAATGGTTCTAATACTGATGAAGATCGCCTAGCTATCCAAGAAGAGATCCGCCAATTATCTGCAGAGGTTAATCGAATTGCAGCTGATACTACATTTGGTGGTCAAAACTTATTAGATGGAAGTTATTCGGCAAGTTTTCAGGTTGGTGCTGATGCTGTGCAAACGATTGGCTTTAGTATGCAGTCAGTAGGTGAAAATAGTGCTGGTGTTGCTAATTCTATTTCTACGGTAGGTGGTTTTACTTTGGAAGGGATTGCAAGTGTTGCAAGTTCAGTTAGTGGCAAAGGTTATGATGTGCTCGCAGCTGGAATAGATTCAATAGGTACAACGGTTGCAGGTGTTTCGGTTACTGCAGTCACTTTTGCTGATGTATTTACGGCTGATGGAATTAGTGTTTCATCACAAGTAAATGCGCAGGCCGTGTTTGCAGGTATGGATTCGCTAATTGCGGTGGTTGATAAAAAACGCGCTGAATTAGGTGCAGTACAAAACCGTTTTCAGTCGACAATACGAAATCAAGCTAATATTTCTGAAAACTTAGCCTCTGCTAAATCAAGAATTAAAGATGCTGATTTTGCAATGGAGACAGCTAACTTAACTAAAAACCAAATTTTACAACAAGCGAGCCAAACAATATTAGGCCAAGCAAATCAAAGGCCTCAGGCTGCATTAAGCTTGTTACAGGGTTAAAATAGCATAACGTTGTTAAAAATTTATAAATAAAGCTAAAGTTTCCGTTTTATCTGACGATAACTGACTTAGAGAACTAAAAATCTAGGACTCTCAGTCTGGAGTAATAACAGGGTAGGGGTATCCCGTTGTTATTCTATTTAAAATGATAAAGCGGAGGCTATTATGGCTTTATATGTAAATACTAATGTGAGTTCATTGAACGCACAACGCCAGTTGATGAAATCTGGTAACTCGCTCGATACATCCTTTCAACGACTATCTTCAGGTTTTCGCATTAATAGTGCAAAAGATGATGCTGCAGGTATGCAAATATCGAATCGTTTAACTTCTCAGGTTAACGGTTTAAATCAAGGTAACCGAAATGCAAATGACGGTATTTCTCTAGCTCAAACTGCTGAGGGCGCCCTTGATGAAGTAACATCAATGTTTCAACGTGTTCGAACGCTTGCGCAACAAGCGTCTAATGGTTCGAATACCGATGAAGATCGTTTAGCGATCCAAGAAGAGATTCGTTCGCTATCAGAAGAGGTGAATCGTGTTGCTGCTGATACTACTTTTGGTGGGCAAAACTTACTTGATGGTACTTATGATGCTAAGTTTCAAGTAGGGGCTGATGCAGTACAAACAATCGGCTTTAGCATGAAAGATGTAGGAACAAACACGGCGAATACCGATGGTAGTGGTTACTCCGTTGCAGGTCAGGGCGGATTTACACTTTCAGGTATTGCTGGGGTTGCAAGTTCTGTTACTGGAGATGGTTTCAAAGATTTAGCTGCTAATGTCAGTACTATGGGAGGCGGAGTAACCGCTGCTTCAGCGCTTACTTTCGCTAGTGTATTCACGGCTGATGGAATAAGTGTTTCATCACAAGCGAATGCACAAGCAGTGTTTGCTGGTATGGATGCAATGATTGCGGTAGTTGATAAAAAACGTGCAGAACTCGGTGCTGTGCAAAATCGTTTTCAATCAACGATTCGAAATCAATCTAATATCTCAGAAAACTTATCTGCTGCACAGTCTCGTATCAAAGATACTGACTTTGCTGCCGAAACAGCTAATTTGACTAAATCACAAATATTACAACAAGCAAGCCAATCTATTTTGAGTCAAGCAAACCAGCGTCCACAAGTAGCATTATCGTTACTAGGCTAGACGGTTAATTAGGTCATTATTGAGATATTGTCTCGGTAATGACTTATACTTTGTTTGTATTTTGAAGGAGAGCTACTATGGCTGACTTAGGTGGAATAATTAAATCGAGTGAAAACGTCACCGCTAATTCATCTTTTACAAATAAAAATGAGTTAAACGAAGCAAGTAAAAAAGCAACTGTTGAACAAGCTGGTACAAAAATTGCTGGTAGAGAGCCCGCACTTGTTGATGATAGTCAGCAACTTGATTCTGAAAGTGAAAGAAAAGCATTGATCGACGAAGTGAAAGAAAACTTAGAGAAATTAAATAAATATATACCTGTGACGGCAACAAATTTGAAGTTTGAATTTGATGAGCAGGGCGATCCGCCAATAATCAAAGTGTTTGATAAAACAAGCGAAGAAGTTATTCGTGAAATTCCAACTGAAGAGTTTAGAGAAGTTGCTAAAGCTTTAGATGAATTTGCCGATAAACTTACTAGCAAAGGTTTGTTACTAAATCAAACCGTATGATATTTTTTGGAACAGATAGTAGGAGAGAAGTATGCCACTTATAACATCTGCAGGTATTGGATCTGGGCTGGATCTCGAAAGTATCATTAAAGCAACTGTTGATGCCGAAAATGTTCCAAAAATGAATGCTTTTGCAAAAAAGGATAAGTCGTTAGAAGTTGAATTATCTTCAATCGGAGAGATCAAGTCTGCGTTATCCAAGCTACAAGACACAATAAAAAAGCTAGCAGATCCTGATAATTTCAATAAACGCATAGCCAATATTAGCCAACCTACTAGTGACGACGGCGATTTAATTGCTGTTACACCGACAAAAGATATTACGCCTGGTAATTTTAAAATTGAAGTTTTAGCACTTGCTCAAGGCAGTCGCGCGACATCAAATGCTGGTTTGTTTACGGCAACGGATGATGTGGTTACTGCTTCTGGAGGCACCTTGTCATTTGCTGCTGGAGACAAAAGCTTTGATCTAACTCTCGATGCAGGTGCGACATTAGCTGATTTGCGTGACGCAATTAATGACTCGGATGATAATTTTGGTGTAACAGCAAATATAATAAATACTGGTACAGAGTCAAAGTTGGTTCTTACTTCAAGTGTAAGTGGCGCTAATAATGACTTGGTAATCACCAATGATAATGCTGAGCTTGATAATGTATCCACTGATGCTAATGGAGGAGCTCCTGGTAGCGGTGGTATTGGTATAGCAGATGAAAATAAAGCAAAAAGCGCAGTAATTAAAGTTGATGGTATTGAGATTACTAATGACACAAATACCTTTAAAGATGCTGTACAAGATATGACGATCACCGCTAAACGACAAAGCGTTGATGGAGAGACGGCAAAGTTGGCTGTTAGCTATGACCGTGAGAGCGTTACAAAATTAATTGATGAATTTATTGCTAATTATAACAATGCTATAGGGCAGTTAGGCCTGCAATCGAGAGTAGGTAAACCTTTAAATAGCGATGCAACCGTGCGTACTTTGAGTTCGCAAATGGTCAATATGCTTTCTACTAACTTAACGGATGCTGGGCCTTTTTCGAGTATTTTTGATATTGGCCTAGGCGTTGATAAAGAAGGTTACCTAGAAAAATCAACTTTAGTCCGTAGCTTAAATACAGCAATGGATGAAAATTTTGATGATATTGGCAAGGCTTTTGCAGGTGAGAATGGTGTTGCTAAGCAATTTGAATCTTTTCTAGATAATTACGTAAGTTCAAAAGGTATTTTAAAGCAACGAGAAGACAATTTAAATACACAGGTCACTGATTTAGAAGATGATGTGCTAAAGCATGAATTTAGAATGACCGAATTAGAAAGTAGGCTTAGAAAGCAATATGCGGGATTAGATGTGTTACTGGCGCAAATGCAATCAACACAACAGTACTTAGGAGCGCAGCTTGCAAGCTTACCTGGATTTACAAGAAACAAATCATAAATGAATTTTGATTTAAAAGGGTTTTAATATGTATAACGCCAAAGTAAAAAATTATCAGAAAGAAGCACTCAAGACCCGTGTTGCCGGTGCTGATCGCTATGAAATAATTCAGATGTTAATGGCGGGTGCGATTGAAAAAATGGTGATGTCTAAAGTTGCTATTGAAAAAAAACATATGGAAGCGAAGGCCGAGCATTTATCTAAAGCGACTGCTATTATTGAAGCTTTAAGAGGCTGTTTAGACTTTAAAGTCGGTGGAGAAGTGACGGATAACTTATATGCACTTTACTCCTACATGATAGATCGCTTAGTTGATGCAACAATAAAAAATGACCCTGTAATTGTTGACGAAGTCTCTAATTTATTAAAAGAAATAAAGTCTGCTTGGGATGCTATTCCTCATGACGTTCGAGAAAAAACACTTAGTGAAAATGGTATAGATGCTAATGTCGGCTAGTTTATTATCTCAGTTAGCCCCCGATTTGTCTGTAATTAATCAATATTTAGCTGAAGGTGATATAGAGTCAGCTCAAAGCAAGTTACTATTAATTGATAGAACATTGAAAGCACTCTTTGCCTCACCTGAGAACCTCAGCGAAAACGATGTGTTATTTTTATCGGATTTTTCAATCAAATTGAATACTACGATATTAGAAATAAGCCTCAAAAAACAGCAGGCTGCAAAAGAACTTGGTGTTCATATTAATACGCAAAAAAAAATAAATGTGTATAAAAATATCAAGTAGGTAACCGACATGATAAAGAATATAGATATTAATAACGAGCTTGAGCACATCTCAGAAAAACTTGAAAAAACTATTAAACATCAAGAAAGAGAGGCGATTTTTGCTACAGAAGCAAATGAGCGATTTGAAAAGAATTTTGAGTGTTTTGCTGAGTTTTTCCCTGATATAGCAATAGCAATAAAAAACTTTAAAACCAAAGATGACTTTTGCTTACATGTTACAGAGTCCGGGCATGGTAATTTTATACCAAGTGGTGGAAGTACTTTACTTTATTCACAAGACCCAATGGCCCAAACTAAAAAACAAATACATATGCAAACTTCAAACCCCGCGTTCAGTTTTACTGATTACACGGGCTATCCAGAAAACGATGATGATACTCGTATTCATATTCGATACATGACCAAATTAACTCAATTTATGAAAAATGTTAGGGCTGAAGATAAGCCTCGACTAGGTAAATTACCCTCTTCGTTTCCTTCTGCTATTATTTTTGGTATCGGACTCGGTTATCATGTTCCGCTTCTTTTGGAGCAAACTCAATTTGATTATACCTTTTTAGTTGAACCAGATTTTGAACAATTTTTTGCGAGTTTATTTTGCACTGATTGGTTTGAAGTTATAAATAAAGTCGATACTGATGGGGGATGTCTATTTTTTCACTTAGGTGTAAATCATGAATCCTTTATAACGGATATTGAAAAAATAGCTGAAGATATCGGGGCGTTTTCCTTAGTTCGTAGCTTTTGTTATCAACATACACCTGGGGTTGAATTAAACGATTTAATTAAGCAATGGAGTAATGATTACTTTCGTTTTCAGTTTGGTCATGGTTTCTATAACGATGCAATAACAGGTCTAGCCCATTGTATCCACCATATTCGAAATAAAGCTGCGTTACTAACGAAGACGACCCAGGAAATGGACTTTGATACGCCTATATTTATCGTTGGTAATGGTCCATCACTGGATGAGGCTGAAGTTTTTTTAAAAAATAACCATCAAAAAGGGATCGTAATTGCTGCGGGAACGGCCATAGCGTCATTATATAATAAGGGTATCCCAGTTGACTTCCACGTATTAGTTGAACGGCCATATTCGAACTACAAAATTTTTGGTGATATTTTCCCTGCTGATGAATATAAAAAAGTGAATTTGTTGGGTCTGAATACCTTATATCCCGATACTAATAAACGTTATAAATGGGCAGGAATAGCGGGAAAAGGTAATGAGGCGGGGACATGTTTAATGGAAGTTTTATGTCTTACCCATATATATCAAGGCTTGCCGCTAATTCCTTTTTGCAACCCTGTTGTGGCAAATGCAGCTCTTTCATTTTTTTTACACATGGGGTTTCGTAATATTTATCTGTTTGGTGTTGATAACGGCAAACAGTTATCTGGTTCTCATCATAGTAAAGATAGCATCTATAAAGTAAATAACGATGATGATACACTAGGGTATACATGCTTAGAGTTCGATGGAAGAGTGTTGAAAGGGAACCTAAGTGAGAGTGTAATAACAAATGATTTGTTTTTTGTGGCTCATGTGCAATTGGAGAAATTGTTAGCACATTATAAAGTAACAAGCTGTATTAATGTTGGTCATGGTGCCAAGCTTCAAGGGGCTATTCCGACAGCGGTAGAACATTTGATAGATATAGAAAGAGAGATAGATAAAGATCTGGCTATAAGCAATATAAAGAATGATTTTTTTACAGAATTGCCAATCGATGATGTTGAAGATAGGTTCATTGCTATTGATAAGCTTGAAGAGATCTGTGAACATTTATTATCAATTATTGATGAGAATATTACTGAACGTGCCACTGCGGCGAAACAGCTACAGCGTCAAGCAAGATATGTTTATTCGTTAAAAGGCACTACTCTTGGGCACATTTTTCACATTATAAAAGGCTCACTGTTATATTATCACTGCCCGATGATTACACTTTTGTATCAATATGAAGACGAAGTATTTTGTTTAGAAAAATATAAACAGCTAAATAAGTTATGGAAATGTTATATCCAAGAGATAATGGCTGATTATAAAATCCACTATGATGAAAAATGTGACTTAGGAAAGGAATAATAGTGACAGATTACCAAGAATCAGAGGCTTTCTACAGTGAGTTATTTGATGAGCTTTTCCCTATTCTTCGTTCTATAACAGGTCCAGGCTTACGACAAAGTTATAGTATTCTCTCGCGGTATATGCCGCTTAATATTTCTTCTATTGCTTCTGGTGAAAAAATATTTGATTGGACTGTACCTAAGGAGTGGCATTGTGAAGATGCTTATTTATTAGGGCCTGATGGAGAGAAAATTGCTGATATGCAGCGATTGAATATTGAGGTCGTTAATTACTCAGAATCTGTAGAAATAGAGCTTAGCCTTGAAGAGCTTCAAAAGCACTTATATAGCCTACCTGAGCAGCCAACGGCAATCCCTTATGTTACTAGCTACTATAAAAAGCGTTGGGGTTTTTGTATCGCTCATGAAATACGTGAACAACTTAAAGAGGGAACATACAAAGCTGTAATTAAGAGTCAGTTTGTAGATGGTTCGTTGGATATCGCCCAATCAGTTTTAAATGGTGAATCAAAACAAGAAGTATTACTAAGTTCATATCTATGTCATCCATCAATGGCGAATAATGAGCTGAGTGGCCCTTTAGTGCTTTTAGGCTTATACCACCGCATTAAGAAGTGGCCTAAACGCCGCTATTCTTATCGTTTTGCATTACACCCAGAAACAATAGGCAGTTTAGGGCTGTTACATTTAATGGGAGAGCACTTTAAGGAGAACTTGGTTTCAGGGTTAGTGATTAACTGTATGGGAGGAGCACCTGAAAACTTAGTGTTTAAACATAGCCGCAATGACGATGGATTGTTGGACAAATTACTTTATCATTTGAATAAACATGATTTTAACCATAATAATATAGAGTTCAGCCCTTTAAGTGGCTCTGATGAGAGGCAATACAATTCACCAGGCTTCCAGTTGCCAGTATGTTGCGTCAGCCGTAGCTTTCACTCAGGCTACCATCAATACCATACATCCCTTGATACAAAAGCGTTTATGGGAATAAAGCCACTGCTTGATAGTATTGATAAATTAGAAAAGATATTTTTGGCTTTTGAGCAATCAGCAACTTTTGAGAATACACTCCCATTCGGAGAGCCTAATCTAGGGAGTAAAGGATTATACCCAACATTAAGTTTCTTTAGTAAAGAGCGCGTTAGTCAACTTGATGAGCTTAATCATATTAAGATGTTGCTAAATTATAGTGATGGAGAGCATGACTCAATTGAGATTGCTGATAAATACGGGTGCAATGTTTCAGACATGGCGTCAGCCATCGAAAAATTAGAACATCAAGCACTTTTGGTCATGAAGTAAAGTGGCAACTTGGCAGAACATTTACCAGCAAGGTAGGCAATTAAATAAATACCCTTATGATGCGATAGTTTCATTGGTCATGCGATTAAAACGCACTAAACCAAACCTAAGCGTATTAGAGTTAGGGTGTGGCGCAGGAAATAATGTTGTTTTTATGGCAGAGGAGGGCGTTGATGTAGCTGGGATTGATATATCATCGGCTGCTTTGTCCTTTGCCCAAGAGCGCTTAACAAAGTTAGAGCTTGAGGCTGTTCTTGTTAATGGTCATTTTACTCAGTTACCTTGGCAAGATAATTCGTTCGATTTAGTTATAGATAGAAGCGCGTTAAACTGTGCCCCTCGCCCTGATATTTTAGTTGCTTTGCGTGAATCTTACCGAGTGTTAAAACCTGGCGGTTGTATCTTTTCTACTATGTATGCGGATACGCACCCTGCATTTATAACAGCAAAATATCAGCAAGATGGGTTTGCGAGAGAGTTTTTACCTAATTACTTTCCTGATATTGATGGTCTCTTTTTTGCTTCTAAAAATGATGTTAGTGAGTTATTTAGTAAATTTGTAATATCACAGCAATCATACGACGTTTCTTATGATCATAATGAACAGATCACTTCTGCACAAAGAACGATTTTTGCACATAAGCCTTCTGCTTCATAAATTACGTAATTACGGATAGTTATCTTATAACTACTACTTAGTAGTTTCTTGGAGAAATATTATGCAAGATTCAACAATCGTTGTTGGTGGTGGTATATGTGGCTTAATGGCGGCATTACTGCTCAAACAGTCTTTTAAGAAAGTCACGATTATTGAGCAAAGTGAGCGTGTTGGTGGTCTATTTTGTTCGGTAAAAGATGATTCTGGTGCGCATTATGATATGGGATCGCACATACCAAACGAAACTGGGATAAACGAACTTGATACTTTATTATTTGGTGAGTTAGAAAGTAGAGAGCGCTATTGGCATGTAATAGAGAAACTGCAATCAGGTAATTACTTTGCCGGTGAGTGGGATTTAAACTCTCCGTTTCCAGATAGTCACAAACTTGCGAGTGAGGTGTATTATCAAGGTTGCGCTGAGCTTATTCAAGCAACCTCAGCTAGTGGTAGCCCGCTTATACTCTCCTATTGCGAAGAAACATTAGGCAAGACGTTTACCCAGCATATTATTAAACCAATTCTGTATAAGCTCTATGGTAAACATACAGATTTAAATACATTAACGGTCGCAGCAGGACTATTTGGCTTTACTCGCATTCTTGCTTTTGAGCCCGATGTTGCAAATGCACTGAAAAATATTCCTACTTTTGATGCTAAAATTGGATATCAAACGCAAGCGCATTTTCATGAAAGACAAACCAAAGACAACTCAAAAACTCCAAATTACTTTTATCCATTAGAAAATAAAGGCATTGAGTCTTGGGTTGAGTATTTAGTAACTAAACTTAAAAGCGCTGGAGTTGAGGTTGTACTTTCTTCATCAATAGAGAAGATAGAGACTAATGGACGGCAGATCACGGGAGTAAAGCTTACTAATAAAGCAGAAATCCTTGAGTGTCAGTTGTTATTTTGGAGTGCTCCTCCGTTTATTGCCTTAAAAGCATTAGGCTTACCTTTAGTTTATAACAAGCCAGAACTTAGAACTGCTATTGTATTTCATTTGAATTTTGACTTGCCTTTACTTGATCAAAAATCGCATTATCTATGGGTGTGGGATCATCAAACGGATATATTTAGGTTGACGTTATACCCTAATCTCAGCACTAAGAGTCAGCATGCGAATTTGTCGTCAGAAATTTTATGCAGGCCAGAAGAAGTGGAGCAGTATGACGTGGATGAAATTGTGACTACATTAAAGAAAATGCACGTTGTCGGCGCAGGTGCTACATGTATCAGTCATGTTAAACAGGTCATACATGGCACTTTTCCGGTGCCAACTTTAGAATTTGAAAAAACTAATCAAGCTAATTTTGATACATTAAAAAACAGTGTCGATAATATAATTATTTCAGGCAGATCAGGTGGTAAACAATGGCGACAAGCTGATGTACTCGTTGCCGCATATAACGATATAAAAAATTATTTATCGACAGAATAAGAGACTTCTTGTCCATTTTCAAAACGATATAGTTCAGATGGTGTAGAGTTGAGCAATGCAAATTGGTTATCAGCAACAAAGTCTTTTACAAAATGATAAAGTGCTTTCATCTTTATTGTATAGATAAATGATCTTCCAAGTTGGGCTTGTTTCATAATCCCTGAGTTTAATAATGCAGCTTCTAACATGGAATAGTCTTCCCTGTAGGCATTATTTATAGGAAAGCAAAAGTGGTAAAAAGTACCGTTAGCCTCTTCTCCATTTGTGAGCGTTGTCACACCGGTAAAGGGCTTATTAAACCGGTATTTTAATCCTAACATTGCTTCTATTTGAACAATCACCGTGGCGACTCTAAGGCCAATGCCTTGCAGTACAAGCACTGTATCTTGTTCTATTAACCTACTAAACGTTGAGTTTTCTGCAAAGGCATAATATTCAGGTTTTTTGGGTAAACAGATTTTTGCCACATCAGGCCCTAAACCGCAAATTGAGAACATAGGGTGCCCTGAGCGTACTACATTTGGTTGTTGTCGAAACCACTCAGGCCAATACCCTAAGACACATTCTTGTGAGCGCAAATCTTCTTTGCGACTACGTGGGAATTGATAATTAAAGGCTGGCATAAATATATTACCGTTATCACCAATTGCAGTTTTAAAGCTGTTTAGAAACGCCTCAGGCACTTCTTTTACTGAGTGGTTTTCTATAGCGCCAAGTGTAAATAATGAAGAGTGTATAAACACACTATCATTCATGTTGATACCAACTGAATGTAATGTTGCGATAATTTGTTCTTGGCTGATACTTCTCACAAAAAGTCCTCATTGCCGAAAGCTGCTTTCACTTCGTCGTAGATAGTATCAATTCTTTTTGAAAAAGCGGGATCTTTCCAGGGCTTGCCTGACAGAATCATCCATTCATATTTAGCAATAAACTTTTTTTTCTGTGATTCATCTAAGGTATCAATAAAGCCCCCCATTTTTTCTTTGAGGCGGTCTACAAGCTCCTTCAAACACCTAAAGATAAAAACTACTTCAGGATCACGTAATAGTGGTTTCATAGAAACTGTAAGTTCACGTTTCAACTTTATGGCTTGCTCTCTAACCAGCGTACATTTATGGTTATTATCAGGATCACGGTAAAAAAGATCCATTAAAGCGGAATACTCAAAGTCAATAACAGTACCAAACGCATCTACTATAGGGAAATAGGGATATATTCTGCAAACTAAGGGTCTGTGTCCATGAGGTTCACATAAACCACCACACTGGCAAGAGAGCAAGTAGATACTGAAGCTTTTACCGTTTGAAAGCGTAAATGTGCGCTTTTTTGCTGGTGTAGTAATGTTTTTAATACCACCAATTGATTTATAGTACTCATACTCATTTTCAAGAAGAGGTAAAGATACACCGCTTTTGTCTAGGATATTAAAATGCTCTCCGTAAAAATTTTTACAGCAGTAACCACCGCATGTTTTCCAACACTCAGGAGCATTTACATATTCCGTATTATATATTTCTTGCCAGTTCACTTTGTTAGGCATTAGCTGACTCACTAAGCAGCTGTATTAGGCCACTATAAGAAGTAAATTGCACAGGGTCTGCTTCTTCAAAATCAATATTAAGATTTAAGCTGTTTTCTATTTCCATCAACATACTAATAAAATCAAGTGAATCTAAAAGACCTGAACTTATTAAACTATCCTGTTTATTCAATGATATGAGTATTTGCTCACCATGCTTTTCTATTAATTTATTATTGATAGCTTGTTCAATCGAATTTGTTAAGCTCATTATTTCTCCGTCATGGTATGTAGGGCGCTCTTATCAATTTTACCATTACTATTTAGTGGCATGGAATCGATCCATATAATCTTTTTGGGCACCATATAAAGTGGCAGCTGTTGCTTTAAGTAATCAATCAGTGTTTGCTCACTTTCTTTATCGGCTGGATTACAAATAAATAAAGTCAAACTTTGAGGTTGCTGTATTGGCGTTGCGATAGCCTGTACCAAAGGGTTTGATAAAAAATTTTGTGCTAGTGTATTTACTTCGGATAGCTCAACGCGGTATCCCTGGATTTTAACTTGGTCATCTACACGGCTAATATAGTGAAATACTCCTTGAGCATCACGCTTTACGAGATCACCACTTCGATAATGGGTAATGTTATTTGTTTTAATTAAACATTGCTGAGTTTTAATATTGTCATTTAAATACCCAGAAAATACTTGAGGCCCCGAAATCAAAAGCTCACCTTGTGCATCTAAATCAAAGCTCATGTTTTTAAGTGCTTTACCCAGAGGAATATAGCTACTATCACTATCATCATTACAATCAAATACATATCTACTGCATGCTATTGTAGCCTCAGTTGGTCCGTATAAATTAATAACCTTGCTGTTTGGTGCTGCTTTTTGCCATTGCAGAGCGAGTGTTCTAGGTAAGGGCTCACCACAAAACTGACTCACACGAAGGCTAGGATAGGCATCATTTTTAAGCATTCCTAGTTTAGCCATAATTGATGCAGTAGAAGGGACACTAAACCACACTGTAAGCCCGTGTTGTTTAATGAATTTACCTGGCGCAAATATAGCGGTTTCAGGCACTACGTAAAGACAAGCACCTTGCAGCCAAGTAATAAATATATCATGCATGCTGAGATCAAACGTTGGGTCAAATACTTGGCTAACCTTATCAGTATTGCTAAGTGGTAAAGACTCACACATAGTATCAAGATAAGACCCAAGATTCGCAATGCTAATAGGCACACCTTTTGGTGAGCCTGTAGAACCTGAAGTAAATAAAACATAAGCGATATTGGATAGGCTGCGAGCTTGTAGTGATTTGGTTGATACAATGCTTTTATTGACCATATCGTCCAAACATACAAATACTTTATCTGGGAGTGCTTTTATTAATGCCTGGCTAATCGACAAATATTTTTTACTGTATAAAACATACTTTAAGTTGCCTTGCTTTATGATTGAAGCCAATCTAGCTATTGGCAGTTTTACCCCAAGCGGTATAAATGTTCGTGAATCCAAAGCGCAGGCAAGTACGGTACTATAATAGTGAGCATCTCGGTAACTTAAAATTCCAACTTGCTCAGCATCACTTATTTCACTCGTGTTAATATTATTAGCGTAACTTGCAAGCTGTTCATAAGTAATATATTGATTATCAACCAAAATTGCAGGAAGTTTTGAATGGCTTGCAATGCTGTTTTTAAGTTTCTCAGATAACTTCACTTTATATCCTAGTTTTAATTTATCTTAATATTAAGCAGGTTTGTTGATAGCCAGCAACTCAGTTTGAAGTTTATTATAAGCTTGTGGAGTGCCTATATCTATATATCTCAGATGGGTTTTATAGCTATAAAGACTGCCCAATAATAAAGGCACCATGTCGAGGCTAATCTCATAGAAGCTTTCCTGTTTAAAGTGTGAAAAGTATTTTTCATACACTCCTTCGGAGAATAAAAACAATGCTCCGCTTGCTAGGTTACTTGGTGGATTGGATACTTTTTCATGAAACCTTTGGATTGAACCGTCTGAATCAAGTTCAACAATACCGCATGCAGAGGGAGTAGCAGATTCAAAAAGTAAAAGCGTAGCATCACACTTTTTGGGTCTTTTTGAATGGGCTTCTACAAAATTAGTAAGGGTATCTTCGCAATAGTTATCAGCATGAATAATGAGTGTGGTGTCATCTTTCCAAAAGTCTGAATTTGTTATTAAAGTACCACCAGTACCAAGCAAACTTTTCTCTTGAACTAAAGTTACTTTTTCCTTGTATGGTGAGTCGTTTATAAACTCTTCAACTTTGTCACTGAAGTAATGGGTATTTATGAATATTTCTTCAACCCCAAGTACTACCAGCTTTTCAATCCATATTCCTAAAAGGGGTTTACCATTAATTGGGACCAAGCATTTCGGAATAGTATTCGTAATCGGTTTAAGTCTTGTTCCTAAACCTGCTGCTAATAAAATGGCTCTCATATTTTAAATGATTCTGAAATTGCTTGTTTTAATACCTGGTATGATAATGGAGTGTTTCCCAGGGAGTCTACCTGACATGCAGCGGCTAGACTTCCTAAGTAAAATGCTTCCCAAGGGGATGCGTTTATGGCCAATGACAAAGAGCTAGCCGATAAAAAGCAGTCACCGGCACCTGCCGAGTCGGTTGCATTTCGATTAAATGCAGGTAGCCTATCGTTCTCCCAGTCTTCTTTATTTTCTTTTGGTATGTGAATAAAAATACCTTCCTCACCTAAAGTAATCACTAGGTTTTTGGGTGTAGAACGGTTTGTTAATTTATGCGCTAAAATCACTAAACCGTCATCAGGGTTGTTTAAAGCAACTCGAGCTTCTCTCTCGGTTGGGGTAATTAAATCCATCCCGCAATATCTTGAAATATCACCTATTTGAGAGGATGTTTGGCTATCAGCAACCATTTTTACATTATACTGTTTACAACGGTGTGTAATACTCTCAACAAGTGCTTGCGGAAGGAGACCATAGTTGAAATCAGAAAATACAAATAAATCTAACGATGGAATAATACTCTCTAATTTTTTTAATATTTTAGATTGTAATTCTTTAGAGATTTTATGTTGCCTAACTTGATTCACTCGTAATAGTGTTTTCTTCGAGGCTCTATATCGAGTTTTTAAAGGTGTTGGTCTGGTATTATCGAGCAGTAAGTTTGCATCGACATGATAGTTAGAAATTTTTTCTTTGGCATATACTCCAGCTTCATCATTACCAATGACGGAAACTAAAGAAACTTGACTTGCCCCCATCGCCTTTAAATGACCAGCAGTAATAGCCGCTCCCCCTAAGAATTTTTCAACCCTATGAGGTGTTATCACAATCGTGGGATCTTCTTGTGACATGCCAACTGCATTACCATGAATGTATTCGTCCACGATAACTTCACCGATAACCAGTACTTTAAGTTTTGTAAAATTGGTTATTAGCTTATTAAGTGCTTCACTAGTAATATTATGGCGCTGAGCAAATGCTTTTGCTTCTGAAAAGTCGAAGTTAATACCTAGCTTCGTTGCTTTTTGCAGATATTGTTCTGCAATACTTTCAAATTCTCCAGAGCCAAAAATGAGTTTGCCACCATAGGTTGATAGAGCTTCCATTTCAGGGTTTTCACGAGCTTCAAACTCTTTCCCTTTTACAACTGCATAAGGCTTGTACTTCTTTACTATTTCAACCGATGATTTAGATGTTAAGAAAGCAGCATCAACGCATTCAAGAGAACTAATCATCTCTAACCTATGATTTTCATCTATCCTGCTTTTTATAGCCATTGCTTTGTCAGTATTAACAGCGACAATGAGTTTATCACCGCAACTACGGGCAAAGCTTAAAAGTCTGATATGGCCTGGGTGCAATACATCGAAATTACCCTTAACAATAACGCATCTGGGTGTAATGTTTAACTTTGCCATACTACTTGTTCCTCAATACATGTGTGGATCGACTTGAAGCTAAAGTCTGCAAATAGCTCAGAGTTAACCATGCTAGTGTTCAACGGGCGCTTTCCTGAAAGGTCTAATTCAGAGAACAGGATTGGCTCTATTTTACCGGCACCTTTACCCAGTGCTTTGGCCATTAGACGCGTTAATTCCAATCGACTATATGAGTCTGGATTGCAAAAGTTATAAATGCCCTGAGTTCTGTGTTGAATGAGGTAATCAACGGCATGGACGATATCTTCAATCGCGGTAGGGTTAAAAATCAGATCTGACGCTGCTCTGACAACTTCCCCTGAGTGTAGCTGTTTGGCAATATCGTTGAGCAGCGTACTATCATCAGAGCTATTGCCGATAATTTTTGTTAAGCGAAGCACGCATGCTGCACCATTGGTGATAGACATTAAATGAGACTCGTTTTTGCGCTTTTGGATGCCATATTCAGACACTGCCGCTTCGTTATTATCGTCGTAATAATTGCCATGGGTGCCCGAAAAGACATTATCTGTTGAAATGAACAAAATTGGGATCTGGTGTCGGTGCAGCGACGTCATAAGGCGATTAGACGCATGTACATTGACGTCAGCGGTTTGTTCAGGCTCTGCGTTAATTTGGGCAATATTCGTTAGCGAGGCGCAGATAATAGCAGTGTAATCCTGGCTACCATCAAGTTGTAAATCATCTAGCGACGAGCTTTCAAGATCATAGTGTTGCAACCCAGCACTCTGGTGTTTGCCATAGGTACCAATTGTGTTAGGGTTTTGTGTACAAAAATGTTGATATAAGTGGCCTCCGAGTAGACCACTAGCCCCAAATATAATCGGCGTTAATTGCTGAGCTTTTTCCATATTGCCTCTGCTAACTGAATATCTGTTAATGCTTGCTGTGCGCTTATGGTACTGTCAGTATTTCTATTCCTAACGTCCTGAATAAACGCATTGGCTTGATTTTTAAAAGACCAAGACCACTCTACTTGGAATTGAATGTTCTCTGAAACATTCCCATTTTTGCGTAACTCTATTTGCGCTGGCACATTGCGTAGAAGTGCGGGAGGTAAAGTTATGATGAGCTGGCCATGTTCAAATATGAAGAAACATTTTTCCTGCCAATCTTTTTGATTCACTTCCCCGGTTTCAAGGACGATCAGCTGTGATTCGGTGCGCATCACACATATATGTGCCAAAGGAGATACGTAATTAAAGTACTCTACGCTTGGCGTCGTATTCAAAAAATTTCGGATCAGGTTGAGTAAATGTGAATGCACATTGACATAGCGTGCAAATATCGCTTTATGTTCTTCCTTTAGCCAGTGGGGAGCAAATAAGGCTTCATCTTGCATTTGTGGTCTTTGCTCCATGCCGTGAATATAACCAGCTGCCTTACAATAACTGTCTCCCATATAACACTGTGCACTAACCTGAAGCAGGTTTCCCAGAGAATTGTCAGCCATGACTTGATCAAATAGTTGTTTGGCCTTGATGACCCCTTGGTCATGCCGCTTCATGTAGCCAACGCAATATACCAAGCCTTTTTGCGTGGCAAGGTCAACCAATTCAGCTGCAATTTTGCTATTACCTGCCATGGGTTTTTCGCTGAAAACGTGCTTGCCAGCGAGTAAGCAGTCCCTTACTACTTTGGCTGTGTGAACGCGGGCTGTTACAATTATGACAGCGTCTATATTAGTGTTATTTAAAAGGTCAGTGTGTGTTTCAAAGCGATGTGCGATCGCGTATTTATTAGCTACTTGTTCACGTAATTTTGGTCGTAAATCAGCAATAGCATGAAGTACGCAATCTTCAAGTTGCGCATAATTTTCTAAATGCGCAACTTGACCAATAAAGCCCGCACCTACAAAGCCGAGTTTTATTTTAGACGATGAAATCAGCATAGTTCTCTTTAGTAATTAATTGCACTGTTGGTGTTAAACTCAGGAATTGTCCGCCATTTTCAAGGTAATCTATATGCTTTTTAACAATTGCCTTAGCATGGATCCAAGCTAAAATGACCACTAAATTTGGTTGTGTTTCATTTAATGCAGAAGTTGCTTTAACCAAAATATGATCACGGGGAGTATATTTACCAACTTTTTGCGGGTGATCATCGTAAATTTCACTAATTTGATTGCCTAATTCAAACTGCGTAACAAGCATTGGGCCACTTCGTGCGGCACCGTACCCTGCAATTATGCCGTTCTTCGACAAGGAAGAATCTGCTAATGCTTTTACCTCTTGCTTCATACTATTCAATCGAGCAACAAACGAATTCATAGCTTCTATGGAGTGGAGGTTTGCTGCTTCTTCACTTGCTAGCATTGCAGCAACAGAAGGCTGCGCTTTTCTCGTTGCGCCTTTGTGCTGAGCAAACCCGATGATTGAGCCGCCTTGGATAGATACATGTTCAACGTGTATTACTTCTAGCCCTTCTGCGGCTAAAAACTTGACGAGGGGCTGTAATGAGTGATTGCATAAATGTTCATGGAAGATGGTGCCAATAAGCATTTTATCTATGATATCTTTTAGATAGGACACTTCAAAAACAAAGAGCCCGTCATTGTCTAATACTTGAGTAATGCCTTTAAGCAGGTCAATCATTTCGTCAGCGTGTGCAAACACATTGAATGCCGTCACTAAGCCAGCTGTGCCATAATGTTTACTAATGAACTTCCCTTTCTCTTCTGTCATCAGATCGGCAATTGTTTCAATACCTTCGAGGGTTGCTTTTGCTGCGATAGCACTCGCAGGGTCAATCCCCAAAACTTTGAAGCCTTTTTGTTTAAAACACTTCAAAAATGTACCATCATTGCTGCCTACATCAATCGCAAATTTCTTTTCGAATGCTCCATATAGATTTAGTACCATTTCGGAAACTTCTTTGAAGTGGTTTATAATCCCTTGTGTCTGTCCTGAATGGTAGGTGTAGTCAGCCCATAAATAAGTCGGATCAACAACATCTAGGATTTGCACATGCCCACAATCGTTGCATATGTATAGGTCAACAGGTAAAGCAGGTGCCTGAGGGCTATTGAGATCAGAAACATACTTTTCAGCTAAGGGCGTTGCTTCGAAGGGGATAGCCACTAGTACATTGTTGCTTAAACATAGCCTGCAGTTGTCTCGTTTTGTGGTTAATTTATTTTTTTCTGATTTCATATCATTCACTTAGGGTGTAAGAGTTATAAAATATTGGTCTACTTTTAAAATGGCTTTTACGATAGCACTTACATGTGACTCGTCATAGTTTTCGTTGACATAGAGGTTAAAGGAACGGTCACGTACACTCGTGGCATTCGGCGTATCGGTAGGCGTGTTGAAATATTCGTGCGACCATTGCCAGTCAGAGATCAAAAATTTGTAATGTGGGTTCATTGGCACACCTTCAGCGATAAGTGCCTGACAATATTCATGCTTACACTGAGCAATTTTCTCAACATCCACCAAAACTTGAATATAAAACACCGATGGCGTACCTTGCCACGGAGCTATGCTACACACTTGTGACTCTGCATTTAAGCGTGCTTGAATGGCTTCTGTAAAGGCGTTTCTTTTGGCGATGGTTTGTGGCAAACGTTTTAAAGAGGATAGCGCGACAGCACAACTGAAGTCATTGGTATTCCAGTTCAGTGCTGGAAATAGGTGTTGCGATGGATCTCGTTCTATATAGTCTTGTGACCAAAGCGGTTTTCCGCGGTCAGAATGTGCGAGTACGTTTTGATACAGCGCTTCATCTTTACAGAAGATTAATCCACCACTGCCAGGCGATGCGATGTTTTTACGATACATAGTGGATGTCGCCATTATATCACCATAGCTTCCAACTAGTTTTCCATGGAGACTTGCGCCGGGTGCTTGAGCGCAGTCCTCTAAAACCTTAATACCGCGCTTTTTGGCTTCTCTGACAATTACATCAACATCTGTCGGCAGACCGGCACAGTGCACTAACAATATACAGCTGGTCTTGTCAGTAATCTTTTTCTCAATTTGGTGCCAACTGGTATTGAAACTATTCGGCTCAGAGTCTGCTACGATAGGCACCATCTGTTGCATAATAATAGCACTCAGTGGGCCCGCATCTGTTACAGGAGAAATAATAACTTCGCCGTCTTTGGGCAATTCAAGTGCAGCTAATGCCACATACACCGAAGCCGTGCCAGTAGCGACAGCAACCGTATAACCTCCTCCCATATAATCCGAAAATGAAGAACATAACTGCCGCTCAAAAGGGCCTCGATAGCAGGGGTCTTCCCCCTTATCGCGATAAAAATCTAGTACATCTAAAACGGCCCTTTCTTCAGACTCACCAAACGCTTTACGATCAGGAAAACTATTCAAAATGGCTGGCTCTCCACCGTATAGTGCCAAAGAGGATTTTTCGGTACTCATAATTTAATTGTTTCTCCTTGCTGTAGCGAACTATCTGCCAGTTCGAGGATTCTAATCACTTCAACGCCACTGATAAAGTCCTCTAGATCAGTGTCTTGATGAATCACCTTATTGGCAAATTGTAATAAAGATTTAGTTAAAGGCAGGCGAGTGTCAATTGAGATAGCCTGTTCATTAATTCTGAGTGGTACATCAGCACGGTCGATAAATAGATATTGGTCTTGTGCTTGACGAATAGCGAGCGTCCTTGTTTTGTCTTCCATACCGTTCCCAGCATGAATCTCGGTCTCGGAACCGTCGGCAAATTTTAACATCAATAACACCAGCTCTCGGCGTTCATTGTCTCGCAGTGGGTTAGGGATTGGTAAATATGTTGCCTTCAATGAAACCAGTGGAGCCTGTGCGATTTTTAAAGCTACTGCAATAAAGTGCGGGGAGTACTCCCAGAGAGGGCTCATTACAGCGTGATGTGGGTAGGCTGAACCAATCGTACCTTTAATGAATACGGGCTGCTTGCTAAGCCGTGATCTAATTTCATCGACGGCAGGGTTATACAGGTCAATGTGATTGACTTGTATAATGCTGTTATTCTGCTGTGCTAAGGATAAAAGCGTTTGTGCACCTATGTAATTCATTGCAAGGGGCTTTTCGATAAAGAGTGGGATCCCCAAGGGTAAAACGTCTTGTGCTAGTTCAAGACTAATATCAGGCGGCAATGCAGCTACAATGCAATCGAATTCATCTTTGTGCTCTAACAGCATGCTCCAGTTTGGCAAAACAGATAGCTTGTTTTCATATTGGTTTTTGACCGCTGGATTACTGGTCACAATATGCGACAGACGTACGTTAGGCATTTCTTCAAGAATGGTTCTAACGACGTTTTTACCCCAGCGACCAACACCAACGACGGCAAGGTTTAGCTTCATATTATTTGAATTCATTCAGGCCCTCAATAAATTGACGGACCGCTTTTTGGTCCGAGCTTTCTGGCGCAAAAGGCGCTATCTGATTGGTATGATCGGGTAACCAAGGGCCAGTGAGTACTTCGTGGTATAAGACAAACTGACTTCGTGGTACAACAGTATGATAAACGGGTGTAGTGACTTTATGGAAAAATGTGCTGTCCATGGTTTCTAAGTCCAATGCACTGAGGCGTGTGCAACCCACTATCAGCCCTTTATCGTCAAATGTATAGATATCCATTTCGCCCTGAATCATATGATAGGACTCGACCACTCCAGCGGGGTGGCGGTGCGGCGCAAAGTAATTGTCGCCATGCAGACAGATGATCATTTCTTGAATGGAAGCAGTATGATCTTTATGTAAACAAAACCTAAAACGCCCAATCTCAGAGGTTTTGGCAAGTTGTTTCAGTTCACAAAGGTGTTGTGAAGAGAGGTAAATGATTGGTTCATCAATTTGTTTTGCGTTAGTCATTTTATGTTGTCTTTATCAAATGTATTCACGGTACCAATAATAATTATTGATTTTGATTAAACACCTTTTACTTGTATTGCTTCTCAAACTTTTTATAAGTGTGAGCATCGTGTTCTATAGAGTGCAACATAGCTACATTAATTTTTAAAATTGTTAAGTAGTGGTAAGTTTATGGCGTATCATTTGCTGTCAATTTGGTAAGAGTGATTACAAAAGGTCGCATACTGTGTTTTGATAAACTCTTCATGCAATACCTGTGATAATTTATTAACATTGACTAGTGTTATATCACAGTTTCCGTATTGAGACATTTTAATACCACTGATATTGGCTAACTTTTTACCGAATTGATGAAAATCCCGAGTCCGTTTTGTATGTCGTTTTAACTCATAGAATTGGGTTTCGCCTGACTTAGTTTTTAGATAATAGGGCGTGTCGTCAATAACAAGAAAAGCGTCAGGATTGTAGATTTCCTCAAATAAGTGAATATAGGTGCAACTTTCCAATGCCACGCCAATTAAAAGAATAAAAGCAGTGCTTCTCAAATGAGAGCCTTCTATAAGGCCGTAGGGACTAGTTTTTGAGCAAGGCCCTGAATTTAAATGGTGAGCATGAGTTAGGTATTGAGCATCAACACCTAGAGCTGCGACCGAGTGTGTAGGGTGCAGGCTACGGTGGGTGGCAAAATGTGTCCTAAATATCTCAGAGAGTATGCCTGTATGAGAGGGAGTTGCCTTTTCATCAAAAACGCAGTTTTCTTTGTTCACTGTGCGCCATGTCATTGTCGGCATTATCACATTACCTTCGTAGAAGTAACGTGATAAATACTTGCAAACTGACTCAGCTCGTACATTTTGCTTGCTTAACTGTTTGAAGGCACTATGAACCATTATTGTACTTTGGCTGTTTACACCCATAGGCCGAAACAAGGTGTCTTCTAGCCACTTATTAAACTTCATCAGTTAGGCGCTCCAAAATCGCACATTGTTGGTAAAAGTAAGAGCGAATAGACTCAGTGGTTTCTATATCGTACGGTATTTGATGAGTACCATTTTGTGTAAAGAATTGCTCTTGCCCGATTTTAAATCCTGCTCTTTCTAGGGTTGTTTTTGATGTTGCAAAATGTCTATCGTCAATCGGTGAATATCTTATAGAAGAGCAATCTTTAAGAAAGTAATAGGCAAAGCTTGGGCCACCTGATGAGCTCAAATTTATATATGCTGAGTTATAGAGTGCAATCCTTAAATGAAAATTAACAGAGGCAGCAGGTAGCTCTAAGGCAATGCTTGAAAGTGAACTTGGACTTAAGCACTCGGATGTATCCCTAATTATAATGGGGAAAAACTGCTGTTTATCAAGTGACTCAATAAACGCCTGCCAAGGGGTAATAGGAGAGTTTCTCTCCGGATGGGTTTCCGTATTTCGTAGCGTTAGCGTAATTAGCTTTTTACCAGCGGCTTCTTCACTCAGTAGTAACCTGTCTACCATGGCTTGCGCTGAGCAAGGTACAGTTAATTCGGGTAATGGTATTCCAGCATCATAGTATGTTTCTAATTTACGCAAACCATAAGCTTTGCCCGTGCCCTCAGATAAAATTGAAGCAGGGAATACGTGTTCTTTGGATTCAATGAAGTGATTCAGTTCATCTCTATTCGTAATATCTGTAGTTCCAACATAAGATGAGAAGCTTTCGAAAATCGGTCTCACTATATTGGTTATTCGCCAATTTCTTTCACTTTCAGAGTAGTTAGCAGAGAATGAAAGTTTATTGTCATTCATTTCAGGAGAAAGTACGTAAAAGTGAATGTTCTTTAGGCCTAATTTAACTCTATGCGCTTCAGCAACGGCTGCAAAGCTCAAAGCATCAAAGCATGGGAGGTTTACATTAAGATCATACACTACATGTAATACTTGCTCTGATTTATTCCCTTGTCGGATAGTTTCAGCGCAGCGCATAACTTGGCAGTAAGTAATATTATAAAAATCAATTTTTGATAGTTCAAAGCCCACTTCGATCAATGAATTCGCAATATTGTCGACAAACATTGAACAAATAATTATTTTTCCAATACTTTTTTTGTCCTCTCGTGCAAGTTCAGCAAGGCTATAAACTTGTTTGCTTTTATAATTTTCACTACCAGCTGTTGTTGCTAATATTGCATTTGGATATTGTTTAAGCAATATGTCTGTGACGCTATTTATGCCATATAATACGATGTGTGAGGTATTCATGTCTAAATATGGCCTTGCGACTGTTTTGGTACAGCATAGAGCACAGTCTCAACAAGACCGCCATCATGTTGCCTTAAATAAAAGTCATATTTTGTAGGTGCAATATCTTCGATCTGCAATTGCAAAGAGTACAAATGTTCGGGCTGATGATAAGCTGAAATAGCCAATAAAGGAGTATTCCTAATAATAATACCTTTTGCGCCATCAATCGCCTGCGGCTCGAAAGCCTCAATGTTCATTTTAATGAATGAAGGTGCCACACCTCCTAACTCTTCATCCAAAGAGGTAATGTCAATGCTTAGTTCGCCAGATTCTGAGAATAGTGAAGCCCGCTCATTATTTGCTGAAAAATTTAATTTAGCGACCTTATCTCCGACCCCCTTATTTATGCACCGAACTTGCTGAAAAGCAGACATGTTACTTTTCAGCCGCTCAAATGTACTTGGGTCCGGCTCAAAAGCAAAAACTTGTTTTACGGCAGTTTGATATCGCTTTAAGTGAAGAGCGACACTATCTCCATCAAAAGAGCCACAATCAACATAATTATGTACGAAAGGTGTTAGATCAATACAGGTTGGCAGATACAAGTCCCAATCTATGAATTTCCCCATAACAGTAGGGTTGCCATTTAAGCGATAATCTAAACATGAAGCGAGTACCCCTATAGATACGTCATCGGCAAGGTTGGATTTAAGGTTTTTCAAAGCAAATACATTGTCGACTATGGTCTCAAGCATATCTTTATGAAAAAAATGAGGCTCAAAGCTTTCTGGATATAAAGCTTGAAGGTGCATAAATGTCGTCACCGATGCTGCTTGAAGTTCGTGGCATTTTATATATACACTGTAAGTTCGATGTGTAGCAAGAATAACGTTGCGGCCTGAAATATTTTGAATACAAAATGGCGTAATATTTATACCATCAAGAACTTCAGTACCCACTTTTTCTTTATTCATGTCGATAATAAATACATCGGTCGCTTGAAGTGAATTAAGGATAGAGAGGAGCCTCACACCTTCATCAGCAGCACCAACAATTGTGATGGGTTGGTTCAACAAAGCCCTGAGCTCAATATACTTATTACGTTGAGCTTCACGAAGCTGCTCAACGCTTCTCCCTTCAATTTCTTTAATTAATTTTCCTAGATAAGAAGTGTTGTTCATATCTACCTACATTTTTTCCAAGAGTTTAATCTGTCCAATCGATTGTAAAAAGTGAATTCGGCTGAGGTTCTAATGAGCATATTACCTTCTTGTTTTTCTTCGAATATATTTGATGCCCAGCGATCGCAGTTTTTACAAAATGGGACTTTGTCCCATTCACTATTTTCATGATGTTTACGTATTTTTGTAAGTGCTTTGCCTTGCCAGACCTCTTTAACGCTTGTTTCCACCACATTTCCCACAACAACATCTTTAAAGCCGTCAAGACAACAAATAGAGACATCGCCATTGGTATGGATAGACATCGTTTCATATAGCTCAGCACAAGGTTTTCTGTGTTCGTGATTTATATCAATGTGTGGGAATTTCCCATCTTCAAAGATTTCACCAATGCGCACAAAATCAGTGATTTCCACCCATTTGTCTATGAAATTCTGGACTTCATGAACATTTTCAGGTTGTTTAGTAAAAGAAACGCCAATACGAGGGCTCTTGTTATTACCTCTGAGTTCTAGTAATTGTTTTACATGCGCCTCTATTTTTTCGAGTTTCTCAACGCCGCGGATTTTACTTAATGTATCATTAGTGGTCGCGTCAACACTGACTGTAATACTGTCAACATCAAACTCTACTAATGATAATGCCATTTTTTTATTCATCAATAGGCCGTTGGAGTTCATCGAAATTGTGAACCCTCTGCGTTTCATGCTACGCAAATGCATTAAAATATCACGGCCCATTAATGGCTCGCTCCAAAGGCCAGGGCCAATGGTCTTGGTATGGCCTTCAATCTCATCTAATATTTGCTTGGCATCAGCGACTTTCATGTGTTTTTTAATAATTGCATTCACTTTGGGGTCGTCTGTGCTGCCATGCACGACACACATTGGACATTTCAGGTTGCAGTCTGAGCTTAAGTCCATGAGGACCCTACTAGGATATGGCTCTAGGGGTAATTTGTATGTACTCATTCGCGTCTCCTAAATTGCTATTGAGAAATCTTAATCAGAGCTCTCACAATTTTTTTATTATGTAAGTCCTGAAGTGCTTGATTGATACTTTCTAATTCGTATTGATGGGTTAACAACGCTTCTAGGTTTAGCTGACCCTGCTGATATAGTGCTATGAATTTTGGAATGTCTTTATCAGGTTTACTGCCACCGCCCCAACTACCACGAATGGACTTGCCACGATGGAAGGCGTGTGGCTCTAAAGATATTTTTAGCTCGTTACTGGGGTGTGAAGCGAAGACACATTGCCCACCACCATTTTTGACTGACTCAAATGCTTGCTCAATTGTCCTTACAGTACCTCCAGCCTCTAAACTGTAATCAACACCAATACCACCAGTGATATTGTGAATTGCGTTTACTGCGTCTATTTTACTTGCATTCACAGCATGAGTTGCACCAAGCTCCTTTGCTAATGATAATTTTTCTTCATTAACATCAACGGCAATTAATTTTGTAGGCTCACTAAGCTTTGCTGCAAGCAGTGCACTCATACCTATACCGCCCAGTCCGAAAATGGCGATTGTTCTTTCTCTTTCAGGTTTGAGTTCATTGAAAACTAAGCCTAAGCCTGTTGGTAGAGCACAACCTAAAAGTACTGCAAGCTTGTCTGGAAAGCTGGTTGGTAATTTTACAAGCCTATTTTCGGCAACAATTGACTGTTCACATAAAGTAGTAGCGCTGCCTGAGTTTATTAAATAATCCTCATGAGGGTACTTGCCCCCAGGTGCATTGAGACCTTCACCTTGGAGCCAGCCAATGACGACCTTATCACCCGGTTTTATTTTTGTAACCCCATCACCAATTTGCTCAACAATACCAACACCTTCATGGCCAAGCAAGTGAGGTAAGTATTTATCTTCACCTCTACCACCTTGCACCTCCATTAGCTGTGAGTGACAAAGGCCGCTATATAGTAACTTAACTTGGACTTGCCCATGCATTAGCAAAGGCATTTTAATACCATCAATGATCTCTAAAGGTTCACCAGTATTGAACAAAACTGCTGCTTTCATGATTTCCCCTTATTGGCATTAGCAATTTTTTTAAAGTAATAATAGTTACTAATTGGTTTGTGTGCTTCGAGATCAGGTACATCTGGAAATGCATACTCTATTAATTCATAGTTTGTTGAAACTAACTCAAAACCAAAACTAGATACTAATTGTATAAACTCCTGTTTGGTCCAGGCATTTTGATGATTAAATTGGTAGCCTTTTTCGGTGTCTCGCACTTTTTGCGTCAAGATCTTTGAGATTTCGTTTATTGATTCTATTTTAAATATATCAGCGTATTCATCACTTGTGAGTCTCACTGGCCCACAATAACCAGAACGTTTAGAAGTTTGGTTCTTATATAAGTGGCCATATTCAGCATCCCAGAAGCTGGTAATCACATTAGCTGCATGTGATAAGGCACACTGAGGGTCCACGCCATATTTCTGCCAGTTTTTTAGTAGCTCTTTTGACTGTGAAAATTGGTTGAAATACTCTATATTACCATTAATACCTGCTGATCTAGCAGAATCAAAATCAGGGATTTTGATTAGTAAATCACCATCTTGCTGAAGGATCCTCCAGCTTTCACTTAGTAAGTTTATAAGCGTTTCTTGATTGATATGTTCAAAAAAATGTGAAGAATATACAAGACTACATGATTTATCCAAGTTAGGTAAAATTGTTTTCGGATTAAAGCTAATAGGCTCAATATTAGCGCCATCGCATTCATCGTAACAAATCCAGTTTTCACCATTAAAGTTAGCACCCCCACCGAGGTTAACTTTGTAGGCACCACATCGTTGCCAAGGTTTATAAGGGTATTCTGAAACCAATCCAACTTTACGAACTTGAGTATCTTTGTATTGATTTGTAGCTATGGTGAGTTCACAAACCAATCTATTTAGTTTACCTGTAGACAACCCCTTATGCTGTAGACGGCTATTTTGGAATAGTAAAAAAGTACCAGCTTTGCCTTCTACTATAACTTGGCTCCCATCTTCAAGCTTTATCATAGTTGAGCCAGTTTCAGCTGAGGGAGGCGTTATGTAAAGTAGGATTTTTTTCACTGGTTTGGGCATATTGTCCAAATGGAGTTTATTTGAACCTAAATTAGAATTATGCACTTTCGCGAGTTTGGTTATACGGCAGTTAACAACCTTCCAATGACTACCCAGTTGCTGAGCAATCTCTTCATAGTGCCTATCCAAAAAGTCTTCTATCGCCACTTGCGCTGCTGGGGTTATTTCAAGTCTGTGTAAATCAGAGTTTTTTTCACCTAAACTATTAGAAAAGTAGTCAAAATTGTATTGATTTGATTCGATTGTATGTATTTGCTCAGGTAACTCTTCACACAATAAGTAAAATTTATTTGCAAAGTCTTCACTTGTTTTAGAAATATAGAATCCTTGATTTTGCAATTGAGAGCTGGCCCAGCTATGCATATTTCTGTAAGCGGATTCAGAGAGAGATTGATATTCAGTCCAAGCAGACTCCGAAATATAAAGCTTATTTGTTACATTATCAGAGTATGGCATTAAGGGGATTAGATTCGATTTGAACTGCGCATTATGCTTAACTAATGCATGTTTTATCTCACCATAAAAAGAAATTGAAGACACGACTACTGGGTGGTTAATAGCTTTGAGTTCATAGGCATTAAGAGTATTTATTGGTGTTTTTTTCTCTTCGCGATCGAGTATTGCAATTGGTGGCCTTAAGTGGTTTTCTTCAATAAACTGAAGAATATCTGAGCCTCCACCACCAGAGCCATATACATAATAATCGTTGTCTGATAAATTATATTCTCTATATACAATTTCAAATCTAGTTGTAATTTCAGACATTATATTCCTCAATTTTGCATTATTTAAATTTCTTTGGGTATACTAACTTAATTACTTAATCATGGCTTTAATCACAAAAATTCGCTGCAAATTCAACTTTAGATGTGATTGATTCAAAGTACTTTTGACTTTTAGCTAGCTGTTCTAATTTTACTTCCTCTATTGCACGATCTTCTAAGCAATTTTTGTTCCATGAGAATTGGCGTCGTGCTCGAACATCGCCTATAAACTCGTTTAACATAATTAAACACCACTTTAGCTGAGTTAATTCAAACGCGATTAAGAAGGCGTTGCGTTGCATTGAAATAGGTTGAAATAGTTTGCTATCGAAAAATAATTTCAAAGATGTCAAATCAACAGGAATGGCGGGTTGTGAAAAAAAATCACACAATAGCTTCCAACTCGTATCAATACCTGCGTATTCGAAATCAAAAAAGATTAACCTTTGTTTTGTCTTTATTGCGTTATGAAAACCAAAATCTGAAGGAGATAAAATGCTTCTTTCATGCTCTATTGTTCCATTTTCGGATAATCTGCAACGTATTATATCAGCTCTAGTTTCGATCCTTTCTAAAAGTTCATTTAAGCATTTATTGTATTGAGTTGTTTTGAACCTGGCGAGGCGATTTTCTATAATGGTATGAAAACCAAGCAGATTTGAAGGGCTCTCTGAGGCGGTATTCAGGTGTGTATCACAAAACGGGATATCATTAATTTGCTCAATAAATCGAAGTGCATCTGAAACTAATTCAGGTGAAGAGCATTCAATATTATCGCCTTGTACAAATCGAAAAAGGCTTACATAATGCTGTTTGTATAAATTAATTGGCTCAGGTATTGATCTAACCCCGTTTTGCCACAAGTACTGCGAAAAATTAAACTCATTAGAGAGTTTATGGGGAGATTGGGCGTGGGAAGGAGAAAATGACTTTAAAAAGTAATTTCCTCGGTTAGATGATATTTGATAACCGCGATTATTGGCCCCACCCACTAAAGCAGTTATAGTCATTTCATCAGTGTCTAATGTGTGTTTTAGCCAAAGTCTTATTGTTTCATTTATCATATTAACCTTAGGATATCAGACCATTTGGTAATTTGAGTTAAACTCTTGTAGTTAGAGTTAATATTGAACAAGACTTTTCTGCAATGAACTGGGAATAACTCATGACAAAATATGGATTCTAAATCATCGATAAATAAGTCACAGTTAAGTCTAGCAATACATAACAATTTTGCTTTTTTCGTCTCATTAAAATTTAGGTCAAACTCTGAGAATGGTGAGTCGATTGAACCCGCAAACCTATGGGACTTTAGCCAATTAGTTGCAGCTTCATGAAAGTTTACCTTTTCACCAACAATCGGATGGCGAGTCTTGTGAGAAATTAAAACTAACTCGTGTCCCTTTGTTTTTAACTGTCGCAAAGCATCTAAGCAGCCCTCATAAGGTCGGGCTCTATTAATCTCTTTCCCATATACGATACCTTGTAATTCAGTCCACTTTGGTTCATTTCCAGTATTAATAAAATATGCTTTCACATCTTCTTTTGTTTGTCCCACTTCTTTTGGAAGCCAGCCTAGTTTCACCCCAACGTGATGAAACACACCTGTATAGTCGGCAATAGTATTATCAAAGTCGATACCGATAATCATATTACAGCTCTATTTTTTAGTGTTGTGATTATATCTAAAACAGTTAAACCTGCTTTTTTACGTGCATCTTCAGTACTATGAACTTGATCAATAAACCTATCTGGGATACCAAAACGGTGTACTCTTAGTGTTTTAGGTTGTTCACTAATATATTCAAGTACGGCACTGCCAAAGCCGCCATTCACATTGTGCTCTTCAAGAGTGATGATATGTTCAAAGCGCTCACAAGCTAATGCTAAATATTGAGTATCAAGGGGCTTTACTGTATGAAAACTAACAAGCTCGGCGTTAATGCCTTTACTTTGAAGTTCAATGAGCAAATCATTCGCGAGTGGCATAATAGTGCCTGTTGCTAATATTGCGACTGTTTGACCCTCTTGCATTATATATGCATGTCCAAACTTTAAGTCAGGTAAAATTTTGTGAACCTTTGGCTCATTTTTTTTACCAATTCTAAAGTAACACGGCTGGTTGAGTTTGATTAATTGGGGCATTAATACGCTAAGTTCGTCTGAATCGGCAGGGCATACAATATTCATATTTGGCAAGCTTCGCATTAACGCGATATCTTCAAACGAATGATGTGTGGGCCCTAAATTAGCATATGATAAGCCTGAGCCAGTGCCAACGATGATAACGGGTTGGTTTTGGTAAGCGATATCTATTTTTATTTGTTCAAAGTTTCTCGCTGTAGTAAATGGCGTAATGGTATAAATAAAAGGTTTTTGGCCCATCATTGCGGAGCCCGCAGCCATTGATGCCATATTTGCTTCGGCGATGCCTGCATTGATTGTTCTATCGGGAGCAGTTTCTTTTAGGTTATTGAATAAACGATTACCGATATCAGCGTAGAAAAGCATTAAAGTTGTGTCGGATTTAGCTAATTCAGTCAAACAATTTGCAAATGCATTTCTCATTTTAGGCCCAACTCCTGTTTTGCTTTTTCAACTTCATCTTGAGTTGGTATACGATAATGCCAGTTGTTATCGTTTTCCATGAAAGAAATACCTTTTCCTTTAATTGTATCAGCGATTATACACACCGGTTTGTCGTAAGATTGCGCATCCTTTAAAGCATCGCTGATAGCCAAAATATCATGACCATCAAGGCGAATTGTGTGCCAGCCAAATGCCCGCCATTTTTCTTCTAATGGTTCAAGGTGCATTATTTCACAGCTTTCACCAGTGCCTTGAAGTTTATTAAAATCAATGATGGCAACGAGATTGGATAATTGTTTACCGGCTGCAAACATGGCCGCTTCCCAAATCGTTCCTTCATTGAGCTCACCATCGCCCATGAGAACATAAAAGCGATTGGTTCTTTTTTGAATTTTACAGGTTAATGCCATGCCTGTTGCAAGTGAAAGTGCATGGCCAAGTGATCCTGAAACGGTATCAACTCCTTTAGGGGAGTTTATGCCGGGGTGCTCTTCAAAAACAGAGTCGGTTTGGCCGTGTTGATAAAGATCTGCCACTGGGTAAAAACCCCTATAGGCAAGTGTGGTATAAAGTGCGCTTGCAGCATGGCCTTTACCAAGCAAGAAGTAATCCCTGCTTGGCATTGATGGTGTTGATGGTTCTACATTGAGTACTTGCCAATAAAGTGCTGTTAATATATCAGTACATGACAGTGAACTACCCAAGTGTGGGGTTTTTGTTTTACTCGATACGTCACATAAAGTGTATCGTATTTTTGCTGCTATTTGCTCTAAATTCATAGTTATCTCTATGGTATGAACCAGTAAAAATCACCAGTGTAACCATGGTCTTTAAAGAATACCTTCCAATCATCAACATGCATGATGGTCTTTGCGGTTAATGCCCATTCGAGCATACGCTCTTTTTCTTCATCATTTCGATAGGCATCAACAGTTATAAATGACTTTCCTTTACTTACACGTTCAATTTCTTGTAACGCGATAGAACATTCTTTTTCATCTAAATTATGGATAGTATTGATTGACATAACGACATCAAAGCTGTCGTCATCGAAAGGTAAACTCTTTGCATCCCCTTGTTGAAGTAGGTGTTTAACTTCTTCTTTGGCATGCTCTAGAGCATAACTAGAAATATCTAACCCAGCTAATTTTATACCTTTGATATGCTGTTGCAGGTCATAGAGCATGAAGCCTTTGGCGCAACCTACGTCCAGTAAAGAACTTTCTTTTGTTAATTGAAAGTGAGATTGAAGATCAGGAACAACCGGTTGCCAAAAGCGAGACATGTAGCTAAAGCCACCGTATCCATAGGTGCGATCACCATCAAAAAAATCTTTACCATATTGGCGAGCAATTTCTCTATCAGCTTCGGTAATTACATTGGCTCTTCCCTTGGTGTCTCTTTTTGATTTAGGGTAGTTTTTTAATAAATCTAATTCTTTTCCTAGCATGAATACCTCAGGCTTTATGAATATAGTTATATGGTTGTGTTTTTAGATTATCAAGGTTGCTTTTGACCCAATCAATTGTTTTGGCAAGGCCGTCTTCGAGTGAAATACTGTCTTGCCATTGTAATTCTGATCTGATTTTTTGAGTATCAAGCAGGTAAGCAGCGTCTTTTCCAAGTCGGTCACTTGTTATTTCACATGTCTGTTCAAATGGGACGTTTAACATTTTGCATAACATCTCCACAATTGCGCGGATTGTGATCATACGCTCTGTTGAAATATGATAAATTTCGCCATTAATTCCTCGCTCTCCAATTAACTGTGTTGCAGTAGACACATCATCAATATGGATAAATGAGCGGGTAGAGTGGCCGCCGCCATGAAGCGGTAGCTTTTTGCCTAATAATATAGACAGTATTGTTTTTGGAATTATTCTATACAGTTGTTGTCCTTCACCGAACACGTTGGCTGCCCTAGTAAAAACAACAGGGAAATCATAAACATCAGAAAATGTATGAAGACTCATATCAGCTGCTGCTCGTGATACAGCATAGGGCGTGCTTGGTTGGTAGTTCCGATGCTCAGGAACCAATCCTTCGCAGCTACCGTACACTTCAGGTGTAGAGATATGTATGTATTTATCTAAACTGTCGAGTTGACGAAGTGCATTGTGTAATTTGATAGTTGACACTGCGTTGGTCATAAACCAATGCTCTGGGTATTCCCAGCTTTGTCCCACCATACTTTGGGCTGCAAAGTTATAAACTGTGCCAACATTCTCTTGTTTGATGAGTGCTAATATTTCATTTAAGTGATGATTTAAATCGAGTTGTTTAAATGCTAGATTCGTTGTGTGGCAATCTTGCCATTTATAAGGTAAGAGGGCATTAACGGGTTCACTAGAGCGGCTGATCGCGAGGATTTTTTTACCTTGCTTTAGCATGTGAGAGCAAAAAGAGGCGCCTGAAAAAGAGTTACTTCCTATAACAATAATTGGTGAGTCAGTCATTTTGTAATTCCAGATAAAGAGCTTTCATTAAAATATGCCCGACAATAACTTGGGTATCTTCTGATATTTGCATATCCTGGATTTCGAAATGGAAAACTTGGTCAAGCATAGGCTTAACTTTACCGCCACAAAATCCTAAAATACCCACCGTTTTCATACCAATATCGAGTGCTTGTTGAGTCGCTCTAATTATATTTTCAGAGTTACCACTGCCAGATAAAATTAGTAAAATATCATGACTATTCGCTTTAACTTTTAGCTGATGTGCAAAGATATTTTCATAACCAATATCATTACCTAAGCAAGTTAAAACAGAGCTGTTAGCAGGTAACGCTTCAACTTTAAGTGCATTACCTTGCGGGCTTATACCAAATGTAAAGTCATTTGCTAGATGGATTGCATTTGCAGCCGAACCACCATTTCCACATAAATACAACGTGCCATTATTTGCTTTCATAGTTAGCAAAGAATCAACAAGGATTTTAATTTTTTTGCTATCTAGCTGTTTTAGCACAGCCGTTAGGCTGGCTATATAGTTTGTTGTTAGGTCTTCTACTAAATCATTAGGTACCGCTGGGGTTCGCTGGTTGTTAATCATAGAACCTCTCTTTGCATCCATTTAAGGTTGTAAAAATGATCTTCATCTTTTAGTAAACCTTGTTTGTAAGCTGTAATAATCTCGGTAATGGCAGTGTCGACATTTTTATTGGGTGTAAAACCAGTTGCGAGTAATTTATCTGAGTTAATACGGTAACAACGAGGGTCATTTGAAGGCGTTACATCAATCTCACACGCTATTTTAGCCTGCACCATTTTTGCAATATCCATAATTGAAATATTTTCAAACCCTGCATTAAACACACCTGAGACTTTATCTGGATTATCTAACATATAAATATAGAGATCCGTGATATCGTCAATATGAATATTTGGTCTGACTTGATCGCCACCAAAAACCGTAATCTTTCCATTTTTCAGAGCTTGCATTGTCAGCATATTAACAGAAACATCTAAACGCATACGTTTAGATACGCCGCATACGGTTGCTGGGCGAACAATTTGGACCGCCATATCGCTGGCATAACTAAGTAAAACACGCTCTGCAACCATTTTTGTTTTGTTGTATTCTGAAATAGGTTCAAGCGTTAAGTCTTCAGTTACATGTTCTTCATCTTTTATACCGTATACGCTACCAGATGACGCATAAATAAACTGCTTCACCCCAGAGCGCTTTGCTTTATCGGCTAAGCGCATAGTTGCTAACGCACTCACTTCCCATGTTAATTTAGGGTTTAAATCACCACAGGGATCGTTTGCGATAGAAGCAAGATGAATAATAGAATCCACACCGTCTAAGTTAATCGTATCAGTGTCGCGTACGTCACCTTTAATGACTGAGAGGTTGTCATGAGAGGGCAAAAAATTACCAAACCATTGGGTGTCAAATGCGATTACGCGATGGCCTAAAGCCAGTAGCTTTGGAACCAATGCGGTTCCTTTATAGCCAGTTGCACCGGTAACTAATATTGTTTTTGGATTCATTTAATATTCTCTAATTCTTTGGGAGTCATAAATATAATGTTCAATGACATACAATTATTATGCCTAACTTAAGTAGATTTTTGCTCTACGTGTTTATTTATATCGGTGATGTGAGGGTTTTCCTTTAATGTTTTTATTAAATCATTATAAGAAAAATCAACTTTATTCAAAAAGTGCTCATAAACAGTGGTAATTGCTTTGTAATCGTCTGGTTCATCAAGTGTTAGGCGAAAGTGGCTATAATCTTCATGCGCACTGAATGTGTGGGTCGTTATGGTATTAAATTTTGCCATGCCTAACGTCACATGTTCACGATCGGCGGGTGATGTGGCTTTTAAATAAGTATTTTCTAATAATTTGAAAGAAAAAGCACAACAATCTAGCCCCCTAGGGTAACCACTGTGCGGGCCTAAATTAACCATGTCATAATTTTGACTCGTTCTTTCATTAATGACTTGCGTACAAAGCGCCTCATCAATCAAGGGGCAATCACTGGTTAACCTGACTATGGTTGTTGATGGTTTTGCGCCATAATGCTTTGCAGCTAAATAATAACGACTTAGCACGTCGTGCGTGTCGCCTTGATAGGTTTTTATATTTAACTGCGCGCACAAATCTAAAATGGGTTGTTCAGTTCCATCATTCGTCGTTGCAATAATGATATGTTTATGCCAACTAGGTAAGCGTTCAAGCATAACTTGTAACACGGGTTTGCCACACAGTGGTAACATCACTTTTGCAGGCAATCGAGTTGATGTCATACGTGCTTGAATTATTACTAATACATCAGACATGTTTAATGGTAATCATAATTATTATTGAGATAAATATAGCAAATCATTACACTCTTGCACATAACTTAAAGGTTAAAATCCTTTTGGATCAATGTGATTTATTAATTTATAAGCTAGTCGAATAGGTTTAGGTATAAAGTTTGCTTAAATGTAATGGTTTTTGACAGTGCAATTTAGGGATCGTAAATGGCGTTTTATTCTGAAATTACCATTAATGGTAGAACTATCGGGTCAGGCTACCCTGTGTATATTATTGCCGAAATGTCAGCTAATCACGGGCAAGATTTAGAGCAGGCAAAGGCGTTGGTAAGGGCGGCTAAAGAGGCTGGAGCGGATGCAATTAAGTTGCAAACGTACCGTGCAGATACTTTAACGATGGATTGTAAATTACCGCACTTTGAAGCAACTGGGCCATGGAAAGGGCAATACTTATATGATCTTTACGAAGGTGCATATATGCCATGGGATTTTCATGCTCCGTTGGTCCAATTGGCAAATGAAATAGGTATAACAATTTTCTCTTCTCCATTTGATGACTCTGCTGTGGATTTATTGGAATCGTTAGATTCACCGGCATATAAAATTGCTTCACCTGAGTTGATTGATCATGCGCTGATTCGAAAAGTCGCAGCAACTGGAAAACCGATGATCATGTCAACCGGTGGTGCAACCCTTTCTGAAATAACTGATGCCGTTCAAGTTGCAGAGCAAGCGGGGGTGAAAGAGTTGTGCGTATTAAAATGTACTAGTACTTATCCAGCCCCTGCAGAGTCAATAAATTTAGCCACAATTCCTCATCTAGCGGATAGTTTTAAATGCCCGGTAGGTCTGTCTGATCATACTTTAGGTAATGATGTACCCATAGCATCAGTCGCTTTTGGCGCACATGTTATCGAAAAACATTTTGTATTAAGCAAAGATGATGAAACGGCTGATAGCTTTTTTTCAATGACACCAGATGAACTTAAAGCATTAATACATGGTGTTCGACAAGTCGAAAAAGCGATTGGAACTGTACATTATCCTCTTAAACCTTCACCTAATCGCCGTTGCTTATACACGACTAAAAATATTGAATCAGGAGAGATTTTAACCGTTGATAATGTTGCGAATCTTCGACCGGGTGGTGGTGAGTTAGCCCCAAAAGAATTACCGAATGTTATTGGTAGGAAGGCGCGCCTATTTTTACCTCGCGGTACACAGCTATGTTGGCAGGATATGGAATAATTAGATGATAAATGAAGAGTTATTGCAGGATTTTTTTTGTGATTTTTTAATCGCACGAGGCATTCGTATTTCCAAGGAAAAAATTAATAATTTTAATTTTATTGGCTCCGGTAGCATTGATTCATTTGAAATTCTTAGCATGATTATGGAGCTTGAAATGCTTACAAATATTCATCTGAGCCCTGATGAACTCATGGATGAAAATAATGCAACTGTGGGTGGTTTGATTGAAACGCTATTGAGTAAGCAATGAATATTGTAGCTCGGGTTTCTACGTGTTTAGGTATTGGACATTTAATGCGAATAAAGTGGCTGTTACTTGAGCTGCAGTCAAGCGCGCAGTCTAATATCACTTTGGTTTTGGATACGCAAAAAGCAGATATAACTCCTTTTATACAAGAGTTGGTATGTGTTGATATACACTTTGTTGAAACGGGGTCTAAACAAGATTTAGCTACTTTACTATGCGCAATAAAAACTTCAAATGCTGATTTGGTTATAATCGATCATTACGATTTAAATATTGAATATGAAAAACAAATTTCCGATGCAGGCACTAAATTAGCTGTTTTCGATGACCTAGGTAGAGAGCATGATTGTGACTTTTTATTCGATGCTAAATGGGAGGGGGAGCTAACTCAAAAACGTTATGATGGAAAGTTACCAGCAAAAACTCAGCGCTTTTTAGGACCTGATTTTTCATTATTAGCGCCCCCTTTTAGCCAAGCTTTGCATGCGCGACTTTTACGCAGTAAAACTAAAGCGAATGTTCTTTGTTCCTTAGGCGGTGGTGGCGACTTGAGTGTTTTTGCTTCATTAGTTAATTCAGTACCTCATAAGCTACATAGTCAGATCCAATTCACGGTTGTAGTTGGTCCTAAAGCTGAAAATAAACAGGTTATTACTCGCCTTGGGGAGAAATTTAAAAATATAACTACTTTATGTTCTCCTTTATCTATAGCAAACGAATACCGCAATACTGATTTATTTATTGGAGCATTGGGTACATCGTTATACGAGCTGGCCGCATTAAAAGTACCTGCAATCACATTCTCTATCGCAGCTAATCAAGAAAATGATATAACTCACTTACAGCAATTAGGGCACTTTTTACATCTAGATGAACTCTCAGATTCCCAAGCATGTTTATTAGGATCTCAGCTTGGCAACTTTATATGTTGTTTACCTCGAATAAAAAAACTACGTAATAATACAAGTGTTACTGTTGATGGTTTAGGTGTAAAGAGAGTTGCGGCAATCTTACAAGCGCAGCAATATCATGTAAGTGATAAAAATAATCACGTTAAGGATGGCAACTACATTACGCAGCTGACTGGTGAATTCTCAGTACGTGAGGTTCAAGATAGTGATATAAATAATTACTTAGCTGCTAGGAATTTATCAAGTAACTCGCAGAGGATGACCATTAACGCAGAGATCCCAAGGCTTAAACATTATCTATGGTGGTTTCGAAGTGAAAGGCAATCTTATGTTGTTGAACAAGCTGGTGTGCCTTCTCTATATATATGGCATCAGCATGTATCGATCAATACAAATGACTACCTATATGGAGGCTGGTTTACGGCGTGCAATGATGTGCCTTTTAATCTAGCTATGTTGACTTTACAATGGCAACTTGATTTTTGTAGGGCTAGCCACCCTGAGGCTATTTGGCTTGCGGTGATCCATAAGGATAATAAATTCGTCAATTTATTAAATAAATATATGGGGTTTGTTGCTACGCCTACGGACTCTATTGAATATAAAACTACGCAAAAGCTATTCCCTTTAGCCGATGAGCAATTTAATTTTGTAATGTGGGATCCAAATGCACAATAAAAATATATATCAGCTTGTCCAGTCACACACGGTTACTCAACCTGATAACGTTGCGTGTATATATCAACAGACCCAAGTTAATTATCAACAGCTAATAAATAAGGTAGATTCCTTAGCTGCAGGCTTTACTCGATACGGGATTAAGCAAGGACATAAAGTCGCTTTATTTTGTCCAAATAACCTAGAGTTTGTATATTGTTTATTAGCTGCGGCTAAGCTGGGCATTGCGCTTGCGCCACTACCACTAACTCTTAAAGGGCAAGCTTTATCAAAAGCGTTACAGGTAGCTGATTGCAGTTACGCGATTGCATGGGTGAGTGTTGCAAATCAACTAATAAGAAACGATTTATTGCCTAGCGATAAAGTCATTTCAGTAGGTGGTGATATTGACGGAGTAACGGACATGGCTTCGTTAATGTCATTATCTATTGAGCAAAGTAATTCTTTTTCAGCGGATATTAACGCTCCTTTTATTCTTACTATGACTTCGGGCTCAACCGGTCAGCCTAAACCAATAGTATTCACTCAATCGACTAAAATTGTTCGCGCATTTGATGCGACTGTTCAATATTACCAATTAGATAAAAGCGATGTTGTGATGGTTTCAACTCCTTTATATCATTCACTTGCACAGCGTTCACTGCTGATGCCGTTAATGTTAGGTGCGAGTGTGGTTATATTACCCAAGTTTTCTGTAGATGCTTGGCTTGATGCGATTGAAGTTCATAAAATAAGCTTTTTATTTGCTGTTTCAAGTCAATTAAAAGCTCTACTTCCAAAGTTAAAAAAAGCGCAATTAACAAGTTTAAAATGTGTAGTATCATCTTCAGCTACCCTTGAGAGTGAAGATAAGAAGCTGCTCTTATCAGCCCTTAACTGCCGCTTTCATGAATGCTACGGAGCATCAGAAATGGGGGTTATCAGTGATTTTGATATAACTCAACCTAATGTTCCGATTAATAGTGTAGGTAAACCTTTACCAAACTTGAGAATAAAAATATGTGATTCTGAGCGTCACACTTTACCTAAAGGCAGTGTTGGTGAAATAGCTTGTTGCTCGTCTACTGCATTTTTGGGATATTATAATTTACCAGAGCAAACAGCGCTAAGTTATGATAATGAAGGGTACTTTTTTACCGGAGATTTAGGCTATCTGGATGATGATGGCTACCTTTATTATGTAGGCCGAACTAAAGAAGTAGTCAAATCTGGGGGAATAAATGTTTATCCAAGCGATATAGAGTTGGTGAGCAATTACTTACCTTGGGTGGTTGAGTGTGCAGCATTTGGTATAGAGGATGAAAAGTTCGGAGAAGTTATTTTGCTAGCATATGTATGCAGCGATAAGGCACCTAGTAATGCAAAAGCTCAATTACAAATGCATTTACTAAAAGAGCTAACTGATTATCAACAACCCCGAATTTTATTTGATATGGTGGCTCTACCAAAAACAGAAATGGGTAAGATTCATAAACCAAGCATTAAACAGGCATACTTACAGGGTAAAGGGTGACCTAAATGCCTTCCCAAGTAAGCGTTTGTGTTGAGCGTTTTGCGGCAGCAAACAGATTTAAACCATCTGCTGCATGCTCTAAACCAAACACATAAGGTTTCTTGCTTTTTTGACCTTGCTGAAAAGATGTTAGCTCCTCGGCTATGTCGCTGTATAAGTTTGCAAACGCTTCGACAAAGCCAGTGGGATGGCCTGGCTTCATTCGGTTATATCTAAATTGGTGTGCGTAATCGCATTGACCTGCACGGTCTAATATTTCCCTTCGACCATCATTAAAATTAAGTTCTAACTCATCGGGGTTTAGTTGCAGCCACTTGGCACTCCCAATATCACCATAAACTCTAACTTGTAGTCCATTTCTGTGCCCAATCGCTGTTTTCGACATCCACATGCTACCTTTGATGCCACTGGCGTACTTTAATAACATTTGTACGTCATCGACTAAGTCAATGTATTGAGAGTGGTTACTAAATTCAGCAAGGGTGTGACTTGGCTCTTCATTTAATAAAAAACTACTTAAATGGTGAAGGTGTACACCTAAATCTAGGCAGATTGTAGGTACTTCAGCGTCTTGCAGTCGCCATGCTTGCGGTTGCGACGTTTTACCCGCAATATCAGGAGGTCGGCGAAAGCCTTCTTGTGGCATTTCTAAATGAATTTTTTGAATTTCCCCTAACTTTCCTGAGCTAATTAAGTGCTTTAATTCTCGCACCATAGCATATCCACTGTAATTAAAGGTTACCGCTAAAAATTGTTTTTCAGGATCGTAATATGGCTTAAGTGCAGCGATTTCTTTTGGGCCGCATACCATGGCTTTTTCACAAATCACGGGTAGCTTTTTTTCAAATAAATATTGTAGAACTTCTAAATGATGTGGTGTGGGAGTGAGCACTACAAATGCATCTATATTCTCTCGTTCTATTTCGACCATCTGCTTCCAATCATCGTAAACGCGCTCTGAGGAAACACCCCAATGAACACCTGTCGCTTTGTTGTTTTCTTGGTTACGACAAAAAGCACCAGCAACAACTTGAAACTTATGATCCATGTGAGCTGCACAAAAGTGAACATAGCCAACTGCAGATGTGTTACCCCCGCCAATAAATGCGAGTTTGAACGTTGGGTGAGTTTGTAGCATAGCAGCCTCATGTTTCATAAAATGACATATTTATATCGTCAAAAAGGTTGAAAACTTTAATTTAAGATTTGATGTAAGGTGTTAATTACTAAATGCACTTCATGGTCTTGCAACGCTGGATGCAAGGGGAGGGTGATAGCCCTCTGGTAATATTTTTCAGCATTAGGGAAGTCACCAGCACTAAAGCCCATAGCTTTATAATAAGGTTGTAAATGTATTGGGATATAATGCAGGTGGCCAATAATTCCAGCAGCTCGAAGTTGGGTTATCACATTTTTGTGCTGTTCAATATCGCTATTTTTAAGTTGAACTATGTATAAATGATAAGCTGAATAGCATGTGTTGCTCTGTTGCAATGGGCGAATCAGATTAAGATCTAAGTGTGCATCATATGTTTTAGCTAAAAAGTGACGCTGGTTAACAAACTCATCAACTTTACTTAACTGACTCATACCTAATGCCGCATGCAAATCAGTCATTCGATAGTTAAAACCAAGCTCAATTTGTTGGTAGTACCAAGGGCCATGACTTGGCTCGGTCATTTCGGTTGGATCTGTGGTTAGACCGTGACTTCTTAACCTTTTCAAACGTTTTACTAAATTATCACTATTTGTTACAGCCATTCCACCTTCGGCAGAGGTGATTATTTTTACAGGGTGGAAGCTGAATATGCAAATGTCTGAAAATTCACAATTACCAACAGGTTTGTCTAAATATTTCGCACCAATAGCATGAGAGGCGTCTTCAATAATTTTAAAATCATATTTATGAGCTAGCTTGTGAATAGCTTGCATATCACATGACTGACCCGCTAAATGAACGGGGATCACAACCTTTGGTAAGCAATTATTTTTTTTGGCTAGAAGCAATTTTTTTTCTAGTTCCAAAACTGACATATTGCCTGTATTTAAGTCAATATCGACAAAATCAATTTTAGCCCCACAGTACAAAGCGCAGTTTGCTGAAGCAACAAATGAAATCGGGGAGGTCCAAACAATATCCCCCTTGCCAACGTCAAGCGCTAAACAAGCAATATGTAATGCTGATGTTGCACTATTAACAGCTACACCGTGTTTTGCTTCACAATAACTAGCAACAGAATCTTCAAATGCTGGTACTTTGGGGCCTTGTGTGAGCCAATCAGATTTTAAGACATCAACAACCGCATCAATGTCAGTTTGATCAATAGATTGTTTGCCATAGGGAATCATAAAAGTGCCTGAATATTAAATGCACGTATTTCTTCGATCGTTAAGAAGTGTGAGTTACTCAGTGAGTTGTACTCAAATCCGACCTCTACTTTATTCCCTTTCTCTTTGAGCGCATTAGTATCGAAGTCGTTGCATCGACTGCTAAATTTTATTCCTGGAGCAATAACAAAGTGGTCATCAAACTCAAAAGTGTCAAAACATAAATCGGCGGGGCACATTACTTCATGTAGTTTTTCACCTGGGCGAATACCAATGACTTTGATGGGTAAGTTTGGTGCCATTGCTTTAGCTAAGTCAGTTATTTTAATAGAGGGTATTTTTGGCACAAAAATTTCGCCACCTAACATTCTTTCGAAATTTTTAAGAACAAAGTCCACGCCTTGCTGAAGATTTATCCAAAAGCGAGTCATTTCGTTGTGTGTTATAGGAATATGATCACGGCCCTGGTCAATAAACTTTTGAAAGATAGGTACAACAGATCCGCGTGAACAAACAACATTGCCATAACGCACAACTGAGAAGGTAGTTTGATTTCCACCTGCAATATTATTTGCAGCAACAAATAGTTTGTCAGAGGCAAGCTTTGTTGCACCGTATAAGTTGATTGGATTAGCGGCTTTATCAGTTGAGAGCGCTATTACTTTTTCCACATCATTATCAAGGGCGGCATCAATCACGTTTTCGGCACCATTAATATTAGTTTTGATGCATTCCATAGGGTTGTATTCGGCGGCTGGCACTTGCTTAAGGGCTGCGGCATGTATAACGTAATTAACACCCCGCATAGCTCTTCTTAAGCGGTCTTTATCTCGTACATCACCTATGAAATAACGCATGCATGGTTGATCAAACTCTTGTTGCATTTCGAACTGTTTAAGTTCATCACGCGAGAAGATAATGATCTTTTTCGGGTTGTATCGCTCAAGTAGAGTTTTTACGTATTTTTTACCGAATGACCCGGTACCACCGGTAATTAGAATTGTTTTGTTATCGAACATAATGTTATCCAAGTTATTTATCATTGGCGTTTTTATACGCATTGTGAAATTTTGGCACTTTTCTCAGTACTTTACATATTAACTTAGTTTGATAGCAAGCACGATGCCAAGTTAATTTAATTAAACCATGGTACATAGTGCAAAAATTGGCAAATTAAGCTATAATTTAACCAATTCAGTGTGTCGGAGCCCTGTTATGAAAATTCAATCACCTTCATCAAATATTTTAAACCAAACTCAGCAAACGGGTAATAAGCTTTTAGAACAACTTGCTACAGGTAAAAAAGTAAATTCAGCAGCAGACGATGCAGCTGCTTTACAAATTATTGACCGTTTAACGTCTCAACAAAACGGTTACAGTCAGGCTGTGAACAATGCATACGATGGCATTTCTTATTCACAAGCGACAGAATCAAATTTATCTAACGTAAATGACGCTGTATCTCGTATCAAGGAGTTGTCTATTCAAGCAGGCAACGGGGCGCTGAATGACAGTGACCGCAGTGCCTTACAAGAAGAGGTTGTTCAACTTCAAAGTCAAATATCTGAAACGTTCGAAAATGCGAGTTTTGCAGGAAAGCCTTTATTTGATGGTCAAGCTGTCTCGTTTCAAGTTGGTGCTGATGCGAATATAAACCAGACGGTTAATTCTACAGACGGTAGTTTTGCCTCTGCACTATCAACTATTGATATTTCAACTCAAGCAGGTGCTCAAGCTGCGCTCGATATTAGTGAGCAAGCAAGTGAGGAAATAAATGCCCAACGCGCAGAGCTTGGGGCTTTTCAGAATACCCTGGCCAGTACAATTAAAGGGTTAGGTACCCAACAGGAAAATATTGCCGCCAGCCAAAGTCGTATTCAAGATACTAACTATGCTCAAGCTGTGTCGCAGCAAATATCTAATGATGTTTTATCTCAAGCGTCTATGGCATTACGTGGTCAAGCAAATCAATCCGCTGAGTCTATTTTAGGCTTACTATAGAGTTGATTTTAAAACAGTAATTATTAAGTATTACTTATTGCTATATCAACGGCAGTTTTTTGGCAATGATGTCAAAAAACTGCCACTCAATGCTTGCATCCCTGTCAAACTCGCTTACAATTTAGTTTATTAATAGCTTGTTGTGACTGTGGTTCGCTAACTAATGATCTTAATCTTAGATAATAATAATAATCGTGCGATTGGTTTACATGCTTCGCTGACTTTTATCGGTGAAACAGTATTAAACCTTGCTGAAGATAAATTTGAACAAGAGTGTAGCAGCTACCAAAAACAAGAATGTATGGTTATTTTAGGCGCGTTAAACAGTTTTAATCATGAAAGTTTGATCAAGCGCTATCCTACAGTTCCCTTCCTTCTTATAGGTGAAACTTTAAAGCCTTTGCTAAGCATTGCAAATGTAGTGGGGTTAATTTCTGAACCATTTAATCATGATGTAACAACGCAGTTACTGCATGATTGTCAGCAATACCAGCGAATGCTCCCTAATGATCATAAGCACCACAAACCACATAAGTCGTTTGACGGTTTAGTTGGGGAGACGGATGCCGTAAAAGATGTACGCTTTCTAATTGAGCAGGTAGCAAAAACAGACGCAAACGTTTTAATCCTCGGAGAGTCTGGTACAGGTAAAGAGGTGGTTGCGCGAAATGTACATTTATTGTCTAAGCGCAACTCAGGTCCCTTTGTACCTGTAAACTGTGGAGCTATACCCGGCGAGCTGCTAGAAAGTGAGTTGTTCGGCCATGAAAAAGGCGCATTTACGGGTGCTATTTCTGCACGTAAAGGGCGTTTTGAATTGGCTCAAGGTGGTACGTTATTCCTTGATGAAATCGGCGATATGCCACTACAAATGCAAGTTAAATTATTACGTGTGTTGCAAGAAAGAAGTTATGAGCGCGTTGGTGGCACAAAAGCTATTCAGGCCGATGTGCGGGTGATTGCAGCAACGCACCGTAATTTAGAAGAAATGATAGAGAGAGGCTCTTTTCGAGAAGATCTCTATTACCGGTTAAATGTATTTCCTATAGAGAATCCTTCTCTTGCCCAACGTGCTGAAGACATACCGCTTTTGCTAAAAGAATTAATGCGCCGTGTAAATGAGCAAAGCGGTACGACAGCTAAGTTCACAGAGCGTGCTGTAGACAGTCTCAAAGAGCATGCTTGGCCCGGTAATATTCGTGAACTAGCTAATCTTGTAGAGCGTATGGTCATAATGTTTCCTGAGAAGGTTGTAGACGTTCCTGATTTACCAGCGAAATATCGTTATATTGAAGTTGATGCCTATGAGCCTCAATACCCTGAGGAGCTAATGGAGCGCGACGCGTTTAATGATATTTTCAGTACAGGGTTTAGTGATTATGATGATGAGCCAGAAGTGGAGATAGCGACTACGGACTCAGGCTTACTACCCGATGAGGGCATTGAGTTAAAAGAGTATTTAGCAGAGCTTGAGATAAGCCTTATAACTCAAGCGCTTGAACGCTACGATTATGTCGTTGCTCGGGCCGCTGAAATTCTAGGAGTAAGACGCACAACCCTTGTTGAAAAAATGAAAAAATATAACCTATCGCGAGACTAACTCGCGTTAGCTTAAGCTATTCCAACTTTACCAAATATATCGTTATAAATACTCTTTTATAATCTCTGCTTTTCTAAAACACTCATTACTGTGGTCGTTTACCATACCGCATGCTTGCATGTGTGCGTACACAGTCGTTGGGCCTAAAAACTTAAAGCCACGCTTTTTTAAATCTTTAGCGAAAGCTGTTGATATTTCAGTGATGGCGGGGTAATCGCTTAATTCATTTAAGTTACTAATTAGTGGTTTGTTGTCTACAAATTGCCATTGATAATTACTAAAGCTGCCAAATTCTTGCTGTATTTCAATAAAGCGTTTTGCGTTGTTGATTGTTGCTGCAATCTTCAAGCGGTTTCTCACAACCCCATCAAAAAGCATTAAGCGCTCAACATCGTCGTCGGTAAATAACGCTACTTTTTTAACGTCAAAATTTTCAAAGGCATGTCTGTAGCCGCTTCGTTTTTTTAATATGGTATACCAGCTTAGTCCAGCTTGAGCTGATTCAAGTGTTATAAACTCAAATAATTTTTGGTCGTCGTAAAGTGGCACTCCCCACTCTTCATCGTGGTAGGCAACATAATCTTGCTTTGAAGTATCAAGCCATGGGCAACGACACTGAGCATTTTTATTCATTGTGTGTTTTCCTTGTGTCAGTTTATTGTCACGTAAAATATACTCTAAGTTTATGAATTATAATTAATATATTTTTGGTACGAATTGTGCATTTGTCACCGTAGAGAACCTTTATGAGAGTTTACCATGGCACTTGCAAACGTGTTGAAACCACAATTTATCACAGCTAATCAATATAACCCATGCCTTCAACAAGAAGAGTATGTGGGGGAGCTTAGTGAGCTTCGTCAACAAGCGAGTTGGTTGAGCCATTTGGTTGATACTATGCCAGCTGGCGTTATTGTGCTTGATGGTCGTGGCATGATTGCTAAGGCGAATCAAATTGCAATTGATATGCTAGGTGAACCACTCGAAGGCGAGAAATGGTTCAGTATTATCCAACGTTCTTTTCGTCCACAACAAGACGATGGCCATGAAGTTTCATTAAAAGATGGTCGATTGATAAAGTTAGATATTACGGCATTGGCACCAGAGCCAGGCCAGTTAATTCTCATGACAGATTTAACCGAAACGCGTCGCTTACAAACGCGTGTGGCCCACATGCAGCGCTTGAGTGCGCTGGGTAAAATGGTGGCATCATTAGCTCATCAAGTTCGTACTCCGTTGTCTGCTGCTATGTTATACGCAGCTAATTTAGGCTCAAAACGTTTACCTGAGGCTTCGCGTGGTAATTTTCACACAAAATTAATGTCGCGTCTGAAAGATCTTGAAACTCAAGTGAACGACATGCTGCTGTTTGCAAAAAGTGGCGATCAACAAGTTGTAGAGCAGGTTTCTATGCAGCAATTACTTACCGAAGTTAAAGCTGGCTCAGATGCAATGGTTGCTCTTAATAGCAGTGAGCTTGATGTCAATTTACCAGAGCCCGATATTGCTATTATGGGCAATAAAACAGCGTTAGCCAGTGCGATACAAAACTTAATTCATAATAGTATTCAAGTTATTGGCTCTGGCGCTTTAGTTCGTGTAAATGCGATAAGAGATGCTCATTCAGATGATCTTGTGCGTATTAGCGTGTGCGATAACGGCCCTGGAATAGATATGTCGCAGGCTGAGAAACTGTTTGAACCATTTTTTACCACAAAAAGTCAAGGCACGGGCCTTGGTTTGGCTGTGGTTAGCTCTGTTGCTAGCGCTCATCAGGGCAGGGTTGAGGTTACCAATAATACACAAGGTGGGGCATGTTTTAGCATATTACTGCCTATTTGTACTGAATCTAAAGCGGTGGAGGCATTATGAGTAATAACACTATTTTAGTTGTTGAAGATGACGCAGGTCTTCGTGAAGCATTAATCGATACTTTAGAGATGTCAGGTATTGCCTGTGTTGCGGCCAATAGTGCAGAGCAAGCCATGCTGCTGTTAAAAAAAGACAGCTTTTCTTTGGTGGTGAGTGATGTACAAATGGGCGCGATGAGTGGGCTTGATTTATTACGTAGCATTAATTTAAATCACCCTGATTTACCAGTGCTGATGATGACAGCATACGCCACTATTGATGATGCCGTTGAGGCAATGCGCCTAGGGGCAATCGACTACATGGCGAAACCATTTGCGCCAGAAGTATTATTAAATATGGTGAGTCGTTACTTACCAGAGCCCGAAAAAGAAACAGATGGTCCCATTGTTGCTGATCCATCAAGTATTCAATTGCTTGAGCTTGCGGCAAAGGTCGCGAAATCTGATGCCAGCGTAATGGTGTTGGGCCCAAGTGGTTCCGGTAAAGAAGTGCTTGCGCGATTTATTCATGATAAATCAGCACGTTCAAACGAGCCATTTGTTGCAATTAATTGTGCTGCTATACCTGAAAACATGCTCGAAGCCACTCTCTTTGGCTATGAAAAGGGTGCCTTTACGGGAGCGATTCAAGCGTGCCCAGGTAAGTTCGAGCAAGCACAGGGCGGTACAATCTTGCTCGATGAAATCACCGAGATGGATTTAAGTTTACAAGCCAAATTACTACGTGTATTGCAAGAACGTGAAGTAGAGCGATTAGGTGGCCGTAAAACAATTAAGCTTAACGTTCGCGTGCTGGCAACCAGCAACCGAGACTTAAAAGATGCCGTTAGTGAGCATAAGTTTAGAGAAGATTTATATTACAGGCTCAATGTGTTTCCACTGATGTGGCGCCCGTTGTGTGAACGCCCGGGTGATATAGTGGTATTAGCTAAGCACTTAATTGAGCGCCATTTGGCGAAAAGTAAAGAATCCATTGCTCAGCTTAGCGATAGCGCACAGCAAAAGCTGCTGTCGCATCAATGGCCAGGGAATGTTCGTGAGCTTGATAATGTTATTCAACGCGCATTAATCTTGAGAAACGGTGACGTTATTGATGAGAGTGCTATATTCATCGAGAATTTAGCGCCTAGTGCGTGTGTAAGTGCTAGCTCGGTTGCACCGCAAGCACCTAATGATATAGCGAATCCAACAATTGCAGCTAAAGTACAGCATAATGAGATGATGGATGAGCTTCCTAGTTTAGATTCAGGTACTTACAAAGATGAACTAAAGGATAAAGAGCATCGCATTATTTTAGAAACGTTAACGCGGTGTCGAGGCAAGCGAAAAGATGTGGCTGAAACGTTAGGTATCAGCCCAAGAACATTGCGTTATAAGTTGGCGCAAATGCGAGATTTAGGTATTGCTCTACCAGCTTAAAAGTCTATTCTGACCAATTTCAAAAGACACTCAGCCATGCTGAGTGTCTTCATGTCAAAACTCTGACATTTAAAAATCTCTCTTAACTTACTGAAATATAGTTATTATTTTATTGGCATGGTTTGTGCTTTATCTAGTTATTAGTAAAGTGCATCGTCAGAGATAATTATGAAAATTCAAAATAGTGCGTTATTCCAAGAAATGCAGTCTATGGCTCTTGAAGCTGGCCGTAGTAATTCAAATAATGCTATTCCAACGCAAACACAACCTACTTCGTCTGCACAATTTGGTGATTTGTTAACAAATGCCTTAGACACAGTGAGCAATCATCAACGAGAAGCGAAAGAAAAAGTCACAGCTTTAGAGATGGGCGACAGAAGTGTATCGCTTGCTGAAGTGATGATTGCTTCTCAAAAATCATCCGTCGCGTTTGAGGCTACTGTTCAAGTTCGTAATAAACTTGTTGAGTCTTATAAAGAAATTATGAACATGCCTGTTTAAGCTGGGTAGTGGAGAATTATTGTGGCGCAATCTAATCAATCAACCGACCTTGCATTAGCAGGCGGTGGTGCTATCAACCAAACTGATAACGACGATCAGCAAGAGCAAAAGTCGGGCTATTTAAGTGCATTAAATGGTGTTGACGTATTGCGCCAGGTTACCTTAATTATCGCATTAGCTATTTGCTTGGCCATCGCCATTTTTGTCATTATCTGGGCGCGTCAGCCTGACATGCGCCCATTGGGTAAAATGCCGACTGAAGAGCTTATTCAAACTCTTGACTTTTTAGACGCGCAAAAAATTGAATATGAACTTGATGGCAACCTAATTTCGGTTGCAGAGGATGAGTATCAAAATATAAAGTTACTCATGACACGTGAAGGGTTAGACCAAGCACCTGCATCAGGTACTGATATTATCATGCAAGATATGGGTTTTGGTGTAAGCCAGCGTTTAGAGCGTGAACGTTTAAAGCATGGCCGTGAGCAGCAATTAGCGCGTACTATTGAAGAGTTAAAGAATGTCACTCGGGCTAAAGTGTTATTAGCCATTCCAAAAGAAAATGTATTTGCTCGTCGTGAAAAAGAGCCTTCGGCAACAGTTGTGTTAACCCTAAAACGTGGGCGTATGCTTGATAGTGAGGAAGTTGATTCTATCGTTGATATTATTGCTTCAGCTGTTCAAGGGCTATCACCATCTCGTGTTACGGTTACTGATCAAAATGGTCGTTTGTTGAATTCTGGCTCTCAAAGCTCTTTAGCTGCTCGTTCAAGAAAAGAGTACGATATTGAACGTAAGCGTGAACAAGAATACCTACAAAAAATTGACAGTATTTTAATGCCTGTGATTGGTATGGGTAATTACACTGCCCAAGTAGATTTAAGCATGGACTTTAGTGCTGTTGAGGAGACGCAAAAACGTTTCAATCCAGACTTACCAGCTGTTAGAAGCGAAACCACATTTGAAGAAAATAACATTGGTGGTCTAGCTGTTGGTATACCAGGAGCTCTAACAAATCAACCGCCAACTAATTCAAACATCCCTGAAGTTGCAGGGCAGGGCGGTGCAGGCTCTGGTACTACACCAAGCAGTAGCCATAAAGAAGCAACTCGTAACTATGAGTTAGACACCACCATTTCTCATAAACGTCAGCAAACTGGGGTTATTCGTAGAATTAGCGTATCAGTTGCAGTCGATTACTTACCAACAGTAGGTGAAAACGGCGAAACAACGATGGTGCCACGTTCTGTTGAAGCGTTGTCAAATATTCGTCGCCTATTGCAAGGTGGTGTGGGTTTTGATTTGCAACGAGGTGATGCACTTGAAGTTGTTACCGTGCCATTCGTGCGTGAAGAGTTAGCTGTTGCAGAAGAAATACCACTTTGGGAGCAAAGCTGGTTTATGAAAGTGGTACGTCTAGCGTTAGGTGCACTGGTTATTATTGTACTAATAATGGCGGTTGTTAAACCTATGCTTAAACGCCTTATTTACCCAGATGATACGTTGGAAGAGTATGATGATGACGCGTTAAGTTCAGGCGTAGACATTGGCGACAATACACTCGATATGCTAAATAAAGACTTTGATTCTGCTTCGGTTGGCTTTGCAAGTGATGGTACACTACAGTTACCAGACCTTCATGGCGATGAAGATTTACTCAAAGCGGTACGAGCTTTAGTTGCCAATGAACCAGAATTATCATCACAAGTAGTGAAAGCGTGGTTAACAGAAGATGACTGATCAAGAGCCAGAACAAAAACAATTACCAGCAGCCTTTGACGTTGATAAACTAGATGGAGTTGATAAGGCCGCCATATTACTACTTAGTTTATCAGAAGAGGATGCTGCTCAAATACTTAAGCACTTAGAACCCAAGCAAGTGCAAAAAGTGGGTATGGCTATGGCTGCCATTGATGATCTATCACAAGCGAAGATAAGTGCAGTTCATAATCTATTTATCGAACAAATTCAAAGCTTCAGTACGATAGGCTTCCAGTCTGAAGACTTTATTAAAAAAGCACTAACAGCTGCGCTTGGTGAAGATAAAGCGGCTAGTTTGATAGACCAAATTGTTATGGGGTCAGGTGCAAAAGGCCTAGATTCATTGAAATGGATGGACTCCAAACAGGTTGCTAACATTATTCGAAATGAGCACCCTCAGATACAAACGATTGTATTGTCTTATTTAGAGCCTGAGCAATCAGCGGAAATACTTGCCCAGTTCCCAGAGAAAGTTAGGCTAGATTTGACCATGCGTATAGCTAATCTTGAGGAAGTTCAACCTGCGGCATTACAAGAGTTGAATGAAATCATGGAGAAACAGTTTGCTGGTCAAGCCGGAGCACAAGCAGCCAAAATGGGTGGCTTAAAAGCGGCTGCAGACATATTGAATTATTTAGATACGAATGTTGAAGGACAGTTAATGGATTCAATTCGTGAGCATGATGAAGAGATGTCACAACAGATTCAAGATTTAATGTTTGTATTTGAAAACTTGATGGATGTAGAAGACAGAGGCATCCAGGCCATTTTACGCGAAGTTCAACAAGATGTATTAATGAAAGCTATTAAAGGGACTGATGAAGGCCTTAAGGATAAAATTCTTGGCAATATGTCTAAACGTGCAGCCGACATGCTAGCAGATGATTTAGAAGCTATGGCACCGGTACGTATTAGTGAAGTTGAAGCTGCGCAAAAAGAAATTTTATCTACGGCACGTCGCTTAGCTGATTCTGGCGAGATCATGCTAGGTGGTGGTGGTGGCGAGGAGTTCTTGTAAACCATGAATAAGCCTCGCTCTACTCAAGGTCAGCCATTAACTGAAAATGAAGCTGATGAATTATTACAAAACTGGCCTATCCCTGATGTAACGCAAGACACTCGTAAATTCGACGGTCGCTCTACAGCGTTTGGTACACCATTGGCTGAGTTGTACAAAAAAGAAGTTAAAGAACCAATAGAGGAGCCTGAACCTGAAGAAGCACTGCCGAACCTGACAATGGCTGAGCTTGAGCGTATTCGCCTAGATGCTTACGAAGAAGGCTTAAAGCAAGGTCATGAACAAGGTTATATTGATGGTTTTGAAAAAGGGGTTTCTGAAGGCAAAGAGGCAGGCTACAAAGAAGGAGTCGAACTTGGTAAAACTCAGGGACAAGAGGAAGTAAAACCCCTTATTGAAGAACAATTAACAGCGTTAAAATCACTTGTTGATAGCTTAACCGCACCGCTTAATAAGGTAGACGAAGAGGCTGAAAAACAATTAATACAACTTGCTGTTATGCTAGCCGAAGCATTAATATATCAAGAAGTAAAAACGTCACCTGACGTGTTATTACATAGCTTAAAGCATTGCATTGATGCACTAGGTGAACAGCAACAAGCTGTGCGTATACACCTCAATCCAGATGATATTGAATTAGTTAAAAATAGTTATGGTGAGCAAGCCATCGTTGAGAGTCAGTGGCAGCTTATCCCTGAGCCAACGCTTGAACGCGGAGGCTGCCAAGTCAAAACACCGCAATCCTCGGTAGATATGACGCTTAAAACCCGTGTCAAAGAAACGTTGGATAGTTTTTTGCATAGTAGTGGTATCTAAGCTAATAATTGGTTTGTAATGAACACACAACCTCTCCCATTGAGCGAGCGCTTACAGGGGTATCAAAAGCATATTCATAGCCCAACGCCAGCCGTTGCCGGTATTCTTACCCGAGTAGTTGGTTTAACGTTAGAAGCAAAAGGGCTTCGTGCGCCTGTTGGCAGCCAATGTAAAATTGAAACCATGCGTGGTTTTGTAGACGCTGAAATAGTTGGCTTTAACGACCAAACACTTTATCTGATGCCTAACGATCATATATCAGGCGTGCTGCCAGGTGCGCGAGTGATACCCCAAATCAATGAAACGGGTTTACCTGTTGGTATGTCCTTATTGGGTCGTGTTGTCGATGGTCTAGGCCGTCCGCTTGATGGCTTAGGGCCTATTAATGCAGAGCACTATTTAAAATTCGCACAAAACACCATCAATCCACTTTCTCGCAGACCCATTAGTCAACCAATGGATGTGGGAGTTCGTGCCATTAATTCAGTAATTACAGTTGGACAAGGGCAACGGATGGGGTTGTTTGCAGGTTCCGGTGTGGGTAAATCAGTGTTACTAGGTATGATGACACGAGGTTCCGAGGCCGATGTTATTGTGGTCGGTTTAGTAGGGGAGCGTGGGCGAGAAGTAAAGGAGTTTATTGAAGAAATTCTTGGCGTTGAAGGGCGTAAGCGCTCAGTTGTTGTTGCAGCCCCCGCTGATGCATCACCTCTGATGCGTTTAAAAGGGTGTGAAAGTGCGGTGACGATTGCTGAGTATTTTCGCGATCAAGGCCTAAATGTTTTATTGCTCCTAGACTCGGTAACGCGATATGCCATGGCGCAACGTGAAATAGCCTTGGCTGTGGGGGAGCCTCCAGCGACGAAAGGTTATCCACCTTCAGTTTTTGCTAAGCTTCCTGCGCTGGTGGAACGAGCAGGTAATGGCGGCGAAGGGCAAGGTTCAATTACCGCATTTTTTACAGTGCTCAGTGAAGGGGATGATATGCAAGATCCTATTGCTGATGCAGCGCGTGCAATCCTGGATGGTCACATCGTATTATCACGTGATTTAGCTGATAGTGGGCATTATCCTGCAATAGACATTGAAAAATCGATCTCTCGTGTTATGCCGCAAGTTGTTTCTGAGCCGCATATGCAACAAGCAAGAGTGCTAAAACAAGTTTATTCCATGTACCAGCAAAACAAAGATATGATCACTTTGGGCGCTTACCAAAAAGGCACTGATCAAATGCTTGATCAAGCAATTAATATGATGCCACGTGTTAATGCATTCTTACAGCAAGGGATGAAAGACGTGATCAGTTATGATGAAGGCTTGCAAGGACTTGCACAGTTACTAGGGCAATCATAATGGCAAATAATAAACTCAACTTACTGCTAAAGATGGAAAAAGAAAAAGAAGAATCTTTACGCATGCATTACCTACAAGCACAGCAGCACTTTCAATCTAATCAACAAAAGCTGCAAGGGCTCAACAATTTTAGAATGGAGTATACCCAGCAGCTTCATATTAAAGGCCAATCCGGATTAAGCAGTGCTGGCTTTAGTCAATATCATGCTTTTATTGCGAAGATTGAAGAAGCTATTCGCCAGCAAGCCAGTACGGTGAATACAGCGAGGCAGGTTGTTAGCCAGCGACAAAGTTTGTGGTTAAAGCAACAGGTAAAAGCGAAAGCGATTGAAAAACTGATTGAAAAACAACAGCAAAAAGCAACTGCGATTGAATTAAAAAATGAGCAACGCATGCTCGATGAGTTTTCATTGAACCAATTCTTTCAAAGGCGTAATGCGCTTTAGTTGTTAAACATTAATAGTAGGCACATATATTGCTTGGTTACATGTGACGTCTTTATTTTGGCAAGCTGCGGCGGCAAATTGCCACATTTTAATGTAGGTGAATTATGGCGATTAATGATCTATCAGCACTCATTTCAACAGAGCAAGATATTAAATTTGCTAAAAAAGAGCAATCACAACAAGCTGCTATTGATGAAAAGTCAGGCTCAGAGAGTGACTTTTTCTCTCAGTTACAAAGCGCTAATAGTGCCACTGAAGAGCCTAATAAAAAAAGTAAAGGCTCTGCCTCACCACAGTTGAGTGAAAGTGATACACAAGATGCCATGCAATCAAAGCAAAAAAAAGAGTCCGCAGCTGTTATTTCTGGTGATGATATGCTCGCTCAAATTAACGCCGCAAACAACCTTGATACTCGTGTGAGCACATCAGAGCCAAATAATTCTTTGACTTCAGTAAGTGAGTTAATTGATAAATATGCTCAAGAAAGCCTCGATCCAAAAGATATAAAACCTAAAGCCCCGCGTCCAATTGACGACGTTACTCCAATTATAAACAAGCCTTTAGAAGATGATAGCAGTGAAGGCTTACCTAACAACTCAGTTATACCTAGCGATAAATCGGCCGTTGCTGAAGCAATTGATAAAAACCTTAAACAAACAGGGTTTCCCGAAGATGCCGTTACTCCAATTGTTGATGATGTTCAAGCTATAAAAGCTCCTGAAACACAGAATGGGACTAACAAATCAGCAAGTAGCGTGGATATGCCTAGTATTAACGCCTCTACAGAAAACACTAAAAATGCCCAGCCACTTGCTTCACTTTTGGCGCAAGAGTCTGTAGCTGACACTTCAAAGGGTGAAGCCGCGGTATTACAGGAAAAAGTAAATAAGAATCAAGTGGATGGTGCTGGTAAGGCAGTAGTAACTGACTCAGATGTAGCACTAAAAGCCCCAACAAAACCCGTGGATAAAAAGGGGGAAGTAAACCCCGAAGCCCTGTCATCTTCGTTGAATACAGCTGCAAAGCAAAGTTCAGCTGCACCAGCTGAGTCTTCAGTTAATAGCCAAAGTAAAAATGACAAAACTGATTCTAAGTCAAGCGTTTCGGCTCAGGTGGGTGATGCTAAAAGCAGTGTGGAAATACCCGCACAGCAAATAAAGGACTCGAAAGAGGCTACTAAGTCAGCAGTTAACAAAGGTGTTGAAGCCGATACAGCACAAATGCAAGACACAGCTAAAATAGCAAAAACAGTAGGTGCTGAGCCTACCTTGTCTAAGGATGCTCAAGCATTAAAAGATGCATTTATTGCAGCTCAATCACCTACAACGTCAGCTGCTGTTAAAACCACTCAGTCTGCTTCTGAAATTGCGAAAAGCTCTGAAGTAAATCAAACAGTTATGAAGCTCCTTAATGCAGAAACAGACGTTTTAACAGGAAGTGATCAAGTTCTTTCCCGTTTGACAACAGAGCAACGTGCCACATTGCAAACGCAAGTAAATGCAGTGCTAAGTCAAGGAGTTGATAAACAAGGCCTTGCGAATTTAAAACACACTGTTGCACAATTTATTGCAAATAATAACTCTGCTAACTCAGCCCAAAATGTCGATGCTACTTCGAGTTTTAACGCGGTAGAGTTCAGTGACGAGATCGCTAATTTAGCAACAGGGCAGAAGCAAGCTTTATCTGAACAGCTTCAGCAGTTTTTAGCGACTGAGAAACCTCAGGGGGCGGTATTAAATCAAGTGAAAGCGGCACTAGCTGTGCTAGATGAAAATCAAATGACCATGACTAAAGAGTCAACAACTACCTTAAAAGAGCCATTACAGGTTGCACAGCCTATAGCGACTAATCAAGTTGAAACAGCGAAGGCACAATCGGGACAAGCCACATTTGTTAAGATGACTGCGCAAGAGCAAGCTATTAAATCTGATATTCAACAAGACGTAGCAAAAGAAGCATTGGTAGCAGATGATGAAAAAATTGAGCAGATAGCATCTAAAGAGAGTAATGCGGTGCGTGTAAATCAACTATTTACACAAGTGACCAATATAGCAAGCACCTCAATGACCCAATCTATAAATGAAGCGATTGATCAGCGTTACTCTGAAGAGCTTAGCAATATGCAGGTGCTAAATGCGCAACAAACCAGTGCGACGTCACAAACAAAGCAAGTAAATGTAGACCCTACTTTAATGCAAGCATTGAACATTGTTAAAAGTGATGCTGCAAAATTATTGCAAGAACGGGTAAGTGCGCTACTTAGCATTAATAATAAAGAAGCTGAAATACGATTAGATCCGCCAGAAATGGGCAGCATGCAAATTCGTATTCGCAGCGATGCAGAGCAAGCACAAATAAACTTTGTTGTACAAAACCAACAAGCCAAAGAAGCGCTAGAGCAGTCTATGCCTAAATTACGCGAAATGCTTGCGGAGCAGGGTATTGAGCTTGGAGAGAGCAGTATCCAGCAAGGTGATAGCCAAGGTAATGCTGACGAACAAGAGCAGCAACAGGGACGCGGACAGCTTGCATCTAATGGTCAAAGTGATGATGGAGCTGCGGATTCTGAACCAAGTGCGCAAAGTTCAGGCCAACAATCTTCATCTTCAATAGATTACTATGCCTAACACCTGCTATTATAAAGTTATAAAAATAACTAATTAGTTTTTAGTTTAAGATGTTTCTAAAGCACTAAACTATATGAGTAACAAAATAAAGTCTGATTTATTAACAAAACTGCTTTAGGTTGAGGTTTTTATTGGACTTGATATGTATGTTATTTATATCGAAATGTTTAAAAAGAGTTGCTTGAGATATCTTCTTTATTCTAAGCTCTGATGAGAAAGCTTGATGGGTTAACGCAGTTGTTTTATTACCCACTTTTAAGGCAGTAAGGAATTATAATGGCTGAAGAAGCAAATTTAGAAATAGAAGAAGGCGGTAAAAGTAAGAAGAAGCTGATTATAATCATTGCCGTTGTTGTTTTATTAATTGCAGGTGGTGTTGGGTTTTTCTTAATGTCAGGTTCAGATGAACCTGCTGAAACATTAGCTGATGAAACAGTTGCTACAGAAGAAGTTGAATCGTCTAATAACGCCAAAATTGGCAGCGCCCTTTATGTGGCAATGCCCAGACCTTTCGTTTTTAATGTGCCAGGTGCAAGTAGAGACCGCGTTGTACAAATTAAAGTCCAACTTTTAGTTCGTGGTGATGTGAATGAAGAAGTAGCCAAAAGACATATCCCATTAATTGAAGGTACATTGTTAAGTGTTTTTTCTACCACAACGGCTGACGAGCTTGGCACCAGTGAAGGTAAAGAGACGTTGCGAGTTGCTGCACTTGAAAAAGTACAAACGGCATTAAATGATGTTGAAGGCAGTAAAGTAATTGAGCGGGTTTTATTTACCGGCTTTGTAATGCAATAAGGGGCCTGCGTGAGCGATTTATTATCCCAAGACGAAATTGATGCGCTATTACACGGCGTTGATGAAGTCGAAGAGGAAGATATAGAAGATGGTGAAGAAGGGGGCGGTGGTAACACACTGCAATACGACTTTTCTTCCCAAGACCGTATCGTTCGTGGACGTATGCCAACGCTCGAAATCGTTAACGAGCGTTTTGCCCGACATATGCGAATAAGCTTATTCAATATGATGCGCCGCACCGCTGAAGTGTCAATCAACGGCGTACAAATGATAAAATTCGGTGAATATATTCACACTTTATTTGTACCTACTAGCCTTAATATGGTTCGCTTTCGACCTCTAAAAGGGACGGGCTTAATAACCATGGAAGCGCGGTTAGTATTTATCTTGGTAGACAACTTTTTCGGTGGCGATGGCCGTTATCATGCCAAAATAGAAGGGCGTGAATTTACGCCTACAGAACGTCGTATTGTGCAAATGCTACTAAAAATAATTTTTGAAGATTATAAAGAAGCATGGGCACCTGTTATGGACGTTTCCTTTGAATACCTCGATTCTGAAGTAAACCCAGCAATGGCAAACATTGTTAGTCCAACAGAAGTTGTCGTGATTAGCTCTTTCCATATAGAGCTTGATGGCGGCGGTGGGGATTTCCATATCGCACTGCCATATTCAATGCTTGAACCTATTCGTGAATTACTTGACGCTGGTGTACAGTCTGACACTGAGGATACTGATCTTCGTTGGAGTAAAGCATTACGTGATGAAATAATGGATGTTGAAGTTGAGCTTTCTACGCAATTGCTTGAAGTGGAGCTAAATTTAGCACAAATAATGGAATTTAAAGCGGGTGATATTATCCCTGTAGAAATGCCAGAGCATATCACTGTGTTTGTTGAGGACTTACCAACATTTAGAGCTAAAATGGGTCGCTCTCGTGACAATGTTGCATTACAAATTAGTGAAAAAATTAAACGACCTGAGTCAGTTAAATCAGAATTACACGTCTTTACAAAAGGCGGTAAAAAACTTGATTCAGATGCAGAGTTAGCAGAACTAGAAGACGATCTACACCTCTCTGAAGGTGTGGATTTAGACTGGTAAAGAAAAGGTTTAAATGTATGAGTGATGACCAAGATACTATGGATGAATGGGCAGCAGCCCTAGCTGAAGCAGAAGGCACTGATGACGGTGCGGATGCACAAGTTGCAGAGCTTGATGAGCTTAGTGACGCTAAACACGAAATGAGTACGGAAGAAAAACGTAAGCTTGATACTATTTTAGACATTCCAGTGACTATTTCTATGGAAGTGGGTCGTTCTAAAATTAATATCCGTAACTTATTACAATTAAATCAGGGTTCAGTGGTCGAGCTTGATCGGGTTGCGGGTGAGCCACTTGATGTGTTGGTAAATGGCACATTAATAGCGCACGGTGAAGTTGTGGTGGTAAATGACAAGTTTGGTATTCGCCTTACTGACGTTATCAGTCAAGTAGAACGGATCAAAAAATTACGATGAGTGGTTGGATTATACTATCTTCCACAGTTAGTACTGTTACTCCATCGGCAACCCCGATGGGGGACATTGTATCAGTGGCTATGTCACTGATCACGGTGTTAGTGTTGATTATTGTACTCGCAATCATGGTAAAAAAGGTAAACCCTAATTTAACCAACAGCGATGAATTTAAAGTTGTTCGTAGTTTGCCACTCAGTACACGAGAACGTTTGATGGTAGTTGAGATTGATAACGCTCAGCATTTATTAGGCGTCACACCTCACAGTATTAATTACCTATTGAAGCTGGAAACACCTTTAACAGAAAAAGAACTACCTGCTTTGGTCAAACGATTTGGTAATTTACTAAACTCTAATCAGAATAAAAAGAACGCATAATATGATGAAGTGGCTGCTAATACTCATTAGTCTCGTATTTATACCAACAGTTAACGCTGAGGGTATTGAAGCGCTAAATATCACCACAAACCCAGACGGCTCGCAAGACTACTCAGTCACGTTACAAGTACTTGCAATTATGACTGCGCTGAGCTTTATTCCGGCAGCGGTCATAATGATGACGTCATTCACACGTATCATCGTGGTATTAGCTATTTTACGTCAAGCAATTGGTTTACAGCAAACACCTTCGAATCAAATTTTACTTGGTATGTCCTTGTTTTTAAGTATATTCATTATGGCGCCCGTATACCAGAAGGTGAATGAGCAAGCCATTGAACCTTATATGAATGAGCAAGTTACATCAATACAAGCATTGGAGCTTGCGAAAGAGCCAATGAAGGCATTTATGCTGTCGCAAGTTCGTATTAAGGATATTGAAACGTTTGCTAAAATAGCTGGCTATGACAAACTGGATTCTCCCGAGGCTACGCCAATGATAGTGCTAATCCCAGCCTTTGTGACCAGTGAGTTACAAACTGCTTTTATTATTGGTTTTATGTTTTTTATTCCCTTTTTAATTGTGGATTTAGTTGTTGCATCAGTTTTGATGGCCATGGGTATGATGATGCTTTCACCCATGATCGTATCATTACCCTTTAAAATTATGCTGTTTGTTTTAGTTGATGGTTGGAGCCTTGTGATGGGGACGTTAGCAAAAAGTTTCGGCCTTGGGGTTTAGCGATGGTTTTTACATTGGCAATAATACAGCACAAGGAGTAACCCATGGAACCGGAAATTTTCGTTGATATTCTTAGTGACGCACTATTTTTAGTTATTAAATTGGTTTCAGCAATTGTTGTACCTGGGTTGTTAGTGGGTTTGGTTGTTGCAGTATTCCAGGCGGCAACATCAATTAATGAGCAAACATTGAGTTTTTTACCTCGCTTATTAATTACCATAAGTGCACTCATTGCAGGTGGTCACTGGTTAACCCAAGAGCTAATGGACTTTTTTACCCGTTTAATAATGATTATTCCAGAAATCGCAGGCTGATATGGATTTCCCATTTTCAGTTATAATTCAGTGGCTCAGTGATTTCTTATTACCATTGGTGCGAATTAGTTCAATGATTATGGTAATGGCAGGTATCGGCGCTAAAAATGTACCTACCCGTATAAAAATGGGGCTTGCTGTTGTTACTACTTTTTTAGTTGTACCTGTATTGCCTCCCGCCAGTTTTAATGATTTGTTTTCATTTCAAATGCTGCTTGTCGTTATTCAACAAATGTTAATCGGTATTGCTATTGGTTTTGCCTCATTGTTGATGTTGAATACCTTTGTGCTTGCAGGTCAAATATTGGCAATGCAAACCGGTTTAGGTTTCGCCTCTGTTGTTGACCCTTCAAACGGTATGAGTGTACCTGCGGTTGGTCAATTCTATTTAATTTTAGCTACTTTGTTATTCTTTGTTTTTAACGGCCATTTAATGATGATTCAAATGGTCGTTCATAGCTTTAATGTCCTCCCGATTGATGGCAGTTGGTGGGCAGTTGACCATTATTGGGATATTGTCACCTGGGGTGGATGGATGTTCACTACAGCTTTGGTACTTTCATTAGCACCACTGACAGCCATGTTAGTCATCAATATGTCTTTTGGCGTAATGACACGTGCTGCACCTCAATTAAATATTTTTTCTATCGGTTTTCCATTCACCCTTGTTGCTGGTCTTGTGATTATATGGGCAACATTAGGAAACTTTATTACTCAATATGAATTCCAGTGGTTAAAAATGGTTGAGTTAATGTGTACTTTAGTTGGTTGTTCACCCTAGGAGCGCATTATGGCTGAAGATTCAGGTCAAGAAAAAACAGAAGAACCCACGGGTAAGAAAATTTCAGAGTCCAAGAAAAAGGGCCAAATAGCCCGTTCGAAAGAGCTCGGAACCATGTTTGTGTTGATTTTTTCTGCGATTTCTTTGTTGATGTATGGACCTGAAATTGGCAAAGGGCTATTTAACATCATGGGCCGTATGCTCAGCTTAAACCGGAATGAAACCTACGATACAACAAAAATGTTCTCCGTATGGGGATCAGTTGCTGATGCACTTGTGTTTCCTATGGCCATGTTTGTATTTATTATTGTCCTTGCGGGTATTATCGGAAACACCCTACTAGGCGGCTTTAACTTTAGTTGGCAAGCAGCGGCTCCTAAAGCCAGTAAAATGTCGCCAGCGAAAGGGATTAAAAGGATGTTTGGGCCGCAAGCGGGCGTTGAGCTGGTTAAGTCAATTTTGAAGTTTGCTGTTGTAGCTGGGTTTGCAGTATTTCTGATCAACACTTTCTTTGATGAGATTTTGCATTTAAGTATCGAAAGTGCACCAGGTAACATTATTCATGCACTTGAGATTTTGGCGTGGATGTTTTTAGGTCTGACGTGTACTTTAACCATTATTGCAGCAATTGACGCTCCTTACCAAAGCCATACCCACCATAAGCAACTCAAAATGACCCTTCAAGAAGTGAAAGATGAGTATAAAAATTCAGAGGGTGATCCACAGATCAAAGCCCGTATAAGGCAAACGCAAAGGCAAATGTCACAGCGTAGAATGATGCAGGACGTACCTGATGCCGATGTTGTTGTCACTAACCCAACTCATTACTCTGTTGCATTAAAATACGACACAGAGCGTGCAGGGGCACCTATAGTCGTTGCCAAGGGAGTAGATGAGCTTGCAATGCAAATCAGAAAAATAGCCAAAGGTAATGAAGTGCCCGTTGTTGAATCGCCAATGCTGACGCGTGCTCTTTATCATACTGCTGAGGTTGGCGAGCAAATCCCTGATCAATTATTCACAGCTGTTGCGCAAGTATTAGCGTACGTATTTCAGCTAAAACGCTTTCGAAAAGGGCGTGGAAAGCGGCCTACACCACTTGATAAAACACTGCCTATCCCAGATGCTTATAAATACTAAGTGTGCTTTATTTTAATAATGCAGTAACTTGGAATAGTTATTGCAAAATCCGTACAGTGTCAATTTTTTGAAATTGTAGAGTTATGGAATTTAAAGCTGTATTACAACAACTTAATAAAGATAAGAAAGAGTATGCTAAAGGCGTTGGCACGCCTTTACTAGTGCTCGCTGCGCTAGGGATGGTTATTTTACCACTGCCCCCGTTCTTACTTGATATTCTTTTTTCGTTTAATATAGCCCTCGCTTTAGTGGTTTTATTGGTTACTGTTTACACCATGAAGCCGGTCGACTTTGGTATGTTCCCAGCGGTATTACTTATCGCAACCATTATGCGTTTGGCGCTTAATGTTGCCAGTACACGGGTGGTATTACTTGAAGGTCATAATGGCGGTGATGCTGCTGGTAAGGTAATTGAAGCCTTTGGCTCTGTGGTTATCGGTGGTAACTATGCTGTTGGTCTTGTCGTATTCTTAATTCTCATTATTATAAACTTTGTTGTAATCACCAAAGGTGCTGGACGTATCTCAGAAGTATCAGCGCGATTCACGCTTGACGCTATGCCTGGTAAACAAATGGCTATTGATGCTGACTTGAATGCAGGCTTTATTAGTGCAGAGCAAGCACGAGACCGCCGTGAGGAAGTAACTCGAGAAGCGGATTTCTACGGCTCAATGGATGGTGCGAGTAAGTTCGTAAAAGGCGATGCGATCGCTGGTATTGTTATTTTAATCATTAATATTATTGGTGGCTTATTTGTTGGCATGATCCAACATGACCTTTCGTTTGGTCGTGCAATGGAAGTGTATACATTATTGACCATCGGTGATGGCTTAGTTGCTCAGTTACCTTCATTACTTTTATCAATCGGTACCGCGATAGTTGTTACGCGTCAAAATGAATCGCTGAATATGGGCGATCAGTTCAAAAGTCAGCTTGGCAACGAGAAATCTTTGTTTATTGCATCTGGTATTTTAATCGTAATGGGCTTAGTACCTGGTATGCCACATTTTGCCTTTTTAAGTTTAGGTGCACTACTAGGCTACCTTGCTTATTACACGCAGCAAAGCAAGCTTAAAGAAGCGGCCGCAAAAGAGGAAGAAGCTGCAAACGGTGGTCCAGCAGGAACAGGAGTTGCGAATAAACAAGAACAAAAAGAGCTTGGTTGGGATGATGTACAGCAAGTGGATGTAATTGGTTTAGAAGTGGGTTACCGCCTAATTCCGTTGGTTGATCAATCACAAGGCGGTGAACTGTTAAACCGCATTAAAGGCGTTCGTAAGAAGCTTTCACAAGAGCTTGGCTTTTTAGTTCCTCCGGTACACATTCGCGACAACCTAGAGTTAGACCCTAATGCATACAGAATAACAATGATGGGCGTATCAAGTGGAGAAGGTGAACTTAAGCATGGCGATGAGCTTGCTATCAATCCAGGCCAAGTATTTGGCCCAATTAAAGGGATTGAAACAAAAGATCCCGCGTTCGGCTTGGATGCTGTATGGATCAAAGCAAATCAAAAAGATGAAGCGCAGTCATTAGGCTATACGGTTGTTGATGCAGCCACTGTTGTTGCAACACATATTAGCCAGTTATTAACCAATAGCGCCGCACTTTTACTTGGTCATGAAGAAGTTCAAAATTTATTAGATATGCTTGCTAAGAGTCACCCGCGCTTAGTGGAAGGTCTGGTGCCAGATGTGCTACCACTGACAACAGTAGTAAAAGTATTACAAAATTTACTTAACGAAGGTGTTGCAATACGTGATATGCGTTCCATTGTTCAGACACTTGTTGAGTATGGTCCAAGAAGCCAAGACCCAGATGTACTAACGGCTGCAGTGAGAATTTCATTGCGTAGATTAATCGTTCAAGATGCTGTTGGTATGTCTTCAGAAATCCCAGTCATAACTTTGGCGCCTGAGTTGGAACAGATGTTGCATCAGTCACTTCAAAATGCAGGCGACGAAGGTGCCGGAATAGAGCCAGGACTTGCAGAGCGACTTCAACAGTCATTGAATGAAGCGCATCAGAATCAAGAAATGGCCGGTGAACCTTCGATATTGCTAACGTCAGGAATGTTACGCACTGTGTTATCTCGATTTGTTAAGTACACCATCCCAGGTTTGCGGGTAATGTCTTATCAAGAGGTACCAGACGAAAGACAGATCAAGATTGTCAGCTCAGTAGGCCAATAATTGATTTAGAAGGGTTGTGAACCATGAAAATAAAACGTTTTTTTGCTAAAGATATGCGTACCGCACTAAAAGAAGTTAAAGATGAACTAGGTGTTGATGCGGTTATTATGTCAAATAAAAAGCTAGCTAATGGCGTTGAGATTGTTGCTGCTGTTGATTACGACAAAGCTGCACCACAAGAATCAACTCCTCAGCCAGCGGCTCAAGCACAAAGCAACCCTAATAATTTTATAAAGTCAGCGCCTAAACGCGCTCCACAAGAGCCACAGGCTGCAGTTGCTGACAGTTTACAAGCATTGCTTGAGCGTCAATCACCTCGCCCTCGTTCTCCTGAGCTTGCGTCAATGTTCAACCAATCGGGTATCGATACCTCGACGCAGTTTCAACCTCAGGAAACGCAACAGCAATCTAGGTACTCAGAGCAACCTAGAAGAGTAAATGAGCCGCAGGCTCACCCAGACTTTGCCCGCAGAGAGCCAGCCCCTAAGGTTCGTACTCAAGCTCATAGCTTAGGTTTTGATGATGAATTAGAAAGTGACTTTGATGATTTGGGTGCTCCTTTGCAATCGCAAACAAGCGCAGCAAATCCGCAAAGTGATGAAATGACTTCCATGCGTGATGAAATGAATGCAATTCGACAGCTACTTGAACACCAAGTCTCAGGTTTGATGCAACAAGATATGGCGCGTCGTGATCCTACGCGAGCTTGTATGATAGACCGTTTGGTTGGTATGGGTATAGAACATGATGTTGCAGAGCAAATGGCGTGTTTTATTCCTGATGATGTATCTCGTCAAGAGGCATGGAAAGCATTATTGCAAATGGTTGAAAACCAAATGCACACAACCAACAATGAAATTTTACGCCAAGGCGGTGTTTATGCTTTAGTTGGGCCTACAGGAGTGGGTAAAACCACGACAGTAGCCAAATTGGCAGCACTGGGCGCGCAAAAATATGGCGCAGATAAAGTAGCGTTAATTACCACAGACACATACCGTATTGGTGCCTATGAGCAACTTGCGACTTATGGCCGAATTATTGGTTGTGGCGTAAAACAAGTAAAAGATGCTAATGAATTAGCAGAAGTTTTATACCATTTACGAAATAAGCGACTAGTATTAATAGACACGGCAGGAATGAGCCAAAGAGACTTACGGTTAACTGAGCAGCTAAACACGCTAATGCGTAATCAGCGCGTTGATATTCGTAGTTATTTAGTATTAAGCGCCACAGCACAAATTAACGTACTGCAAGAAACTGTAAGGCACTTTAAAAAAGTTCAGCTAAGTGGCTGTATTTTCACAAAACTGGATGAATCGCTTAGTTTAGGCGAGATTATTAGCATAGCGATTCAAAATCGCCTCCCAATAGGGTATCTTACTAATGGTCAACGAGTTCCTGAGGATATTCGTGTAGCAAATGCTGAAAAATTGGTTAAAAAAGCAGAACAGCTATACCTAAAAAGAACAAAAGTACAACATTCAAGGCGTCAAGCAGTAGCGTCAAGCACAGTAGGGATGTATGATTAACACAGTATTAGATCAAGCAAGTGGCCTGCGAAAGATGAGTCAAAACAATAATAACAGCGTAAAGGTTATCGCTGTTACAGGTGGTAAGGGTGGTGTAGGTAAAACTAATGTATCACTTAATACTGCAATAGCTTTAGGCCAATTAGGTAATAGGGTTTTAGTACTGGATGCCGATTTAGGCTTAGCTAATTGCGATGTGATGCTTGGTTTACGCGTAGAGCGAAATTTATCTCATGTTCTTTCTGGAGAGTGTGAGCTTGATGAAATATTAGTTGAAGGGCCTGCAGGTATAAAAATAGTCCCTGCTACTTCTGGTTCTCAAAGCATGGTCGAGCTATCACCTTCTGAGCATGCCGGGTTAATTCGTGCATTTAGTGAGTTGAATACTGAGTTTGATATTTTAATTGTTGATACTGCTGCAGGTATCTCTGACATGGTGCTGAGCTTTTCACGCGCAGCGCAAGACGTTATGGTTGTTGTTTGCGATGAACCGACTTCGATAACAGATGCCTATGCATTAATTAAAGTGCTCAGTCGTGAGCATGGTGTTTACAAATTTAAAATAGTTGCCAATATGGTGCGCAGCATGCGCGAAGGCCATGAGCTATTTGCCAAACTTTCCAAAGTAACAGATCGCTTTTTAGATGTTTCAATGGAGCTGGTTGCAACCGTGCCATATGATGAGAATATGCGTAAATCTACTCGTCGGCAAAAGGTCATTGTGGAGTTGTTCCCTAACTCCCCAGCAGCTGTTGCATTTAAAACATTAGCGACAAAAGCAGTAAAATGGCCTATACCTAATCAACCATCAGGCCATTTAGAGTTCTTCATAGAAAAATTAGTAAACGGCTAACTATGACTGCATCGGTGAATAAAGCGATGGGATATCAATCAACAGTAAATTTAAATGCAATTATTGAGAAGCATGCTTCACTAGTTAAAAAAGTAGCATGTCATCTCATTGCGCGTTTACCTCCAAGCGTGCAACTAGATGATTTAATACAAGCTGGTATGATTGGATTGATTGAAGCGTCGAAAAATTTCGATACCTCTAAAGGTGCTAGCTTTGAAACCTTTGCTGGTATACGAATTCGTGGTGCGATGCTTGATGAAATGCGCCGTGGTGACTGGGCTCCACGCTCGGTTCATCGTAACAGCCGAATGGTCGCAGAGGCCATTTCTGGGCTAGAAAGCGAACTCAACCGTGAACCTAAAGACTTTGAAGTTGCTGAAAAACTTGATATTACGCTTGATGAGTACCATCATATCCTTAGTGATGTAAATTCGAGTAAAGTACTAGGGATTGAGGATTTAGGAGTTGATGAAGACGTTATAACTCCTGTTGGTCAAGATTTTGCACTGGACAAGCCGTTTAATAACGTTAAGAATGAACGTTTTAATGAATCCTTGTTAGCTGCGATAAAGTCTTTGCCAGAGCGAGATGGGCTAGTGCTCTCGCTATATTACAATGATGAAATGAATTTAAAAGAAATTGGGCACATACTCGATGTAAGTGAATCGCGTGTGAGCCAGATACATGGTCAGGCGATGATTAAGCTAAAAGCAAAAATCAATGACTGGATAAACTAGAAGTAAGTAAATATAGGTTTAGACCTCACCGGAGGATGTTTTGGATAAAAACATGAAAATTCTTGTTGTTGATGATTTTTCGACGATGAGACGTATCATCAAAAATCTTTTAAGAGATTTAGGCTTTACAAACGTACAAGAAGCTGACGATGGTTCAACAGCTTTACCCATGTTACAAAATCAGGAATTTGATTTTGTTGTAACCGACTGGAATATGCCGGGCATGCAAGGTATTGATTTATTACGTGCTATCAGAGCTGATGGTACGCTTAAACATATCCCTGTATTAATGGTGACAGCAGAAGCTAAAAAAGAACAAATTGTTGCTGCTGCCCAGGCCGGTGTTAACGGCTACATTGTAAAACCTTTTACTGCTGCAACACTGAAAACCAAATTGGAAAAAGTGTTCGAGCGCCTAGGCTAAATAAATAGGAGAGGCTTATGTCAGCACTTGCTGCGCCTCAGATCAGTTTAGAACAAGCCCGTCAGCTTGTTGTTTACCTTGAAAATGGCGAACAAGAAAAAGCTGACCAGCTAATTATTGATGCGGCTTCTCAAGAGCAATCTGAGTTGTTTGCTGAAGTGGGAAAGTTAACGCGTCAACTTCATGATGCGTTAAAAAACTTTGAACTTGATACGCGCTTATCGGATTTGACGACAGATGCACTTCCAGACGCAAAGCAGCGTTTGAACTATGTTATGGAAATGACAGAAAATGCTGCCAACAAAACGATGGACGCGGTTGAAGCTAGTTTACCAATAGCTCAAGAGTTAGCAGATGAGATTGCTCATATCAAGCCTACTTGGGATCGTCTTATGAGTCGTGAAATTGAGCTAGGTGAGTTTAAAACACTTTGTCATAGTCTAGATAAATTCATGAGCCATTCTCATACTAAAACAGATGAGTTACAGGGCTTGATGACAAACGTGTTAATGGCACAAGACTTTCAAGATTTAACAGGTCAAGTTATACGAAGGGTTATTGAATTAGTTAGAGAAGTTGAAGACAGCCTAATTCACTTACTAACCGCTTTTGGTAGTCACGAGCTTGGTGGTGAAAAAATAAAGACACCTACCGAAGCCGAAGAACCGCCTGCACAAGATACACTTGCCGGCCCTGAAGGGCCTATTATTGATAAAGAATCGCGAGATGACGTAGTCAATGGGCAAGATGATGTTGACGATTTATTGTCAAGTTTGGGCTTCTAAGAGGAGAGCACTACATGAGCTTTGAAGTCGATGAAGACATTTTACAAGATTTTCTAGTTGAGGCTGGAGAAATCCTTGAGCTTTTATCAGAACAGCTAGTAGAGCTTGAAAATAATCCGGATGATACCGATTTACTGAATGCGATATTCCGCGGCTTTCACACAGTTAAGGGCGGTGCCGGTTTTTTAAGTATGACCGAATTGGTTGATGCTTGCCATGGCGCTGAAAACGTATTCGATTTGCTGCGCCAAGGTGTACGGACAGTCAACTCAGAGCTCATGGATGTGATACTGCAAGCGCTTGACACTATTAATGAAATGTTCGCGACTATTCAAAATCGTGAACAGCCTGCGCCAGCGGACCCTGAACTGCTTGCGGTATTACACAAGTTAAGTCAGCCCCCAAGTGATGACGAAAACGACGCTGTTTCAATGCCAGATACAGTTGCAGCCGCACCAGTTGAAGAATCTGTAACTGAAGAATCAAGTGTTAACGAGGAAGATCCGTTTGCCTTTGATGAGCTATTTAATGGTGAAGTAGATAATAGTTCAACAGAAGACAACATTGATGAAATTACCGAAGATGAATTCGAAAGCTTACTCGATGAATTGCATGGTAAAGGCCAAACTCCTAAAACTGAAAGTGCTCCAGCGCAACAGAGCTCATCTGGTAATGATATAACTGATGATGAATTTGATAATTTATTAGATGAATTACATGGTGTAGGAAGTTTTGGCGAAGTTGCTGTAGATAAGGCTCCCGCAGCTGAGCAACAAGTTAAACCACCTGAGGCGAAAAGCCCTGTTAGTGATGAATCTGGTGACGACATAAGCGATGATGAATTTGAGGCTTTGCTTGATGAACTTCATGGCAAAGGTTCAGCACCTAAAGCCGTTGCAGAGAATACAGTTGAACAGCCAGTAGCAAAACAACCAGAACCACCCAAAGCTGCACAGAAGCCTGCACCAGTTAGTAAGCCGACCCCAGCCCCGAAAGCTGTTGAAAAGCCAGCTACACCAGCAGCAACCGCTGTTAAAAAGCCACCACCACCGCAAGCTGAAACAACCGTTAGGGTGGATACAAAGCGCCTAGACGAAATAATGAACATGGTTGGTGAACTAGTATTAGTTAGAAATCGCTTGGTTAGCTTAGCAACAAATACTAATAACGAAGTGATGGGTAAGGCAATTTCTAATTTAGATGTTGTCACAGCTGACTTGCAAGGCGCGGTAATGAAAACCCGTATGCAACCAATCAAAAAGGTTTTCGGTCGATTTCCTCGTGTTGTTCGTGATTTAGCAAGAAGCTTGAAAAAAGATATCAATCTATTGCTAGTTGGTGAAGACACGGATTTAGACAAAAACTTAGTGGAAGCATTGGCAGATCCATTAGTCCACTTGGTGAGAAACTCAGTAGACCACGGTATCGAAATGCCTGATGTTCGTGAAGCAGCAGGCAAATCAAGAACGGGTACTGTAACACTATCTGCATCACAAGAAGGTGACCATATTTTACTTACCATTCGCGATGATGGTGCGGGTATGGATGCTGAAAAACTCAAGAAGATCGCAATTAGTAAGGGCGTGCTTGATCATGAGCAAGCGAGCCGCTTGTCAGATACTGAAGCGTATAACTTAATTTTTGCACCAGGTTTTTCAACTAAAGAAGAGATTTCTGATATTTCAGGCCGCGGTGTTGGCATGGATGTTGTTAAGACTAAAATTAATCAGCTAAATGGCTCTGTTAGTATTCAGTCTGAGCTTGGTGTGGGTACTATACTTGAGATAAAAGTGCCACTTACGTTAGCAATTTTACCGACCTTAATGGTTGTTGTTGGCGAGCAAACATTTGCCTTACCGCTTGCAGGTGTAAGCGAAATATTTCATTTAGACTTAACACAAACTAATGTTGTTGATGGACAATTAACAATCATTGTCCGTAAAAAGGCAATTCCATTGTTTTACTTGGAGCACTGGTTAATTAAAGGTGCCGATAGATCACAACGAAAAGCTCAAGGACACGTTGTTATAGTTCAAATAGGCACTCAAAAAGTGGGTTTCGTTGTTGACTCATTAATAGGTCAAGAAGAAGTTGTAATAAAACCATTGGATGCTCTATTACAAGGCACGCCAGGTATGGCCGGGGCAACAATCACCTCTGATGGTGGAATTGCATTGATATTAGATGTGCCAAGTCTACTGAAGTTTTATGCTGGCTAGCCCATACTTAACCTTTTATGAGAGCCTCTAGCTCTCATAGGTAAAATTTAACAAGAGTGTACCAATGGCAGTTAAAGTATTAGTTGTTGATGATTCAAGCTTTTTTCGCCGTAGAGTTAGTGAAATTCTTGAACAAGATAAGGATATCGAAGTAATTGGTTTTGCTGTTAACGGCCGAGAAGCCGTTGATAAAACCAGTCAATTACGTCCAGATGTTATTACAATGGATGTAGAAATGCCTGTTCTTGATGGAATTAGCGCTGTAAAAGAAATAATGGCAGCTAACCCAACACCTATCTTAATGTTTTCGTCATTAACGCGCGATGGTGCAACGGCAACTTTAGACGCGTTGGATGCAGGTGCTTTGGATTTTCTACCAAAGAAATTTGAAGACATAGCGCGCAATAATGAAGATGCAATAAAGCTATTACAGAATAAAGTAAAAGAAATTGGCCGTAGACGAATATCTAGATTTAGCCGCCCAGCTCCTTCGGTCTCATCGCGTACTGTACCAAGCAAAGAATCGCCTTCTCGTAGTACGGTTATTCAGCCAGATCGTACTTTTAATCGACAAACGTCACCGAGCCCAAAATCGGAGGTGCGTGCGTCGGGTAAAAAATATCAAATAGTTGCAATAGGTACATCTACAGGGGGGCCTGTTGCTCTACAAACTATCTTAACAAAATTACCTGCTAATTTTCCGCATCCAATTTTGTTAATTCAGCATATGCCTGCCGCATTTACTCCTGCGTTTGCAGCGAGATTAAATGGGCTATGTAAAATCAAAGTAAAAGAGGCTCAACAAGGCGATAAATTAATGCCTGGTACAGCTTATTTAGCACCCGGCGGTCAGCAAATGCTGGTAGAAGGACGTGGTGGAAATAGAACGTTGCGCGTTTTTGAAGACGACAGTGCGAGGATAACTTATAAACCAAGTGTTGATGTAACATTTGCTAGTACAGCAAAAGCCTACCAAGGAGATGTATTAGCGGTTGTTTTGACAGGTATGGGCGCTGATGGTCGTGATGGTTCTCGAATGCTAAAGCAAGTCGGTGCAACTATTTGGGCGCAAGATGAAAAAAGTTGCGTGGTATATGGCATGCCTCAAGCTGTTGCAAATGCAGGTTTAGCAAGTGCAGATATTGCATTAGACGATGTCGCGAGCAGAATTATCCGTGAGATTGGTTGTGGATAAACTCTCATTTTTAGGTGTAATTGTAGCATTAGGTGCGATTGCATTTGGGTATGCTTTGGAAGGCGGTATTGTATCTGCCTTATTCAGTGGACCTGCACTTCTTATAGTTTTAGGTGGAACAATAGGGGCTGTAATGCTGCAGTCTCCTTCAAGTACATTTTTAAAAGCTTTAAAAATAAGTTATTGGGTTTTTTTTCCGCCGCGTCATGATATTGACGGAGCAATTGAACAGGTAAAACAGTGGTCAATAAAAGCTCGCCAAGAAGGGTATTTAGCGCTTGAAGACACAGCACTGAATCACCCAGATCCCTATGCGGCAAAAGGGCTTAGTTTATTAGTTGATGGAGTCAGTGATAAGGCGCTACGTGACACGTTAGAAATAGACCTGTTACTTGAGCGTGAACGTTTGCTTGAAGCAAGCCGGGTGTATGAAGCTTTTGGAGGTTACAGCCCAACTATTGGTATCTTAGGGGCTGTTTTAGGATTGATTCAAGCAATGTCGTTCATTACCGAGCCAGAGAAGTTAGGAGCGGGTGTTGCAACTGCATTTATTGCAACTATTTATGGTGTTGGTTTAGCTAATTTGTTGTTCTTGCCAATGGCTAATAAATTAAAACAGCAAGTGGAACAAAAAATGCTTTATCATGAGTCACTAGCAGAGGGTATTATGGCAATTAGCCAAGGTGATAGCCCAGCCAATATAGAGCTAAGACTAGAAGCATATCGTATTGAAAGACCAACCTTACTACCTGAGTAAAATTTCTGATGATGCGTCGTAAACTACGTAACAATAATGCCAGTAATCAACATACTGAGAGATGGTTAGTCTCTTATGCTGATTATATGACAATTATGTTTGCGTTTTTTGTTGTTATGTATGCGATGGCCATCAATAAAGAAGAAAAATTCCAAGTATTATCTGACTCATTAGAACAAGTATTTGTTAAATCTGCTCGTCAACACAGCCAAGAGGGGACGGGTGTTTCTGGCACGGGTTTACTCACAGATAGAGTGAGCCCAGAAAAAGAGCTTTTATTTGGCGAAAGTATTCAAAAACAAGAAGTAGGGCCAGAGTTACTCGATGGACAAAGTGATACAAGTAATATTAAGCAAAAGCATCTAGGTAAACCTTTAGATAGCTTACTGACAAAATTACAGTCTGCTTTAATTGATGAGATACGCGATGGTGAAGCAAGTTTAGAGTTACATCAGGATTGGCTAATCATTGAGTTAAGCTCAGGAATGTTATTTTCAAGTGGAAGTGCAGTTGCGCACTCCAGAGCTAAGTCTGTTATCAGTATGGTTAAAGACATCATTTCACCAGTGGATAACTACATTCGAGTTCGCGGCTATACTGATAATGAAACCATTCGAAATGAAATATTTCGCTCGAATTGGGAGTTATCAGTCGCTCGAGCTACCTCTATTCTGATAGAGTTGGAAAGAATGGGTATAAACCCTGCTAGAATGGCTATAGAGGGATATGGGGAGTATTCTCCTTTTGCAGATAATGCAACTGCACAAGGACGAGCACAAAACCGTAAAGTGGTTGTTGCTTTGTCAAAATACGGGTTGCCTGAAAAAAAGACAGTTGACAGTGATGGTGCAGTAGAAGAAGTTGAAACTTCAATACCAGAAGAAGTTGAACTGCCCTCAAATGATAATTCCATTAAAGTAATCCAATTACCCCATGGTGGGATTCGTATTACAACACGAAATGAAGAACAATAAGGTGTAATGTGAAAGTTTGGACCGTAGCAAATCAAAAGGGCGGTGTTGGCAAAACAACAACCGCAGTAAGCCTTGCTGGCATTTTGGCGTTGCAGGGAAAGCGGGTATTACTAATTGATACTGACCCTCATGCTTCTTTGACATATTATTTTGGCATTGATTCTGAAGATCTTGAAGTCAGCGTTTATGATATCTTTGCACGTGGTAACACAATGCAAAGCGAAGAGATCTTACAAGCTTTATGCCCTTCAAATATTGCTAACCTTGATATCTTACCTGCAACTATGGCTATCGCAACACTGGACCGTAGCATGGGTAATAAAACGGGTATGGGGCTTATTTTAAAAAAAGCATTACTTAAAATTAGTGACCACTATGATTACGCTATTTTAGATTGTCCACCTGTGTTGGGCGTGCTTATGGTGAATGCATTGGCCGCCAGTGAACGAATTTTAGTTCCGGTGCAAACTGAGTTCCTCGCTTTAAAGGGCTTAGATCGAATGATGCGCACGATGGAGTTAATGCAAAGCTCGCAATCAAAGCAGTATCAATATACCATTATCCCTACTATGTATGATAAGCGCACTAATGCATCTTTGGAGGCATATAAAACCCTTCAACAGACATATAAAGATAAAGTTTGGCCGGGGGTAATTCCTGTCGATACAAAGTTTCGAGATGCTAGCCTTGCGCAACAAGTGCCCATTCAATTTTGTCCTCGTTCGCGGGGCGTTTTTGCTTATCGTGCGTTATTAGATTATTTGATTGAACAAGGTTAATTGATGAGTAAGCAGTTGTTTGCTAATGAAAAAGTAATGACCCAATATTTGGAAGCTTTGCTGTGCGATGAAGATTCTTCAGCACTTGAGCCTGTAGCTAAATTACTTGAGCAAGTTAAACCATCAGCAACTGAAAAAGAGTTAACACCAAAGACTACTCAAGCAATAATGCAACCTGATGCCTTAGAAGAGCCTATTTTAGAGGCTGAGCCAATATCAAAGCTTGAGAAACCAGAATTTCAAGCTAATATCAAAGATATAGCTGAAACAGAACTAACGATAAATAAAGCGGTTGGTAAAACGCCTGTTCAACGCCAAGAAGATTATTTTGATGGAGAGTTTCAGGCACTATTTTTTGAAGTGGCAGGGCTTACCTTAGCGGTGCCATTAAAAGCACTTGGTGGTATTCATCAGTTAGGTGAGGTTACTCAACTTTTTGGCAAGCCTAAGTGGTTTAAAGGCGTGATGCTTAATCGTGATGAAAACCTAAATGTGGTTGATACAGCTCGATGGGTAATGCCAGAAAAATATACCCAAGAGCTTGAAGAGAAACTAGACTATCAGTACTTAATTACTTTAGGTGATAGTCAATGGGGATTATTAGCTGAGAAATTAGTAAATAATATTACCTTGCGCTCTGAAGATATAAAATGGCGTGCTAATAGCGGTAAACGTCCATGGTTAGCAGGCGTGATTAAAGAAAAAATGTGTGCCCTAATTGATGTAGAGTATTTAAATCAATTGCTGGAGCAGGGCTTAGATAGCCGTGAGCAGTAACGATAATCGGAGTAATAGCATGAGCGAAGAAAGATTAGTATCAAGTAGTAAAAATGCCGATAGCAATGACGAAGTATTGCAATGGGTAACGTTTAAACTTGAATCAGAGACCTACGGTGTGAACGTGATGCAAGTACAAGAGATATTGCGTTATACCGAAATAGCCCCAGTTCCAGGCGCCCCTAGTTATGTGCTTGGTATAATTAACTTACGTGGTAATGTTGTAACAGTTATCGACACGCGTGCCCGTTTTGGTTTAATGTCTGCTGAAGCAACTGATAATTCTCGTGTTCTTATTATTGAAGCGGAAGAGCAAGTAATCGGTATTTTAGCCGATAGTGTGGCAGAAGTTGTATATCTACGTAGCTCTGAAATTGACAGCGCACCAAATATTGGTACAGAAGAAAGTGCTAAGTTTATTCAAGGTGTAAGTAATCGCGATGGCGAGTTATTAATTTTGGTTGATTTGAATAAATTACTAAATGATGAAGAGTGGGATGAGTTAAGCGATATCTAATGCTTACGGATGAACTATGCTGTTACTCTCTTTAGTGTGTAGCGCACTTTTTTTAATACTAGTGTGCTTTGTATTCTTATATGTTTTAAATAAACGGTTAATGGCTTCTGAGCAAGCAAACCAGAAGCAGTTAGCTAATGCATTACAACAAAATAGTATTTTACGTAGTGAAGTTGCTGAAATGCGTGCTGGAATGCTTAGTATTGGCAAGCGGTTGGTTGATGCCGAGCAAAAGAGTCAAGAACTAGCACAGCAACAAGATGCGCAAAAATATGATGACCCAGATGCTAAAATTTACTCACGAGCTGTAAAAATGGTGGAACTGGGGGCTGATATAGAAGAGATTATCCGTGAGTGTGAACTACCTCGTGCGGAAGCTGAATTACTCATATCGCTGCATCAACAGAAAGGCGCTAGTTAGCGCCTTTTACGCATCAAACTACTCATGCTTTTATATTTAACTTGCCTTGAAAGTCTTGCCAACCAGGTGGAAACTTGCCTCTTAAAACGTATGAAAAAGCAATCAGTTCTGCAATAACATAATAAAGCTCTTTAGGGATCTCTTCACCCAGCTCTAAATGAGAAAGCGTTTTAGCAAGCGACTTGTCCTGATGTATTAAAATCCCTTTTTTTTCAGCAGCGGCAATTATTTCTTCAGCAAGCTCGCCAAACCCTTTACTGCTAACCGTTGGTGCTTTACCGGCTTCATACAACAACCCAATAGCTGATTTTTGCTCGATGTCACTCATATTCAGACCTTAATATTAATAATGGCATGAGATTGGTAAAATGCTTGGTGTTTTGCAGCACCCTGACTTAAATTAAGTTCTCCTACCTGTAACCCATGTGCAGATAGTTTGTGACGTAAGCTTTCAATATGAGGGTGCGCTATGGCCGTTACTTCTTGACTGGATGCAAGTAATTTACAATCCAGTGCTTTATCCATTAACTCTGCAGTTATTTGTAACTGACCAAGATCAGCGTAATCAAAATTTAATCTTACAAACCACACATCTTTACCTTCAGGCTTTTCATTACTTGGTTTTTTATACTTTCCGAGTGATATTTCAGTTTGCGAAGCCTCAGGGGGTAACCTCATTGGTAAGAAAAATTGCACAAATGCATTGCTATCTGTTTGTTGATTAACGGGTGTGCTGGTTACTTGACTGACAGTTGTTTTTATTTGGCTCAATTCATTTGCCAATGTTTGACTAGTTGCTTGTAGAAGTTGCTCCTGAAGCTTTTCACTATTAACGGCTTTAAAGTTTGGTACTAATACTTGTAAAAGAGCATCAAGTGAGGTTTGGCCATTAAAGTTGCCAATACCCGATGAGTTAAGAATAGGTGCGGCTAATATAGCAACACTCAAACTTTCAACAGCTTGGCTAAAACTATTTTGATAAGCAGGCGCAGAAAGACTATGAGGCGATAAAATGCTTAATACCTCACGCTGAACGGTCTGAGGTTGAATAGTTTGGCTGCTAATCATTCGGTTAAAAGCTTGATTAACCAACCGATTAAGGTCGACATTGTCAGAAATTTTAGGCTGTGCAAGTTGTTCTATTTTCTGTGTTAAAGATTCTCTGCTTAATGGTAGTTTACTCTTATTAATAAAAGCTGTTTCTGGCTTATAAACATCTTTTGGAATATCTAGTAAAGGCGATAGTAGCTTTGCCTCAATAGGTAGGCTTATTTGACTGCTAACAACAGGTGCATTCAGAGGGGCTTTTATGCTCTCAAGATTAGCTTGTTTAGTGTCTAACCCTGTTGGAGTTGTATTAGTAAGCTGTTGTGCTTTGTTATGGCTCGCGTTTGCTATCACTTTGGTAGCATCAAAGTTCGCAGGTACTGAAAATGATGCCGCTTTAGGTGAAGAGGTGTTCGAGATGGAGTGTTGCTGCACTTTAGGAGTGGCCTGTTGAATGAAATCAGGTTTCATTTCTTTCGCACTTTTACTTAAATCTGATGCTAAGTTTTCAGCTTTGGGTGGCAAAACAGAAGATGTTAGATTTTGATTACTCTTAACTTTTACAGTAGCATTTTTATCTACAATAGGTTGAGAAGAAGCGACAGTGTCGTTATTTTTGCTTATTATTTTTGCTTCTTTTGTTAATTCAGTATCTACCGTTGCTCCACCCTGCTTAGTAATTTTCGCTGGCTGGCCAATTTGCATTGGAGTGGCCTGTGCTAACGTTGTTTTATTTTGCGTATTAGTTTGATTTGCTTGACTAGATAAAAGGTCATGCTCTGCTGAGGGGATATTCGATTGCATTGAAGTCAGTGCGCTTAACCCCGCTTTTATTTGTTGAAAAAACTGTGCCAAAGGTGGTGAGGTATGAAAATGCTTTGGTAGCGCAGTGCCGTTACTGATATCTGCTTGCAAAGGCGAAGGATGCGAGTTTGCAAGTGCCGCTAAATTTATACGCGTAAGCGATTGCGGAATTAGACTCTGTATTGGAGGCGTAGATTGAACTGTATTTGCTGCTTTATTTATTGATTTAGTGTTTTGAACTGCGCTAGCTAAAAGAGAGCCTGGTTTGCTAAAAGGCTTTTGTTCAAAATAACGTACAGCATCATTAATACGTGTTTTAAAATCCGAAAAACTGTTTTGGAACCACGACTTTATTGGGCTACTAGAATTACGTAAAGGGCTCACTATCGGCTGTTGGGACAGATATGATTGTGAGTTTAATTTTTCTGGTTGTGCCCTAAGTAAGCTATTAAATGTATGAGTTAATGAGTTTTTCAAAGTTACTATAACCTGCGGGTTATGCGTTTTTAGCTGCAGCTTTTCATTTACTGCTGTTATTTTTACAGGCTGTAAAGTTGAATCCAATTGTTGTATTTGTTCTGCTTTTACGGGCACGTTAAATGCGCTTTTCTGCTGCGGTATAATCAATTCCACCGCATTATTAATGGCTTTTATTTGTCCATTAGGTGCTAGCTTTGCAAGCCACGTTGCTAATTTATTTTGGCTAATAGGTTGTTGATGTAAGTTGTCAGCAAACCTATTTAAAACTGTGAGCTTAGTACCTCTATGGTCGCTATTGATGATAGCTTGAATCGGCTGTTCACTTTGTAAAACACTTGCTACCTCCTTATTAATTGGCAAACTTGCGTTTAATTGCGGGAGCTGTAATTTTGCGGTTGGGTGTGTAACAACGTTTATGGTTAATGGCTTATTGACTAATTGACTGCCTGAACTTATAAAATTCAGTAAATTTTGTAGATGCTTAGCTTGATTAAGCGCCAAGGATATTTGTGTTGGTAAAATAGTAAGCTGCTTGCCGTCAGCGCTTAATTGAATCTCAGCAGCAGGTATTTTTTGTGCATTTGCTGGAGATTGCGTTGTCACTAAACGCAAGGTTTGCCAATGATCATTTACCATTATATCCATTTGCAACGAACCTTTAGCGAACACGATGTTTTTAGCGTTTAATGTTTGCCCATTTAAGTCAATGTTTTGCTGCGCAGCATCGGTTGTTGACTGTTTTACAGTCAATGAGTTAGCTAAAGATATATGCGTTGGTTCATTCATTATTTTAAATCAATTTTTCACTAATCGGTTTCATTGCGTTATTCGTATTACCCTATCATTATGGTAGACTAACGCCTAATTTTGGGTATAGAGAATCGTCATCTTGCTACACATTAAGTCCGTCACTTGCATCAAACAAGACCGCTGTTTGTTTGAGGATCTTAATTTCAGTTTGAAATCGGGACAAATTATGCAGTTAGCTGGCCCAAACGGGGCTGGTAAAACATCATTATTGCGCATTATTGCGGGTTTTGCTGCCCCAGATGAAGGTGATATTTTTTGGCGAGAAAAATCTATAACAAAAAGCTATGATGAGTTTGCCCGTGAATTATTATTTATAGGCCACAAAACAGGTGTAAATGCTCAGCTCACTGCTTTAGAAAATGTACGCTTTTGGTTACAGATACAGGGCTATAGTAATGAGCAAGACTTGTATCCGTTACTGGCAAGTATTGGTTTAGTGGGGCTGGAAGATGTGCCTGTAAGAACGTTGTCTGCGGGTCAGCAACGTCGTGTCGCATTGCTTAGACTTTGGCTTAATGATGCAAAATTGTGGATTCTTGATGAACCCTTTACTGCCTTGGATAAATCTGGCGTTGCGTTTTTACAAGATAGGTTTACCAGTCATTTAGAAAATGGCGGGGCTATATTATTAACCACCCACCAAGATTTGACTACACACTTTAATGATTTACAAACGGTTACTTTGGAGTACCGTCACTGATGTTACGCAAACATTCTTACTTACAATTATTTACAGCGGTTTGTAAAAAAGATCTACAACTGGCATTTCGTCAGCGTGCAGAAATAGTTAACCCGCTGTTATTCTTTTTAATTGTGATCACACTATTCCCATTAGCAATAGGCCCAGAGCCAGGACTACTTGCTCGGATGGCGCCGGGTATAATTTGGGTTGCCGCATTACTATCAACCATGCTTGGGTTAGATAAAATTTTCCGTGATGACTTTCATGATGGAAGCTTAGAGCAGTTAATAGCGTCGTCATACCCTTTGCCCTTAACGGTTTTGGCTAAGGTATGCGCTCACTGGGTTATCACTGGCTTACCCTTAGTATTAATGACCCCTTTGTTCGCGTTGTTGTTAAATTTAGATAGCCAATCATTGGTTGCAACCATATTTACTCTTTTATTGGGTACGCCATTATTAAGTTTCATCGGTGCTATTGGCGCCGGTCTTACTGTGGGTCTACAAAAAGGCGGTATTTTAATGAGCTTACTTGTTTTGCCTTTGTATATCCCGGTTTTAATTTTTGCAACGTCCGCTATTGATACCAGTTCAATGTCACTGGATTATAGCGGGCAGCTTGCCATCCTTGGTGCGATGCTCGTCGTCGCTGTTATGAGCGCACCAATTGCCATATCGTCAGCATTAAAAGTGAGTGTAAGTTAATATGTGGAAGTGGTTACATCCCTACGCTAAAGCAGATCGTGCATATCAATTATGCAATACGTTACTGCCCTATTTTGCCGTTATTACGGTTGTGTGCATGGTTGTTGGTTGGGTTTGGGGGTTGGCGTATGCGCCAGCAGACTACCAGCAAAAAGACAGCTATCGCATTATTTTTATTCATGTTCCTTCAGCTATTTTATCTATGGGCGCTTATTCATCAATGGCCATAGCGGCAATTGTTGCTTTGGTATGGCAGTTAAGGAACGCTGAACTTGCCGTTATTGCTATTGCCCCAGTTGGCGCTTGTGCCACTGCTATTGCATTGATCACAGGTGCAGCATGGGGTAAACCTATGTGGGGTGCTTGGTGGGTATGGGACGCTCGTTTAACCTCTGAATTGATTTTATTATTTTTATACCTAGGTGTGCTGTCTTTATATTATGCCTTTGAAGATAAGAAAGCCGCGGGTCGAGCGGCTTCTATTCTTGCTATTGTTGGAGTGATTAATTTACCAATCATTCATTTCTCTGTTGAGTGGTGGAACACCTTGCATCAAGGCGCATCTATCACAAAGTTTAATACCGAAGCGATTGACCCAAGTATGTTTTGGCCATTGATGGTTAATATCGTTGCTTTCGCTGCATTTGTTGGCACTGTGACATTAATTCGCCTTAAAAATGAAATTTTACAGCGCGAAAAGCACCGTCCTTGGGTTCGTCAGTTGATTAAAAGGGGTTAGTTATGCAGTTTGATTCTTTTTCTGATTTTATAGCCATGGGCGGATATGGCTTTTACGTTTGGTTATCTTTTGGAACATGCGCACTTATTCTACTCGGTATTTTATTGAGTTCATTAAATGATACCAAACGTATTTTGGCATCTGTTCAGCAACAAGCAGACCGCGAACAGCGAATTAAGCAAGCTAAACAGGAGCAAAAATCATGAACCCAAGACGCAAAAAACGCTTGCTTGCTGTTACTTCCGTTATATTTGGATTAAGTGCAGTAGTTGGCTTAGTTTTGTATGCTCTGCAAGAAAATATCAACTTATTTTACACCCCGAGTGAGCTCATTGAAGGCAAAGGTCCAAACCTTGAGAAGCCTTTTATAGGCCAGAAGCTGCGCATCGGTGGCATGGTTGTACCAGGGTCTGTTGTGCGTGACGAAAGCAGTCTAGAAGTAAGCTTTAAGCTGACCGACACAGGGCCAATAGTGACTATTCGATATCAAGGTATTTTGCCTGATTTATTTCGTGAAGGGCAGGGTATTGTTGCGCAAGGCGTATTGATAGAGCCTGATGTAATTGAGGCGTTTGAGGTTTTAGCTAAGCATGATGAAGAGTATATGCCTGCAGAAGTTGCTGAGGCTGTAAAAGGAATTAAGCACGAAAAACCTAAATATAACTTAGATAGTGGCAATTAATATGATTCCTGAAATTGGTTATTTTTCTTTGACACTGGCCATGGTGCTAAGTGTTTTATTGTGTATTTTTCCTTTATGGGGCGCGCATACAGGTAACTTGCGTTTAATGCGCGCTGCACCTTCTTTGGCCGTTGGGCAATTTGCTTTTGTTTTAATTTCATTTGCCGCACTAATTTATGCAAGTTTAACGGATGACTTTACCGTAGCGTACGTAGCCTATCATTCAAGCAGCACGTTACCTTGGTATTATAAAATAACCTCAACATGGGGTGGTCATGAAGGCGCTATTTTATTATGGCTTGTGATGCAAGCAGGCTGGACTGCCGTTGTAGCAATGCGCTCACAGTCTTTGCCTTGGATATTAAGAGCTCGCGTATTGGGTGTGCTTGGGTTTTTGGGTGTTGGCTTTATGCTTTACACACTATTGATGTCGAGTCCGTTTGAACTGTTGTTACCGTATTACCCTGTTGAAGGGCGGGATTTAAATCCTTTATTGCAAGATCCGGGAATGATTATTCATCCACCATTGTTGTACATGGGGTATGTTGGTTTATCTGTTTCCTTTTCATTTGCCATTGCTGCTTTACTTACCGGTAAACTTGATAACACGTGGGCAAAGTGGTCACGTCCATGGACAATGACCGCATGGGGGTTTTTAACCCTAGGTATTACTATTGGTAGTTGGTGGGCTTACGCTGAACTAGGCTGGGGCGGTTGGTGGTTTTGGGATCCTGTTGAAAATGCATCCCTTATGCCATGGTTAGTTGCGACTGCTTTATTACACTCATTATCAGTTACAGAAAAACGCGGTGTATTTAAATCATGGACGGTATTATTGGCTATAGCTGCTTTCTCATTTAGTTTGCTTGGAACCTTTATTGTACGTTCTGGCATTATTGTTTCTGTACATGCATTTGCTACAGACCCTGATCGTGGTTTGTTTATTCTTGCTTTCTTAGCGATTGTAGTTGGCGGAGGTTTAGCTCTCTATGCATTACGAGTCTCTGAAGTGAAAAGTGAAGGGCGATATAAACTTGTCTCTCGAGAAGTGGCACTGTGGTTAAACAATATATTTTTAGTTGTTGCAACGCTCATTGTTTTACTAGGTACGTTATTACCTATGATCCACAAAGAAATGGGACTAGGCAGTATTTCAATAGGCGAACCGTTCTTTAATAAAATGTTTGCGATTTTACTTGTACCATTTGCAATCCTAATGGGTATAGGGCCATTACTTCGTTGGAAACAAAATAAATGGGCATTTTTACAGAATAAACTGCTACTTTGCGCGCTTGCAAGTATCGCTGTGACGTCTGCTTGGTTGTTTTTGGGATACGACGATGTTGCACCTTTAACCTTACTTGCAACTACTTTAGCTGTGTGGATTGTTTTTACAACTGTGCTTGATATTGTTGATAAAACGCGAGTCCACGGCAGCCTACAAAATGGTTTAAAACGTTTAAGTGTAAGTTACTGGGCAATGGTACTAGGCCATATTGGTATTGCTTTTGTGATTGCTGGCGTGACTTTAACCTCGGCGTATTCGGTAGAGCGTGATGTGTCAATGAAGCCGTTAGAGGTTGTATCGCTTAACCAATATGACTATCGCTTTGAAGGTGTTAAGGATATCCGTGGACCTAATTACAGCGGCCATGCAGGTGTTGTAACGGTGCTTAAAGAGGGTGATAAAGTGGCAAGGCTATATGCTGAAAAACGTCAATATGACATTGGTATGCAATTTATGACTGAGGCGGCGATTGATGCTGGTTTTACTCGTGATTTATACCTTGCTTTAGGTGAGCAGCTAAGTAACGGTGGTTGGTCATTACGTATTTATCATAAACCTTATGTTCGATGGATGTGGTTAGGTGGCATACTTATTTCACTAGCAGGCTTTATGATTTTAGGTGACAAACGCTATCGTAGTAATAAAAAGCGTGATTCAAAAAGCCAGCCGGAGGCCTTATGAACCGTAAATTCTTAGCGTTGCTACCGTTATTAGCTTTTGTACTGATATGTGTTTTTTTGTACCAAGGACTTTTTGCAAACCCTCGAGAATTACAAACAGGAAGAATAGGCCAGGCAATGCCTAGCTTTAACCTACCAGATCTAATGCAAGACGATAAGCGTTGGCAGCAAACAGATCTTCAGGGTGAAGTATATTTACTCAATGTATGGGGTACTTGGTGTCCAACATGTTTAGCTGAGTTGGGTTATTTAACTCAGCTACGTGAGCAAGGAGTAAAGATCGTTGGTCTTTATTACGTGCAAAGCTACGATTCTGATTTTGATGGTCCATTTGACATGGATTCATTACGTGAAGAAGTGAGTACGATGCTTAGCAGAGCAGGTGACCCTTATCAGTTCAATATACTTGATTTAGAAAGAACATTAGCACTTGATTTAGGAGTGTCAGGGGCACCTGAAACGTTTTTAGTCGATAGTAAAGGGACAATTTTGTTACACCATACTGGCGATATTAATCCACGAGTTTGGCGTGCGAAGTTTGCACCTATCATGCAGGAGTTAACGCCATGAAGTATTTATTTATTGGTTTAGTATTACTTTTTAGCTTTGCAGTTTCAGCAGAGCAAGATAGATATGTATTTGCAAATGACGAACAAGCAAAACGGTTTGGCGAGCTCACTAAAGAGTTGCGTTGCCCAAAGTGCCAGAACCAAAACATAGCAGACTCAGATGCTGTAGTTGCTAAAGATTTACGTGATAAAGTTATTGTGTTGGTAAAAGAAGGCAAGAGCAAAGATGAAGTCATCGAGTACATGATTGATCGATATGGCTACTTTGTGCATTACGAACCACCTGTTACTCCAGCGACATTAATATTGTGGGTATTACCCATTTTAATCGTCATTATTGGCTTTGGGTTCATTGTTATTCGACAGCGAAAAGCTGCAATAAAACAGAACTGGAACGATCAAGATGAAGAGTTACTGGCAAAACTAATTGCGCAAAATCAACGTCAGGAGCAAAAGTAAATGATTTTAATGTGGGCTTCTTTTGTGCTACTAACTTTGGTAGCTGTTGTATTTGTAGCTTTGCCTTTTTTGACAAAAGAACGTGTAAAAAGTGTCACTCATAATGCAAATTCTGAATTAATTGGCATTTATCACCAACGTTTAGAAGAGTTAGCGCTTGACCTAAAAGAACAGCGTATTGAGCAGCAAGGCTACGATGAGTCAGTGGTTGAGTTGAAACGTCGCTTACTTAATGAGATCTCTCCTGAGAAGTCGTTATTTAGCCGAGGAAACAATGCGATATTGGCATTAACAGGCAGTACATTTTTAATTGTATTGACGGTAATTTTTTATACGGCAACAGGTTCGCAAAAACAGTTACAAGACTGGTATACCGCGATGGATAATTTGCCTGAATATGGTGAGCGTGCAGTGATGCAAAAAGGCGAACCATTGACGCAAAATGAACTACAGGCTTTTGCCTTAGGTTTGCGAACCAAGCTTGCTCAAAATGGTGACGATCAAGTTGCTTGGATGTTACTAGGACGCGTTGCAATGTCACTAAATGAGTATGACATGGCACAGCAGTCGTTTGATAAAGTGTTACGCCTTAATCCTGATAATTTAGGTGTGATGGTCAGCTATAGCCAGTTGCTTTTAATGCAAGGCAGTGACACTAATATGACCCGTGCAGCAAGCATGCTATCACGCGTTTTAAAAGATGAACCGACCAATGTAGATGCTATTTCATTGCTCGCCTTGATTGCGTACGAACGCCAAGATTGGGCTCAAGCTAAATCTGCGTTTGAGGTGCTTCTCAGTACAATGGATGCTCAAGACAGCCGTTATGCCATGATAGCTCAGCGCATTAGTGATATTGAGCAAAAAATGGCTGAGCAAAATAACCAAATTTACGCAGTGACCTCTTCAGAAAATATACCTAGCTCAACTGCAAGTGATGAAGGGATTACGGTTAATGTAAACTTAGATTCTGCATTAGTTAATGATCTTCCTGAAAATGGTACTTTATTTGTATTTGCAAAAGCGGCCAGCGGGTCGCCGATGCCATTGGCTGTTGTAAAGCTCACCGATTATAGTTTCCCGCTTAAGGTGCAACTTAGTGATCTAAACTCTATGGTAGAGGGACTAACGCTTTCGAGTTCTGAAGAAATTGTAATCACGGCGCGTATTTCTAAAGATGCCTCAGTAATGCCTTCAAGTGGCGAGCTCGAGGGGCGTTCTCCCGTATTAGAGCAAGCAAAGACAACACAACATACATTACTAATAAATGAGTTAATTCCTTAAAAGGATAAAAGATGTTAAGACAGAGTTTACTATTGATTGGGTTACTAGTTGTTGCAGGATGTGCGCAAGTACCTGACGAAAAAGTTGATGAGCGAGACCCGCTTCAATCTTTTAACCGCCCTGTTTATGATTTTAACATGGATGTGTTAGATGCCTATATTTTGCGCCCAACAGCTGTTGGATATGTTGCTATTACACCGGCTCCGGTAAGACGCAGTGTGGTTAATTTTACTGACAATATAACTGCGCCAACTGATGTTATAAATGCGACACTACAGGGAAAGCCGGGTAATGCTGGGGTAAGTGTTGCACGCTTTTTAGTTAATTCTACAGTGGGTATCTTTGGCTTATTTGATGTAGCGAGTTCACTAGGACTCAATATTGTTGATGAAGATTTTGGTCAAACACTGGGTGTGTGGGGGATAGGTGATGGTGCATACTTAATGTTGCCAGGTATGGGCCCTTCGACAACACGTAATTTAGCTGGTGATGTTGTGGATAATTTTGTTCTACCTGAGATCACATTAACGACACCACAAACTGTGTTAGTTTTTGCGCTTAAAGCGGTTGAAGCAAGGGCTTCGCTTATCGCTCAAGAGAGTCTGCTTAATGAGTCACTTGACCCTTACATTTTTATGAAAGATATTTATTTTCAACGTCAATTGTATGAATTACATGATGGTAATCCGCCAATTGAAAAAGAACCTGAAGATTTCGATGAGGACTTTTTAGAAAGCCTTTAACTATAAAAGTGCTAGCCTAAACAACTAGCACTTTTTAATCACAGGTATTTTTATTCATCACCCAATACTTTCATTTGCGTGTTTGCCCAAGTAAGTGCTTCATGATATGAATCTGGTATTTTATCAGCCGCTAAAGCCAATTCATCTATAACAGTATTTGCGCTTTGCCAATCTGCTTGTTCGTACAATTTTACCAATTCCAAGTATTGTGCGAGCAGGCCTTTATTTTCAACAAGTGCGTCTTTAATATCATTTGAAAGGGGCAGCTTTTTCATAACGCTTTGCATACTTTCATCTAGAATAGCATCCATAAGTGACATCATCCCTGTTAGAAAAGCCATGCCAGTATCTTTAACTTTATTGTGCTCAATTGCCAATAACTCAGTGAAGCGAGCGCGAGTGAGTGATAATCGAATGAGTTCGGCAGGCTTATTTGCAGCTACTTGAGCTGCAAATAGTAACGACAGAAACTTTTTAATTTCCTGTACACCAAGCACGATAAGCGCCTGCTTAATGGTACTTATTTCAGCACGTCGCTTAAATGCTGCTGAATTACTGTAACGTAATAGCTTGTAAGAAAGTGTGACATCTCGCTCAAATACATCCGTTATTTTCTTTAGGTTTATGTCCATTGACGACGTTTCATAAAGCAGTTCAGCTAACGCGATTTGTGAAGGCGGGAGTGATTTACTTTGCACCATTTCTGGTTTTGAAAAAAAGAAGCCTTGAAAATAGCTAAACCCTAAGTCTAAAGCGAGTTGGTATTTTTCATGGGTCTCTACTTTTTCTGCAAGTAGTTTAATTTGTGGGAAAGGTTTAATTTCTTCAATTATTTGCTTTATCTGATCAAGTTCACAGCTTAAGAAGTCAATTTTTATAATATCAATGTACGGGTAAAAGTGACGCCATACTGGCTGATGGATATAGTCATCTAAAGCCAGTGTGTAGCCTTTCTCTTTTAAATCTTTAACTATTGCTAGTAAGCGTTTACCGGGTTGTATTGTTTCAAGTATTTCTACAACTATTTGATCTTTACCTAATAAAGTTGGGTAGCCTTTTTGCAAGGTATCTAATGTAAAATTAATATAGGCTGGTTTATCGTCCGTTAAGTCTTCTAAACCGAAATTAAATTGACTGCCTTCAATGAGTCTTGAGGTTGCTTCATCACCATCGATGTTTGGAAAAACATTATCAACGCCATCACGAAAAAGTAGCTCATAACCTATGAGTTCTTTATCGCGATCTAAAATTGGTTGGCGCGCAGCATAAAAGTACATAAACAACAAATCCAATTAAGTTAAACAATTACATGGGCAATATAAGATAAATAATGAAAAATAGCATTAACAATATTTTAAATACTAGTTCTAAAGTATTGAGTTTTTGAAAATATATTTATTTAAGCCTAAGGCATATAATAGTTTATTGCCATATATCTAAACAAAAATTGTGTGTTATATGAAAATAGGTTTTACCTCAGTAACTTATTCGACAAAAGCTGGAGGTAGAGTTATTTACCTAAGCCATGATATAGTCATCATCTAAATTGGCTTTTAGACCAATAATGTCTTTTCTATACATCTAAGCTAGAGTCATTATTAGGATTAAAAACCAGATAAAAACTTCACAAACGGAGGCAAATTTGGAAACAGGAATGATTATTTCTTTAGCTGCATACTTTATTGTCATGCTCGGGATTGGCCTATATGCATATAAACAGTCCACTAGTGATGTGTCTGGATATATGTTAGGAGGGCGTAGTTTGTCACCTTCTGTAGCTGCATTATCAGCGGGTGCATCCGATATGAGCGGCTGGATTTTAATGGGACTACCTGGTGCTATGTTTGTAACTGGCTTTAGCAGCACGTGGATAGCAATAGGTTTGGTGTTAGGGGCATGGTTAAACTATTTACTGGTTGCACCACGGTTACGAGTCTATACAGAAAAAGCAAACGACTCTATAACTATCCCTGATTACTTTTCTAACCGCTTTACTGACAAATCTAACTTATTACGCGTCGTATCTGCTGTGGTAATTATTGTGTTTTTCACACTTTATACATCGTCAGGTGTTGTTGCAGGGGGTAAGTTATTTGAAAGCTCGTTTGGCTTATCCTATGAAATGGGTTTATATATCACCACTGGTGTAGTGGTACTATATACTTTGTTTGGCGGTTTTTTAGCGGTGAGTCTTACTGATTTCGTGCAAGGTTGTATCATGTTTGTTGCGTTAATACTCGTGCCAACAGTTGCATACTCTTTGCTAGAACAGCCGCTAGAGTCAACGCTAAATAGCGTAAACCCAGAGATGCTTAACTGGATTGGTGCAGGTTCGGCTTTAGGCATTATATCCGCGATGGCGTGGGGTTTAGGTTATTTTGGTCAACCACATATTATTGTGCGCTTTATGTCTGTTCGCAGTGTTAAAGATATGCCTACTGCGCGCCGTATAGGCATGACTTGGATGATTACCGCGGCAATTGGTGCGGTAGGTACTGGTTTATTTGGGGCTGCTTATACGTATGAAAATAATATTGTTGTTGAAGACCCTGAAACTATATTCTTAATACTCTCAGAGCTTTTATTCCACCCATTAATTGCAGGCTTTTTATTAGCAGCCATTTTGGCAGCAATAATGAGTACTATCTCGTCGCAATTGCTAGTAAGTTCAAGTTCGTTAACAGAAGACTTTTACAAAACGTTTTTAAGAAAAGAAGCAAGTGATACTGAGTTAGTTACCGTTGGGCGTATTAGCGTTGCTGCGGTTGCAATGTGCGCAATATACTTAGCCTATGACCGTGACAGCTCAATCTTAGATCTTGTGAGCAACGCATGGGCTGGTTTTGGTGCTGCTTTTGGTCCTTTGGTTTTATTTAGCCTTTATTGGAAGCGAATGAACTTTGCTGGTGCATTAGCCGGCATGGTTGTTGGTGCGGTAACAGTACTTATTTGGATTTATGCCCCAATAACAATTGATGGTGAAAAGTTAAGTAGTATTGTTTACGAAATCATCCCGGGCTTTATCTTATCTAGTATTGCCATTGTTGCTGTTAGTTTAACAACACCAGCACCAAACAATGAAATTACTGATTTGTTTGATGAGGTTGAAAAGTCATTGTAACGAGATGAAATTCAATCAATAAAAAAGGAGCTTAAAAGCTCCTTTTTTATTGTATATTTGCTTTAACTGGCTGCTTTTTCAGATGTACTCTTTAAGTCAGTAACTTTGTCTGTGTCTTTCTTTGCCTTAGCTTGAGCAGGCTTACTGACTACATCTTTTGCGCCTTTAAGCACATTAATGAAACCATCTTTGCTTTTAGCCATTTCTAAAGCAAGAGATTCAATTTGCTGTTCGCTTAAAGGAACGTCTACCTTTTCTAGCATAACCTCTAGTGATTCTGCTATGTCGAGCATTTTGTCATATGCATCAGCTTCTTTTTTAGTAGTAAACGTCATACGCTCAACTCCGCTTCTTTCTACAACATATTTAACAACAACAGCCATGATCTCTCCTGCTAACGTACTTTTGTGTAATATTACACACTGAATTAGGTTACTGTTTTTATGTACAGTAATTGTTTGTGTGCATTTTTGCAAGTTAACATTTTAATTTTTTTATTATCGGTACATTTGACAAATTCATGACAGTTTACTTTATTTAATAGGTCCTACCTTTATCTTACTTAAAGAGCTGAGATTAGTTAAAAGGGAGGTCAATTTTGTTCACTATTAATTTAGTCCAAGTATGGACAGCATGGAGGAAAAACATGAAGTTTTTAAGTTTAATAGTTATTTTACTTGGCTTAGCGATAGCCAGCCCAAGTTATGCAGTTGATAATACATCAGCAACAGCAAGTGAATTAAGCAAAGCTGCAATGATCAATATAAATAAAGCAACTATTGATCAATTGATTACCTTACCTGGCATTGGTAAATCTAAGGCGCAGGCAATAGTTGATTATAGAGATAAGCAAGGAGCGTTTAAATCGGTAACTGAATTGACTCAGGTTAAAGGGATTGGAAATAAATTATTGGCAAAATTAGAAGGAAAGGTTGTGTTATAGCAGCGAGTTTCATTACAACACGTTGAATGAAACTCTTGCTGAAGGCGAGTTAGTTCTCGCCTTTTAAACTGTTATGTTGTTTTAGAGCTTCAGATAAGTAAGTTTTTGCAAAAGCAATCTCAACAGGAGTCGTTAGTAAGGGATAGCTAAGCCCTGCTAAAAGTAACCCTACAAGCATTAGCCAGCCTTCAATATACACAAGAGATGCAAAGACAGGTGTTAAAAGCAGTAGTTTTACAATGCGTAAATTGATTTTTTGTATCGGTGAAAGCATTGATAACGCGATTGCTATTACCTCTTGCCGCTCACGTACTTTAAGATGATTAAGCTGAGTAATTTGACTAGAAAAAAATGCAATCATTATAAGCTCTTTTTGATCAACAATCGGCTAAATATAACAGCGAAAAACACCATAGTAAATGCAGCGAAAATCACTTCCATCCATGCCGGCATACTTAACCCTAAAAATTGCCAATCAATATTGCCACAGTCCCCTGTTGCTGCAAAAAAGTGTGGTATCCACTCATGCAATGGGAGCGGGAAATTAGGTTCAAACTCACAGCTAAACGCAAACGGATCGGTTGTTGTTTGCATATCAATATGTTCACGGGCTAATAAAAATCCCCATATACTCGCAACAGCCCAAGTAGAAAAAGCAGTAACACGTATAATCATATTATTAGGGTTAATAGCTCCAATGACCCCAGCGATTAATAATCCGAGCATAGCTGTTCGTTGATATATACACATAATGCATGGCTCTAAGCCCATCTGATATTGAAAAAATAAAGCGGTCACTTCAAATGTGAATGCTATTAATGTCAATAAAACCCAAGGAGTGCGTTTTTGCGCTAAGTTTGCTAACCAATTCATTGTGTTTCCAATTTAAATCTTTGTCTCAGATTATGACCCAGTATTCAATCAAGGTGCAAGTGTAAACCTGAAGGGAGTAATTAAATAACCGAATTTTGGTAAAGGGATGTGCTAAATAACCAGAACTCTGGATAATAAACCTATCTCCATCGGCTATTTATTTGTACATCTCTTAACTAGAGTTCGGGTTAAATAAACAGTTATTTTAAGCGGCTGCAATGGACTCAAAAGTAAAGAGCATTATTTTAAATTTGAAAGGTCAGGGCTTGTTGTATTGGTGGGTAAGTAGATTGCGGGCATGAAGTCATACCCGCAAAAAGCAAGGTTATAGAACTGGTAAAGTTATTTTTCCAGTTATAACTTCTTCACTACCTTTAACTTTATATTCATAGCCAAGGGTTACTTGATTGTTGCTCGATACAGTATTGTCATTTAGGCGCCGAGTCTGATAATCAAAATCAGAAATGTACCAAGAGCCATCGTCAAGTGAAGTATGTAAATGAATATTATATGTTTCACCTAAAACATTTTCATTCAAAGCTGTGGCAACAGTTCTTAGCTGTTGGGTATTAGTATTACCTTCTGAAACGATAGTTCTCTGTTGATAGTCATTAGTTTTAGTTCCTTCTCTGGTATAGCTAATTAATGCTAATTTAAGACTTTCAAGAGACTCGATTGAACGAGGTAAATATACTGCCCCGTTATTAGATGCATATGCATTTTCAGGTGCGATCCCTGCAGTATTTGATGCAAAAATAAGCTCACCGTTAGTGAAACCGTTATTATTATCAAATTTGATGTCATCGATATTAAACTCACCTGCTTGGCCAACAGTAAAGTTTCTATCGGCTGAAATATCTTTTTCCGTGTTTGTACTTTTTTCGATAACTTTATCAATTTCATAACGGTAATTGCCCACAGTTAGTGTATTCGAAGGTAATACTGTTATAAAGTTATCACTTAATGATAAAGAAGCGGTTAATGGCATGGCAACATCTTCAAGACTAATACTAGTGACGCCAGGCTCAACAAAATCAGTGTCACTCTCATTACCACGGATCACGTTTAGCTGATTTACTTTTGTCAGTGAAATTTCACTTTCAATTAGCTCAACAGGTGTATCTAAAAATACGTAAAATCCTTGAGTTGTTAAATCTATATCTTGACTCACAACATCAATTTGAGGACTTTGATAGCCTTTTTGAGGTTGAGTTACAATTGATATAGCTCCATTTTCAATCTGATGAAAACCATTAACCGAACTATTGTAACTACCTTGAATATTTGCACCACCGTCTGAAGCCTTTACAGTAATCTTGCTACTTTGAAACAAGGTTCCTTGTGAATCATAGTAGCTAGGCAGCATCAAATTAAGTGTTGAAGTGCCTTTATATTCAAATACGTACTCATTCGTTGTGCTATCAAAATCTGCTGCAGATGTTTTTGAAAGTTGTGTGTATGCGACAATATCTAAATCATTGATTGTGTTACCAAGAGTATCAATTACAGAAAGGCGAACAGAAAACTCTGCGCTCTGGGCTGTTTTAGACACATAAACACTGCTGTTATTATCTAAATCTAGGGTATAAATTGTATTACTTTGATTAGGTTGACGAGTCAGCTCATAATCATCAATAGCATCGTTATCAATATCTAAGTCTACTAAAAGTAGTCTGTTTAAGCCTACCGCACGCGCAATTGAATAGGTGCCTGTTTGCTCATTAAATGTAGAGCTAACGTAATGCTCATTACGCTGTTGCCAATCTGATATGTCTTTAAGACCTTTTGATGTTGAATACGTAAAATCTAAACCTGTTACAGGTGTATTGGTGCCATTTTGTAGCACTTCAAATTCAATAAGCTCTTGGTTTGTTACTTCTAAAGCACCTAATTGGCTAATGCCCATACCTGTATTGCCGTAAAAAGCGCGCTCTTGAAACGAGTCATCGGGGCTTGATACTAATAAGGTAAAATCTGACTCAAGCGCTAAATCGCTTAATTCAAAAATGCCATCGGTAGCAGCCTTAGGCTCACTCCAAGTATTACCTATTTTGATAGATACTTGGGCGTTATTAACTTTATCATTGCTGATTAAATGCTCAACAGTTCCTGTTAATGTAGCTGTTTGGGTTGCTTCTACTTCTACAGTTGGTTTGTTTTGGTTTTCTATAGCAGAAATAAGATCGTCATTATTATTGTCTTCCACTTCAAGGCAGCCAGTGACTAAGAAACTAGCGGAAATTGCAAGTGCGATCGATGTATGTTTAAACATATAAACTCCGTTTATTATTTTATTTTTCCCAATTCGGGGGCGTTGAGTTTACATTCCTCTAGGCATTATTACATCCAAAACTTAAAAAAACAGCGCAGAGGAATTACTTTACTTGTTAGTTTTTAATCATCTGGTACAATCAGTCAGTTAATCTTGAAAGTGAAGTAATGTGATAACTCGAGTGGGAATTGAATGAGAATTTTTAAAGCAAAAAGCCCAGCTGGCTTTGCAGAAGAGTACATTGTTGAATCAATTTGGAACGGTGATTTTCCGCCAGGTTCTATCCTTCCTGCTGAACGCGAATTATCAGAATTAATCGGTGTAACGCGTACGACCTTACGTGAAGTTCTTCAACGCCTAGCCCGTGACGGTTGGCTGACAATACAGCACGGTAAACCTACTCGTGTAAATAACTTTTGGGAAACTTCTGGTTTAAATATTCTCGAAACACTGGCTCGTCTTGATGAAGACAAGATGCCCGAGCTTACAGATCAACTGCTTTCTGCACGCACTAATATCAGTGCAATCTATACGCGTGCTGCAATCAAACTAGCACCAGAGCGTGTAATTGAAATTCTTTCTCAAAGCGATGAACTTGAAGACAGTGCACAAGCGTTTGCTGATTACGATTACAAAGTCCATCACGAACTAGCTGTTGCGGGTAATAATCGCATATACGTACTTATTCTTAATGGGTTTAGGGGTTTTTACTCTAAAATAGGCTGTCATTATTTTTCAGATCCTGGTACCCGCCAATTAGCTCGCCAATTTTATAAAGATCTCACTAAGTTAGCACAAGAAGGTGAGCATGATGGTGCAATCTTTATGATGCGTAAATACGGTCATCAAACGGGTGAGATTTGGCAAAAAATCCGTGGCGATATGCCTGAAGATATTATGGACTAGAGACTTTGTCCTCATAAGAAAACCTGCTTTGCAGGTTTTTTTATGTCAATGAATACATAAATACAGCCTTCTAAAAATCCGATTGCACAAATCGAAAAATCCGATTATCTATTTAAACTGATTATCTCTAAACTATTTTGACAATTATGCATGCTAGCCCTTGGTATTTATTTTTTAGATCCCATATTAAAGCAAGCGTTGCGTAAGCAATTAGAAATAAACTCAAATATTTGGAGAATAAAATGGGTGTATTAGTAGGCCGCCAGGCACCAGACTTTACCGCTGCAGCAGTACTAGGTAACGGCGAGATCGTAGATAGCTACAATCTTCACGAAACAATCAAAGGTAAAAAAGCAGTTATCTTCTTTTACCCACTAGATTTCACTTTCGTATGTCCTTCTGAACTAATTGCTTTTGACAAGCGTTATGAAGAGTTCCAAAAGCGTGGCGTAGAAGTAATTGGTGTTTCAATTGATTCACAATTCTCGCACAACGCATGGCGTAAAACTGCTGTTGCAGACGGCGGCATCGGTGAAGTTAAATATGCACTAGTTGCAGACGTTAAGCACGAGATCTGTAAAGCATATGACGTTGAGCATCCAGAAGCTGGCGTTGCATTTCGTGGTTCATTCCTAATTGACGAAGAAGGTAACGTACGTCACCAAGTAGTTAACGATTTACCGCTTGGCCGTAACATCGATGAAATGTTACGTATGGTTGATGCATTAGCATTCCATAGCGAGCACGGTGAAGTATGTCCTGCTGGTTGGACTGAAGGTAAAAAAGGTATGGATGCGAGCCCTGCAGGCGTTGCAAAATTCCTTTCTGAAAACGAAGGCGACCTATAATTTAGGCCTTTGTTATAAGAATTAAAAAAACCCGCCAATTGGCGGGTTTTTTGTTGTGTTAAGGTTAGAAAGAGAATGACACTTTCGTGTAAATATAGCGTCCACGCGGGTTATGAACTCCAGACGCGTAGCCATATAAATCGCTGTCACCATCACCAATTGCAAAAGGGGGCTCTTCATCAAATAAATTATTGATACCAAAAGAGACCTTTGTTGATTCTGTTATACGATAGGCTGTTTGTAAATCGACTAAGACTTGAGAGTCAACCATTCTTGATGTGTTGCGATCAAAATCTAACGTACCATCAAAATCAATATCAGGCGTGTCTTCAAACTCGCCAACATAGCTGATGTTAACATTGGTATTGAATTCACCCATTTCCCAGTTTGTAGAAAAGATCCAGCGATGCTCAGGGTAACCATATTCTCCTGTGTAATCTCGACCATCTTTTTCAAATTTATCTTGATACGCCCACTCTAAGTTGAATTTAAGTAAACCTAAATCATCTAAAGAGTGGTTATAGTTTGCTGAGAAGTCGATACCAGATACTTCTTGTGATGATACATTCTCAAAAGTACTGTGGATCTTTTGAATAACACCTAGTCGTTGCCCAGCTTGTGGTGATAGGCGAACACAGATAGAACTGTTTTGATTATCACACTCTGCGTCGTAGATAGGGCCAAAGGCTTGTTCATCAATTTTGTTGTCTTGCGTGATGCTCCATACATCAATACTTAAACCAATTTCGGCTGTCGGTGCCCAAATAAAACCGACATTCCATGATTCAGACTCCTCAGCTTGTAAATCGGGGTTACCAGCAAACTGAATATTATAATCCAGGACGCCACAATCTTCTCCAGAATCCGCGCATCGGTAAGTATCAACAAAGAACTGACTTTCTTCTGATGGCCCCAACCCAATTTGTGCTAGTGATGGAGCTCTGAACCCTTGGGCCCATGAACCACGTACTGTGATTTCGTCAGTAGGTGCCCAGCGTAACGCCACTTTAGGATTAGTGGTGGTGCCAAAGTCACTATAATCATCAAAACGACCTGCAAGTTGAAGCTCTAAGCTATCTGCAAGCGGGATAGAAAATTCAACATAGGCCGCATACTGTTCACGATCAGCCGCTGCTGAGACTGACTCTGTGCCAAAAATAAGTCCGCGTTGGAATTGGTCATCCGGGATATCGCTGACATCTTCCTCTCGGTATTCAATACCGGCAGCCATCATTACAACGCTGTCGCCAAAATCAAATGCTTCGCCAGTAATGTTCGCATCGAATGAAGTCATGTGTGACTCACCTCGACGAACTAAGCTTGTCGTAATACGGTCAACGACAGCTGGGTCATTATAGGTGCCACCAAATGGATTATAATTACCAGCGTCAATTTCTTGTTGTAAGAAGTCGGTTCTTACCCAACCTTGTGAGCGGTTGCCTGTTTGAAGTGATTTACTACGACCTTTTTGTACGGCAGCCTCCCAGCCCCAGTCATTTATGTCCCCTTTAAGGCCAGCTACAAAGCGAAGAGTATCAGACTCAATATCCCATTGTCTTGGCCCTGCATCTACTGTTCTATAACGTCCTATTTTAATATCTTGTCCAAATGGATTGTTAGGGTGATTGCCAGGAACAGTCAGCCCTGCATCTTCATCTAAGGGAGTCGGGGCGCCAGCAGCAATTGAGCTATTATGTTGAACAGCCATCTCCATGAAAGCTGTGATGCCATTGTCAAAGTTGTATTCAAATTGAGAAATTGCACCAACACGTTCCGATGCAGGGGCAATATAGCCAAATGGACCGTAGTCAAAAAGGCAGCTTCCAGATGATGTTGCGTTTTCAGCGGGGCAGTCAGGGTCGATGGTTTTTACATCGTTTACATAAAAATATCCGGGAAAACCACGTGATGAACGAAAATCTTGACCGCCGTAATCACTTTGATTCGCAGTGCCTAAGCGGCCCATTTCATTTGATGACAATGATGTATTTTTAAAATAGTCAACAATGACTGAGGCGCTACTTTTGTCATTAGATGTGCCCCACACTAAGCTGGCCGAGGTTTCTTCATAATTAGGGCCATCAGTGCCACCATAGCCTAAATTAACTTCCAAGCCATCAATGTCTTTTTTGAGAATAACATTTACAACACCTGCAACAGCGTCTGAACCATAAATAGCAGAGGCGCCATCTTTTAATATGTCGATTCGTTCAATAGCTGAAACAGGAATACTGTTAATATCTACGAATGAGTTAGTAATACTTTCAGCAAATGCACTGATCGCGACTCGGCGGCCATTGATCAGAACAAGAGTTGCATCCGCGCCCAATCCCCTTAGACTAACAGCTGCTGCGCCATTAGCTGTTGAGTCTTGGTTGTTTCCGCGGGTTGAGAATGTTCCGTTGCCTGCAACAGGCATTCTTTCAAGCAGTTGTTGCAGGTTATCGTAACCCATATTATCTATATCAGCGCGACTAATTGATTGCACTGGAGAGGGACCTTCAATATCGGTACGCTTTATTCGAGAACCCGTTACTTCTATACGCTCTACTTTTTTTGCTTCCTCAGCAGCTGAGATATTAGCTGTATAGCCACTTGCGGCAAGTGCAAGCGTCATGCTTGCCAAAATTGAGGGTGTAAATGGAAGTGATTGCTTCATCCTTAAGTCCTTGTTGTCATAATAAATATTTTAGGCAATGAGCCTGTAATAGGAGTATCATGTAACAAGGGTGTTATAAAATAAGACTAAAGTTTAATAAGATGTTAGCTTTACATAACAAGGGAAGTAATATAAGCAAATAAAAACGCCTAACAGAGTTAGGCGCTTATTGGTTAGACTTTGTGCTTCATTAGCCGTTCTTTTTCACGGGACCAGTCTTTATTTTTGCCGTCCTCGCGTTTGTCATGCATTTTCTTACCTTTGCCTAACTGAAATTCAAGTTTTACCCAGCATTTTTTCCAATACATAGCTGTTGCAATCAATGAATATCCATCGCGCTCGGTTGCACCTACTAAGCGGTCTAGTTCACGCCTGCTCAAAAGAAGCTTCCGATAACGTAGAGGATCACAAATAACATGAGTAGAAGCACTGTTAAGAGGCTGTATTTGACTGCCCAACAAAAAGGCTTCGCCATTTTTAAGATGAATATAAGTTTCAGAAATATTTACTTTACCAGCTCGGATGCTTTTAACTTCCCAGCCTTGTAGTTCAATACCTGCTTCAAACTTGTCGTGTAAAAAATACTCATGACGCGCTTTTTTATTTAACGCGATGGTATTGTTTGTCGATTTAGATGATTTTTTCTTAGCCATAGTGGCCCATAATATACGTAAAGCTCTGCTTTTTACATCGATTTTTTAAATTTACATGTAAAAGTTGATATAAATAAAGCGCCAGTAATGTTTGGGGAAAAACGCAAAGCTTGCTAAAATTCGCCCACACAGTTGGGAGTGAGTATGCCACAAATAGAAAAAAGTGCGCTAGTTATGTATAGCAGTAAAGAGATGTTTAATTTAGTGAATGATGTAGATGCATACCCTAAATTTTTACCGCATTGTTCTGATGCAAAAATAATAACTCAGCAATCAAATACGATGACGGCAAGTTTAGAAATCTCTAAAGCAGGCATAAAGAAATGGTTTACAACAGAGAATACATTTGTTGATGAGCATACGGTGATGCTGCGTTTGGTGGATGGTCCTTTTAAAGCTTTAAAAGGTCAATGGCACTTTAGGTCACTTGATGAAAGAGCGTGTAAGGTAGAGTTACGCCTTGAGTTTGAATTTGCAAGTAAGCTTATTGAACTGGCTTTTGGGAAAATTTTTAATGATGTTGCAAAGAATATGGTTAACGCATTTACCCAAAGAGCGAAAGATGTGTATGGTCCGCGATTATGATTAGTGTAGAAGTTGTGTTTGCATTGCCTACAACGGCAACATCTTTAACTGTAGAGGTCCCAGAAGGTTCGAGCGCAGAAGAAGCTGTAATTAAATCAGGTATTTTAGAAAAGTGCCCTGAGATAGATGCTACCTCTTTAACTTTGGGAGTGTGGAATCGAACGTGTAAATTAACGCAAGTGCTTGCGCAAGGTGATAGAGTTGAAATTTATCGTCCCTTGATTGCAGATCCAAAGGATGCAAGACGTAAACGAGCTGAAAAGGCAAAAGAAGAAGGTCGCGCGAATAAAGTTACTGGTGGGCGAGCACTGGACAAGCCATAAGCGAAAAAGGTTAGCAATTGCTAACCTTTCATAATAGTAATTGTGATTACTGCTCAAGTGGCGTATTAAATTCTTCCGGCTGCTCGTAATCACCGGTTAATGAAACCAGTTTTTCATTCTCAAAGTTAATGGTAAGCGATTTACGTTGCTCGTTTTTACGACCTAAGTTAAAAGAATATACGTAGTGCCACGTATTTTTATCGAATGCATCTTCTGCGACAGGTTTACCCAAAACATAAAGAACCTGCTCTCGTGTCATATTAATACGTAATTTATCAACATCAGATTGCTCTAAAAAGTTACCTTGTGGAATATTTATACGATAAACCCAGCTAGAACATCCAGCAACACTACTAAGCGTAACTGCAACTATAAACCAAAGAGAAAAAGTTTTTAACGACTGCATTGTTTGTTTGGATCCTTATTTTTTATAAACTGCATGATACCGATTAGTCACTTAAGGTAAAACCTTTTTGCACCATTGTTTGGCACTTAATTTAAACTATCGATGTTTGGAGTGATGATTTGACCATAAAGAACGATAAAAGTTTAGCCTCAGGTAAAAATACACCCAAAGAGCCAGTAGCAATTTGGTCTTTGTATATAGTTCAAACTAGGTTAGGGCATTGGTATACAGGAATTTCAACTGATGTTGCTAAACGTTTTGCCACGCATCAGGCTGGTAAAGGGGCTAAAAACTTGAAGGGAAAAGGGCCTTTAACGCTTGTTTTTCAGGTTGCGGTTGGTAATCGAAGTGAAGCAACAAAGCTCGAGTACAAAGTAAAGCAATTAACAAAACTCCAAAAGCGAGAGTTTATAAAGACACAGGAACTGCCTCTAAAAGTCAGCAAAGTCTAAGTGACGAATAAACTTTTCAATATAGAGTACTGTTTCTAAGTACATTGATTGGTCAATACTTGCAAAGTCATCAGATGATTTATGGTGGTGTTTGTCATCACCCATCCCGAAATAGATATAACCAATATCTGCTTGCGCAAAAGAATAATGGTCACTGGCTTTACGCCAGTCAATGCGATTATTTTTTATTAACCGATTCATGTGATATATGGAGCTTGTCACTTTTATATTGAGGCTATTTGTAGTTATTAAGCTTGTTAGATTTTTTACTGCATGTTTTTGTTGGCGGGAAGTAAACGCGTATAAAGTAGGGTGGCGCTTTTTGACGCCCAACATATCAAGATTAATATTTAATAATGGCAAAGAGGTGTCAAGTGTGGAGACATAAAACGTGCTTCCATGTAGGCCATTTTCTTCTGCATCTACCGCAACAAAAACAATATTAAAATCAGGTTGGTTCACTTTTAATTGCTGTGCTAGAAAAAGTAGTGCACTGACCCCTGTTGCATTATCGTTAGCACCAGGAAAATACTTTCCACTTCCACCTTTACTACCGAGGTGGTCGTAATGTGCGGTTATAATCAGTTGCGGTGCTAGCGCATTGTGTGTCGTTAAGTTTGCAATAACATTATTGCCCACGGAGCTTGAGAAAAAACCACTGCGATACTCAAACGGTTGTAATTGGCTCTGATAGCCAAGTGAATCAAAACGTTCACTGATATATTGTGCTGCCTTAAGAGCGCCTTGGGTATTTGTTTTTCTCCCATTTAGCGCCTCAGAGCTTAAGTGCAATAAATCATCAAATAACTGTTGCTGTGCTATTTGTGTATATGCTGGTGTGCAATAGCACATTGTAAAGAGTAAAAGTAATAATTTTTTAATCACTAACTTTAGCCGTCATATTACTCAATACCGCTAGCTTGGACTGATATCGTTCTTTATCGTGTTTAAAATCCGCATACTTATTTGCTAGACGAAGCTGCTTATAAGCATGCTTAAAATCACCTAATTGATAGTACGTTTTCGCTAAGCCAAAATAACTATCATGGAGTTTTTTATCGAGTCTTTTAGCTTTATGGTAATGTTTAATTGCATCGCGATAATCATTATTTTTGTAAGCCGTGTTACCTAAAGAAACATGATAGTAAGGATTACTTTGGCGCTTTTTATCTAGAGAGGTTAATATTTCACTGGCTTGTTCATTACGATCTGTTAGCTGATAAAGCAAAGCCAAATTTCCAAGTGCCGTATGGTTATCTTTGTTGGCCTCTAAGGCATAATTATAGGCTAATTCTGCGTCTTTAAATTGATTAGTGATCCTAAATAGCACAGCTAAATTACCCCACGCACTAGAATAGTGGTTATCAGTTTTAGTTGCGGCACCAAAATAACTGTAAGCAAGATCGTATTGCCTGTTAAGCATAGCAATTACACCTTTATTGTTATAAAACATGGCTGTAATACGGGCTTTTGAAATATTACTTGTTTGAAATTTTTCGCCTCGAGAGTTGGGGTCAAAATCTATAACTACAGAGTCTAAGCTATTGTAAACATGCTTTATATTACTGCCTTTATTTAGAGGCTGAGATATACGCAAGTTTATATGGCTTGTTAAAAGGTTATACCCTTTATTTAGTGCCCAGTATTCTGGAATATGTACTTGCTGAAATTGAGTGTCCATTCCTAAATGCTCAGCCATGCTGTATGCCAATATAGACAATGAAAGGCAATTAGCATTTAAATCATTATAGGCTTGGTTAGCAATTAATGTAGCGCCTGATTGATAAGATAATGATTCATCCCCGTTTTCAAGTAAAAACCTAAGTAACTTTCGGGTTGATTGCAAGTTTCGTTTTGTAGGTGGAAATGCGCTATCCAACTGCTGCTTTATATCTTCACTTAATACAAATATTTCTGTGGGTGTCTCAACGGGTAAGGTTTTAAAACTATACTCTAAAGCAAAATTGGGGGGAGGAGAGAGTTGCGTGTTATTTGATGTGGCGTTACATCCGCTTAATAAAACTAGAAAGAAAATAATGCCCAAATAAATGTTTGCGTTTGATGTTGTCATTTGACTGCCCCAACTAATCAACTTACATTAATTATAGCCTATATTTTAAACAGAGCATGTCTGATAAAAGAGAAAGTCAGATAGCGCTTTTAAAGTGGAGTGTATGTTACTTTTAAAAGCGCCTAAATTATTATTTAGCGGTGAAAGAGTTAATGCTTTTCAAACATAGCTACTAGCTTGTCCAAAGCTTGAGCACTGTTTGCAAGGTCACTAATAGCTTGCTCTGTACTTATTTGCTCCTGCATTGCTTTATCGCTTATCTCGCTGATTGATTCAATTGTACGTCCAACGTCAGTAACAACTGTACTTTGCTCTTCTGTAGCTGTTGCAATAAGCGTAGCCATGTCATTTATTTCGTTTGCTGTATTGGTAATCGCACTTAATAATTGAACGGAGTTTTGCATAGCTAATACACTCTCCTGAGCCTTATTTTTTGATTGTGTGATATTAGTAACAACTAATGATGAAGTACTGGTTAACTCTTCAATCATAGTTTGAATTTCAGTTGTTGATTGTGATGTGCGACTCGCCAGTGCTCTCACTTCATCTGCAACAACTGCGAACCCTCTACCATGCTCGCCCGCACGAGCAGACTCAATAGCAGCATTTAAAGCGAGTAAATTTGTCTGCTCCGAAATGCCTCGAATAGAATCAACGATCGTCGCGATGGCTACTGTTTTTTGAGACAACTGTTCGACCTGTGTTGTTATTAGATCAATGTCTCCAGCTAAGGCCGAGATTGCTTCCTGACTGAGGCTCACTTGTTGATGGCTCTTGTCAGTATTTGCTTTACTGTCTTGGGTTAGCTTTGCAGCTGTTGCTGCACTGCTCGCAATTTCTTGTACCGTAGCGCCCATCTGATTAATAGCCGCAGCGACAGTAATAGTTTGTTCTTTCTGGCTATCAATAGCTTGTGAGTTACGTTGTGATTGGTCAAAAACATGCTGAGAGCTTTGGCGTATTTCGTGGCTTTCACTGGCAACTTTTGCAATGGCTGTTTCAATTTTTGTCAGGAATAAGTTAAAGCCGTTGCTTAATTTAGCCAGTTCAGGCTGATCAGATTCAGGTAAGCGGTAGGCCAAATTCGCATCTCCAGAACCTAAACGAGTGAATAGTTCAGCCATTTTTGATAAGGGAGATGACAATGAGCGTGCCAATAGAAAACTAACTACGGATGCAATCAATCCAATTAAAACAGCAAAGCTGATAATCTGCCACTGTAGGTCTTTTATGCCTGCAAAGACTTCATCTTTAGCAACTTGTGCAACAACATATAAATGCGTGCCTTTGATAGGACTTGCGGCAAGAAAATACGCTTTATCGTCAATGGTGGTTTCTAATAAATTAAAGTCATTGTTTTGTAATAGCTGGCTTGCGATACCCCTGCCATATAGTGAGTCAAGCTGAGCTTTGGCAACTTTATTTGCGTCTCTATGGAGTTTGACTAAACCAGTATCGTCGGCGATGAACACGAAACCAGATTGCTCGATTCTAAACTTATTTAATAAAGCTTGCATTGCAGAAATACTTTTTGCAAGTCCAGCAAGGCCTACACCATTAGTTTGCTGGTGGTTTACAAACATTTTTACGTCGTTTTCACTTTCTTGAAAAATGCTAATTGAAAAAGGCTGTTTACTTTGTTTAAAACCGTAAAACCAAGCATCTTGCTCAGTATTCAACACTCTTAAAAAACCATCTTGGTTCCAGTATTGAGCACTTTCTCTATTTGCCCAAGACGCCGTAGCAAGGTTGTATTGACGCTTAACGCGGTTTAACTCGTTGATTAATATAGTGTCATTAGCATTGTTTTTAGCCGCCCAATCCAAAATAAACTCATTGCTAGATAACTGCTGTGCAGCACTTTTAAGCTGATTTATTTCTAAACTAATATAGTTATTTATAGCTTGGATTTTACTAGGGAGTTCAGACTCAATCATACGCTGTTCTATGATGTTTTTTGCACTAAATAAAGATGTAATACCTATTAATGCAGATACCAGTAATGCGATACAGATACCTAAAAGTGTTATTTTTTGCGTAATTGGAGTGCGTTGTAAGAGCATAATTTGTTTGTTAATTTACTACATTAGCATTCAGTTTAGCACAATAATAAGACACTGCGATATGATATGTGTAGGAATTGGGGAAATTACATCATTGCTTTTTGAGCTGTCTATGTGCGGTTTTAGGCATGAAAAAGCCCACTGCAAATGCTAGTGGGCTTGGTTTCTAACAAGCGAAACTTCTTTTATTGTCCAGGGTTAAACAATCTTTTTCATTGCTGACATATAGCCACGCAATTTAGCGCCTACAATTTCAACAGGGTGTTCACGTAGTGCTTTATTTATTTCTATTAATACTTTGTTATCCACATAGTTACTTTGCTCAGCTAAACCTTTACCTATTACATCTGTTGAGATGTCTTTCATAAAGTCTTTTAGTAGTGGTAAACAAGCGTGATTATATAAATAACACCCGTACTCTGCAGTATCAGAAATTGTTCTATTCATTTCATAAAGTTTTTTGCGGGCAATAGTGTTCGCTATAAGTGGTGTTTCATGAAGTGACTCGTAGTACGCCGACTCTTCGATGATACCTGCAGCAGTCATCGTTTCAAAAGCAAGTTCTACGCCTGCTTTAACCATAGCAACCATTAAAATGCCATTATCAAAAAACGCTTGCTCCGTAATTTCAACATCACCCGCAGGTGTTTTTTCAAAGTTAGTTTCAGCTGTTTCTGCACGCCACTTTAGTAGGTTAGCATCATCGTTTGCCCAATCTTCCATCATAACGCGAGAGAACGTACCGTCGATGATGTCATCTTGGTGCTTGTTATAAAGTGGGCGCATAATTACTTTAAGTTGCTCACTTAATTCAAACGCTTTTACTTTTGCTGGGTTTGATAAGCGGTCAAGCATATTGGTAACACCACCGTATTTAAGTGCCTCAGTGATCACTTCCCAACCGTATTGAATTAACTTAGATGCATAGCCTGGTTCAATATCGTTTTCGACCATTTTGTCGAAGCATAAAATTGAACCTGTTTGTAACATACCGCAAAGGATAGTTTGCTCGCCCATCAGGTCAGACTTTACTTCAGCAATGAATGATGATTTCAGTACCCCTGCGCGATGGCCACCGGTACCTGCTGCATACGCTTTTGCTTGTGCCAGACCATGGCCTTGAGGGTCGTTTTCAGGGTGTACGGCGATAAGTGTTGGAACACCAAAGCCACGTTTATATTCTTCACGTACCTCAGAACCAGGACACTTTGGAGCTACCATGATGACGGTGATATCGTTACGAACCTGCATGCCTTCTTCAACAATATTGAAACCATGAGAGTATGCAAGGGTAGAGCCTTGTTTCATCATTGGCATAATTGCACTTACAACTGCAGTATGCTGTTTGTCTGGTGTTAAATTAAGTACTACATCAGCGCTAGGAATTAACTCTTCATAAGTACCAACTGCAAAGCCATTTTCAGAAGCGTTTAAAAAAGACTGGCGGCGCTCACTGATTGCTGCATCTCGTAATGTATAAGATACATCTAATCCTGAATCTCGTAGATTAAGACCTTGATTCAAACCTTGTGCACCACAGCCAACAATAACAAGTTTTTTACCTTTTAATGCTTCAACTCCATCTGCAAACTCAGCTGGGTCCATAAATTCGCATTGTGCTAACTGAGCTAACTGCTCACGTAAAGGAAGAGTGTTAAAATAATTCGCCATTGTTAGTATCCTATTCATTTATATTCTGTTAGATGCAAGTTTTATTTTCTTGCTTAGTGATACCCTATGTGAATAATATGCTTGCGTAAAATGATATATTTGAATTAGAGTATTTCATAAAATGAAATGTGGAGGGTGAGCATGGATCATAAGCGATTAAGTTACTTTTTAGTGTTAGCAAAAACGTTGCACTTTGCCCGTGCGAGTGAGCTGTGTCATATTAGCGCACCAACTTTAAGCCGAAATATAAAGCAATTGGAAGATGAAGTTGGTGTTGCATTATTTAGTCGAGATAACCGAAGTGTAAAATTAACGCGTGAAGGTGAGTCGTTTATTGATTATGCAAATGCAACGCTTGCTAATTGGCACCGTTTTCGGGCAAATGTGCAAGACCCTGAGCAAACGATATACGGGAAGGTCGGTATTTATTGTTCAGTCACCGCTTCTTATAGTTTTTTACATCAAATGTTGGAGCAATTACGATTAGAGCATCAACATATTGAGTTAAAGTTAAATACTGGTGATCCTGCGCTGGCAATCAATAGGGTACTTGACTCACATGAAGATATGGCAATAGCCGCTAAACCTGACAAACTGCCTAATCAGATTGCATTTGCGAGTATTGGCTATTCATCTTTGGTGTTCATTGCGCCTCGTAACCCTACATTAATAAGAGAAGAACTAGCAACCAGAACAGAGTCAATTGATTGGTCTAAATTAGAATTTATTGTACCTGAACAAGGATTAACTCGGCAAAGGCTTGAGCTGTGGTGGCGTAAGCATAATATTAACGCAAAGATATACGCTCAGGTTGCTGGCCATGAAGCTATGGTATCGATGGTTAGCTTAGGGTTAGGCATTGCAATGGTACCTAAAATTGTTCTTGATAATAGTCCTCTAAAAGATCGCGTTCATATTATAAGCGACCAACGTGATGCTCCCGCGGGTTTTGAAATAGGCCTCGCTGTGCTTAAGAAAAACCTTTCAGATCCTGCTTTGAATGCGCTTTGGAATATTGCGCAATCTTTAAAGGAAATTAACAGCGTTGCAAATTAGTGCAATGTTGGTAGTGAATGTATCAAAAGTGTGAATGATTGTAATCAACTGGGGATAAGTTTTTAATAGCTTGCTATTATACTCGCACAAACAGCATAAAAACGTATAAAAATAACGATGAAGTTGATAGCGTACATCTTGGTTTTGATAAGCATAATGTTTGGCTCTATGAGTATCTCATTTGCTCAACCGTCAGAAGGTGAATTAAATCAGGATATAGCCATTGGACAATGGCATGTAAGTTTGAATACTGGTTTAGGTATTATGACAAACCCTTTAAAAGGAGGGTCAAATTTACCTTTAGTATTAATACCTGAGGTTGCTTATTACGCCGAGCATCTTTTTTTTGATAATGGTCGGCTAGGTTATAGCCTCAAGCCTGACTCCCCCCACGTTGTTAATTTTGTGTCTGAGTTTAATCCTGAAACTCGTTTTTTTGTCGATTGGCACCCAGCTAATATATTTGCTTTAACTTCATCCAATTCATTTATTGCCTCCCCATCGGTTGAGCTAAAAGAGCAACAGCCAAAATTAGAAATTAATGAACTTGATAAGCGAAAGTGGGCACTTGATGCAGGCCTTAGCTACCATTACATTTATGAAAAACATGTTTTTTCTGCACAAGCTCTATCTGATGTATCAGGTGTTTATAATGGGTGGCGCAGTGCGTTACAGTGGCAAATGTCTCATAGAATTGGTGAGGTATATATTAAACCAAGCCTTGGTATTTGGTACAAATCAGCACAATTAAATGATTATTTTTATGGTGTGACTAAAAAAGAAAACCCAATTGAAGCAATTGCAGTTGGTAGTAGCTTACAGCCTTATGCTAAAATCGACGCCCGCTGGCCTCTAAGTGAGGTTAATTCAGTACGTTTTCATCTGGCTTATTATGATTATTCAACCTCAGCGGACAGCCCGCTGTTCGAAAAATCGTATTCTATGACTGCTTTTTTAGGATTTAATCATATTTTTTAATATGAAGTATCTACAATTTATTCTTTGTGTTTTTGCTTTGGTCATTTGGCCGTTACAGGCTAAGGCAACAAAAGATATACTCAGTGTATCACCTAAGGTCTGTGTGGTTTCCGAACAACAAGATATTTGTGATCTTGATTTAAAGTTCACTGTGTCGTTGCCAAAAAAAATGGATGTGTGTTTGTATGAACAGAGTCAGCAGTTGCAATGCTGGCAGCAAGTTAAAGTTGCAAGTTTTAATTATAAAGCGCATGTTCATATTAAGACCCTATACTCCCTGCACAATCCTCATACGGATGAACAGATAGCAACGGCAAGTATTGATGTACAAAGTACACGTGCCAAGACAACACGACGTAGGCTTCGTTCTCCGTGGAGCTTTTTTTAATTCTGGAGCTGCCAATGGCAAAGATTTTACTTGTTGAAGATGATTTAGGATTACAGCAATTAACACGAGATTACCTAGAAAGTAATGGCCTCGAAGTTGCGGTGCTTGAGCGTGGCGATGAAGTGTTTGAATATCTAGAGACGAACCAAGTCGACTTAATGATATTAGATGTAATGCTACCAGGTAAAGACGGTTTTAGTGTTTGCCGTCAAGTCAGAGATAAATTTAGTTTACCCATTTTAATGCTCACAGCCAAAGGTGAAGACTTTGATCAAGTGATCGGGTTAGAACTAGGTGCTGATGATTATGTAATTAAACCTGCCGAGCCTAGAGTGTTATTAGCCCGTATTAATGCTTTATTAAGACGTGGTCAAGCCACAACTAAAGCCCCTGAAGAACTTCAGTTTGGTGATTTAAGTATTGATAAAACAAGCCGAATTGTACGATTAAAGAATAATGAAATTACGCTCACATCACATGAATTCGAATTACTTTGGTTGCTTGCCTCGAATGCGGGGGAGGTGCTTAGCCGAGAACATGTGCATCAGCATATGATAGGCCGCCAGTACGATGGTTTGGACCGCACAGTTGATGTTCGCGTATCACGTATTCGTAAAAAATTAGGCGACAGTAGTGATAAACCATATCGTATAAAAACGGTTTGGGGTCAAGGCTACTTATTTGTTTCTGATGCATGGGGAATGTAATCGATAATGGGGAAGCTGTTTGCAAGTTTATATTTGTACATTATATTTTCCCTTTTTTTGGTTAGTGGCGTAATAGAGCAACTTTGGCCTTATGAAGAGAGTCAGCAACACCTTTCCCTTGATGATGAGTTTGGCCGCTCCCTTTGGTTATTAGCACAAACACCCGAAGGTATTGAACAGATATCGCATAATTTTGGCGCCAATGTGGTGCCAATCAAAGATGTCGCTTTACCGGTTACACATCAAAATGAATTGTCGGAAAAACACTTTATTTATCTTTTTGATCAACAGCAACGACTAGTTTGGTATGTCAGAATTGATAGTGAGCGCCTACTTCAAATTGGTCCTATAGATGTTTCAGAGCCAGTATTTCCCTCAGTATGGCCATACTTTTTGTTATTAAGTGTGGTTGGTGTACCTGTTGGGTTATGGAGCTTTTTACTGTGGCGTGATTTTTCAAAATTGAGACTAGCTTGCGAGGCCGTTGATGGCTCTCAAGATTTCCAATTAACAGAATCGTCGAAGTCTTTCTTTTTGCCTATTACTGACACTTTAAGTGCCATGCAGCTTCGCATTCAGCATTTATTAACAGCTCAGCAAGAGTTAACATCATCTGTGTCTCACGAATTTAGAACACCGTTAGCACGTTTAAAGTTTGCGCTAGTTATGCTAGAAGATAAAGTGACTGACGAAAAAGCATTTAACTACATTGATACAATGCAAGCTGATATTACTGAGCTGGAATCACTCGTCAAAGAGATGCTTGATTACGCTCGTCTTGATAGCCAACAACCTAATATAAAGGTTGAGCAATGTGATTTAGTTGATTTGATAAGCATCGTAATTAAAAAGCTTGATTATGCGACTGATATAACGCTTACAATGTCTTTACCTGCAAAATATACCTATACATGCGATGCTCATTTTATTGCGCGCAGTATGCAAAATTTAATAGGTAACGCACTAAAGCATGCAAAAAATCATGTGCACGTGAGCCTTGTAGAAGAGTCAGAGACAATAACGATTCATGTAGAAGATGATGGGTCAGGTATTGAGCTTGCTCAAAGAGAAGCTGTGTTTAAACCGTTTACCCGATTAGATAAGAGTCGAGATAAGAAAACAGGGGGCTTTGGCTTAGGTTTAGCTATAGTTGCAAAAATAATTTCTTGGCACCAAGGAGATTATTTGGTGTCTGATTCCACATTAGGTGGTGCGAAGGTGACGATTTATTTACCTAAGCTTAAACGAGGTACATAAAAAAAGCGCCTGATGGCGCTTTTTACGGTTTAAACCAAAATCAACAAGTAGCAATTTAATAGACCGCCTTTAAACAAATAAGTTCATAATGTAGAGCGTTATTTTTTGCTATTTAAAAGCGGCATTAACATTTCTTCTAGCCCATTGAGCTTCACTTCATAAATCATCGCAAGCTGAGTACCTAACTGCCCTTGGGGAAAGCCTTTTTGCTTGAACCAAACAAGATACGGCTCTGGTAACAACAGTAAAGGGCGCCCTGCATATTTCCCAAAAGGCATTTTTGTATTAATAGCTATTTTAAGTAATTGAGAATTCATTGTTAAGCTTAATTAAATGTACTAGATAATTGCTTCAGTGTACTACAAGGAGAGAAAGAATAGGCTGTGACGGGCAAGAAACAGCCTATAAGGTACGAGGGAGTAGGCCTCGTCGTTTACTTAATGAATTTGGTATGATGACTTTTTTGAAAAGCCAAGTTGTTTAAGTTGAATAATAATAGCAGGATCATCAATGCGCAGTGGGGTTTCACTTTTGCGCAAAAAAATGATCGCTTGGAACTTGGTATACATCAAGCATCTTATGGAATAACACATCACGCATTGTCACCGCTGTCATTCCTTGATCTAAAATTTCGTCTAGACGATTTTGAAGCTCAACTAGTTTTGGGCTTTGTAAATCATCAGCCACAGCTTGATGCTGTATAGTAAACTTATCTTTCATCTAAAACCTTTCATAATTACAAACAAAAATACGCTACTGAAGTCGTATCAAAAACACATATAAGCGTAAATTTTGTGTTAAAAATAGATACTTACAAAGTATTCAACGAATGCAGTTTACTCTGTTTTAATGGGCAAATGCTAATTTCGATGTAAAGCTTTGTAAATGTCGTTGACGGTGTTTGAATTAGAGGGAATTTAGTAAATAGGTGTATATTTAGTAAGTTAATGAATTAATGATGAAAATGATTATCAGTACCTTTTATGGCACTGATAATCGAATAAGGTAAATATTTTACATTAAGAAAATAGTTTTTGTTTTACATGTTCAGCAAAACCACTACCCGCTTCTAAATAGAAGTTGTATGTTGAATTAACGCCCATATCCTCTAATTCTTTCTGTTGATCAGGATAGTTAGCGATAGCTGTTACTTGCCCTTGATAACCAGATGCTTTTAATTGCTCCAATGCAAAAATATTTTGCATATGTTTGGGCATTGCCAGCATGATCATCTCAACACTTGAATGATTTACTCTTTGCCAAAAGTCTGGGTCAGTTGCATCAGCTAGCAATGCTTTTCGGCCTCTTTTTATATGCTTGTCAACAACCTCTGGCTTTATGTCAACACCTGCAACAACGCCTGGGTGTGTCATATTTATGGTTTCGTATGCACCTGTTCCGATGCGGCCCATACCAAAAATAACGATTTTAGTATCATTTAGGTTTACAGGTAACTCTTCCGCTAGGCGTGTTTGGCTTTCGAATCGTAATAACCAAGCCTCAATTTTTACGTAAATTTCGTTAGAGCGTTTATTCAGTGGTGATGCGATAATAAATGTAATTGAAACCGCGATTGCCATTACGGCTAACCATTCTGCGGTGATCAAGCCGCTTGTAGCTGCCACCATGCAGACGATTAAACCAAACTCGCTATAATTCGAAAGGGTAAAAGCACTGAGCAGTGAGGTGCGAGCACGAAGTTTAAATGCGTTGGTAAGTACATAGTACAAAGCAACCTTTATTGGCAATACTAAAATAATTAATAGGGCTATTAATAGAGAGTTTACTGTTAACTCTGCACCCAAACCTATTGTTAAAAAGAATCCAACGAGTAGGATTTCTTTTAAATTAAGTAAGGACTTTGCAAGCTCGCCAGCCTTTTTATGAGGAGCGAATATCATACCAATTATTAGCGCACCTAAATCACCTTTTAACCCTGCAAATTCAAATGCATGGTAGCCAACAACAAGGGCAAAGAAAAAGCCAAACAAAGGTAAAAGCTCGCCATGTTTTGAGCGGTTCAAAATCCAAAACATTACGGGGCGCATTAAAGGTAATAACGCAAACAAAGCGATTGCCCAGCCATTAGGCGATTTACCCGTGCTAATTGCTAAGAATATGACGGCAAATATATCCTGCATTACAAGTATGCCTATTGCAATCTTACCGTGCAGGCTAGCCATTTCGCCTCGCTCTTCGAGCACCTTTACAGCAAAAACAGTGCTTGAAAAGCTAAAAGCAAAGCCGACTAATAAAGCGCTTTGCCAGCTAAGCTCTTCAAATAAAGGCAGCGCTAGATAACCTAGAAGCAGCATAAAGCCAGCAAAGAGTAAGCTACTTAAAATAATATGTATAGAAGCGGGTGCCCAAACTTGAGGTTTTATTAAGTTAGCGACACGTAACTTTAGTCCTATACTAAAGAGTAAAAGAGTCACACCTAAATTTGCGATTGAATTGAGTAATTCTGTGGTTTTAAACCCTGAAAGATTTAAAGCAAAACCTGCAATTAGAAAGCCGATCAATGGCGGAAGTTTAAGTTGGTAAACAACAAAACCGCAGACAAACGCTGCTGCAAAATAAATTAGTTCCATAATACTTAATATGACTTCGATTGTTATTACAGTGTAGCGAAATCTCAGTGCTTTTGAAATAAATAGTGTGACTAATGAAGATACACTTGAACTATCCATGATTTGTATGAAAAACATGCGATAGTGCATTGTTTAATGTAAAAACTGATTAAATAGCTATTTTTTCGCTGACATCAGCTTTTAAATATGGTTAAGATGCAGTAACAAAGGATTTTAGGTATGGCTGTATTAAGGCGGCTGTGCTTAAGGAGAAATAGATGTTTAAAAAAATTCTTGCATCAGTCGGTATTGGTGCAGCAAAAGTTGATACTATTTTAGAAACCGAACACCTTCAGCCAGGGCAGAAGTTTAATGCTCAAATTGTGATCACGGCAGGCGACGTAAGCCAAGAAATATCTGGGCTAGATTTAGCTTTAATGACGCGAGTGAAAGTTGAAGGTGAAGAGGGCAGTTATTTCACAAATCACGTAATAGATAAGTGGCGAATTACTGACATTGGCACAATAGAGCCTGGGCAAGAAAAACACATTCCTTTTGAAGCTCGTCTACATTCAGAAACGCCGATAACAGAAATTAATGCTGGTTATAACCAGTCTTACGTTTGGCTTGAAACGGGTTTAGACATTGATTTAGCACTGGATCCAAGTGATAAAGACCACCTCCATATTTATCCCAATGATGCTGTTAATACCTTTATGCAGGCAATGGATAAACTCGGTTTCAGTTTGGTTAAAGCTGATGTAGAAAAAGGCTACTTGCGTGCAACAACGTTTAGCTCAGTATCTGGGTGTTATCAAGAACTTGAATATAAACCAAATAGCCGTAGCTTGTTTGGCCTGCAAGAAATTGAGTTATCATTTGTGCCAGAAGCGCATAAAACTCATGTATTAATTGAACTTGATAGAGCGTTTCGTGGTGATGGTTATGTAGATTTAACCATTGAACATGACCATGTAAACTTATCTCAGTTATGTGATCAGCTCGAGCGGTTATTTGCATAAGCTTATTTTACTTCATTTAATAGCCCAGCATTGTCTGGGCTTTTTTATTAGGATTTTTATGAACTTGATAACTAAGTCATTTTCAGAACTGACAACGAAAGAGTTATTTTTGATTGCAAAGGGGCGCGTTGATGTTTTTGTTGTTGAACAAGACTGCGCATACCCAGAATTAGATCATGTGGACTGTGATAACACGACTAAACACCTTTATTGGCTTACAGATGACCGACTAGATGCTTATGCTCGTTGTTACGTAAAAGATGATACCTATAGTGCGATAGGGCGGGTGCTTATAAGTAAAGAACAACGTGGTAATGGTTTTGCACAAGAGTTGGTAGCTAATGCGATAGCAAGGTGCTTTGAGTTATGGCCCAGTAGAGACATTTACATTGGTGCTCAAACTTACTTATTGGATTTTTATCGCACTCTTGGTTTTACAACAATAGCACAGCCGTATTTAGAAGATGGTATAGAACATCAAGATATGATTTTAAAGCGCCCAATAAGTTAATGGGCGCTTATTAAAAGTGTAAATTAACCAAATATTGAATTGATAAACACTAATGAAATGGCAAGTGGACAAATAAACTTAATGTACCAAGGCCATATCTTCCAAAATACACTGTTAGCCACATCAGGACACCCTTGCTTTATCTCTTCAAGTAATGAGTTTCTATACCAAATCCAGCCTACAAATAAGCAGCACATCAGCCCTAATAAAGGTTGGCCAAACTTAGTGGTGATGGTGATGACTAGGCCAAATAACGTATCAAAGTAAACAACGATAGTTGAGCTGACCAAAGTTATGATAGCGCCAATCAACCAAGTAGCCTTGATTCTGTCGAGTGAAAACCGTTCTACTGCGTATGAAACAGGGGCTTCTAACATAGAAATTGACGATGTTAATGCAGCGATACTCATTAGAGCAAAAAATGCAAAGCCAACAAATAAACCAATAGTACCCATACCATCAAAGAGTGCGGGCAGAACTTGAAACACCAAAGTGTCTTCAGAGAGCAGCTCGCCTTGTGCACTAAAAATTTCAACACCTTGGGCTTGCGCTACATACATAGCAGGAATGATTAAAAGGCCCGCTACAAAGGCAATAAATACATCAATTAAAGTGACATAAGCACCAAGTGAAACAAGGTTTTCTTTTTTGCTAATGTAAGAGCCATAAATAATCATGACGCTGGTGCCCAGCGACAAGGAGAAAAAAGCTTGGCCAAGTGCGCTTACAAGTAATTCAGGGTTTAAAATTGAACTAAAGTCAGGCACTAAATATGCTTTAAGGCCTGTCATTGCACCTTCTTGCATCATTACGTAAATGATGAGAGCAAATAGAATTGACAACAGAGCTGGCATTAGACGTTTTGACCATTTCTCAATACCGTTTTCCACACCTCGGCTGATAATCGCCACAGTTAAAATAATAAACCCTGCTGTAAACAATAAGTTTCTTGATAAAGATTGTTCACTTAGCCAATTAGTAACAGGTTGATTCCCGGTTAATGTGGCAATCGGTTCTAAGGTTGCGCTTATCATCCAACCTGCAACTATTGCGTAGAAGCTTAAAATTAAACCAGCACAAATAATGCCACCAAAGCCCACTATAAACGCAAATCGCTTTTGTGATTTTGTATTAGATATTTTGCGTAGTGATGATACCGCATTTGCTTGACCATGACGGCCAATTGTCAACTCAGCCATTAAAGCTGGGTAGGCTAGGCAAAAAGCAAGAATCAAGTAGGCAACTAAAAATGCTGCGCCGCCATTGCTGGCTGTTTGAGTGGGAAAGCCCCAAATATTACCTAATCCGACCGCTGAGCCTGCGGCGGCCATAATGAATCCAAAACGGGAGCTGAACTCCCCTCTAACTGCGCTCATAATTATTATTACTTCTCTATTTTTTAACGGCGATGACAATCTACTTTATATGCATATAAATAAAAAGCACTTATTGTTCTATATCAATATAGTGGGATGTTGATTGCTTAATTTTAATACTCTTTTATGTAGGGAAGTAGTTTTTTATGTTTTTAACTCGCTGAATATAATAATAAAACCACTTCGTTGGCATATGTAAACTGTAACAGAATAGTTACATTTTATTTGTGTTATGGATTTTTAATGTAAAACAAGCCCCTTTTAGCTGTTTACTGCGGCTTACAGTCACTGAACCGTGGTGCCAGTCGGCTACTTTTGCAACAATAGCTAAGCCTAAACCATAACTTTGCGCTTCTCTATTTCGGTGACTTTGTTCCTGAAAAAAAGGAGTGAACACTTTATGCCAGTTATGCTCTTCTATTCCTGGACCATCATCTTCAACGGTAATAACCACTGAATGCGTCAATTTATGGGCGCGGATAATGATATGCTCGGTTGCAAAATCACATGCATTACTCAACAAGTTAGAAATTGCGCGGGCGAGCCAATGGAGGTCAGCATACACGGAAATGTCTTTGCAACTTAATTCAACATCAATGTTATGTTTGGCTATTTTAGGCTCCAACTGAGCAATAATTGTTTTTAGGTAATCGTTTAATTCTGTATGAGCATAATTAAGCTGTGTTGCTTTTTGTTCTAATGTCGCAAATGCTAAGTAACTTTTAAGCATAGACTCCATCTGATCTAAATCAGACTCCATTCGCGTTAAATAGCGCAGCCTTTGTTGTTCGTTGTCACAGTCTAGCGTGGCATCTAAGCCAAATCGTAAGCAAGCAATCGGTGTGCGAATATCATGAGATAAACTTGATGCCATTAACTTATTCTCATCGAGTAACTTTTCTATTTGACTAGCCATTCTGTTAAAAGTGAGCTCAACGTCTTTAATATAAGTAAAATAAGAGACTGGAATACGTGCTTGTAAATTGCCACTTGCAAACTGTTTTGCAGCCTCATTTACGACCCCTAAACGTTTAGCGAGTGGGGCAATTATAAAGCCCATAAATACACATAAGCCCGCATAAAATAATAAGGTAAGTAACATATCATTTTGCTGTATTTGTTCGATTGTTTTTTCTAACCGAAGTTTTAAATGAAACGGTGCTAGCTGATCGTTGCTATATAACAAATAAAACCCTTGTTGGTCTTCAAGTATTAATCCACCCGTTTTATTCATTTGCTGAAGTAATGAATTCGGTAATGCTAATGTCTCTGTCGCTCGATAGGTAAGGGGTAATTCGAATTGCGTTGCTAGTTGCTGCGTATATTGACTGCGTTTATCAGGGGCTATCTGTAATAATTGTTGACTGAAACCCATTAAGATTTTGCTTTGCAAAGCAAATTCATCTTGAGGTGAATGGGTTTGTTGACTAAAGGCATCTATTAACCAACCAAGCACAACGATTGACAAAAGAGCACTGCCTAGTAGTGAAATATAAAACTTCTTCATTGATATTTACTACTATAAAGGTATGACGTTACTACCATGCGCTTGCAACGAGTAAATAACCTTTACCCCAAATCGTTTTGATTTTTTCAGGGTGTTGCGGGTCGTCATTAAACTTTTTACGTAATGCTGATATAAGCACATCTACGCTGCGGTCAAGGCCATCATACTCTCGCCCTTTAGTAGCTTTAAATACGGCGTCGCGCGAAACTACTTGTCCAGCATTTGATGCTAAATAGCTCAGTAGAAGATATTCCGCACTGGAAATTGATTGTTCTACGCCATTAATGAATGCATTGCGTGATTGTGTGTCAATTTTTAATGCGCCAACTTCGATAAGAGATGAATCATTTTTTTGTTCTGTGCTGTCATGATTCATGCGCAGGGCCGCTTTAATTCGTGCCAGCAGTGCTCTGGGCCTTACAGGTTTCGTTATGTAATCACTGGCACCGACTTCAAGTCCAATAACTTCATCCATTTCTTCATCACGAGCTGTAAGCATAATAATTGGCTTGTTATAAAACTGCCTGAGTTCACGGCACACGCTAATGCCGTCTTGGCCTGGTAACATAATATCAAGCAAGATTAAATCAGGTGAGAATTGTTTAACTTGTTCAACAACAAGATTGCCTCGAGAGCAAATTTGCGTCGTGTAGCCTTGTTCAATTAAATACTCTGCAACCCATTGAGCAAGGGACGTGTCATCTTCAACAAGTAAAATTGTGCCGTAATTATCCATAGTTTTCTCTTTTTAAAACAATCGCCAGCGACGTTTTTTTTGACGGTTTTGATAAACCCATTGTAATTGAACGTGTGTTTTAGCAATGATTTTGCCGCTATCACTATTGATTAGCTCAAATGCAATTGTTTCAACTGAATCAAAAGCATAGTGAAACTGCCCTGATTTTTGTCTGAGCCAGCATTGCATTATATGTTTTGAGGTAGCGTCTCTTAGGCAATAATTACCAATTTCAGGGCGTTGCCAATTGATTTCGATGTCAGCGTAGCAATTTCGCCCTTCACGTAGTGCAACACAGGTATCAGGTATTGCAACAAAATCACTCTGTTCAATTTGCTCAGCACTTACCACTAAAGATTTGGTGCTTAACAAACATAAGACAAGCGTTAATGTTTTAGAATACATATCGCACGCCTACCATGGCTTTGTGTTGATAGCCTTGTGAAACGATTGGGCTATTAGATATTTCATTTGTGAACCACGTTGACAATACGCCTGTTAAAAACACCCAGTGTCTATTTAAGGGGTACTCTGCGTGAAATTCAAAAATTATGCTGCCGGAGGTCCTAGTTTCATAAATAGGCCTTGTTGGCTTTGATTCTTCTGGTGAAATGCCAAAATAATAGTTTGTAAAATCATCAGAATAAGCACTAAAACCGACACCAGAACGGAACTCCCAATTTTTCCAAGGAAGTATGTGGCTAAAAAAGGTGTTAATAACCCAGCTATTATGTGTGCCGGAAATGTCATGGAGATACTCAACAGAAATTTGAGAGTTTTGGAAACGTCGTGTTAAACGCAATCCGGTATTAAAGTCATATTTGCGGCTTAGAATTCCTTCCAGCTCGTCAATGGTACCTGTATTGTAAAAATCTAAACCAGTCTCATCAAATCCAGCTTGAACATTTGTACCAAGAATATCCAATTCCCAGTCATATCGTTCAATTAAACTATACCCAATGATGACACCGCCACTGAGCTGGCTGTGGTCAATATCGAGGTAGAAGCGATCGTAAGATATGGCTAAGTTAAGATCGAGCTCTAAACCATCATTATAAGAGTCCATTCCAACAAGGTATGAATCTTCAATATAATAACCGGCTCCAGCACTCCAGTCCCAAGCAAACCCGTTCGTTGGCTTTAAGGTGTTATCGGCGTAATATCGATTACTTGCAATGCTTGCATCACTCCAAAAACACATAACTAATAATATACAAATTAAAGTTGGTGTTTTATTTAAAATTTGCAGCATTGCTTTCCCTGTAACTAAGGTTGAGTAAGTAAGTGTATTATATTGTCAAAGATTGCCTTTTTTCTGTAAAAAAATGTAGCAAATAATTTTTGCTTACTGAACTTTGATTTTGTCGATTAAAATACTACTCAAATAAAATTGCATCATAGGAGTTAGTGCACTTATCTCTGTGCGATTGCATGGGCCTTGCAATTTAGTCAAGCTACTCATTTTGCTCATTACTTTGTAAGGTGGAATACTCACCTCTTGATTTGCGCGCGCACGGCGAGCTTGTTCGGTATTTTGTTGATGGATAAATGATGCGATTTCAAGCTCGTTGCTAATGATTTGTTCTTGTTGGTAAGAATACAGAAGAGGTTCACGATGAAAACTTGCACTGTCGATCGCTGATTTACCAAACCAGACTACATCACCTGATGATCTGTGTGTGAGACGCATACTCACATCTGCATTTATAGTTGCGCATTGTTGGGTTGGGTAAAGTAGTGCAATTTTTTCAAATGTTGAGAGCGGTGTTTTAGGTGTATCTATTTGATACTTAGTATCTTCAACAAAGTTTAGCTCTAGTTGATGCACTGACAATGTGTAATCGCTTTTGCCTTGTGTAACAACATTGAGATTTATGTCCTTGAGCGCATCAGCAATTTGTGAGAACAAGGTATCTGTAACACTCGTTTTATCTGCGACAATCTTAACTGTTTGATTACGTTTTACTTTGTGTGCAGGTAACTGAACTGACTTCACTTTTGGTGAGTTGTGAACAGTTGAATAACTTACTTGATGATGCTGGGTTTTCAACAAAGGTTTTTGTGGCATTTGCAAAGAATCCGCAACAGGCGGCGGTGCTGTAGTACATGCAGTCGTTGTCAGTAATAAGCAAGCAATAAAAATAAAACGAATAAGCACAATAAACCCTTAAGAACATATTAATGCGAATATTGTACGTTAGTCTTGGTAAAAGTTCATGTTATTATGCGCTAAGAAATTTCTTAATATAGTTAAAATAATAAAAATGAAGTCTTCAACACTATTATTATTTTGTTTTTTTTTATCACTTATTTCATACACTTGTTCTAGTCAGGATGCTCAATGGGATAAGTTGATTGATGATTACAACACACACTTATCAATCAAGTTAAAAAGCAAAGGCATACCAGGTGCTGCATTATCTATTGTTTATGGTCAAGACAGTGAGTTTGTGAAGGGTTACGGTGTTACTAAACTACACAAGGGTCAGCAAGTTGATACAAATACACGTTTTCGCTTAGCATCTGTCTCTAAAACATTTGCAGGGTCTTTAACTGCAAAGCTTGCTAATGAGAAGCGCTTTTCACTAGAAGATCCCGTCAGTAAATATATTCCAGAACTAAGTAACACAAGCTATAAAAACAACTTAAAAGTGTACCACTTACTAAGTCACTCTGGCGGCCTAGTGCCAAATGCGTATGATAATTTAATCGAATCAAGGATGCGCTATCCTGATATTGTTGAAAAACTATTAAGTGTTAAGCCTATATGTCAGCCAGGTCAATGTTATGGCTATCAAAATGTGATGTTTAGTTTGGTTGATGAAGTGATTAAATCCAGCACTCAAATGGATTATTCTCATTGGTTGAATGAGTTTATATTTGCGCCATTGCAAATGAAAAATGCTAGTCTAGGGTATGACAATATGGTGGTTGATAGTAATTATGCTCATCCCCATGTGAGAGGGCGTAAACGATGGCATACTGCAAGGCTGAAAAAAAATTATTATAAAGTACTTCCAGCTGCAGGTGTGAATGCCAGTGCTAGCGATATGGCTATATGGTTAAAAGCGCAGCTTGGTGTATATCCGAGTATTCTTTCTTCTGAAGTATTAGCTAGTCAGGCAAGGCCCTACACACGAACAAAAAAAGAATTACGACGTAGAGTTTGGAGAAAGCACCTAAAGGAGGCTTATTATGGTCTCGGTTGGCGCGTCTACAATTATGATAATGAGACACTTTATTACCATAGTGGCTGGGTACAAGGGTATCGCAGTGACCTTGTGGTCATGCCGCATCTTAACGTAGGGTTCAGCTTAGTTTTAAACGCAGAAACAGGGCTTATTAATGAGCTAACAACTGAGTTTATTAACCGTGTTCTTGAATACAAAAAACAAAACACACAACAGTTGGAAAAAGGATGAGATACTTAGTCGGTTTTTTAATGTTATTTTGCACGTGCTTTGTGCATGCAGCCCCAGAGAGTATTTATTTGTTTCGCCACAGCGAAAAACACAAAGGTAATAACCCGCATTTAACAGATGCTGGCAAACAAAGAGCGAATCAACTATCTAGCCTGATTGAAATTGGGGAGCCTGTGACTTTATATAGTACCAATTATAATCGCACACTTGAAACAGCTAATGCACTAGCTAAAGATTTTCAGGTTAAGGTAAAGTTATATAGTCCCCGTGATTTAGCACAATTTGGTAAGCAAGTATTAACGATGGATGGAACGGTCATTATTATCGGTCACAGTAATACAAGCGTAGAGTTAGCCGAACTATTTTCTGAGTTAACAGTCGAGGAAATGCCTGAGTCGGAGTTTTCACGTTATTTTTTACTGCAGCGAACGGGGCAAAATTATCATTTAAGTGATTTAAAAATGAGATTTGAGTAATGGACGCACATTTATTTACAATTTTATACTGAATAAATTATGAGCATAAAAAAACCAGCACTAGCTGGTTTTTTTTCAAAAAGGAAAAATTAATTACGAGGTAATTGAATCTTCTTCTCTTCGCTTTGACGGTATAGCACAATAGTATGGCCGATAGTTTGCAATTTCTCTGCACCGGTTTCACGTACAATTGCTTCAAAAATCAGTGCTTTAGTTTCACGATCATCAGTTGGTACTTTAACTTTGATTAGCTCGTGGATTTCTAGAGCGCTTTGAATTTCTACGACAACACCTTCAGTTAAACCGTTTGAACCAAGAAGTACAACGGGCTTAAGAGAATGTGCTTGACCTTTTAAAAACTGCTTTTGTTTGTTCGATAATTTCATGTTATTACAAATTTTGCTGAATATGGCTTGAATTAAGGGTATTCTAACGCCATCTAGAGAATATTACTAATTAGTTGCGTGTTAATTTATGACAAATAAAAAACATTCAGCCAGTTCACAGCGATGGTTGAAGGAACATTTTGATGATCCTTACGTTCACGAAGCCCAAAAGAAAGGTTGGCGCTCTCGTGCGATTTTCAAACTTGATGAAATTCAAAATAAAGATAAATTACTACGCCCAGCAATGACCGTAGTCGATTTAGGTGCCGCACCAGGTAGTTGGTCACAATATCTAGCAGAAAAAGTTGGTGCCAAAGGCCAAGTCGTTGCTTGTGATATATTACCTATGGATTCTCTTGCGGGTGTCGATTTTTTACAAGGAGACTTTCGAGAAGAAGCAGTCCTTGATGCGTTACTAAACCGTATCGGTGGCAAAAATGTAGATGTAGTACTTTCAGATATGGCACCGAACATGAGCGGTAATAGTTCAGTTGACCAGGCCGGAAGCATGTACCTAGTCGAACTTGCACTGGATATGTGTCATCAAGTACTCAAGAAAAACGGTGCGTTTATTGTCAAAGTTTTCCAAGGTGAAGGGTTTGATCAATATTTGCAAGATGTACGTAATAGTTTTAAAACAGTGAAGATACGCAAACCCGACGCCTCACGTGCTCGATCTCGCGAAGTATATATAGTAGCGACAGGTTACAAACTGTAGTACAGTTGTCTGGCGTTAAGTTGAATTTAAATTAATTGGATACAAGAGGTTAACACCTTGAGCGATATGGCGAAAAATCTAATACTCTGGCTGGTTATAGCGGTTGTGCTAATGTCAGTCTTTCAGAGCTTTAATGGTGGCGATCAAGTTGACCGTCAAACTAGTTACACTCAATTTGTTAAAGATGCTAGAAATGGCTCTTTACAAGAAGTGGCAATCGAAAGTACCAGTGGCACAATCACCGGAACTAAAACTAATGGTGAGCGTTTTCAAACCATTATGCCTATTTACGACAAAGACATTTTAAATGACTTATTAAAAAGTGATGTGAATGTCAAAGGTGTTAAGCCTGAAGAACAGTCGTTCTTAGCAAGCATCTTAATTTCTTGGTTCCCGATGTTGCTCCTTATAGGTGTATGGATATTCTTCATGCGTCAAATGCAAGGCGGTGGCGGTAAAGGCGCGATGTCGTTTGGCAAAAGTAAAGCACGCTTAATGAGTGAAGACCAAGTTAAAACTACATTCGCTGATGTTGCCGGTTGTGACGAAGCGAAAGATGATGTGACCGAATTGGTGGATTTCTTACGTGATCCCTCTAAATTCCAAAAGCTAGGCGGTAGTATTCCTAAAGGGGTACTTATGGTTGGTCCTCCTGGTACGGGTAAAACATTATTGGCAAAAGCGGTTGCCGGTGAAGCAAAAGTTCCGTTCTTTACAATTTCAGGTTCTGACTTTGTGGAAATGTTTGTGGGTGTTGGTGCATCTCGTGTACGCGACATGTTCGAACAAGCTAAAAAAGCGGCGCCTTGTATCATTTTCATAGATGAGATTGATGCTGTTGGTCGTAAGCGCGGTGCAGGAATGGGCGGCGGTCACGATGAGCGTGAGCAAACTCTAAACCAAATGCTAGTTGAAATGGATGGCTTTGAAGGTAATGAAGGTATTATCGTTATCGCCGCAACTAACCGTCCAGACGTACTTGATCCAGCTTTACTTCGTCCTGGTCGTTTTGACCGTCAAGTTGTGGTTGGTTTACCTGATATTCGTGGTCGTGAGCAAATACTAAAAGTTCATATGCGTAAGGTGCCTTTAGGCGACAACGTAGAAGCGGCTGTTATTGCCCGCGGCACGCCAGGTTTCTCTGGTGCTGATTTAGCAAACTTAGTTAATGAAGCTGCTTTATATGCTGCCCGTGGTAACAAGCGTGTAGTTAGCATGGCTGAGTTTGATGCTGCTAAAGATAAAATCATGATGGGTGCAGAGCGCAAGACCATGGTGATGAGCGAGCAAGAAAAAGAGATGACAGCTTATCATGAAGCGGGTCACGCGATTGTTGGTCGTTTAGTGCCAGAGCACGACCCTGTTTATAAAGTATCTATTATTCCTCGTGGCCGTGCCCTTGGTGTAACTATGTACTTACCAGAGCAAGACCGTGTTAGTCATTCTAAAGAATTGCTCGAATCAATGATTTCAAGTCTGTATGGTGGCCGTATTGCTGAAGCACTTATTTACGGTGAAGATAAAGTAACCACAGGTGCGAGTAACGATATTGAACGGGCAACAGATATTGCCCGTAAAATGGTTACGCAGTGGGGTTTAAGTGAGAAACTTGGGCCATTACTTTATGCAGAAGATCAGAATGAAATGTACATGGGTGGCGGCGGTGGCCGTGCTATGAGCATGTCTGATGAAACTGCAAAAGTAATTGATACTGAAGTACGTTTGTTCTCTGATAGAAACTACCAACGTGCTGAGGATATTCTTAAAGAGAATATCGACATCTTACATTCAATGAAAGATGCATTAATGAAGTATGAAACAATTGATGCAAAACAAATTGATGACTTAATGGCACGTCAACCAGTGCGCGAGCCTCGCGATGCACATGATAGACGTGACACCGACGCTAAAAAACCAGAACCAGCTCAAGAAAAGGCTGAATCTGAGAATAAAGATCAAGAATCATCGCAAAAAGATGAAACAAACCTTGATGATAAAGCTGAATAATAGTTAAAATAGCGTAGTTAAAAAACCCCGGGCCACCGGGGTTTTTTGTATCAAAAAGAATAATCAATGCAATGGATGTATTGAAGGTGAAAAATGACCACAGTTAATTTACCTCGGGGTCGTAAGTTGCACCTCGACACCCCAATAATTATGGGGGTTTTAAATGTTACACCTGACTCCTTTTCAGATGGTGGCTCATACTATCAAACAGACAGCGCTGTCATTCAAGCTCAAACACTCCTTAGCGATGGTGCTACCATAATAGATATTGGTGGTGAGTCGACCCGTCCGGGTGCTCCTGATGTCACGCTTGAAGAAGAGTTAAAACGTGTAATCCCCGCAATTAATGCAATAAGAGCCCACTCAGATTCAGCTGTTAGTGAATGTATTATTTCAATTGATACCAGTAAAAGCGAGGTTATGCGCCAAGCATTACTCGCTGGTGCTGATATTATAAATGATGTGCGGGCTCTACAAGAGCCTGATGCGCTTAGCGTAGCTTCCCAGTTTAAAGATGTGGCGATTTGCTTAATGCATATGCAAGGTCAGCCTCGCACCATGCAAAGTAATCCGCAGTACAATGATTTATTTGCAGATATCAATCATTTTTTTAAGCAACGCATTGAAGCATGCAAAACAGCGGGTATTAAGGCACAGCAACTTATCCTAGATCCAGGTTTTGGCTTTGGCAAAAGCCTGGCTCATAATTACGAACTATTAAAGCGATTTGATGAATTTAATCATTTTGGTTTACCTGTATTAGCTGGTCTATCTCGTAAATCAATGATTGGTAATTTGTTAAATAGAAATACTGATGAACGGCTAGCTGGAAGTTTGGCAGGCGCACTTATCGCTGCGCAAAATGGCGCAAAAATTATCCGTGTACATGATGTAAAAGAAACTGCAGATGTGCTTGCTGTATGGCAAGCTTGCGAACAAGGACAACCTAATGAGTAATAGAAAATATTTTGGTACTGACGGTGTAAGAGGAATGGTTGGAGAATACCCAATCACCCCTGAATTCGCACTAAAACTAGGCTGGGCTGCAGGACGTGTTCTGTCTGCAAAAGGCACAAAAAAAGTAATTATAGGTAAAGATACGCGTATATCTGGTTATATGTTAGAAACCTCATTAGAAGCAGGTTTAATCGCCGCGGGTATTGATGTTGTTTTATTAGGTCCAATGCCTACACCTGCTGTAGCTTACCTTGCACAAACATTTCGTGCCGAAGCGGGTATTGTGATTAGTGCTTCTCACAACCCGTACCACGATAATGGCATCAAGTTTTTCTGTGGTCGTGGCTTAAAGTTAGGCGACGATGTTGAACTTCAAATAGAAGCAATGCTTGATGAGCCTATGACATGTGTTGCATCAGACAAGTTAGGTAAAGCTAAGCGCTTAGAAAGTGCTGATGGACGTTACATTGAGTTTTGCAAAAGCCAGTTCCCACAAGGTTTATCACTAGAGGGCTTAAAAATTGTTCTAGATTGTGCCAATGGTGCAACTTATCACATTGCCCCTTCTGTTATGCGTGAGTTAGGCGCTGATATTATTTGCCATGCGTGTGAACCAAATGGTGTAAATATCAATTTAGAGTGTGGCGCGACACATGTTGATGCGCTAAAACGTAAAGTATTAGAGCATAATGCCGATGTGGGTATCGCCTACGATGGAGATGGTGACCGTGTAATGATGGTTGACCACAACGGACGTGTTTTTGATGGCGACGACATTGTGTATATTATTGCATGCCAAGCAGCGCAAGACGATATGCTAGGTGGCGGGGTTGTCGGCACTGTGATGTCAAATATGGGCCTTGAAAATGCATTGAAAGCCAAAGGTATTGATTTTGAAAGAAGTAAAGTAGGCGACCGCTATGTAATGGAATTACTACAGAAAAAAGGTTGGAAAATCGGTGGCGAAAGTTCTGGCCACGTACTCAATCTAGATTTAATTAGTACGGGCGATGGTATTATTTCAAGCCTGCAAGTACTTGCTGCTATGGTTGCGCAAAACCGTACGTTAAAAGATTTAGGTGCAGGTTTTACTAAATATCCTATGAAAATGATTAATGTACGCTACAAAGCAGGCACTGATCCAACGCAAGCACCTGAAGTAATTGCCGCAGTTACTGAGGTTGAGGCCAAATTAGCAGACAAAGGCCGTGTTTTACTACGTAAATCAGGTACTGAACCTGTGGTTCGCGTTATGGTTGAAGCTGAAGAAGAGAAAATGGTGCTTGATAGTGCTCGAAAAATAGCGGGTGTTGTCGAATCTATGAGCAAACAAACTGATTAAGAACAATAACCTCTTGTAACTTTGGGCGAGTCGAGTTACTATCTCGCCCGCTTTCTAATCTGGAGTGGAAAAATGGCATTACGCAAGCCGATGGTAGCTGGAAACTGGAAAATGAACGGTTCTTTAGAACTTGTTGAACAGTTATCTAATGCAATCAAAAACGTAGAATCTATCGATTTAGATGTTGTAATATTTCCACCTTATCCGTTAATCACATCGCTAGTCGCAAGTGGTATAGCAACGGGTTCGCAAACAGTTTCTGAAAATCAACCCGGCGCATTTACCGGTGAGGTTGACGCTCAGTTGGTTAAAGATTTAGGTGCTAGCCATACATTGGTGGGTCACTCAGAACGCCGTAGTATATTCGGTGAAAGCAATAGCACTGTTGCTAAAAAGTTTGCTCGTGCACAGCAAGTTGGCTTAACGCCTATTCTTTGTGTCGGTGAAAGTGAACAGCAGCGTGAGCAAGGACAAACTGAACAAGTAGTTGCTGCGCAAATTGATGCAGTAATTAATGAATTAGGCCTAGCAGCACTGAAAGATTCTGTGGTAGCATACGAGCCCGTTTGGGCCATTGGCACAGGTAAGACTGCATCGCCTGAACAAGCACAGCATTTGCATAAATTTATCCGTGATAAAATTGCTGATTTAGATAGCGATTTAGCACAAGGGCTGACCATTCTTTATGGTGGCAGCGTAAATGAAAAAAATAGCGAATTATTATTTGCACAACCAGATATAGACGGCGGCTTAATAGGCGGTGCTAGTCTAAAAGCAGATTCATTTACTGCGATATGTGAGAGTGCAAAAAGGACCGTATAAGATGTACGAAATTTTATTAGTAGTGTATTTAGTTATAGCAATAGCACTTGTTGGTATGGTTTTAATCCAACAGGGCAAAGGCGCAGATATGGGCTCGTCATTTGGTTCAGGCGCATCAGGAACTGTTTTTGGTTCTTCAGGTGCAGGTAACTTTATGACTAAAACAACCACGGCTTTGGCAACAGTGTTTTTTGTTCTAAGTATCGTGCTAGGCAACCTGACTGCGAATCAAATTAAGAAAAGTGATGAGTGGGAAAACCTAGAAGCAGCTCCAGCAGTTGAGACCGTTTCTCCTGCAGAAGATGACGTTCCAGTAACGTCTACTAATGAGAAGTCTGACGTACCTAACTAAATAATTTAATATAGTGTTAAACGATTTACAATCCTCAAGTAAATCATGAAGTTTAACAAATAAAGTGAAAACTTTAAAAATGCGGTTGTGGTGGAATTGGTAGACACGCTACCTTGAGGGGGTAGTGCTTTCGGGCGTGGGGGTTCAAGTCCCCCCAACCGCACCATATTATAAAACCAGTAGCAGTGATGTTACTGGTTTTTTTGATCTGCAGCTATTAATCATTTAAAAATATTCTATATGTCAGTACTCTAGCCAACATATATCCTTATATTCATCTAGTCTTTTCTTCTAAATCCATTAGTATTAAGACAAGTCTAATATGCTCTAAAATATTAATGCTATTAAATAGCGACAGCCCAGAATAAAATATTTTACAATAACTTAAAATATTGCTTTAGAATGGCCAACTTACAAGGCATTTTTTTGCTTAATGTTTAACTATAAGCTAATGTGTTTATTAATATTAAAAACTTTATTCAGACAGATTAAACCGACTTACTTCTTATTTTGTGGTTCGTTACTTATACCGAATTTAAAAATCTATATATATTAAAATTAAAGTTAATGAATTAGGCTTTAAAGTCGATATTACTTTCAGTTATAAATAATTAAGGTACTTCGAATGGCGTCAAGTATGTCTTTTCAAAATATCAGTATCACAAAAAAAATCCATGCTATCACCAGTATTGCGGTTATTGCATTTATTGTGATTGTATTGATTAATTACGTTGCGATGGATGACAATCGAGGGTCATTAGATGAGCTGGAAAAGACATCTTATCAAATCGTAAAATTAACCTCTTCAAATGTTGTACTACTAGAAAAGCTTGATGAATTGTACACACAAGCAGTGACGTTTGGTGAGCAAGAGTTGGTAGATAAAGCATCTGACACATTTGCTCAATTAACAGAAAATATTGATAGAATTACTGCACTTAGTAATAATTATATTAATAGCCAAGTTCGTGGCCAATTAGACAGCTATTCAAAAATTTCATCACAGATAGCCATAGGAATGATCGATGGGACTGCTGATTTTAGTAAAATACAGCAACAGGCCCAAACTAAAACCCAGATTTACACCTCAGTACTTAAGAGCTTTAAAGATGCCCAGCAGCGTGCAGATGACCGTTTTTTTGAATTAGTTAAAAATACCAAAGCGCGTTCTGATAAAGCGCTGACCTTAATGCTTGTAGTGTCGTTAGTATCTTTGTCACTCTTATTATTCATGGCTGTTTGGATTGCTCGAGGCATAGGTGCTGCTGCCAGTGACGCGGCAGATAACTTAAAGTTATTAGGTGAAGGCAAAGGCTCTTTAAGTACACAGTTAACTGTACGCTCAGAGGATGAGATAGGGCAAGTTGCAATCAATTTCAACACCTTTATAACCCTTTTAAGAGGCTCCGTGTTAGATGTAATGTCGGTGTGTGAACCTCTTATGGAAAATTCCACTCGTTTAGTGCAAGGCATGGAACAAGCTGAAAGAGCTACAAGTAAGCAGGCCTCTGATGCTGAAGTGGTTAAACAATCAATGGAAGAAATGAAACAAAGCGTGGGCGACATTTCTCAATCTGCGGCTAATGCATCTCGTGCTGCGCAAACAGCTGAGCAAGAAGTAGAGCAAAGTCGTAGCCAAATTAAAACTGCTGTTTCAGAGTCTCAAACATTAAGTAATGAAATAAACCATGCAGCTACTACCATCAATAAATTAGCTGATGATACTAAAAATGTGACTCAAATTTTAAATGTAATAACAGCCATTGCGGAGCAAACTAATTTGCTCGCACTTAATGCTGCCATTGAAGCCGCTCGTGCCGGTGAACAGGGTAGAGGTTTCGCAGTTGTTGCAGATGAAGTACGAGAGCTTGCATCACGAACTGCTAAATCAACCAACGAAATACGTGAGCTACTAAATACCTTAACTAGCGCTGCAAACGAGTCGGTCAATGCGATGACCTCAGCTAGAGACATGGCAACAAATAATGCTACAGCGGCAGAAAATACAGGTATATCTATTGAAAAAATTGCTGAACAAATGCTGGAAATTAATGGTATGAACTCGCAAATTGCAGCTGCAACAGAGGAGCAAACTTCAGTAGCGGCAATGGTAGTTGATAATGTGTCGAATATGCATATGTCATTTGAGGACACTATGCAGTCACTAGCAGCTGTAAGAGATGTTGCTAAGAACCTTCATTATCTGTCTGATAATTTACTCGATGCTACAGCGAAGTTTAAAGTAGAATAAATTTAGAGCTTGTTTAAAGATTTATTACTTTTGCTGTAAACAAATTTAATAGAGTAAAAATAAAAAACCACCTAAGCGCTAGGTGGTTTTTTTGATCGAGCAATGTAATTTAAAATTTACCCACAACTTTCACGCTATCAGTGATTTTTGCGCTATCAATATAGCCAATGCCATCGGTGTTGCTACTAACAAAATCAATAACAGCTTGGTCATTACTTAGCTTTTCTGGTGGTGTGCCTTTACCTGTAAATACCAGCTTTGACCAATACGCATTTAATTGGCTTCCGGACTTACCGACCACTTTATCGTTAAACTCGTCTGCAACGTTATTACCATCTTGATTCACGGGGTTTACTTTTACCCCGTCATCGAAAGATTTACTTTTACCTAAGTAAATCTTTTTAATGGCATTTGCATCAAGTTGATTCGTATTTGCAGGGTTTACGATCACTGCAACTTCAGCAAACGTGTTTAATGAGCAAACAGTTAATGCAGTGGCTAAAAATAATTTTCTCATCATAAACTCCAATTAAAATATCAAGTCGACAGCAACGGCAACAACATCAGTTTCTGTATCAGTGATATCGTCTTTAAAGCGGCTAAAATCTACTTTTAGCGTAGCTGAAGGATGGAAGTCATAACGTGTACCAATGGTATAAACATTACTTTTTGCTTTTGAACCCTCTAGCACTTGATTGATACCAGCATTAAGTGGCGGTACTTCAGGTAATGGATCATAGCGGCTGCTATCATGTTCATCATCGTTATTTTCGTAGGTTAAGTGAACAGTCCACTCATCCATACGGTAACCTACAGAGGTGTAGTACTGAGTTTGTTTTGCTAAGGCGCTATTGTCTACCTCAAATTCAGTGTATTCAGCATCAAATAAAATATCGTTATAATCAACAGAGAAACCAATTGCGAAGAATGATCCATCATCTTCATCAATGGCAATATCGTTTGCTTGGTCAACGAAACCTGCACCACGTAAGGTTTGCTCTAAATTATTAAGGGCAATGCCAGTATCAGTATCGTTTTCAATAGCAATAGATGTATCTGCAACAAAGTAAGCCGCTCGAGCACTGAACCAGTCATAGCTTAGGGTCCAGTTGATACCTGCAATGTCGTTAAGTTCAGTATCACCATTAACAGATACAACGGCAATGGTGCCATCGTAGCCACCATAAATAGCTTGTACGGTTGAATCCCAATCACCCAAAGTTGAGGTATGTAACAGGCTTAAGCCTTCGTATGTTGAAAAAGGGATATTATAAACAGACTGCGGAGGTCTTACCCAACGATAGGCATAACCTACATCTAAAAAATCTGAATAACGGTAAAAGGGCACACGCATCTTACCGGCACTGAGTTGTAGCTCATCGGTAAATTCGTATGTAAAATAAGCCCATTCGAACTCAGCGTCAAAGTCATTTTCACCACGGGCGACGATTTGGGCCGTTGCACTTAGCTTATCTTGGAGGTCAGCAGATAGCTGAAGTGCAAATACGCTCTCATTTTTAAAAGAGATGTCATTATCATACCCATATAGGGTCGCATCATCATCCATTGTTTTACCACCAACAATTGAGGCAAAACCATTGATGCGAACTTCCGCAAAAGAAGTTGCTGATGTAAGAGCACCACATAGTGCAATAGCAATAGGAAGTTTTTTCATTGTGTATCCTAAGTATTTATAGATTAGGTTGATTTCAAAGATATTTTAGTAGTAAAAGGGCAAGTTAGCGATGAAATACCAAAAAGAAAGTTAAATGCTTTTTATTGGTGAGTTATTTTACTTATTAAAGTATCTTGAAATTGGTTTTCTATTTAATTTAACTTAGCTGCGTTAATTATACCTTTTTTCACAAAAATGAAATATAATATCCCTCCAGAGGTAAGATGCTTAATTAAGCGTCTTTTTTTATGCCTGAAATTTACTAGGCATTTCCACACACGGTACCCTTTGGAGAATACATTGAAAATACGCCACCTATCTCAGTTAAGCATTGCTATGCTTACCGCTTTCGCTGCATCAAGTCATGCTCAAGATGAAAAAACCACTGCAAAGCAAGATGCTTTCGAAAAAATAGAAGTCACAGCTCGTAAGCGCACAGAAAGCATTTTTGAGTCTCCAACAGCCGTAACATCAATCGGTGAAAATTTGATTGATAAAGCTAATATGAGCAACTTAGAAGATATTGGTAAATATGTACCTAACTTAAATATTACGCGTTATGGGGTAGGTAATGCTGCTCATGCATCTGTATTTATTCGTGGTATTGGTTTACAAGATCACATCATTACTACTGATCCAGGTGTAGGTGTATACCTTGATGGTGTCTACTTAGGCCGTCAAATGGGCTCTAACTTGTCATTGCCAAATATTGAACGTGTGGAAGTGTTACGTGGACCACAGGGGACATTATATGGCCGTAATACACTTGGTGGTGCAGTTAACATTATAACTAAACAACCAGGTGATGAAGGCATTGTAACGACGACTGCTAAAGTCGGTTCTCGTGGGCGTATAGCAGGCGATGTATACTTTAATAACTCGCTGACTGATGAGCTTAGTATGTCAGCTAGCGCATCTTACAAACAACGTGATGGTGTAGGTAAGGCGATTAATTTAGCCAATCCAGAAAAAGAAATTGGTGAAGAGCAAGAAACCAGTGGTCGTGTTGCGATTAAATGGCAACCAAGTACAGACTTTTCAATGGTAGTATCATTAGATGCTGTTGATAATGAATCAGGACAATCTCCTTATACAATTGAACTTACGACGCCGTTAGACGGCTCAAACCCTGCTAACGGTGATTTCCCACTTCTTACAGCCGATATGTTGCCAAAAGACCCTGATGACTTAGCCACGACTGTAGCAGGTATTGAATCAACGTCTTATTCTGGTTGGGGATCATCTGTCTCTGCGCAATGGGATATTAATAACGAGTACACAGCTAAATTTATTTCAAGCTACCGCACGTCAGAATACGAAGGTGGTTTAGATGATGATGCTGTTGCACTTAATTTATCTGAATTCCCAGAAGAAGGTGGTGCAGACCAATATTCATTTGAAATCCAATTAAATGGCACATTTGCGGATATGGACTTTGTATCGGGTCTTTATTACTTTAATGAAGACGGTTTCACAAGCTCAGGCCCATTTGTATTTAGTCCATGGAATACACCAAATGGCTTATTAAACGATGGTGTAACCCCTTCATTTGGTGACTATGGATATTTTGATATAAACCAAGAAACCAATTCATACGCAGCGTATATTAATGCCAGCTATGATCTTTCTGACGCTTTGAGCATTGGTGGTGGTTTACGCTACTCAAAAGATGAAAAAGAAGCCAATGCATTGTTCCCAAGTTTCTCTGAGCGTAAATTTGTCTCAGCTGATTTTGACGCGGTAACATGGGATGTAAACGCATCTTACCGTTTAGATAATGGTTTGAATGTGTATGGTCAAGTTCAAAAAGGTTATCAAACAGGTGGTTTCCCACCGCGCCCATTTGGTGGTCCTGATCAATTTGTGTCGTTTGATGAAACAAAAGCTATTAACTATGAATTAGGCTTAAAAGGTCAAGTTCATGAAGATGTATCTATGATGCTTGCAGTATTTGTTACTGACTACACTGATTTGGCATTACCATTTTCCGACCCTACTGCCGGCGGTGGTTTTGTAACAATTGTTGAGAATGCAGGTCAATCTAAAGCACAAGGTATAGAGTTAGAGACTACCGTTGCAGTAACGGATGACTTTACAATTCGCAGTGCTGTAGGTTATTTAGACTCTGAAATCACAAAAGTAGATGAAGGTGTACAAGGTATTGGCAAAGGTGATTCGCCAGCACTTACGCCGCGTTGGACTGTGATGGTTGCACCTTCTTACTTTATTGACTTAGATAATGGTGCCACGGTTGCGTTAAACGCTAACTACTCTTATCGCAGTGATATGCAAGGTCAGTCTGTTTATAACCAAAGCGAGCAAATTGACTCACGTGAACTGGTTGGGTTTAATATTTCATATTTGAATGCCTATGGCGATATGGAAGTAACCCTATACGGTGAAAACGTATTGAATGAAGTTTACGATGTAGGTCGTTTACAGCAATCAGGCTTTGTTGGTGTAATGCGTAGTAACGACCGTAGTGAGTTTGGTATTAAGTTTAAAAAAGATTTTGAGCTTTAAATAAATCATACTTATAAATAAAAAAGGGTAAGGTCTGTGACCTTACCCTTTTTTATTATCAAGCAGTGCTCACAAAAAGTTGCTAGCTGGCAGCTAGTTGTTTTTTTCTTGCTCGCGTTTTTCACGCGCTTCTTTTAGTTCATCGGCAAGTTCTTGTGCCTTTTGTTTGGTTTTTTCAGTTAATTCACCTGCAGCTTCTTTACTTTCGAGCCATGCGTCGAGGGCAATTTCTTTACCGTCATCAAACATATCTAAGCCAAGCTTTTTGCTTTCGTCGAGTAACTCATTCAAGGAATCCCCTTTAAACTCATTGGTCGACTCTTTTACTTCGTTCCAGGCATCATCAAGTGCTTTTTTCATTTCAGCTTTCGCTTCTGCTGCATCCTCTTTTACTTCCTTTGCATCTTCACAACCAAACAGTAAAACTGAACTTACTAAAACTAAACTGGCTAATTTTTTCATATTTGTTCTCTATTAATTTATTTTGTTTCTATTAACTACGTTGTTGAGTAAAGTCATTATAGTCAAAATAGTTAGTGTTAATGTAAACAAGTAATATACAGGGAGCAATATGAATGTACCTAGAACAGCACGGTTAAATTTTAAATTAATGGATGAGCATGACGCACCGCTCTTATTTGAATTAGACAGTGACCCTCATGTGATGAAGTATTTATCGCGCGGTAAAGTTACCTCCATGCAAACGATAAAGGACGTATTTATTCCGCGTATGCAAGCGTATCGTAATATTGAGAAGGGGTGGGGGTTATGGCAGGTCAATATTACGCAAACAGGTGAATTCATAGGCTGGGTGCTTATCAGGCCGATGGACTTTTTTACTGAATCGCCTAATTATCATGATATTGAAATAGGGTGGCGCTTTAAACGCTCAAGTTGGGGCCAAGGGTTTGCTAGTGAAGCGGCTATTGCAATTGCTGGCGTTATTGCCCTGCAGCCGGATGTACATTTTATCAGTGCTACGGCGTTAAAAGACAATATGGCTTCAATTAAAGTCATGGAAAAACTAGCAATGACATTTATCAAAGATTACACCCATGTTGATGAGCAAGGCGAGTTAGCGGCTGTGCTATACCAAAAAAGGGTTTAATTGTAGTTTGTCTAAAGTTAGTGCAGCATGGGTAAATGATAAAAATTGTAGTTTTAAAATAGAATAAAAAGGAGTGAACTATGTTTTTCAGTGCCAAGTATTTAGTGCTTTTGAGCTTCATTGTAATTCAGCTAAATTTAACACTTTTCGCAGTAGAAAAAACGAGTCAAGCTGCAGTCGCTATGCCAGATAGTTATAGTAGTGATGCTGCTAGAGCAATACTAGAGCAAGGTGGCAATGCCGTTGATGCTGCAATCGCCGCACAATTTGTGCTTGCAGTAACTTTACCCGAAGCCGGAAACATAGGTGGCGGTGGTTTTATGCTAATACATAAAGAGGGTAAAAGTGACTTTATAGATTATCGCGAAACAGCCCCAAGCGCCGCACATCGCGATATGTATTTAGATGAGCAAGGTAATGTTATTAAAAACCGTTCAGTATATGGGATTCATGCCAGTGGTGTGCCGGGAAGTGTTGCAGGTATGTGGCTTGCTCATAAAAAGCACGGCACCCTTGATTGGAAAACCTTAGTTGAACCTGCTGTAAAACTAGCTGAGCATGGCTTTATTGTACATCCAAAGCTTGCCAGCAGCATTGAGCGTTACATTGCTCGTATTGCTAAAAAAAATGTCTCTATTAATTTTTCTGATTACTTTGCCAGCGCTACAGCAAAGCAAAACTTTAAGCAACCAGAGCTTGCTGCTACCCTAAAGCGCATTCGCGATAATGGTAAAGCCGGGTTTTATGAAGGTGAAACAGCTAAAATTATTGCAGATTTTATGGCACTACATGGCGGTATAATCACTCAAGCCGATTTAAAAGGCTATCAAGCAAAATCACGTACTCCTATTAAAGCCAACTGGAATGGCTATGAAGTATTAACTTCTCCACCACCAAGCTCAGGCGGCATCGCTATTTTACAATGGCTGAGAATGTATGAGTTAACTAAGCCCGACGCCGGTTTTGAGCATAATTCAACTGCCTATATTCATTTACTAGCTGAAATAGGTAAACGCGTTTTTGCCGATAGAGCAGAGTACTTAGGTGACCCAGACTTTTTTGACGTGCCAAAAAACGAGCTGATTGCCAGTGATTACCTTAAAAAGCGCAGTAGCACGATTACCCTCGATAAAATATCAACCACAGAAAACATTAAACCAGGCTTATATGAAAGCGAACAAACAACTCATTTTTCAATTGTAGATAAGTGGGGGAACGCAGTCTCGAACACCACAACGATTAACTTAGGTTTCGGTAGTGGAGTGGTGGTTGCTGGTGCTGGCTTTTTACTAAACGATGAAATGGATGACTTTAGTGCAAAACCTGGGGTAATGAATGTATTTGGCGCGCTTGGTGGCAAGGCCAACGAAATACAGCCTCATAAACGTATGCTTAGCTCGATGACACCAACTATCTTACTCAAAAATAATAAAGTAAAAATGGTTACAGGCTCACCAGGCGGCACGACGATTATTAGCTCCGTGTATGAATCGATTTTAAACGCGGTTGAATTTAATATGGGTGCAGATGATGTTGTAAACAGCCCACGTTTTCATCACCAGCTATGGCCTAAAAACGTGATTCGCCACCACAAAGGTTTAGCTACTGATGTTATCAGCGCACTTGAAAAAATGGGTTACACATTAAATGAGCGCCGCTTTGGTGATATGCATGTGATCATTGAGCGTGATGGCAAACTCGATGCAGGCTCAGAAGCTTCAGGCCGCGGCAAAGCCATGGTATTTTAAATCAGTAGAGCGTATTTAATAGTCATTTTTGGTAGCAGTATTAGCTGCTACCATTTTAGTTACTTAACCTGAACTCTGGTTAAGAGATGTACTAATGTATTGATATCAAACCACAAATATATTTATTAGTCTCCAGCCGGAGACTTTTAGCGTTAACAAGGCGAATTTACGCGTCAATAGCTGGCCTATTGCAAGTAAATTCAACGCAGTTAGCGTTGAAAGTAGCCGCTGGAGATAGATTTATTATCCAGAGTTCAGGTTACTTAGAGCGTTAGCGTTTAAAGGTTGAAGGCGCTTTATCTTTTTTCGCTAAGTAAAAGCCGATTAACACACCTGCTATGGCACCAAAGAGGTGGCTTTCGAACGAAACATGAGGACGTTGAGGTAAGACGCCCCAAATAAAACCACTATACAAAAATACCACAACAACGCTAATCGCAATTGCTTTGAAAGAGCGATGTATAAAGCCGTAGCAAATTAAAAAGCCCCACAAGCCATACAATACGCCACTTAGCCCGACATGAGTATTACCACGGCCGAATAACCAAACCAGCAAACCACCGCCTAGGGCTGTGAAAATAAACACCAACCAAAAGCGTTTAATACTGTATTGGCAAACTAACCAGCCAAGTACTGCAAAGGGAATTAAGTTACTTATTAAGTGTGTCCAACCGCCATGTAAAAACGGTGCGAAAAAAATTCCAGTTAAACCGCTGAGGCTACGCGGATAAATACCTAAGCTATTTAGGTGTATGCCCGGCAAGCTATTAATAACTTGAAGTACAGTGCACAGCAAAATAATGCCAAAAAGGGTAAAACGCTTACTGTTCAGGGGGGGAATGCGAGATGAGTTGTTATTGCTTGGCATAGATAAACTTAATTAAAATAACATTTACCTGAGTATACCTAGCTTAAGGTTGTATTGAAAAGCCTTGCATTAGGGCAAGGCTTTAAAATGGATAGTTAACCTAATTTGGTTAATAGCTTTTGAGCGGTCAGCTCAGAGCTTGCTGGGTTTTGACCGGTGATCACAAGGCCGTCTTCTAGTGCAAGCACGCCCCAATCATCGGTTTTTTGGTAATCACCACCTTTTTTAATTAGCTCGTCTTCGACTAAAAACGGCACAATGTCAGTTAGTTGTACTGCGGCTTCTTCTGTATTACTAAAGCCAGTTACTTTTTTACCTGCAACTAATGCATTTCCGTCTGTATCTTTAATATTTAAAAACGCAGCGCTTGCGTGGCAAACCGCGGCAACGGGTTTTTGCTGCTGAATAAAGTTTTCAATTAAGTTAATTGAGTCAGCGTTATCAACCAAATCCCATAGTGGGCCATGGCCGCCTGGGTAAAATACTGCATCAAAATCGCTGGCGTTTACTTCGCTTAAAATTTGGGTATTAGCCATTAATGTTTTTGCTGCACTGTCGTTGTCATAACGTTTAGTGGCATCCGTTTCAAAGTCGGCTAGTGTACTTGTCGGATCAATCGGCGGCTGGCCACCTTCAGGTGATGCCAAGGTTACTTCCGCACCCGCATCGATGAAAGCATAATAAGGGGCAGCGAATTCTTCTACCCAAAAACCTGTTTTTTCACCTGTGTTGCCTAAATCAGCATGTGAAGTAAGAACCATAAGTATTTTTTTAGCCATGACGATATTCCTTCTGATGAAATGAATTTTAATCTGTTAATTACTATATGCGCCAAGCTACATTTAAACAACGATGATAAATTTAACTTTATTGATTTAAAAATTGATACAATAATTGTGTTTGGAGTTGGAGTGACTATGAAAGTTTCGTTTGAGCAGTTAAAAAGTATGGTGGTGTTTGCACAAATCGTTGAGCAAGGCAGTTTAACGGCTGCGGCAAAACAGTTGGGTTTAACTCGTGCTGTGGCCAGTTATCACTTAAAAAAACTAGAAACTCAGCTCGAGGTGAGTTTGCTGAATCGCTCTACACGCACCATGGCATTAACTGAGGCTGGAATTGCTTACTATGAGCGTTGCAGGGTTATTACTGAGCAAGCGAATGCCGCAAACTTACAAATAGAAAACATAAAAAATGAGCCTCAAGGGTTATTAAAAATAAGCTGCCCCGTGAATGTCGGTATGCAGTTAATTGTACCGGCTATTAATGACTTTAAACGTCAGTATCCAAAAATCGATATCGACTTACAGTTAAGCGATGAAGTGATTGATATCATAAAAGGTGGGTTTGATTTTGCTATACGTGGTGTGGCTCTTGATGATTCAAACTTACAGGCGACTAAGCTGACAGTGATGAGTACCTGTATTTGTGGTTCGCCAGATTACTTTGCTCACTTTGGTAAGCCTAAAACGCCCGAGCAACTCAAAGCGCATAAGTGGGTGGTGTATCAGTTGGGGAGTAAAACACTAACATTACAAAAAGAGGGTAAAAAGCACAGTATAATAATGCAAGGAGGGTTAAGCACCAATAACGCCGCAGCACGTACCGCGTTTGTTGAAGCTGGGCACGGTATTGGGCGTATTCCCCTTTATGATGCTTGGCCTAAAGTGCAGGCTGGTTTGCTTGAAATTGTATTAGATGATTACAAAAGTAAAGATATAGAGCTCTATGGCGTATTTCCACCCGGCGGTGCAGGGTCTAAGAAGTTACGCCTCTTTATTGATTACCTTAAAAGTTACTTTGTAAAAAAGCATACCGCTTTGGGTATGCTTAAAAGTAACTAACGCAGCAGTCGCTAGCTTAAAATAAACTTATAAAGTACGGCTAAATAACGCTGTCGCTTGCTGGTACATCGTAATTGCAAGAGCAGGGTCGTAGCGTTCGCCTTCGTCACGCATAAATGCATGCTGTGCATTTACTTCTTGCCATTGGTAGTTAATGCCTGTGGCAACAACTTGTTGATAAATTTTAGCGCGGCCTTCTTGTGGTACGTGAGGGTCTTGTTTACCCCAAATAAAGTGAATTTCACCTTGGATATCGGCCATGCGTTCTAACGAATTATTACCGGCTTGTGCTGGTAAAGTATCACTATGAATATCAGTGGCGTAGAGGCAAAATGCAGCTTTAATTGCAGGGTTTAATGCAGCTCTATACGCTAAATGTCCACCAATGCATACGCCCATAGCGCCTACTGAGCCAGTACAATAGTGTTGTGTTTGTGCAAAATCGATTAACGCTTGGGTGTCACTGTCATGGGATTCAAGTGGCTTTGCCCATTTATCAGCGTTGCCTTTGTCTTTACCTTCATCGTCGTAAGCAAGTACAGTACCTAAAGGGTTTAACTCATGAAACACTTCTGGTACTAATACCACAAAACCGTGACCGGCTAGAATAGCTGCACTACGCGCAATTGGGGCGGTTTGCTGGAAAATCTCAGAGTAAAAAATTATCGCTGGGAATTGCCCATCGGCTTGAGGGCGATAAACGCTGGTACGCATAGTACCCGTTGCTGTTTCGATATCATGGCTTTGGTGCTGAATAATCATAATGCGCCTTTAGAGAAAAAATTAGCTTATCATAGCAAAGCATCGCGCATTACTCACTTTTTGCCATATTCATACAACTGGCATAATAACTCACGGTTGCAGGCCAGTCTGAGAATACCCCCATGACACCCACATCTTTGGCGAGTACATCAATAACTGTATACATATCACTATCATCAGAAATAGCATCAGTAATCGACTGATAATAATAACCCCCTCCATTTTCAAGGGTACCGGAACGCTCAAAGCTCCATGCAATAATTTCTAATCCAGCAGCTTTTGCTTGAATTGCATATTCAGAAGGCACTATTTTTGAGTCTTTATCCAAAGTGAGTGCTACCCAAATTGGAGGAGCAATAATTCTTAAACCCATCTCATGCAATTTAGTCATGCTTGGTATCCATGTTTCTGAGTCCATAGCATCAAATTCAGCACCGTTTACTCTTCCGTCAAGGTAGACAATACGCCCTGCTAAGTCTGGGCTGCTGCTTATCCAACTCCGTATATCTGTTAAGCTAAAAGATTGAAGGTATATATGGTCTTGAGGTACATTCGCATTTTCGTATTCCTCAATAATCTTGTGTACGTATTGCTGTTGGGTAAAACCATCAAATGGCATTTTAACCATTGGGGCTTTAAGTTCTGGAATCATTTTTACATCTAAACTTTTAAATAACTCGATACTTTGCTTATGGGTCATTAAAGTCCCAAATTGAATGTTAGATTCTGAGTTAGATGGCAGTGCAGTTTCTAGATATTCTTCAGGCGAAAGTGCGTGAGTATTTGCTGTGTCCATTTTCCCTTTTAACGTTAGAAACTCAGCGACGGAAATATCACTTGTACAACACTTTGCAGAGGCTGATGTACCTTCACTAGCATTGGCTGGTGTAAATGGGGTAGTGCATTTATTTGCCAGCTCAGGAATAGTTAAAATGTTGGTGGTAGTATGCAAATCACACTGAGAGTGACGGCAAACGAGCTCTTTGTCTTTTGTGAAGGTTACATCGCATTCTACGATACCTGCTCCCATATTGGCTGCAGCCATATAGGATTCTCGCGTATGCTCGGGGAATTGTAAAGGGGCCCCCCTGTGCGAAATAGAAAAATCTGTACGGTAAAACTCTTTTTCACTACAACTTTCTAATAACTTTTTTAATGGGCTGACTTTCATGTCAGCAACTAAAGAATGTGGGCGTTGCCCTAATGAAATACCATCACTTCCCTCCACCGAGTCTGGCATAGCCAACGAGGGCTCTTTGATGTTAGGAGAAATACTTTCGACACCTGGAGCTAAGGTTTCATTAACAGTTTTGATCTCATCATCCTCAGCTTCAACAGTTATCGCTTTTTTTTCTTCGACAGTTTTTTCATCATCACATGCTGTTAAAGTTAACAGCACCAAAGCTATAGCAAATTTAGAAATGATTTGTTGAAGCATTTAGTAATTCCCTTTTATTTTATCTTCTTCGAATATTATAGTATACATTCATTTATTTTTTGAGGTTAACAGTTGGTTAAGTATTAAAGCACTTAAAATAATGGCGCCGCCAATACTGAGCTTTAAAAGGTCGGCTTCGCGATTCCAAATAACGACATTAACCAAAATACCGGCGGGAATGAGTAAGTTATTCATTACTGCTAGACCACCGACGTTAACCTGAGTTGCCCCTTTATTCCATGCAAAATAACCAAAACCAGAGGCAATTGTGCCTAAGTAAATAAGAATCCCCCACTGGGTGCTGGTGGTGGGAAGCTTACTTGTATCACCAAATAAAGCAAAACAAACACATGCAACAACAAGTGCACCTACAAAAAACCAACCAAACACAGTGCGTTGTGGTAGCTCATTGTCAGCCATTAAACGTTTGTAGGTGACTTGTCCGGTGGCAAAGCAAATATTTGCAGCTTGAACCAGCAATAGCCCTGTAACAAAGTGCTCATCAATACTTTGATAGCGAATAGCTACCGCTCCAGCAATTGCCAACAGCGCGACAAACAAATATTGGGGGTTAAAGCGCCGTTCGATTACATCGTTTAACAGCGCGATGTATAAAGGTGTCATTACAGTAAAGAGTAAAACTTCGGGCACGCTGAGGTATAAAAAAGAGTGGTAATAAAAGCTATACATGGCACCAAGTTGAATTGCACCAATCAGCATGAGCTTGGCAATGACAACTTTGGGGACGGTTTTAAATTTTAAAAACGGTAAGAATACTAATGTTGCTAAGGCTACACGCATCAATACGCTAAACCAGGCATCAACTTGGCCTGCCAGATACACGCCGATTAAACTAAACGAAAAAGCCCATAGAAGGGTAGTTGCAAAAAGATAGGCCATGATTTTACATCAGTAATTTTAAAGCCTTACTATAACAAAAAGCCCGCAACAGTGTGCGGGCTTTATTGCTAAGTTAAGTAGTTAACCTGAACTCTGGATAATAAATCTATCTCCAGCGGCTACTTTCAACGCTAACTGCGTTGAATTTACTTGCAATAGGCTAGCTATTGACGCGTAAATTCGCCTTGTTATCGCTAAAAGTCTCCGGCTGGAGACTAATAACATTTGTTATTTAATATCAATATTTTAGTACATCTCTTAACCAGAGTTCAGGTTAGTTATTATTCTACTAAACCACGGCGCTTAAGCAATGCATCTGTGGTTGGCTTTTGACCACGGAACTCAATGTAGCTTTGCATTAAGTCACGGCTGTTACCTTTTGATAGAATTTCTTTACGGAAGTTATCACCGTTTTCACGAGTAAGGCCGCCTTGCTCAGTCATGTGAGCAAATGCATCGGCTGCAAACACTTCAGTCCAAAGGTAAGCGTAGTAACCCGCAGAGTAACCACCAGCAAAAGTATGGCTAAAGTAGCAAGACTTATAGCGTGGTGGTACTGGGTAATAGGCAATACCGTGCTTTTCTAGGGCCTCGTGTTCAAACTTTTGCACATCAGTGATTTCAGTGTCAGAACCAAATGAGTGCCACTCCATATCAAGTAATGCGGCTGCTAAATACTCAGTTGTACCAAAACCTTGGTTAAAGTTTTGTGACTCTAGTACTTTATCCAGTAGCTCTTTTGGAATTGGCTCACCCGTTTTGTAGTGTTTAGCGTAGTTCGCAAGCACTGTAGGTTCAATATTCCAGTCTTCATGTGCTTGAGAAGGAAACTCAACAAAGTCACGTGCTGTTGCTGTACCTGCAAGGCTTGGGTATTTAACGTCTGAGAATAAACCGTGCGCTGCATGACCAAATTCATGGAACATGGTGGTTACTTCAGAGAAAGTCATTAAGGTTGGCTGACCTTCTGCTGGCTTAGGAATATTTTGCGCGTTATAGATAACTGGTTTTGTACCTTTTAAGCCGCTTTGACCAACGTATGCACTCATCCATGCACCGCCACGTTTACCTTCACGTGCATATGGGTCCATGTAGAACAAGCCAATTGCGCTGCCATCAGCGTCAAATACTTCAAATGCCATTACGTCTTCGTGATAAAGCGGTAAATCTTTACGCTCTTTAAACGTAATACCGTAAAGTTTTTCCATTGCGAAGAACATGCCGTCGTGGATCACAGATTGCATTTCAAAGTATGGCTTAACTAGCGCTGGATCTAAGTCATATTTAGCTTGGCGAACTTTTTCTGAATAAAATGCCCAGTCCCAAGGTTGTAAAGCAAAAGTTTCACCTGATGCATCAATTACTTTTTGAATTTCAGCCGCTTCAGCTTTCGCTTTGTTAACAGCTTTTGGCGCTAAGTCATCAAGTATGCCGTATACATTCTCAGTGGTTTTAGCCATTCTGGTAGTCATTACATATGATGCCCAGTCTTTATAACCAAGTAACTCTGCTTTTTGTGCACGTAAGTTGGTTTCTTTGATGATAATAGGGCCATTTGTATCTTGTGCACGTGTTGCAGATGCTTTGAAAATACGTTCTCGTAGTTTACGGTTTTCAAGGCTGCTTAAAATTGGCTGTTGAGTGGTGTTAACAAGCGTGATCATATAGCCTTCTTTGCCTGCTTTTTTAGCGGCAGCGGCTAAGCTCTCTATATGTCCTTCAGATAGACCTGCAAGTTCGCTTTTATCTGTTACCAGAATCACATCTTCTTTAAATGACTTTAAAACATTTTGTGAGAAAGCCGTTGATAATTTTGCAAGTTCCGCGTTAATTTCACGCATTTTTGATTTTTGAGTTTCATCAAGTTTTGCGCCAGCATTGACAAACTTAGTGTAATAAAAATCGACAAGTCTTTGATCTTCTGCACTTAACTTAGCTTTGTTGTTGTAAATGTTTTCAACGCGTTGAAACAACGCTTTATTAAGATAAATATCGTCTGAGTGAGCCGAAAGCACAGGAGCCATCTTCGCTGCAATACGTTGGTACTCACTATCAGAGATTAAGCCTGATAAGTTGTAAAATGCTGTCGATACTCTATCAAGTAGCTCACCTGAAAGTTCAAGTTCGACTAACGTATTTTTAAACGTTGCAGGCTCAGGGTTATTTGCTATCGCTGCGATCTGTGCTGTTTGCTGTGCAATACCTGCATCGAATACAGGTTCGTAGTCTTTAGTGCCAAACTTATCAAATTCTGGCGCCATATATTGTAGTGGGCTTGGCTTCATCAAAACGTTATCAACACTAACAGTTTGTACTTGCGTTGCTTGGTCAGTTGAGTCTTCAACTTGTTGTGAACTACAAGCTGATAATAGTAAAGCGCTAGCAATAGTGCTAGCGATGAGAGATTTGCGCATAAAAGCTCCAATATAAGAATAAGCCTTAAAGTGTAACAAAGGCATTAACCAACTAACTTAGCAAATTTTAGATTATATACAATTAAGTTTATCGAAATAATGAGTCAGTTGGGCGCAAAATGGAGGTTTTAGGCATAAAAATAGCAGTCTTGTTCAAAAAGTAGCTTAAATTTGATTGTTTTCATAACGTCGTTTTCTATCGTACATTCTAAATATGATGTGTTTGATAGGGCTACAGGGCTGAATTTGTAGAGTGTTTGCGCTTTATTGATTCTCAAGTACTCCCTACATCACGAAATAAAAATAAACATTGTACCCTCAGCTCAATGCGAATAATGATTGTCATGCATGTTTATAAAGAAATCTTTTTTAAATTCGTTAAAAGATGCACTAACACAAAAAATTAATGCTTTTTAAATAAATGCCATTATGACCTTAGCAATAATGTATTTTAAACGTATTATGGCTTTATTAGAGTTTTCACGCTGAATTACGCTCATTTGGACCACTATGAACCTAGATCAAATTACCTACTATTTTACTTATGTATTGTTCACTTACGGTGATGTCAGTATTACTGTATCTAAAATAATCCAAGTCCCCCTTATATTATTTGTGATGTGGTTTGTAGTAACGCGAACAGGGCGCTTAATTAAGAAAGCATTACTTGCCCAAAAAATGAGCCCAGATGCGGTACTATTATTTACCCGTATTTATTTAGTGCTTTGCATAGCGATACTTGTCTTTACGACTTTAGAAGTATTGAGCATTCCTTTAACTGCATTTGCTTTTGTTTCTGGGGCTATTGCTATTGGCGTTGGTTTTGGCGCACAGAATATTATCAATAACTTTATAAGTGGTTGGATTCTAATGTGGGAGCGTCCTATTAGGATTGGAGATTTCTTGGAGGTTGGAACCGCTAAGGGCGTTGTTGAAACAATAAAAACTCGATCAACACGGATCCGTCGAAACGACGGTGTTCATATGCTAGTGCCAAACAGCCAGTTATTAGAAAACACAGTGACAAATTGGACTTTAATAGATCGCAATGCACGTTCTTCCGTAAGTGTTGGTGTTGCTTATGGTTCTGATGTGGTGCTGGTGGAAAAGCTAATTATGCAGGTGCTTAATGAAAACACATCAATATTACCGGCTCCCGCAGCATCTGTGTTCTTTGATGATTTTGGTGAAAGTTCACTGGTTTTTAATGCTGTTTTTTGGGTGTGCGCTGAATCTGAAACCATGCTCAGAAAAGTCCGCAGTGATATTCGATTTAGTATTTATAAAATATTTGAAGAGTATAATGTGATTATTTCTTTCCCACAACGCGATATTCACATTGATGGTGAAATTGCATTGACGCGCAAAAAGCATCATCAAAGTTCAAATTAGATTACGGTAACAACTATGGTTACAGCTGTTTACATTTGTTATTTTTGTAAAAGGCAATAATTATCAATACATTAAAGCGTTGTAGTGTTTTTTAGATAGTTAAAAGTCTATACGGCTATTTAAATTGTTGAAAATATAGGTACAATCTAAGTATTAATGAGAGTTCGCTCTATGTTGTCATTACTTGGAAAAACCATGAAATTGTTAACCAACTGTTTGAATAAATTAAAAGTATCTGCAAAATTACGTCTGATAATTGCATTTGCAAGTATCATCATCTTTATCTTACAAATACACAGTGCATATGACCTTAAAGATCGTATGCTTTTAGAGCGAAAAGCCAGCGCAAAACTATTGATTAGTAATCTACAAAACCAGATTGCTGCACTACAAAATACATATGGTAATTCGCCTAAAAAACTAGAAAGTGAAATTAAACGCACTGTAGAGAGTGCCCGCTATGGTGAAAACGGGTATTTTTTTGTATTTGATCTCAATGGAGATATGGTGCTTCACCCTATTAAACCTCAACTTAACTCCCTATCAATGACGCAACATGAAAAGCCATTTATTGCGACCGCGTTTACAGAATTTGTTAATACAGCTAGAGCGTATAACCATGGGTTTGTCTATTACCAGTGGCCTAAACCTGGTTCAACAGAGCTCGAACAAAAGTCTTCATTTGTGCAGCGCTTAAACTATGGACAATGGGTGATCGGCACAGGGATATATTTAGAAGACATAGAGTCAGAATTCACTAAAATGCTCATAGTGAGCGTAATCAGCACATTGGGTTACGTTTTATTATTGATCATTTTGGCTTCATTGGTGGCGCGTAATATTACTAAACCTTTAGCAAAACTAACATTATCCATGAATGATATTGCAGCAACAAAAGATCTAACCATTGTTTTAAAAAGCCATGGTAAAGATGAGCTATCTAGTATGGCGAGTGCTTTCAATGCGATGAATCACGACTTTAAAGGGGTTTTAAATGTTATTAGTAGCAATACCAGTACGCTCGCATCCCAAGCTGAAGAGTTAGCCTGTGTAACAAGCCAGATACAAGTGGGAATTATCGAGCAAAAGCAGCAAACAATGCAGGTTGCAAATAATATTGAGGAGCTTAGCTCACAAGCTCAGTCTGTCACTAACCAGACTGAGCAGAGCTTAAACACCACACAAAAAGTTGAAATGCTTAGCAAGCAAGGTTTAGAGCATGTTGCAGATAACCTCAATTCAATTACTCAAGTGGCACACAATGTAGAGCAAGCGCAATCTGTTGTACTTGAATTACAGGCCGCATCAGAACATATTGGTGATATTCTGAATGTGATTAAGCAAGTCGCTGAACAAACTAACCTACTTGCGTTAAATGCGGCAATAGAAGCGGCTAGGGCTGGTGAGCAAGGACGAGGCTTTGCAGTGGTTGCCGATGAAGTGCGCACCTTGGCTAAACGTACACAAGACTCAACGGGCAGTATTGAAACTATGATTGAGCAACTACAGACCCGTGTACAGGTTACTGTTGAACAAATGCTACAAGCACAAAACGCAACGCAAGAAGGACTAAAAATAAGCCAAAAATGCACACACACATTGCAAAGTATCGATGAGGCCGTGCTCGTTCTATTTACTATTAATGAAGAAATAGCTCAAGCGACCAGCGAACAGCAAACCGCTGTAACAAACATCAGTCAAAATGTGTCTGAAATTGCAGCCATTGCTGAACAAACACAGTTAGGGGCTAAACACACTCATCAATCAAGCGAACAGTTGAGCGAAATGTCTCAGCAATTAAATGGGTTAGTTGCGGAATTTAAGTTATAGATAATTGGCTTGGGTATTTAGTTTAACTATTTCAATCTTTGGGCTTGTCAAAGGCGCTTATTCTGATGCTTATTACTTTTTAATAGATGTTAATACAGCTAAAGTTTAAGCCTCTGTGACATAGGCAATTGAGCACTTTTAGGTGTTTGGGTATGAAGGATCAATTAACGTGTGTCTTGAGCTTTTTTAGTTTGAGTGAAAAGCCCATTATCAAAGCACCAAAAATAACCGCGTAAGTTGCAACCAGCCAAAGCACAGTGTGAATACCAGCGCTGGGATTAAAAACCAAGTAAAAACCAAAAATAACCGAAATAGCACCGGAAATAATTAAAAACCACTCCCCATTTATCTCTGCTCTTAATTTAATGGCAACAAGTATTTCAACAGCACCTATCGCAATCGCCCACGCAGCAACGTAATAAAGTAATAAAACGGCTGTGATATTCGGGGCAAATAAAGTAACTAACCCAGTAATAAAAGATAAAACCCCGCCAATTAATAACCAGCGCCAATATGGATTATGTTGTTTTGAATTCCATGCAACCCAAGTTCTTAGTAGGCCGTCAAATAAAAAGTACCCAGCAAAAATTAGCAACAAAATATTAAGTGATGCCTCAGGAGCAAACCAAGTAATAACACCCAAAATAGTCGCAATAAGTCCCCGAATAAAAAGCGTTGACCAATTTTTTGAAAGTGTATTTGTTAAATTCATCTTATACCTCAACGATAGATAGGGGATGTATGCATCACATTTGTCAATGCTACGTTAGCGTGTACCGTCATTTTGGTCAAATAACTTGCGTAAATAACGATAGTCAATTTTGATGTTGAGGGCTAAAACTCAGAAGAGTGATTTTTATGCCTTTATAACAGCATTAAAACAGTTATTAAATGAACACGAATAGATATGTAATGAGCCTTCTCGAGTTAAGTTTAAGTGGTTTACGCCTTGGGTATTACAAGTCGATGTATTGAGTAATGTAAATACTATCGACTTTGATAAGCATCTAGACGTAATAGAGGAACTAAATATGGCTATTCTTTGTTTACTTAACAAACATAATTGCGAACTTGCGAGTCCAGAGTTCGTAAACCCAAGTGGTGACCTAAAATAAAAACTGAAATAATAACCATTACCAACTCTGTGCTTTTGCTACAATTTTTGCAATTATTTAATACAGGACATATGTCCGCTAAAGTGTGAAATATTTGCATAAATGAGTCTAAAAGTCGTCATGTTGTTGCTAAAAGTTGTAAAAAACTTGTTTTTTTTATACGCATTAATGCAGTAAAAGTGTCATGAAGTGCTATAATATCGTCCGTTCGATCAGCCTCTTTACTTCGTTTTGCACTCTCGACTAAGAGGTCCGCGCAGATTATTCAAGGCGCGAAAAATTGATTGAGCCCGCCGAGTGAATTTGGCGCAACACCTTAACCGTTGAACAAGAGTGCATTAAAAAGGCTAAACCCCAACATGAAAGCAATGAAAAGATCTACGTTAGCAACCCTTATTAATGCAACGTTGTTCTCTGCAGTAGCAGGTACTTCATTTTCAAGCGCAGCAGAAGACGCCCCCGCTGCAGATAAAAACAACCAATTAGAAGTTATTCAAATTACCGCACGTAAACGTGTAGAGAATGCGCAGGAAGTTCCTGTAGCAGCATCTGCATTGCAAGGTGACGGGTTAGAAGCAGCAAGCTCTGCTGGTATGGATATTCGTTTTTTAAATGCGAAGATCCCAAGTTTAACCGTTGAATCTTCGTTTGGTCGTTCATTCCCACGCTTTTATGTTCGTGGTCTTGGTAACTCAGATTTCGATTTGAACTCATCACAACCAGTCTCTTTAGTGGTAGATGAAATTGTTCAAGAAAGCCCTATTTTAAAAGGTTTCCCTGTATTTGATACGGGACGAGTTGAAGTTCTTCGAGGACCTCAAGGAACGCTGTTTGGTCGTAATACACCGGCTGGCTTAGTTAAAATTGATTCAGCACGCCCAACACAGGATTTTGAAGGCTATGCGGCTTTATCTTATGGCTCGTTTAATTCAATTGATTTTGAAGGTGCTGTAAGTGGTGGGTTAACTGATAACTTATCTGCCCGTGTTTCTTTACTACGCCAAGAGCGTGATGATTATATTGATAACCGTTTAGCTGGTAATGAAATTGATGATGCAACGGGTGGTTATCAAGAAACAGCCGCACGTGTGCAATTCTTATATGAAAAAGATGATTTAAGTGCGTTATTCAATTATCACACGCGTGATTTAAATGGTAAGCCAATTGTATTCCATGCAAATGCTATTGAAATGGGTACTAATAAACCACGTTCAGGCTTTAACCCAGAAGTTACTTATCAAGATACAGTTCAGTTTGCGACGCAAAATGTTGAATCACAAGGTGCAAGCTTAAAAGTTGAATATGATTTTAATGCTCATACATTAACCTCAATCACCGGCTGGGAAAGTGCTGACATATACTCTCGTGCGGATGTAGATGGTGGCTTTGGCTGTGGTAACACGTTTGTTCCTGGATGCCCAACACCTGAAATGGGACCTGGTTTCATATTCTTAGCATCAGAAACGGCAGATGCATTACCTGAACATAATCAATACACACAAGAGTTACGTTTATCGAGTGACTTTGCTGGCGATTTTAACTATCAAGTAGGTGCTTTTTATTATAATGAAGAGCAAGTTATTGAAACCTACGGCTATGATGGCTTAGGTGCCAATTTCTTAACAGGTTATGTACGTCAAGATCAAGAAACGACTGCATGGGCTGTATTCGCATCAAGCGAATATCAGTTAACTGATAAGCTAGAAATCACGGCTGGTTTACGTTATTCAGATGATAAACGTGACTTTACTGCATCGCGTTATGCATCACCTGAGTCAACTACCGCTAACTTAACTAAATCAGTGGCACCAGAAGATAGCCATGTATCTTGGGATTTAGCAGCTGCTTATAAATACTCAGATGACATAAATTTATTTGTTCGTGCTGCAAATGGTTTCCGCGCACCAAGTGTTCAAGGCCGTATTTTATTTAGCGATGATGTAACGGTTGCTGACTCTGAAACAATTAACTCTATTGAAGCAGGTATTAAGTCAGATGTACTTGACGGTAGTGGCCGTATTAATGCGACTGTTTTTTACTACCAAATGGATGATCAGCAGTTAACCGCTGTTGGTGGTGATGCTGGTAACACAGCACGCTTACTTAACGCTGATAAAACAGTGGGTTACGGTTTTGAAGTTGATACACAATGGGTATTATCAGACAACTTTGATGCGACATTCAACTTTAGTTACAACAACACTGAGTTGCAAGATGATGCATTATTTTCGCAAGGTTGTTTCGCATGTACTATAACAGACCCTTCGACTGTTCAAGGTTTTAGTCTTGATGGTAACAGCTTACCTCACGCACCAGAGTGGATTGCTAACTTTATCTTACGCTACACACAAGAAGTAGGTGACGGTGAGTTTTACGCATACACTGATTGGTCTTACCGTAGTGAAATTGACTTCTTCTTATATGAGTCAGTTGAATTCACTGGTGAAGCCCTACTTGAAGGTGGTGTTCGCACAGGTTATAAATGGTTCTCAGGTGACTATGAATACGAAGTTGCTGCATTTGCTCGTAACATAACAGATGAGCAAGTATTTATTGGCGGTGTTGATTTTAGTAATAACTCAGGCATCGTGAATGAACCGCGCTTTATTGGCGCAGAGTTTAAAGTTAACTTCTTTTAAGGTTAACTAAATACGTACATAAAACCCGCTTTAAAAGCGGGTTTTTTCGTTTATATTGCTAGCAGTTACTGCTACAGTAGCGATAATTAATTTATACAAAAAGAGATAAATAATGGCTGGATTTTGGAACTATCGTGTAATTTTTTGTGAAGCAACAAAAGATGAAGCGGCACAATATCAAATTCATGAAGTTGAATATAACCTAAATGGTAAAGTAACTAACTGGTCTGAAACTGGCGCAGCGCCATTTGGTAACACGGTTGAAGAATTAAAAGCGGATTGTGAGCGCTTAAAAACAGCTTTTGAAAAGCCGGTATTAAAAGTGGTTCGTAAAGAGCGTGGTTATGAACTTGTTGACGTTGAAACGGGTGAAGAGGCCTTTGCCGAGCCACCTGCAGGTTTGACGCAATAATGTAAAATGAAAGGTGCCATGTGCGCCTTTTTTTAGCGCTTTAAATAACCTGAGCTCTGGATAATAAATCTATCTCCAGCGGCTACTTTCAACGCTAACTGCGTTGAATTTACTTGCAATAGGCTAGCTATTGACGCGTAAATTCGCCTTGTTATCGCTAAAAGTCTCCGGCTGGAGACTAATAAATATATTTGTGATTTAATATCAATACACTAGTACATCTCTTAACCAGAGTTCAGGTTAAATAAGGAATGACGATGACTTTACAGGCAATACTATTTGATATGGACGGCACACTGGTTGACTCTGAAAGTGTGCACTTTAATTGCTGGAATGACATTTTAGCCGAGTATGGTATTCGTTATGAAGAAGAGGAGTTTTGTCAGCGTTTTTCAGGTAAAGCAACCGTAGAGGCCGCAAAAGAAGTCGTTGCTTACTATAAATTATCAATTACACCGCAAGCACTTGCACAAAAAAAGTATGATTATTTTAGTGAATTTGTCACAACTCACTTGCCACCACTCATGCCATTTGCAAAAGAAGCCTTACTCGCGGTTAAACAAAGTGGTTTGAAGATGGCATTAGTGACAGGCAGTGCACGAGATGAAGCATTACCTATCCTTAAAGGATATGGCTTTTATGAATTGTTTGACTGTGTAGTAACAAAAGATGATGTGGTAAACCCAAAACCTGCTGGTGAGCCGTATTTACTTGCACTGCAAACACTTGCAATTAACCCTGTAAATGCCGTCGCGGTTGAAGATACCAATACCGGCGTAACAGCTGCTTTTAATGCAGAACTTGCTGTGGTTGCGGTGCCTAATAAACATACCTTAAATCATGACTTCAGCAAAGCAACGGCACAGCTCGCCAATTTGCAAGAGTTTTTGCAATGGGTACAAAATAAACTATAGTTTGTGTATCTATTTTGTAAGGATACAATAATGAAAAAAGGATTCTATACCTTATTATATATTTGGCTAATTTCACTAATCTTACCTTGTTTAGCCCAAGGTACCGATAAGGCAGGCACCATACCTCACGTACAGCTTGCAAAAGTGTATGATGAAAGTAACACAGTAGATGTGTCTGAATACTTAGTCAGTGAAAAGTTTGATGGCGTGAGAGCTATCTGGACTGGTGCTGAGTTTGTCACCCGAAATGGTAATCCCATTAACCCGCCTCGCTGGTTTAGCAGTGTTTTGCCTAAAGTGTGGCTCGATGGGGAGCTCTGGACAAAACATAATGACTTTGCTGCTTTAAGTGGCATTGTGCGCACAGTAAAGCCGGTAGACAGTGATTGGCAGAAGGTAACTTTTCGTATATTTGATATGCCCGATCAAACAAATCCATTTAGTATTCGCTATAAGAATTATCAACAGCTGGTTCAAGTCATTAATAAACCACATATCATTGGGGTAGAACAACACCAGTTTTTATCAAACCAAGCACTTACCGCTTTTTTTGAACGTATAACAAAACGCGGTGGTGAAGGGGTTATGCTGCATCTTGCAAGTGCCAAGCATCAAAATGGCCGCTCATCAGCACTGCTAAAACTTAAACCTTACTTTGATGATGAAGCTATTATAGTTGGCTATTTACCCGGTAAAGGTAAGTACTCAGGGTTGCTAGGTGCAATCCGAGTTAAAAATGAAGCTGGTATTGAGTTTACTATCGGCACTGGCTTTAGTGACCTCCAAAGACAAAATCCACCGGCCATTGGGGCAAAGATAACGTACCGTTACCATGGTTATACAAAAAATGGATTGCCTCGTTTTGCCAGCTTTTTACGTCAGCGGCCGCAGGAATAACGTTTTAAAGCTGTGTTAAATGTGCTAAATTGCGCGGCCTTTTTGTCGTCAATGTGGTGAAGTAATGGTAGTTGGTTTTGATTATGGTAGTTCTAATTGTGCAATGGGTGTGATGGGTGAAAACAACCTCGTTGAACTTGTGTCATTAGAGCAAGGTAAACATTACTTACCATCGACACTTTACACTCACCATAGCGCATTGGTCGTTGATTTTGTTGCTAAAAACCTAACTGGCACTCCCTTCGAACACGATTATAAAAGCCAACGCCAAGCCCTGCTTAATACATTGCCACGTATAAAGTCAGATCTTGATTTAGCCGTTAATGAGCAAAGTTTATTTATTGGTCGTGAAGCTATTAACGAGTATGTGCAATTTCCTGAAGAAGGTTACTTTGTTAAATCACCGAAATCATTTTTTGGCGCAACTGGATTAAAGCAAGGGCAAATCAATTTTTTTGAAGATATTGCAACAGCAATGATTTTAAAAATAAAACAACGCGCTGAGGCTTCCTTACAACAATCCTTAACACACACTGTGATAGGCCGCCCAGTTAATTTTCAGGCTGTGGGTGGTGAAGAGTCAAATCAGCAAGCCATTGGTATCTTGGAGCGTGCTGCGAAACGTGCTGGCTTTAAAGACGTTGCATTTTTATATGAGCCTTTAGCCGCAGGAATTGATTACGAAAGTAATTTAACGCAAAACCAAAAAGTACTTGTAATTGATATTGGTGGTGGTACGAGTGATTGCTCATTTGTGCAAATGGGCCCCGACTTTCGCGGGAACAGCGATCGCGATAATGACTTTTTAGCCCACAGCGGTAAACGTATCGGTGGAAACGACCTTGATATTGCGCTGAGCTATCACGGTTTAATGCCATTGTTAGGCCTAGGGAGTTCGTTTAAATCTGGCTTACCATTACCCAATCAACCTTTTTGGCAGGCATGCAAAATCAATGATGTAAATTTACAAAGCCAATTTTACGCACAAGCACATACTCGTGAGCTTATTACTGCGCTTCGTGATGTAAATGAACCTGCTCTTTTCCAGCGTTTAATTAATTTACAGCAAAATAAACAGGGGCATCAGTTAGTGCAACAAGGCGAAGCCGCTAAAATAGCTTTATCGTCTGAGCCAAGCTTTAACTGTAATTTAGACTTTCTAGCGACGGATTTAGCTAAAATATTGAATGTAAGTGACCTAGCGTTAGCCGTAGACGACTCTATAAATCAAATAGTAACACTAGCTAAAGAGGCGATTAAGGAGGCTGGCGTTGTACCAGACGTTATTTATTTAACTGGGGGCAGTGCGCAGTCACCGTTAATAAAAGCGGCACTTAAACAACACTTAGGTGATATTAACCTAGTGAACGGCGATCACTTTGGTAGTGTTACCGCCGGCCTAACCAAATGGGCAAATATGCTTTATAAGTAAGCAGATGCTTACTTATAAATCTACTTGCCGAGTTGCGAGGTATTTTTCGTAATCCGGTAAGGTACGCTCAAGCTCACTATTCATTAACGTTGAGCTTAATAGCATATCCGCACTAACTTCATTACAGGCAACGGGAATATTCCATACCGCAGCAAGTCTTAGTAACGCTTTAACATCTGGGTCATGTGGCTGTGATGCAAGTGGATCCCAAAAGAATATAAGCATATGCACTTCGTGCTCAGCAATCTTTGCTCCGAGCTGTTGATCGCCACCCATTGGACCGCTCAATAGTTTTACAACGTTTAATCCTGTGGTGCGTTCGATTAAATGTCCTGTGGTGCCTGTGCCATACAATGTATGTTGACTAAGGCTATCGTGGTGTTTTTTACACCATGCTTGAAGGGCCGCTTTTTTACCATCATGGGCAACCAAAGCGATATTTTTATGCGCTGGGAGTGACTGTAGTTTTTGTTCCATATTGACTCTTATTGTTATTACATTAGTAAATTGATGGCCAGTGCGATAAATACTACGCCTGTTATTCGATCAATCCAAACCTGACTTTGTGGATGTGCTCTAAAATAATTTGCAATTTTATCGCCAAAGTAAATATATGTGCAGTCGATAGGAAAAGCAAAAATAGGGTAGAGCAAACCAAAAAATGCCAGCTGAAATGTGGTTGAGCTTGATAAGGTAGGATCAACAAACTGCGGTATAAAAGCAATAAAAAACAGCGCCACTTTTGGGTTAAGCACCTCTGTCATCATCGCTTGAAACATAACGTTGGATTTCTTTTTGGTCGTGATATGAGGCTTCTCCTCACTATTGCAATGTGGCTGCTTAAACGTGCTTTTAAGCATACTAGCACCCAAATAGCAAAGATAGGCAGCGCCTGCATACTGCACCGTCGCATAAGCGGTCTCAGAGGCTTTTAAGATAGCCGTTAAACCAACTACGGCAAATAAAGTGTGTACTACGCCGCCAAGGGCAAAACCAAATGCACTTTGTAAACCCGCCGCGCGGCCATTAGCAAATGTTTGCGCCATAAGAAATGCGTTAGAGGGGCCAGGAGCAACAGCAATTAAAAAACTGGCTGCGAGGAAAGATAATAAAAATTCAACGTTTATCATTATGATCGTGTGTAATATATAAAAACCTATATTAACAAGCTTACATAAAAAGAAAAAGCGAGCATTTGCTCGCTTTATTTAGCTAAAATGCTAATTTAAAAATTAACCGTCGTGTTATTAGAGCAAACGTTTGTGCTTTGCGCTTCGCATATTTGGTAGGTGTAGCTACCACCACCTTTAGTTGAAATACTATCTGTGTAGCTGTTCGTATTTGCGACAGTCGACACCTTTGCACCATTTCTATATACATCAACTTGGCTTGTTGCTGCTCCACTCCAGCTAAGATCAATATACTTAGCACCTTTAGATTTATAACCTGAAGCTGATAAGCTAATGTCATCATTACCAGGAGGTGTTACACCCCCTCCGTCACCACCTGCACACCCATTTGCAGTTAAATAAGCATCGGCATCAGCGGCTTTAACAATACCGTGACCAAAGTATACATCGTGACCAGTCGCGCCTTGATCTTCCGCGGTTGCTTTTAATGCATCACGAATTTCAGTCCCTGTACACTCAGGATGCAAAGACCAAACGAGCGCAGCAATACCAGAAACAGCAGGAGTGGCCATTGATGTACCGCTCATAAATCCATAATCACTCGCACCAATAGCAATGTTAATACTGGCACTGTTAAGTAGCGCATTACGGTCTTCAAATGCAGCACCTACAGCTGGGATAGATGTGTTATTGGTATCACCCAGCGTCGCATATAACATGCCTGCTTCGTTGTTAATGATAACCGCGCCAGTACCACCTGAGTTTTCGCAGTTTGCCACTTTGTCATAAAAAGAGATATTACCACGGTCAATTAGGCATACTTTACCAGCTGCGTCAGTATCAATGCTTTCGCCGGTACCCATGAAATGGGCAGCAGCAGTGACTTGACCTGAGTTTTCCATTGCTGATGAATCAAATGCAACATTATCAGCAGATAAGTTAGCTGCCGTTGCCATCCCAGCAGGGTAGGTTGATAACGTATCTACACCACCTGCAGTGACTTCTACACAGATTGTTTCGTCATTTGTAGCACGTTTCCCTCGGCCAGATGAACAGCTAGGAAACTGAGAAAAGTCAGCAATTTGATTATTGGCGTCATTTGCGCCAATCATCATTACAGAAGAGTATCCAGCTGGGTAGGAGCGTACATTGTTACCGTCATTTCCTGCAGCGGCTACAACTAACCCGCCTGCATTTGTAAAAGCGTCGAATGCATTTGATTCTGTGCTATTTGAACCGCCACCGCCTAAACTCATACTAATGATGTTTGCGCCAGCTTGCGAACATAAGTTTGTTGCTTGAGCTAAATCGGATGAGTACCCCCATCCTTCAGCATTAAATACTTTGATTATATGCATAGCAACACCAGGTGCCATACCCACAACACCCACATTGTTATCAGCAGCACCAATTGTGCCGGCTACATGAGTACCATGAGGTCCACCATTATCAAACCAATTACCAGTGCCAGAATCATTATCTCCCGTGATATTACCCCAAATAAAATCAGGGTTTGAGCTATCTAGGCCAGAGTCAATGACACACACTTTCATACCTGCATTCGCGTCAAATGTCAGTTGGTCAGCTTGTGATTGATAAACAGCATAAGGTGTTAGCTGTTGTTGCATTGCATTTCCAGCATCGTCGCTGTAAAGCGCTGTTGGGAATCGTTTTTGATCTTCTTCGATTAATTTAATATGTGGGTTATTAAGTAATCCTTTAACACTGGCTAAGTCATACCCAGAGAATTGTGCTGCAATAAAACCATTGCCATCAACTTTAATATCACCCCCTAGTTTTTTTGCGAGTGCTTTAACTACACCCTTTTTATTATTATCAACTTGAATGATATATCGGTCGTTTGCTGCAGATGCATTACCTGCAGCAAAAAGTCCACTGATAATTACGGCTAAGGTAAGTTTATTATTTTTCATGTTTTGTATCCCAGATGTACGTGTTGGTTAACTTGTGGTTAACATTGTTTAACCATAAGTTAATTTATGCGTGGGTACAAGGATTATTGTGCACAAAAAGGGAATAAAAACGTCTGTTTTTTTATTTTTTATAATTAATAATCATATCGAGATGTCTAAATGGATAAATAAAATTTCATACGTCTTATTTACAAACTGACTGTTGAAAATAAGGCTTATGATGTGCGCTGTCTAAAAAGAAGATAGCAAAAAGGTATCAGCAATAAAAAGTGTACGCTAATTAATTGCGGAGTCGATAAATTAAGAAGTTGCGTTAGAAATACCAGTAAACTTGCACCACTCATTTGCATAAGTCCAATTAAAGCAGATGCAGTTCCCGCTTGCTTTGGAAATATACTCAGTGCTCCTCCAGCAGCAGAGCCTAATGTTAAAGCAAAGCCAAATGCCGCAATAAACATAGGTGCCATTAATGCTAAAGGTGTTTTTAAAGTACTTAACAGTATCATCAAACAACCTGAGCCAATGAGTATTAATAAACCAGACTTTAACGCCTTATTTGCATTTTTTTTAATAAATACAGGCATGGTAAAGCTTGCAAAAATACTCAGAACAGCATTTATCGTGAACCAGAAAGTGAAATCAGCAACGCTTCCGCCAAGCTCTGTAATAAGCCAGCCTGGTGCGAGTGTTACAAATACCAAAATTGCAGACATGGCTACCATGCAAATTAGGCTATTAAATAGAAAAATAGGGGTCGTAATTATTGGAATAAAACGTCTCAAGTCGAGAATATGGCCATCGTAAACACTATCAGCAGGGCGGGTTTCCTTAAATAGTAGTAAGGTAACAATAAGACCCAGAAGCGCAAAGCCAGCTAAAAATAGAAAATTCATACGCCAGCCAAACTGAATTGTAAGCCAAGCACCTAAAAGTGGGGCTAATGCTGGGATAAAACACACAATACCATTTAAATAGGTGATCATTTGTCCGCTTCGCTCACTGCCAAACCTATCTCTTACAATTGCAAAGGCCACTACAAAAGTTGCACACGCTCCAAACCCTTGTATGGCACGTGCTATTAACATGGTATTGAAGTTTGGTGCAAAGTAAGCGCCTAAAGAAGCTAAGCCATAAAGGCATACGCCCACGAGCGCAACAGGTTTACGGCCAAATTTATCTGCCAGTGGACCCGCTATTAACTGCCCAAGCCCTACCGTTAGCATAAAAATAGCCACCGTTTGCTGAACCTGTTTTTCACCTACTTGAAACTGCTGTGCAATTGTAGGAAATGCAGGTAGATAAATATCAATTGCCAGAGGGCAAAAAATCACAAGAAGAGCAAGTATCAGTAGCAGGTTAATAGTATGTTTGGACTTGGGTGGGTACATTCGAACTCCTTTAAAACAACATTTTAAGTGCCTTACAGGTAAAAGGAAAGCACTCTATATTGTTAAGAGTAGAAAACACCTTAAGTGAGTATTAAATTAACAGTATGCTTAATAAAATGTGATGTTTTTTAGCTTTTTATAACTGGTCTGATGTGTTAGCTTTGGTATTAATAAAATATTCGCATGAGAAAAATAATGAGTGAACAATCCTCAGTCTTAAAAACATGGTTAAGATTAAAGAACATGCCATTTGGTAATTGGTTATTTACTAAGGCTGTATGTTTTAAAGCGCCTTATTTTGGCTCGATGAAACCATATATTTTGGACTTGAAAGAAGGCTATTGTAGCGCAGTAGTGAAAAATAGGCGCAGCGTACATAATCATATTGGTACTATCCATGCTATTGCACAGTGTAATTTGGCTGAGCTTTGTGCCGGTGTTATGGTTGACGCAACCGTCCCATACAAAACCCACCGGTGGATCCCCAAAGGAATGACTGTGAGTTATTTAGCTAAAGTAGATACTGACGTTACGGCAATTGCAGAAATACAAATGCCAAGGCAATGGTTAGATAAAGAAGACTTAGTGGTGCCGGTAAGGCTTTATAACACTCGCAACGAGCTAGTTTTCAGCGCAGATATAACAATGTACATTACAAAAAAGAAATAGTTATTTTGTTTTTTCTGCGGGTTGTTTATTGAAAAATGACAAATCACTGTCGCCGGTGTCTAGTACGGAAGTGAGATCAGGTTTGTCATTGTCAGCGCTCTTCAGCTCGACAGTTTCTGCTTCATGGCGTTGCTTTAAGTTTCCTTCAATCGTAGCGCCAGCTTCGATACTAAGAGTATCTTGATATATATCGCCATGTAATTCTGCGGTTTGTTCAATGATAACTTTACCCGCATTGAGTGAACCGATGATCTTGCCTTTTACAACAACACTGTCAGCAATGACGCTACCTTCAACAACGCCAGTTATGCCAATAACTAATAAGCTAACACGTACATCACCATCTACTCGACCATCGAGCTGAACTTCGCCTTGGCTGGTTAAACTGCCAGTGAGACGCATATCTTCAGAAATAATAGAAGGTGTGTGATTAGTTCTTTTTAATTGGTTACCAGTTAAACCAGTATTAGTTTGCTTTTTTTTACCGAACACGAGCGAGCGCCTTAGTAATTTTAACAGGGTTAACATGCTTATCATTGAGTAACACTTCGTAATGCAAGTGAGTACTTGTGCTTCGGCCAGTACTGCCCATCAAGCCAATTACGTCATTTTTAGTGACCGTTTGCCCCTTCTTAACTTTAATTTTATTAAGGTGGCCAAACCGCGTTACAAATCCATTTTTATGTTGTAACTCAATAAAGTTACCATAACCGCCGTTACGACCAGCGCGTAAAACTGTACCATCAGCAGGTGCGAAAATTTCGGTTTTATGCCAACCAGCTAAATCAACGCCTTTATGAAATGCTCTGCGACCATTCATTGGGTCTTTACGTAAACCGTAGCTGCTTGAAATATAATAATCTGCGGCAGGGAGAGATTGCGGTAACTCATTAAGTAAGCTTTCAAGGCTATTAAGCAGTAATAATTTATCAGCGATGGCTAAAAATTCACTCGGAATTTTTGATTCATCAAATACATTAAGTGGGCCACCTTGTGCTGAGTCATTCGTATTAATGGGTAGTCGACTTGAAATGGCATCATCAATACCCGCCACTTTAAGTGTTGCTAAAATACGTTGTTGTCGGTTTTCTATGTGCGCTTCAAGTGCGGTAAAATTGTTTTGATACTGCTCACTTAAAAGGGCGAAACGTTGTTCTGCTGAATAGCTGTTTAGGTGTGCTGTATTTTTACCACTGAGGGGGTCATCAACAAGAGGTTCATGAAAATCACCTTGTTGCTTTTCTTCAATTTGAACTGCTTCACTCTCGGCTACTTTGCTAATAGACTCAGGTAATGACTCAATCATGCTTTGCAGTAAAGCATGCTTTTGCTCAAGAGCTGCTAATTGCTCTAATTGCTTTTCATGTAATGCTTGTTGAGTTTGCTGTTGTTGTTGCCATTGTTGCTGTTTTGTTATTTGGCTTTTTTCAATGTCAGAAATTTTATTCGTTTGAGAGTAAACGTGAGCGGTTGTTGTCACCAGCCACACTGTGGCTGCCAAAATAGTTAAAACAATTGAAATTTGTAACCAAGGCGCTAAAACCACATGTTTAACCTCGCCATTTTGACGGATCAATAGTTGTCGGGTAGGAAATAGTTTGTGGTAAAAAGACTTAATAAATACTGACATGGCTCATAAATACTGGCTATTAACCGGTCCAAGATAGCAATTTGAGATAAAAAAGCCAGAAAAAAATTGTAATTCTTACTCATTTTTATGTAAAAAGCGCCCAGTTGGGCGCTTTGATTTGTTAACTATTTATTAAAAAGATTGGTTAATTAATCACTTAGCTGGCAGGATTGTGCCTTCAACTGAGCCAAAGCCAATTCGTGCAAAACCTTCTTTTTCACACCAACCACGCATGATTACATTATCGCCATCTTCTAAAAAGCTTCGCTGCTCACCATTGCTCAAGGTAATCTTCTCTTTACCACCACGAGATAATTCAAGTAATGAACCTGCTTCTTCATGAGTTGGACCTGACTGTGTTCCAGAGCCAAGCATATCCCCTGGCATGAAGTTACAGCCATTTACAGTGTGGTGAGTAACCATTTGCGCTACTGTCCAGTATGAATGCTTGAAGCTAGACTTAGATACTTGCTCAGGTGTGTGCTTTTCATCACGCATTTTTTGCGTTTCGATTTGTACATCCATTTGAATATCAAATGCGCCTTGTTCACGGTTATGTGAAGACTCAAGGTAATCCATAGGTTGAGGATCATTTTCATCGCGTGTCCACGATGTTCTATAAGGAGCAAGCGCTTCAGTAGTTACAATCCAAGGCGAAACGGTAGAGGCGAAGTTTTTCGCAAGGAAAGGCCCTAAAGGTTGGTATTCCCATGCTTGCAAGTCACGTGCAGACCAATCATTGAAAACGCAGAAACCAAATACGTGGTTTTCAGCATTTTCGATAGCAATCGCATCGCCAAGTTCATTGCCTTTACCGAGGTAGATACCTAGCTCTAGTTCATAATCCAAGCGTTTACACGGACCAAACGATGGCACTTCTGCATCTGGCGCTTTAGTTTGGCCATTAGGGCGATGGAAAGCTTGTCCAGATACATCGATTGATGATGAACGACCATGGTAACCAATTGGCACCCATTTGTAGTTTGGAAGCAATGGATTATCTGGGCGGAATAAGCTACCTACGGCTGTAGCGTGGTAAATTGACGTATAAAAGTCAGTGTAATCGCCAATACGACACGGTAATGCGAATTCAATATCTGCTTGGGCAATTAAAGCTTCAGACAATAAGGCTTGCTCCGAAGCACCTTCGCGAAGTGCCTTTGAAAGCGCTAAACGCAGTGCTGACCAATACTGTTGGCCCAGACCCATAAACTCATTCAGTGTAGGTTGGCTTGCCGCTGCAACAGCAGTTTGCGCATCACCTGAAAAAATAGCTAATTCGTTTACTTTAGCAAGGTCTATAACTTGATCGCCAATGGCAACAGCGCCACGGAAAGCCTCGTTGCTATTTTTGCGGCGAACTTCTGCAAATGGTAAGTTTTGAATCGGGAAGTCACTATTTGCAACGTTGGCTGATGCAACCCAGCTGGTTAAATTAATATCGTGAGTTTCGTTAATGAGGCTCATACTCTTTCCTTATGGTTCGCGCTGATTTGGTGGATACAGTAGTATATGGAGACAATCAGCACAAATTTAAACGACAAAAAGCAGCGAATTCGCTGCTTTTTAATTTTATATTGAACGACTTATAAAACGCCGCGACGTTCTTGATCGCGTTCAATTGATTCAAATAGTGCTTGGAAGTTACCTTCACCAAAGCCACCATCATCAACACGTTGGATCATCTCAATAAAGATTGGACCAAATAGGTTTTTAGAGAAGATCTGTAGTAAGTAACAGTCTTCACTTTGGCTATCTACCAAAATTTGATGCTCACGGATTTTTTCTTTGTCTTCTTTAACCCACGGTACACGGTCAAAAATTGTTTCGTAGTACTCAGGGATAATATCAAGTGTTGCAATCGTTGATTTATCTAACTTATCAAGCGAGCTTACAAGATCATCAGTCAAAAATGCTAAGTGTTGTACACCTGGGCCATTGTATTCACCTAGGTATTCATCAATTTGGTTGTTATCGTTGCCTTTACCTTCATTGATTGGAATTGAGAAGGTGCCACATGGCGATTTAAGTGCATAAGATAACAATGCTGTTTTTTGGCCTTTAATGTCAAAATAACGTACTTCAGTGAAACCAAATACGTCTTTATAAAAGTTAGCCCATGTTTCCATTGTGCCTTTATAAACGTTATTAGTTAAATGATCGATACGTAAGAAACCTTTATCAGCAACCACATTTTGCTCAGCTAAATCTTCAAAGTCGTTATCGTAGATAGAACCGTCTTTACCAAATTGTTCGATGAAGTAAATTAGGCTATCACCAATACCGTAGATTGCCGGGTAAGGTAAGTCTTTATGTGTTGAATCTGTTGCTGGTTTTGCACCGCGTGCTACAGCAGTTTCGAATGCGTGTTGAGCGTTTTCTACGCGCCAGCCCATTGAGCAAATTGCAGGGCCGTGACTTTTAGCAAATTCTGCTGAAAAACCACCACGTTCGTTATTTAGTAAAAAGTGAATATCGTTTTGGTTGTAGTAAACGATGTCTTTACCTTTAAATGTTTTTAACTTAGAAAAACCAAAATCGGTAAATACTTTATCCATGTAGTCAGCATCTGGTGTTGCGTACTCAGTAAACTCGATACCAACTAAGCCTAGAGGGTTCTTTTCATCACTCATTTCAATTCTCCCGCAATTAAGCACTGCGTTTAGTGTTGTTTAATGAGTGGGATGATTAACCATAAACGTGATGAGGGGAAGAGGTTGCATTTATTTAGCCCAGAGCCAAATTGTAAATTAAATGGGACGGCATTTTTTATACCCGATAGCTTTTGAGTTGTCTGCCTTATGTTATGAGCACATGTTTAATGATGTCATGTGATTTTAAGGTTTAAGGTTTTGATTTTTAATCCTTTCTATGTGATGTGAGTCAGGTAAATATGAGAGGGCCTTCCCTTATTCGCCCAACTCAACTGTAATCAATTGTTTACGCTAGCTCTGTTTTTGTTAAAGAATTGACTGCGTTGCTGAAGCCATAAGTTAGGCTTTATAACAGGAGCACTTTGATAATGGCGTTTTACAGCTTCATTTAACTGGCGGGTTGACTGGGTAAATGAAAGAGATTGTGTTGCTTCGCCAAGCGATGCGATTTCATTGTCAGTCATAGTACGCCCAGCGAACAGCATGGCGTTTAAAAAACCTGCTTCGGTCTCATAATCGTTTTCTGTGAATAACAGTGCAGCTTGATTGATTGCCCAGCGAGCGTCAATTTCACCTTCATCTTTTATCCCAACAAGCTTGCCGTTGATATATATTTTTAATACGCCATTGGCCGGCGCGGCATAAAATACAAACGCAATGCGATTCCATTCATTACTATTTAGCTCACCAAAGTAGCCGCTATCAGTGGTTGTTATTCCGATGCCATTACTTGTATTGTAGTAAAGCTCAGCATCAGTGAGGTTTGTTAAATCTGTTTGTAATAATGAACGCCAGCTTTTGTCGCTGTATTCAGGCCATAAAACATCCATCACTAATGTATAATCGGAAATAAGGTTTTGTTCCTTAAAGTCGCCATTAGCGGGTGTGTTGGGTGTTAATGTAAAGCCTTCTGTTGGGCTATGACGTGCAAATGCCATCACACCTGAAGGGCCTTCCTTTAGATCTGAAATGTTCAATTCGGTAGTTGTTTTAAACTGTGTTTTCTCATCACCCCAATTATCAGATTCAGGGTCGTAATAATTCAGTACAGCTGGGCCGGTGTCTGCTATCAATGGCGTTTCAGGGTTATCAAAGTTCCAAATAGTGATGCTGTCATCAACTTTACATGCACTGAGTACTTCATCAACATCAATATACAAGCACTGACTGGTCCGAAAGCGCGCGTAATTATCAAGAATGGCCCAAGCTTCAGCCAGTAAAGTTGGATCATTTAAGGTCACATTACCAAAAAATAAATCGCCATTAAAAGCCGGCCCTTTATGTAAGGCTACCGTATATAGTTGAGTGTCCGAGACGCTCTCTGGTGCTATGTAAATCCATTCAGGCACAGCTGTTGCCATTACTTTGAGGTCTGAGCCGCTCACCGTTACTTGATATATAGCATTAAAACCAGATGTATTAGAAGGCTGTCTTTCGACTTGAAATACATTATGAAAATCTTCCTGAGTCAGGGTGCCTGGGGTCCAACGATCTTGTACTTGAGTTGGATCGAACAACACGGCGTCTATATTCGAAAATTGATGTTGTGTAGCGAGCCCTGTTATTTGACTGAGCTCTTTAACAGTTGGAAAGTTTTGTGAAAGAGCTATCTCTGTTTGGGCATCTGGGGCATATTTACCCATGATCATATCAACTTCACGCTGAGTGTTGGTATCAATTGTTGAAACTGACGTTGTAGCAACCGTGTTGTAGTCTATATTTTTTACCGTTTTTGCTTGGGCATCAAATGTTAATGTTAAGTCTGTTAACCCTTGCGCGAAAAAATTGGGTTGTATAACAATGGTCCCGTTATCTAGTTGTTGATAACTTTCGCCACCGTGAGTATGTCCGCCTAAAACTAAATCAATGCCCGGAACATTCTGTGCAACACGTACATCTGACCCTTCGCCTAAATGGCTTACCATAACCATATAGTCTACATCTTGGCGGTATTTGTTGACCAGCTCTTGTGCGACATCCTGCCATAGCCAATTCATTTTAAAGTTAGCGATAAAATCAGGGATAGGATCAGTTTCAAGTGGTTCATCCAGCTCATTCCAAGGCACTGAAGTCATACCAAAAAAACCTACTTTTAAGCATCCAACTTGGACAACAGAGAAGTCAACTGCGTCAAACGTTGTATCGGGTGCACCTTCATAGGTTGTGTTACTGGCTAGCACTATTGCGTTTTCGTCACTTGCGTAATCGAGCAGTTGTTCGGGTCCCCATGCATAGTCATGATTGCCAACAACTCTGACATCAAAAGCCATTGCTTTAATTGCCTCAACAGTAGCTTGTCCCATTGATGTTTGCTCTGCAACGGTCCCTTTTTCGTAATCATCACCACCATTGGTAAATAAAGTGAAAGGTTGTTCTGCGATGGCAGCATTGTAATAGCCTTTAATGCGACTAAAATATTGTTCTTTAAAACCAAAACGAGCATGCAAATCTGCAACATGGATGAATCGCAACATTTGCTCGCTTTGATTATCAACACATTGCGGTCCTATTGTTTTTGCAACTTGTGGCAAAGTTCGAGATTGCACGGCAAAAGTCCCAAATGCTGATATTTGTGCACTGATCTGGTTTAAATTAGTTGTTGTGCTTGCCAATGGCTGCCAAGATTCATCTACGAGCTGAACAAGAGTATAAGCTTGTTGCTCTGTGGCATCAGGTACCGTAATAGTGACTGTTAGTGGGCTAGTAAATACGATGTCGCTGGGTGTAAAAGTATAAAGGGGTGAGACAATATTAAGTGTCTTATTAGCCTCATCTACATCCATTTTACTAAAAATAAAGCTGGTATCAGATGATACCGCATTGGCTGGTGCACTTAGCTCTATGAGATCATTATCAAAGCTTTCAGAGAGGCCTGATTCAACTGAAATGATTAAGTTTGATTCACCAACTTCAAAGTTAGTCTCTTTTTTAGAACTATCTCCGCCGCACCCACTTACTAACATGAGTAATATGCTTACACTGAGCAACTTACTATTAGAAAAAAAACTCATAATATCCATTTAACCACTAAGTCTAATAATCCAATGATAGCAGTAATAAATGCGAGGTTATAGGTACTTTATACAGAATATATTAACGCGGAAATAACATTGGCTAAAAAAGGGGAGGGAATAAAATAGGCAAGATATTACTATCTTGCCTACTTGGGAACTAAAGTTGATACGAGGGTATCAATTTATAAAAACTGAAGCTTTATTTTCAAACGTTGTTTTCAGTTAGCCCTTGTTTTTCCCAGATTTTAGCCTTAAAGCTCATAAGCACTAATATAATACCTACGCCTATGCTAAATAGTGCAATTTGTAAGTAAAGGTAAGGAATTTCTTCCATGTTATTTGGATCAAAACCACCTGCAAGCAATCCAGCGATGATGTTACCGATAGAGTAAGTTAATACAAACACCCCCATCATTTGGCCAGAGAAACGCTTTGGTGACAAACGGCTTACAGCACTTAGTGCTACAGGGCTTAAGCAAAGCTCACCAACTGTATGCAAAAAGTAGGTTGTAACTAGCCAGTATGGCGCTACTTTTAAACCTTCTGCAGCGTAATGAGCAGCCATAAACATCACTAAGAAACCTGAAGCCATGATGATTAAGCCAACCGCGCATTTTACGCTGTAAGAAGGAGAGATCATTTTTTTAGATAAATTAATCCATAGCGCCGCAAAAAACGGTGACAGAACAATAATAAAAATAGCGTTTAGTGACTGGAACCATGCGGTTGGGATTTCAAAAGAACCAATTAAACGGTCAGTGTAATCACGTGCAAATAAGTTTAGCGATGAGCCAGCTTGTTCAAAGCCCGACCAAAAACACGCTGAGGCAACACACACTAAAAAGAGTGCCCACATACGACGCTTCTCAGCTTCGTCTAGTTGACCCTTGAAGTAAATGATACCGAAGTAAGCGAAGAAAATAAGTGTGAATGCGATTGCAACGTAGCCAGCTATAACAACAGGATCAATGATTAGGTGGCCAGTCATTGCAGCTGCAACGATTGATGCAACAACGATTATAAAAGTAGCGATACCAAACCAAGCACGTGTAATACCTCTTGCACTTAGCGGGTTAGCTGGCTGAGCACTGTTACTCGGCAGGTGTTTGGTCGTTAAATGATATTGAATAAGACCAATACCCATACCCACAGCAGCAGCACCAAAAGCCCAGTGCCAGCCTACATTTTCCATGAAGTAACCACACACATAATAACCGATGATTGAGCCTAAATTGATGCCCATGTAGTAAATTGCATAACCACTGTCACGGCGCTCATCTTCACTGCTGTAAAGCAATCCGACCATAGCACTGATGTTTGGTTTTAGTAGACCCGTACCCGTAGCGACAAAAACGAGACCAATGAAAAATGAATATTCATGCGGAATAGCCAAAATAATATGGCCGATCATGATTATAATACCGCCATACCATACAGCTTTTTGGCCACCAAATAAGCGGTCAGCTAGCCAACCACCGGGTAAACCTAAAAAGTATACTGCACCCGTGTACAAACCATATATTGCTGCTGCAGAGGCGACAGTAAAACCTAGTCCTTCTTCTTGCAAGCTAGCGGTCATGAAAAGTACTAATAAGGCACGCATGCCGTAGTAACTCATTCGCTCCCACATTTCAGTGAAGAACAGTGTTGAAAGTCCTTTTGGATGGCCAAAAAAGCCTCCAGTTGAAGATGAACTCATATTTACTTCCTAACTTATATTATTATTGCGGCCTTATATTTATTGCTTTATTCGTTCGTGCTTAAGCACTTTTTGAACGGGCGGCCATGAATGTTTTCTAATGCAGCTAAGGTAATGGTTTGCTAACTAAGCGATAACTTAGTGGTAAGAGTCACACCCTTATCCTAGCTACAATTGCGGGTAAGTATACATAGACCTTATGGTCAGGGGAAGTGATTGCGATAGTTAGTACTGGTTGTACCTCAGCACCAAGCGTTAATAGCTAGCATAAGGTACAACTGGAGTTCCTGGGAAAGTCATTTCAGTGTAAACCGGTTTAAAGTAATATCTGAAATAAAGCTGGCCAAAATTAGGTTCGTAAAAATCAGCGCGGTCTAGGTTAAAAAAGCCGCCGAAGAACCAGTGTGGTGTAAATCGATACTCGAAGCTGCCACCTAAACTATATGAAATACCAGTACTTTTGTCACCTTCAAAGAATGGACTTACACCCGTAATTGACTCTCGCTGAATGGCTTGAGATTGTAATATGGGGTCATTTGGGAAAAACTGATTGCCATCATTTTTGGTTGTTGACCAAGATAATCCAGCACGTAATCTATAGATAAAATCGTTACTTAAGCGATGATCAAAGGTAACTGGAATAGACGCGCCTATATAACTTTGCGGGCTATAATAGCCGCCATGGCCATATGTTTCTTCACTTAAATTATGTTTGAATGACCAATGAAGTAGGCTTGCGCCAACGGTTAATTCAAGATCCTTTTTTTGTATATAACGGTTATATGCGCCGCCCATGATACTGTACTGCTGATTATCTTTTACATTTTTGCCTTGTAATAACTGAAAATCAGTAGAGCCCCAAAATCCCCATTCAAGGCCGAGGTCGTGTGATACATTAAAGCGTAAGCTTGTTGCTCTTACTCCACCCCAAACTTGGTTGGTAAATACATCTTCAAGTCCACCATAGGATAGAACGGAGCTTGTAACAGGGCGTTTATTCAATGTCACACTGTAGCCAAAGTCGCCAAAACTGTTACTGTAATCGACACCCCAAACAATATCTTCAACTAAAAATCCAATAGGGGTAGTACCGATGTCAAATCGCCAAGTGTCATTTTTCCAGGCTAAACCAATATCGATGCCTTCCTGTTTTGGCTCAATACTCGTTAATGGGCAGTCCAGAATACACAACGCACCTTGTCCATAACGACTGCCTGAAAATGTTTCGTCAAAACGTGTTTCTTGGCCAGCTATTGTCACAGGGTCGAGCTTGATTATTGCCAAGCCATCCCACAAAGGAAAGCCCGCTTCGATTGGAATTGAACCTGCGCCAAGAGTCGATTGATTCTGAGTACTTGTTTGACTGCTAAAGTTAATACCTGCTGTAATATAAGCTTGATTTTTTTCTACCATAGAGGCTAATTCACGTTTAGCATTGTTTATATACCACGGTGCCTCGTCGTCTAATCTGTATAGCTTATAATTAAGAGTTGGGTCATTGGTTGCCTTTATGCTGCTGTGTGGCTCAATGGCTTCTTTATACCAAGTTTCAGCATAAAAAGGCTGTTCTTTACTTTGCGCAACTTGGGCTGCTTGATAATACATTTCTTGATTATAATCAGATTTAACTAACAAGCTTTTTGCTAAATTAATTGCATTGGTGTCATCATTTAAATCTACCAATGCAGTCATTAAAAGCTGCTGTTGGTACAACTGATCTGGTTGAACATTTTCGATTAGTGAGGCAATGATATTATCAGATAATGCATAATCGCCTTGTTCTCGACTAATTTGCGCCACCGCCAGCTGAGTGTCAGACGATAAAGCGTTTCCACTTTGTTGCTGTTGTAGATATAAATCTATGGCTGTTTTAGGTCGATTTAGTTCTATATTTGTTGCAATAATTGCTTCAATAACTTCTGGGCTATTTGACGACCTTTCGGCAAGTTTATTCAGTTTATCAAGACGCTGTTGCGGTTGGTTAAGCTTATTTATATGTGCAACTTGCAACGATAACCAGCGCGCCTGCTCATCGGTTGTAGCTTGTTGAGGTAATTGATAATTGGCAAACCAGTGTTTTACTTGTTGGTCGTTGCCACTATCTAAAAGCCACTGCCCATAGGTCATATGCCAATAAGGACTTAACGTACTATCACGCTCTAAAGCGATTTTTAGTTGCCTAGTGGCATACTGTAACTCGTTAATTTGTTGCCACTGAACGGCAAGTTCAGCTTGCATTAGTGGAGTTAGCGGCTGGGCACCTAACTCTGTGAGGTTGTAAATGATAGTTGTTCTATCCACAGGGTTATTATTTTCAAGTTTATCGAGTTTTGCATTCACAGATAGCTGTTGAGCAAATTGTTCAATATCATTTGTACGAGCGTTGTTGGGAATGTATTGAAGCGTATCTAACGCACCTTGATAATCATTAAGGGAGCTAAGAAATATAGCATGGCTGTATCGCAATTCTGCATCAAGGGGAAATTGCCATAAGGTTCTATTATACAGTGCTCTGGCGTGGGTGTTTAAACCTTGCTGTTGGTATACATTTGCTAAATCATAGTATAACCAGCTTTCTCTAGGGGTTTGCTTAATTGCTACCAAAAGTAATTCAACAGCATCGTCTAGTTGGCCTTGTTCAACTAACGAAGTTGCTCTTTGACGTAATTGTTGGCTTTGTAATACCGTATAATCTTCTATTATTGCTTGCTGTTGCTCGCGAGAAAGTTGGTAATAAAACTGATTAATTCTATCAAAATTATTATCTACACTTAATATTTCTAACATACCACGCAATGATGAGCTATTTATTGGGTCATTAGCTAACACTTTGTTGTAATAATTCATCGCTTGCTGGTAGTTGCCTTGTGCTTTAAATACTTCAGCTCTGTAATAATTAACGGTATCAGGACTCTCAGCTAAGGTATCTGCCAAGTTTAGCTTTAGCTGGGCACGTTTAAATTGTTGTGCAGCTATAGCGAGTTGAGTTTGTTCAATGTACTGCCAAAACTTGGCCGTTTTAGCTAAGTTTCGATATACGGAGACAAGATCAACTTCAAGCGTACTTCGTTGCGCTTCTTTGAAATATTTATAAGCTTTTTCATTTCTGCCTTGGCGCAAGTTAAGTAGGCCTAAGCTATTTAATACTTCATGGTCATTAGGTCGACCTTTGTAAGCGCGAAGCAGTAAATTTTCAGCTTTCACATATTGCTTTTTTTCAAGTGCACTTGCACCTTTCACCCAAAGCTTATAAGCCGGATCTGCTTGCTTTATTAATTCGTTTTTTAAATCAGTTTTAAAGTCAGAAAACTGTAATTTACCTTTACTACTCGTCGGGTAGTGACTCAGATAATCACGATAGGCGAGTTCAGTAGTTTTATTTATTGGCAGGTTCCGTAATGCATCAAGCCAAGCAAACTCTGCAGCAACACTGTATTGGTTACTGTGTGCATAGTGAGTATATATATTAAATGCTTCTTTATTTTGCGGATCTCGCTTTAATAAATGCCTTGCATAAGCAATATCGTAACGGCCTATATCTGGGTAGCGTTTTCGAAGAGATTGAAACCCTTTTAGTGCTTGTTGCCAATTGTTTGAATCTACTGCGAGCCAACTAATGTGCTCGTATTCAAACTCAGAGTTTGGATAGATAGGAGAAAATAATTTATCGTATATTTTTACGGCTTGTGGGTATTGCCCCGCTTTAGCTAGTAAGCGAGCTTTTTGAATTTGCTGTTTGTCTTCGGTGCTCACTTTAATAAACACCCGCAACTGCTTAACACAATATTGAGTATTGTCTAGTGCAGTAAACTGGTCCATAACTATTTGTGCTTTGCTAGGCTCATTTAGTGCTAAATAAACACGCGCTTGAGCACACTTTGCCAATATATTGCCCGGAGCAACGCTCATTAATTTGTCTAAGCTATCGGTCATGAGTAGCGTGTTTTGTTGAATTTCACCTAACTCAATTTGACTCACTAGCCAATTAACCGATTGCGTATCTAAATCTTTAGGTGACTGCGCAAGTACGGGCGATGATGCGAAATAAAAGCTACTTAACAGTGAAACACCTAGCAATCCTTTTAGCGACATTCAGTGCTCCAATGAGGTATCAATTTCCCCATTTCATCGATAGTAAATTGCTTGCTTATGGTACTTGTGCCAAATAAATATAAAACACTGTCGTAGTAACGATTTGTTGTAAATGAGGTATCGATCATCAATTTTTGTTGTAATGCAGTCATCGTTTCATCTTCATTATATGCGGCTAGTAGCGGCAATAATGCTGCATCAAACCCACGGGGACCATACTTTTGTACTTTGCCTGTATTTGCAAAAGTATTTAATGGAGATCCCGATAACCTAACAACATGGTCAGACATTGGTTTAAATTGTTCTATTAATTCGTCTCTATAAGGCGCATTTTCAGCCATCATACTAGCCCATAAGTAAACACGGATGGCGTTATAGCTGCCTAAGTCAGGTGTTGTTTTATCGTAATAAAACCCTTTACTTGGCTGATACATAACCCAGTCAGGACTTACGCCTTTTTGGCTTGTTTCTATAATCATTTTAGCTGAATTATCATGCAATTTTTGCCAAGGGGAGTGCGGGTATAACTGGCTCAATTGGCGAAGGATAAACAAAGGGGCGTAGCTCGGGTTAAGTTTGTATTGTTGATTTTGATGTTCAAATCCACTCGGTGCGGGTAGCAAAGATAACCCTAAGTTTGGAATATATGCGGTTTCTTCACGCATAATACGTTTCGCCATCACAGCCGATAACACACTGTAACGTCTATCTTGCCATAGCATTGCTGCTTGAGAGAGTGTGTACGCAATCCATAGATCTGAGTCAGATGCCGGGTTTGAGTCTAAAATTGATTCTTTGCCACGCTCATCGATGCCCCACTGCCATGCAGGAAGGCGAGTACTTAAGTCACCTTCAGCAAGATTGACCTCTGTCCATTCAAGTAATTTATCAAACGTCGCGCGGTCATTGGCAATTAATGCAAAAAATAACGCGTATGACTGTCCTTCTGAGGTTGTAATAGACTGTTTACTGCCTAAGTCAATTACACGGCCTTCTGCAGTAATAAAATGATTTTTAAACGTTTCCCATTGTGTCCAAGGTTCACACATTGTTTGCGCAATACTAGGTGTTGATAACAATAAAAAAGCCAATAATGAATAAATCTTAATGTACGTATTTTTCATTATTCGTCTCCTTCAGATAAACGTTTTTGAGTTAATACGCCGAGCAAGCGCCAAAGTAAAAATGAGATAAGCAACAATATTAATATAGATAAAAAGGCCAAAACAAATGGATGATCAGAGAAGTGGAACCAAATTAGTGTATGAATAGGTATTTGACCAATATAATAAAGGTCGTCAGTACTTATTGTTTTAATCCCTTTGTTACTAATTACTGTTGCACTGCCTTTGATTTGCGCCGTAGTGCTGTCGTTAATCAAAGAGTTACTTAGCAGTTTATAAGCACTATCTGTCGTTGCAATCATTGATACGACAGAGCGATCTGAATTAAACGGTGATTGATACCCCGCGATAATACCAAGCTTACCAGTGCTGTTAATACTTACATTAATTTTTTCAGGTTTATTATCATGATAAGCACCGTTATAAATTGCTTGATTAACAATACGCTGATTATTTTTTAATAGCACACTTATAGCAGTGTCTTTTGGCAATTCAGAATTAAGCGCGTCAGGTTTACCAATAATAAGGATATCTTTATCTGCTAAATCCAGCTCACTTGTTGGAAATGCGATGTTTAAGCGGTGCGCAGGATAACCTGTAATTTGACCTAAGTGGCCGGTAAAGTTAAGCAATAACTCAATTGCTTGAGCTGAACTATTTGGCTCAATGATAAGGGTTGTTTGATGCAAGTCTGCGTACTTGGTAAATGGAAAACCACTGTTTGCAAATACGTTTAGGTTAGGCAAAGCAATGTAATGGTGAAAATCACTCACGTCTATACTAGAGCTGCCATCAATAACCCCATATTCACCACCTGCGGGCACGGCGCTACATTTTCCGGCTTTAACAACACCAAATTTAAAGTCATATGTTAGTTGGTTCTTTTTACTCAGATCTAACCCTGTTAATTCAAAATCACGTTGCGCGTGAACCATGTTGTTATCACTTAGCAATGGCATAAAGCTATTCGATTCGACCATTTCTGAACTGTCAGTAGCTAATACGAAACCGTTAATAAACTTACCATTGATAAGCATATTTAAACGTGAAAGTAATGCATCATCTGCAGGGGCATTACGGTAATGTAAGTCAATAGGTATGCCTTCTTTACGCCATGTAAATAAATCAGGAGCAAAACGAACGTCTAGATTTACAGGACGCCCTTGTACACCTTGAGATTGCAACTGGTTTGGGTATTCAACAAACTCTTCAAACGCAACGGCTCTATCAGAGCGTACCCATCGAGGTGCGTCGTAGGCTTTTCTTAACGGTAAATGATTAATGCTATTTACGCTTGCGGTGCGCCCTGTCATGACTTTATGACCGAATGCTAAACCTAGAGCGGCCTCTTTTAATTGACTGGTGTCTTTTCCTAAAATGAGCAGCACTTTTGCATATCGATTAACTGGGCTTGAAATAATCTCAATGGTTGGCTTAGTTACATCAGGGTAGTCGAGTAAAAAATCAGGTTTATTATCATTTGTTGCAAAGACAACGCTGTGCTGAGTTGGTGTTTTATTAAATTCGACAGGAAAGCTTGCTTTGCGCCAATCAGCGAGGGATGCAAACCAGCTTGATAATGTTGCAGCTGCTTCTAATGTGTTTTTGTCTGTTTTAGATGTAAAAATGAATGGCAGCGTGAGTTGTGTGTAATCTCGCTCATCAAAAAATGGAGCTGGAAGATACTCAAGTAAGCTCTCTAGGGCAAGTGCTTGTTGGTCTATAGTGATAGAGCTGTTTTGGCTGAGCTCTGTCCAAATTGTCTTACTGAAATCATCTTGGCAAATTAAGTCATAATAGCCAACCAACTCAAAGCGAACTTGGTTGAAGTCTTTGATGAATTTAGGGTTGAGTTCAAGGCTATGAGTGGCCAATGATTCTATTTTTTTATTGTGGTCATTAATTGGCATAACCGTGATCAGGTTATCGTTAAAATAAATTTTTAAATGCGAAACTCGGCTTATTAATGCTGGAGAATGGCTATATGAAAAATTAAGCGTTAGCTTTTTACCAATTTTGTCTAATCGGTTTGTAAAATCAACAGCTGTTGTGTTGTTTATACCGTCTAGTTTGTATTTATTAACCCCCAAACGTTTAAAGCTGAGCGTCAAGCTTTGCGTTGGTGCTTGCTCTGGGTATCCCGCATCAAAAATACTTTTATCTGCAAGAGGCTCTGATGCGGCTGCAAACAAAGAACTGCACAATGCTAATATTAGAAAAACAGGTTTAAATATATATTTAGTCATATTGGTTATAATACTTTATTGGTTTTTTCGGTAATAACGACACTACAAAGTTAATTATGTTTGCCATTAAAATTATAAATGGTTTAAATTGACTTGGCGCATGATAAATCAAATTGGTAAAACCTCGTAAGCTGGTAATAAAAACATGTTTAAAGCTGTAAGAGGGTCTATCGTGTTTAAAGTTTTCTTGCCAATCTATCCATGCATCAGCTCTTGAGAAAGTACATTGGATAAATGCTTTTTGTTTAGCTAAATCAAGGTCTCGCAAGGTTAAGCCAATTTGGTTTTTTCGGGTGTTGCAAATATAAGTTGGAAATGAAAATTGTTTTTTGCCGCGACTCATTAACAACTCAACTTTATCATTTTCACGGCAAGGGTGCTCACTGATGGTTTCAATGCCCACACCACTGTCAGAGTAATCTGTAATTTTAACCTTAATTGTACGGCCATTCTCTAATCTGATAGCAGCAGGAAAATTAGCTTTTATTCGATGAGAACTACGTACTTGTTTTGCTTCTGCAGCAACTGCAACTGCCGCCCCTAAAATTATGATGTTGTAGCTAACCCAAATCATGCTAATAAGTAATACGCCTATTTGTGATACATCACCAAAAAGTAAGCGAAAAACAGCGTAACACATGCCAACTACATTAATTAATAATAGCACGATATAGGGCTTGGATATCAGCCAGTCATAACGGGCGGTATCGTTTAAGCCGCCTTTTTCAGTCACATTAAACTTTCCTTTATTAGGGTTTATTAACGCCACTGTGGTCGGTTTTAATATATACCAGGCTAAAACAGACTCATAAACTTCTCCCCAAAAGGAGTACCTGTATTTTCCTTGAACTCTGGAGTTGGTTATTTTGACTTGCATTAAAGTGGGTACTATGTATAAAAATATAGCAATAAAAGGCGCATAAATAATATAAGCATTGAAGTATATTAATGCCAGAGGGGCTGTTAAAAATACAATGCGAGGAATACCTGATAAAAAGTGAAGCATCGCATTTATGTAGCATAAACGTTGAACTAAACTGAGGCCTTTTCCGAGTAGTGGGTTATCAAGCCTAAAGATTTGCGCCATGCCTCTGGCCCATCTTATACGTTGACCAACATGCGCTGATAAACTATCAGTAGCCAGTCCAGCAGCCTGTGGAATGTTAATATAGGCTGTTTTGTAACCTTCACGCTGCATTCGCAGAGCGGTATGAGCATCTTCGGTAACAGTTTCTACTGCAAAGCCACCAATATCGTCAAGTGCTTTACGTTTTAGAACGGCGCACGAGCCGCAAAAAAAAGTGGCATCCCACATGTCATTACCGTCTTGAATCAAACCATAAAACAACATGTTTTCATTTGGTATTTTTCGATGGTTATCAAGATTTCTTTCAAATGGGTCTGCGGAGAAAAAGTGATGGGGCGTTTGTACTAAACACACTTTTTCATCATTCATAAATTGCCCCATAGTCATTTGTAAAAATGAACGGGCGGGGATATGGTCACAGTCAAAAATAGCAATGTACTCACCATCGGTGTATTTCATTGCGTGATTCATATTGCCTGCTTTGGCGTGGCTGTTATCTGGTCTGTCTAAGTAACCAACGCCTATTTCTTTTGCTAACTCTGCAAATTCAGGGCGTTTACCATCATCTAAAATATAAATGTTTAGTTTATCTGCTGGCCAGTCAATGCTTTGAGCTGCAATTGCGGTGGGTTTTACCACGCTTAAAGGCTCATTATAAGTTGGGATATAAACATCCACAGTAGGCCACTTAGATGTATCACTGTCCATCGGGATTGGCTTGCGGTGTAGTGGGTTTATTGTTTGGAAAAAACCTAAAATGAGTACGAGCCACGCGTACGTTTCAGCCAGTAATAGTCCCATACCTAAAGCAAGCGCTACGGGGTCTCCCCAATTAAGTGTATCAGTGAAACGCCACCATAAATAACGCGTTGAGGTAGTAACAGAAAGCGTGATCATAGTGATCGTAGCAATTTGCCCTTCAACGCGCCTTAGAGAATAGGCAACAATTAATATCAAACTAATGTAGATGGCTTGTGCTTCTAGGCTAAAGGGCACCGTAATAAATACAAATACTGCAAAGGCAATCACAAAATACAAGGCGATTTTTAAAAATTTACTATTCCAAATAGTCGCTTTTCTTACGCGTTGATATGATTTGCTTTTACTTCCTACTCTAAGGTGCAGCCATAATCTTTTGAATTTAAGGGTGAGCTTTCTGTCCACAAAGGCAAGCAGTGCAACTATTCTACTAAATAGTCTGGTGCTAGTTTTTATAACTGTTTCAGTAGGTTGATGTTTAGTAGAGACCTTAAATATTGCTAAATAGAGACTTTGTAGTAACACCCTAATTATATTTGCTGGTGTTGATATTGGCTCAGACACATGCGGGTATAAGTGCCTTAATTTAATTTTTATGCGTTTTTTATTGTTATTGTCTAGTTTGATGAATAACGAAATGAATAATAAGATGAATGGCATCAAAATAGCACCAATAGCGCTGACTTTATGGTGATTAAAATAACTATGAAATTTAAACAAAATAAAGCGGACTATTTTTTTTGTAAAAAACACACTTAAAATCAATGCAAATAGTCGTTCGGCCACGCTTTTTTTGTCACTATGCTTAATCATTATCTGCCGCTCTAGTAACTAGCCAACTGGCAAGCGTTTCAAAATCATCATAAGCAACACTATAAGGCGCGCAATTCACAGCCACATTTCTAAAAGCGGTGGACTCTTTAATTACTTCATCTTTATTAATGTGAACAGGTGCTAGCAAGGGGGTTTCAGATTGCCATATTTGAAGTAAATCAGATTCGAGCTCACTGGCTGAATTATAGTTATTTATTAAAAAGTAATGTTGCCATTTTTTCGAAGATTGATTCAATTGAAGTAAACGCCTGTAAATAAGGCTGTGGCAAATTGCATCACAATTAATAACTTCTAAAACAATATCATGGGATGATAAGTCATAATCTTGTAAATCTTGGTGTGCAGGACAGTCAAACAAAAGCCAAGCGTTGTCATTTACTTGCAATTGCTGAGCAGATTCAATCGTTTTTTGTGTACGCTGTGTGCTGGCAGATAATGTGCCAAAGGGTAAGAATATAACGCCGTCATCATCTATGTGAAATTCATCCAAGGCGCTTTCAAACGAAAGGTAATTACTCCAGCCAGAAGTATGTTCCCACGATAACCCCAAATGAAGGCCCAAATCACTTTTAGGGTCGAGATCGATTGCAATGACGTCTTCATCAGACTTTCTTAGCGCACAGGCGAGGTTAGCAACAATAGAAGTTGTACCCGTACCGCCTTTTATTCCTTTGAGAAACACTTTTTTCATATGTGGTAAGCGACTATTTCGTATTCATGTTTATATCGAACATTTCGCAAGAACGAGACACATCACTCAATAAAGGATACTTTTCAATTATTTGGTTATTCTTTTGCACATCAACAATTTCAATATAAGATGAAGTTTTACCACCAAATCGGCTTAATAAATTATCAATATCATATTGTGTGAGGATATTTGACTTTTTTACTGAAAACTCATTCATTAAGACTATCTCTTGTAAATAAAACGCTATTAATTATGTTTCGATGTGGACTTAGTTAACATTATATATAGAATGTTGGACAAAACTAGCTAAAAGTATTAATTATAGGATATGAAGTGCCTAATTTCGATATAGAGGGGCTCCCAAGCTCATTTACAACGCTTAAAAACAGTGCAACGTATATATTTATATCCCCTCTTGATAATCAAGTAATAGAGTTCGCTTTACAGGCTATCTCAAGCACTTCATCGGCACACCTATTTATTTTATCATCGCAAATCGAATTGTTTTATGAGTCGCGTTACTCACTTAATTTAAATGCTTTACATGAAAAAGGCCAAGTACACTCATTTTCTTTTGACTATGCGTTGGCACAAAAAAAGAAGCTTAACTTTACTAACCACCTACTTAATGAACTGAAAGTGTACGATGAGCTTATTGGTTCTACAGTTGTTCTTCATATTCATACTGACCTATTTACGCGTCATTCACAGGCGCAATTAGCTGAACGGCTGAAGCATTATGAAAAGTTTGCAAAAAAATACCAATTGACATTTATTTTCATAATTACCGGAATTGAAGTTGCACAAGTTCGCAGAGATGTGCAAGTACTTAATAAGCACTTTGATGGCATTGTTTACATTTCAAATGATGCTGCTGTGCGAACCCTTGAGTATGATTATTGGAGTTATAATGAAGGTGTTAAGGCAGGGGAGTCTGTTCAACTAGAGGCATATGGAAATCGGTTTAAAGCGGTCAATAAAAGCGAGTTGAGCGAACAAAACCCTCATCAAAACTTTGATGAAGATGATGTATGGTTAGTTAAAACAGCCGTACCAGAGGGGACTAAATTACCGGTGTTTTATAAAACTGTTGCTGATAATGAAGCACTTTTTAAGCACGGTAATAAGGTAAAAGCGGCTACATTAGTATTTGCTGTAACCCGTTACACAGATTTAGCAACCTTAGCTAGCCAGTGCTTTTCGTTAAGAAATCACTGTGGTAAGAAGTTAAAATTGGTAGTGCAGAACGTAGATGGTATTATTCGACACCAAGATGAATGTTTATTTTTAACCTTGGGCGTGAACCTTATTCTATATAGTTTTTCAGAGCCTTCACGTTTGCTTTCACAGATTCAGTCAATACAAGGTTTTCAGTTCTCAAGACCTTTGCCTAGCAATATTGAAGAGGTTTTAAAATACTCCGAAAGCTCCCTCGCAAAAGGCTTTTTACCGCTCAATGAGTTTGCAAAACAGGTATTGAATTACAGTGACTCCGCTTCAAATATGGGTGTAAGTGGTGTGTTAGTAGTGATGCGACTATTACCCCGCATTGAAGCGATACATCCTTTGCAGCTGTTTCATGTAAAGCGAGAAGGGGATGTGTTTAGTACTGTTGATGACCAAGTTTACTTATACTTGCATGCTTGTCGTGAACACGATGTTGAAAATGCGATTAAACATTTGTTTAGGCTAAAAGTGGCTGATTTCTTTGATTCAAAAATTGTGATCGCCGATCACTTTTTTATTCAGCAAGAGTGTAGGCGCTTAAAAAATAAGTATGAGGGTGTGCAAGTGCCAGATTACACACTGCAATTACAGGATAATACACGCCATATATTTGATAAACGGCCTACTAATACTGCAAATGAGAAAGTTGATTCACCAGAATTTAGAAAAGTAACTCGCCCTTTTGCAACACCTTGTTTGATGAGCTTAAAGGATTCGTTGAAATGAATTTAAATCAGTTTTTTATTACTTTTTTGATTGCCCTAATTGTTGGCGTTATTTTAAGTAATATCGCAAAAGTAATCTTTGTGCATTTTATGAAGTTTTATCGAAAGTTAACATTCAGACATGTATTACTTAAGCCTTATGCACCAAGTATTAAAAAGAAGGATAAAATGTGAAGATAACAGGTTTAGGTATTTGGAATGTTTATTTTTTAATTAAAATTGCTTTGTTTGCCCGTGGCGATATTTCATTTCATTTTATAGAGAATTTAGCGTTTTTTGCCTTTTTAACACTATCATTTAATCATTCATTACTACAGCGCGGTAAGCATGTTTTAGCGGGAGTACTTGCTGTTGTATTATTTTATTATGATTCATGGTTACCGCCTATTTCGCGTTTGTTAAAGCAGGTTGGTAATGTACAAGATTTTAGTTTGGACTACTTTATTGAAATAAGCGCACGGGTAGTGAGCTTGGAGCTATTTTTAAGCCTATTTGTTGTTTGTGTTTTCTATCGATATACTCATCAATGGTTACGTTATACCACGCTTTCGTTAGTCGGGTTTGGCTATGCTTTTTGGTTAGCTTCAGCGAGCGTTGATGTAGAAGCCGTTTTACCTCAAGTATCACAAAAACAATTCAGAGCCCCCTCTAAAGAGGTGGTAGATGTCAGTGAGTCGCTTCCTCCTCAACAACAGCTTACACGTTTCTATCAAGAGCAAAGTCAATTAACTAGTGCATTTCCTGAGCAATTACCAGAAAACCCTTTCGATGTATTAATCCTTAATGTGTGCTCTTTATCCACTGCAGATTTAAATGCTATTGATGTAGACCCGCGCGAACTATTTAGTAACTTTGATGTATTGTTTAGTGATTTTAACTCAGCCACATCTTACAGTGGTCCTGCTGCGATTCGGTTATTGCGAGCAAGCTGTGGGCAAACCAGTCAACCACAACTTTTTGAACCAGTGCCAAAACAGTGTTACTTGTTTGAGAATTTAGCCGAGCTTGGTTTTGATACCTCTGTTGCCATGAACCACGATGGTCACTTTGATGATTTTAAAGGGTTAATTAACTCATATGGTGGCATAAACATTCCGAAATTGAACTTTGCAAATTATTCACCCTTTCAATTTGGCTTCGATGGCAAACCTATCTATTCAGATCAAGAAGTATTGACTAATTGGCTTTCCTCGCAACCAGAAAGTAATACACCTCGTGCACTTTATTACAATACGATTAGTTTACATGATGGTAATCAAATCGCAGGTTATGACCGCATGAGTAGCCCAAAAAGCTACCCTATAAGACAAAAACAACTGTTTAGTGATATTAGTCAGTTTATTGATAAACTTGAAGGCGCCAAGCGTAATACCTTATTAGTGCTTGTGCCGGAGCATGGAGCAGCCCTTGAGGGTGATAAGGTTCAATTTTCAGGATTACGAGAAATACCAAGCCCTAAGATAGTTTCGGTTCCTAGTGCGATTAAGTTTATTGGTCCTAACATAACCCATTCGGGGTTAATCGAAGTCAGTGAGTCAACGAGCTATTTTGCCCTATCTGAAATCATCAGTCGTGCACTGAAAACCAATGTTTTTTCAGGTAATACATCAATTGGTTCACTACTTGACGATTTACCACGAGCACCTAAAGTAGCTGAGAATGAAGACACTATAATGATGTATATCAACGAGCGACCTCATATTCAGCTCGATGGTGGAGAGTGGACTGCCTATCCGCAAGACTAATAATTAGAGCGCGCTCTGATTTCACATGTTTTTATTAAGCAATAAACGCTAAATCATTCAGTGGTAGCTACGTAAAATAGCTACCACTGATTTATATTATTTTATGAGTAATATGACGCTAATGCTTCAGCGCTAATTAATCGTCCAAAAATCTTTACGATATACTATCCTCATTCGCTTTGTTCGCGTATTATTCGCGGAATATTGGTTTTCTCTTTTTGAGGGTGAAATGCGTTTAGATATACACTGTGCAGACCGGATTGGTATTGCTCAAGAAATACTTAATATTTTAGTTAACTACCAAGTTGACTTAAAAGGTATTGAGGTTGATTCAGTTAACTGCCGTATGTATGTAAGTTTTCCGCCCATTGAATTTGAACAATTTCAAAAAATCATGCCCTCTATTCGTTTGATTGACGGCGTTATGGATGTTCGAACAACTGCATTCTTGCCTTCTGAGCGTGAACATAACGAGCTGAATACGCTTTTAAGAGCCTTACCAGACGGTATAATTTCAATTGACGCCAAAGGTTGGGTTAGACTTTGCAATGACGCTGCATGCAAAGATTTACAATTAACAGAGAAAGAAGTTATTGGCTCAAATATTAATAACTTACTTAAAGGGTTTAATTTTACTCGTTGGCTAGAAAGTAAAGAAGTGCTTGGCCAAACAACGCGCGTTGAAGTTGCTGGTGAAGATTTTATTGCCGATATCTTACCAATTTCAGTTCCGCAAGGTGCTGAAGGCGATGTGCTTGCAGGCGCAGTAATAAACATAAAATCTCAAAGTCGTTTAGGCCAGCAAGTCAGTGCGTTTAGACGTTATGGTCAAGAGAGTTTTGCAACTATCCATAACTTTAGTACAGCAATGCGCAGAGTTGTGCGAGAAGCCCGCAAAATGGCGCAGCTTGAAGCTCCTATATTAATCACAGGTGAAACGGGCACAGGTAAAGAGTTGTTAGCCCGTGCATGTCATTACGCTTCAAACCGTTCAGTAAAACCGTTTATTGCATTGTCGTGTGCGTCTTTGCCTGATGATGTTGCAGAGTCAGAGCTCTTTGGGTATGCAGGCTATGAAGAAAATGCCGCTCCTAAACGTGGAGTATTAGAGCAGGCAGACGGCGGCACTGTGTTTTTAGATGAAGTTGGGGAAATGTCGACTCAGTTGCAGACTAAACTGTTACGATTTTTACAAGACGGTACGTTTAGAAAAGTAGGTGATGAGAACGAAGTAAAAGTAAATGTGCGCATCATTGCTGCGACGCAAAAAGATTTGCCTGCAATGGTACAAGAAGGTGCCTTTAGGGAAGACTTATATTACCGGATTAACGTATTAACTCTTGAAATAGCTCCACTGCGCGATAGAAAAGCCGATGTTGGCCCACTAGCTGAACACTTTATACAAAAGTATGCGCAGCAAAATGGCCACGCAATACCTGAGTTATCGGCAGAATGTTTAACGTTTTTACAAGATTACCCGTGGCCTGGAAATGTACGTCAACTTGAAAATGCTATTTATAGAGCCGTATCACTTTTAGATGATAATGAACTCAGAGTTGAGCATTTGCAATTACCTACATTTACCCACGATTTAGGATATTTGGAATCGGATTTCGAAGGATCACTTGATCAAGCTGTTAAACGATTTGAGGCGACGCTGCTGCGTAAACTTTATCCGGCTTACCCAAGTTCACGTCAACTCGCAAAACGCTTAGGCTTGAGCCACACTGCTGTTGCAAATAAGTTGCGTGACTATGGAATTAACCGCAAGACAGTAAAAGTTTAACTCTCTATGGGCGCTATTGTTTAGTGCCCATATCTTTTGTTACACCATCAATTGCAATTCTATCAATGCCATCATTGTTAAACTTAACGGTTATGCTGATATTATTACGCGCAAAAAAGTAATCTTTATTATCAAGGCTAATTACATAATCACCTTTAACCGGGTCCTTAAATTTACTCTTTTTAAGTTGTAGTGAATGCTCACCAATTTGCCAATTAAATGTTTCGATGAAGCCATTGTTAAATTCTTGAACCCAAATTTGCTCTTCGTCTTTAGATAGGGTTATAGCGATAGAGTACGACTCAGGTAACTGCATCGCATAGCTTTTACTACCAATCTTAAATTTACCCTCGGCTTCATTCCAACCAAAGCCAAATGAAAATGGCTTTTCTACACCCGTTGGGTAGCGAACTTGACCTTCACCAAGGTAATCAAAGTCAGCCCAAACAGAACTGCTAAACATTACACAAGCTATCGCGGTCGTGAAAGTTAATTTAGTCATTTTTATGTATACTCTTTCTCATCATATAGTTGAGATTAGAGTAGATTATTCTCCAATGCAACTTACTGTGTTACACTCGAGCTATTCTTGACTGGTAAGACCTTTATCGTGAACCTCTATTTTCGCCTTTTATTGCTGTTTTTTAAGATTAAACGTAACCGACACTACCAATCGTTATTGGATACTGTTGATATCGGGTATAAAGCGCTCCCTACCGACTGTGATATAAACTTACACCTCACTAATTCTCGCTACTTAGCTATGATGGACTTAGCGCGTACGTGGATGACAGAGCGAGTCGGTTTATTAGGACCTATATTGAAAAAGCGCTGGTTTCCAATAGTTAATGCAACAGCGATTACTTATATACGTGATATCAAACCAATGCAGCGTTATACCATCAGCACGCGTTTGGTTGGTTGGGATCATAAGTATTTTTATATTGAACAGAAGTTTCACTCTAAAAGTGGGCTACACGCAATTGCTTATGTTCGTGGTGTGTTTAAACGTAAAAAAGGGGTTGTGAGTGTTGAGGAAATGCTCGAAGTGGCTGGCTTTAATGGTGTTGCTCCCATTTTACCTGCTGAGGTAATGCATTGGAAAGAAATGCTAGAGCAAAAGAAAGTAACAAACTTACCTTCTTAATTGCATAAAAAAAGGCCTTGCGGCCTTTTTTTGTTAGTGCGTAATCTTAGAAGCTGTACTTTACACCTAGCATAGCTACCACAGGGTCAATCTTAACTGTTGAGGTAAGTGCCTCTGCGCCATTTGCATACACAGTTGCATCAGTCTCAATATCCATTACGGATACCATCGCGTGTAGGCCCCAATTTTTATCAAACATGTAATTAAAGCCAGCTTGTGCTGCTAAACCAAATGAGTTATCCAGTTTAACTTCAACATCATCTGTGCCTAATACTGATTTTAGTGCAGCTGATGGCTCTTCATCAAAAAATACAGTGTAGTTAACACCAAGACCTACAAATGGGCGAAATGCTGACTGGCTGTCTAAAAAATGATATTGAGCAAATAATGAAGGTGGTAAATGCTTTATAGTTGCAATATTATTGCCTGCTAAACCGCCTGCACCATTTACGTCATGAGAGAAAGGTGTTGCAGCCACTAACTCTAAAACCCAGTTATCATTTAATGCGTAATCAACAGTAATACCTAACTGGGTATCTGAGTCTGCTTTTAAGCCTAATGCTGTGTTTTCATTAATCGCTGAGTTGGTATTGTCAGGGTTTACATTAATAGCACCGACATTAACACTCAGGTTTGCACTTGCAAAAGGAGAAGCGATTAATAGTGATGTAAATAATGCTGCGCTAAGTTGTTTTTTCATGCTGTTCTCCGAGAACGACTATTTTTGAATTGCGACCATTATCAATCAACTTAAAAATAAAAAACTGTTCTAGATCAAGGTTTATTGAGCACATTTACAAGGTTATGAGTTTGTTTGATTTAGATTAAGTTTTGGTCCACTTATGATAGAAATATATTGACGCCGATGGATTTCGTTCTGTTCACCTGTAAGTCATGGTTTTGCGTTATAATAAGCGCCTAAATAAGGCATGCTATGAACCAGAACACTTCAGTTTTTCTCAATGGGTCTATCGCCAAAGCGCTTACAAAGCTCGCGATACCGATTATTCTTATCAATATCTTGCAGTCAGCTTATCAATTGACAGATGCGTTTTGGGTTGGCCGATTAGGCGCCGCTCAAGTGGCTGCTGTATCAGTGAGTATGCCAGTTACATTTTTAGTTATTGCGATAGGTTCTGGACTGGCAATGGCTGGTGCTATTTTATCTGCTCAATATATGGGAGCGGGGCAACAAGAAAAAGTAAATCATGTTGCTGGTCAAACTATGCTAATGGTGACAATCACCGCCAGTGTATTGGGTCTGATTGGGTACACTTTATCGCCATATTTTTTAACGTTGTTAGGAGTCGACGAAATTGTTTACAACGATGCGTTGAAGTTTATGCATGTATCCTTTATTGGTGTAGTTTTTGTTTTTATTTATGCCATGTTCCAAGCATTAATGCGGGGGATTGGCCAAACGAAGGTGCCTTTAATCATTGTTAGTTGTACAGTTTTACTAAACTTTGTGCTTGACCCTTTATTTATTTTTGGTTTTGGTGATTTTAAGGGATATGGCGTAATGGGAGCTGCGTTAGCAACGCTCGTTACGCAAAGCCTTGCTGCATTGACTGGTGTTATTATATTTATGCGTGGTCGCCATGGTATTCAATTAAGCTTATCAAGCTTTATGCCTGATTTAGCCTATATAAAACAGGCGTTCATTATAGGTGCGCCAGGCTCGGTTGAGCTATCAACGCGGGCATTTGGTTTGATTATAATGTCATTTTTGGTAGCAAGCTTTGATACTCAAACCATCGCGGCGTATGGCGTGGGTTCGAATGTGCTACAAATGATAATGATCCCAGCCATGGGATTGTCGATGGCTGTATCGACCTTGGTTGGACAAAATATGGGCGCTGGTAATATCAAACGTGCAGCCCAAATAACAAAGCTCGCCGTAGTGTGGGGGTTAATCGGGTTAACGGTTATCGGCGTGCTTGCTTATATCTTTGCTGCGACGCTGGTGGCATTTTTTATCCCTGATGATCCCGATGTGATAAACAAAGGTGCGCATTTTATAAGAGTAATGAGCTTAACATGGGGTGGGATAGGCGTGCAGTTATGTGTAGTAGCGGCATTTAGAGCATCGGGTAATATGTTAAACGCGATGTTACTGGCTTTATTCTCTCAATGTGTGGTGCAGTTTCCTGTTGCCTATATCTTGTCAAAACACACACCATTAGGTGATCACGGTATTTGGTATTCGTTTGCTGTGACCAATATTGCTGTGGCTGTATTATCTTATGTGTGGTTTTGTAATGGGCGTTGGCAACGAACACGCTTAACCAAAGAAGATAAAAATATTGCTAAAGTTACGCAAGAAGCATTTATAGAAGAGGGGAGTCATTAAGCGGTCATAAAGTCGCGTTGTAATAAACGTCTATTGATTAAATAGGTGTGACTTAGATGACGTTAGCTATTCAAACTCCCTTACAGACTAAAGCGAACGCAGCCCAAACGGTTGTTGATTACTTACAGACCCTGATTAAATTTAATTCTGTGACTCCATATCAAGCGGGTGCAATTGATTGGCTTGAAGGCCAACTAGCTCCACTCGGCTTTGAGTGCGAGCAGACTACCTTTAATAATGTAACTAATTTAATTGCTAAAATACGTTTTGATGATGGGCCTATTTATGCTTTTTCGGGGCATATTGACGTTGTTCCAGCCTCACCTGAGCATTGGCGTACAGACCCTTTCTCAGGTGCTATTTTAGATGATGCTGTGTATGGGCGCGGTGCTGCTGACATGAAAGGAGGCGTTGCAGCTATGCTGCGTGCGACTGAGTATTTAGTTACTAATAAAGAAGCTAAAAAAGGCACCTTTTACTGGCTAATTACCTCTGATGAAGAGGGAGAGGCTGAATATGGCTCTTTATTAATTGCAGAGAGTTTAGCTCAGCAGAGTGTTTGCTTAGATGGGTGTATTGTGGGTGAACCAACAAGCCACTTAAAGGTCGGTGATACAATAAAAAATGGCCGAAGAGGCGCGCTATCTGCTCGTTTACATATTGCAGGAAAAGCAGGCCATGTTGCCTACCCTGAAAACACAATTAATGCAGCCCACTTAAGTGCAGACGTCATCAAGCGCCTTACTAGCATTGATTGGCTATGCGACGAGCCGGGTTCAAATACGAGCCTGCAAATCACCGGGATCAACATCGACAATGTGGTTGATAATATGGTGCCAGCTCAGTGTGAGATAACGTTTAATGTGCGATACAGCCATGGTTATAAAAGTGCAGATATTAAAAATGAAATTCAATTTGCGCTTGGTGATTTAGCACAAAGTCTGAGCATAGAATGGGAGCGTCCTTGTGAATCATTTTATACCAGTCACCAGTCTAAAAATTGTTTATTAGCGCATGTAGAGCAGGCTGTATTGAGTGTGACAGGAAGTTACCCTTTATTAAGCACCAGTGGTGGCACATCTGATGGGCGCTTTTTTGCTAATAATCATACGCAGGTAATTGAATGTGGGGTACGTAACAATACAATTCACCAAGTGAATGAACATGTGCCAATTGACGACTTAGTAAAAATAGAACAAATATATACGCAATTACTAACTAACATATTCAATGAAAATGCTCGCTGTTAGAGCGAGCATTTTTCTCTTTTGTGTATAGAGATATACCTAAAACACCTCCAGAGGGTTTGGGTATAGGGTCTCACTTTTTACCTAAGTAGCGTTTTGCTTTACTTGCTTTGACTTTTTTAAGATCCACTAATACCAGCCCGTCAATACAGTTATTGAACTCTGGGTCTACGCTAAAACTTAAAAACTGCACGCCACCAGGCTCACACAATTCTGTGTATTGCTTAAACAAGGTAGGAACTTGTGCCCCCATGTTGGCAAGAATATGTTTAAGCTCAACAAAGTCCTCTTTGATATCATCACCGCAAAAAATGCTTTGGCATTGTTTAAGCTGCTGCTCTGTGGCTTTAAACTCATTGTTTGGTGTGGCAATTATGTCTTTTGTACCATAATAATGCTGATAGTAATGGACCAGCATGGCTTTTGCTTGATCAGGTAGTGCATTAGATACACTCACTGCGCCATAAAGGTAGCGATACTGGGGGTAGTTTTGTATAAATGCCCCGATACCGTACCATAAATAATCTAAGCTTTTGCGTCCCCAATATTTAGGTTGCACGAAACTACGACCAAGCTCAATGCCTGCTGCAAAATAAGGGGTCATCTCATCACTATAAGAAAATAAGCTATCCGTGTATAACCCTTTTCGTCCCTGTTTATCAATAACTTCCTGTGCACAAGCTAGACGGTATGCTCCTACTAACTCGAGTTGGTTTGGATCCCATAAGACGAGATGCTGATAGTCCATGTCATATTTATCGATATCACGGCGCTTTCCACTGCCTTCACCCACAGTACGAAACGATATTTCGCGCAAGCGACCTAGCTCTCTAAAAATGGCAGAGCTTCCTTGATATTGATACAGATATATTTGCATGCCATCGTTCGTTGTACCTAGTAACTGACATGCTTCAATGGCTTTTTTTAGCTCTTTCCTACACTCAGATGACGCAATAGGGGTTTGGGTTTTCAGGGGAAGTGTTTTTTTACTGACTAATCTGTACAGCTGCTTTCTGATAAGATTAACTACTTCTTTATCTTTCAAGTTTTCAATTAAATACGATTCAGGAGGAATTGATGCGCCTATTTCAAACTCAAGAGATTTTTGTCGTTGTTTAAACATTTCCTTCACTAACAATAAGCTAGCCAATGGCTTGTAAATCATGGATGTGCCATAAAATAATGGACTATTTTTTGCTTTGATAAAAATAGGTAAAATGGCACAGTTCGCTTTTTTAGCTATGCGAAGGAAACCGCTATTCCATTTGCAATCTTTGATACCTGTAGGGCTTAAGCGAGATACTTCCCCCGCGGGGAAAATTAAAATAGCGCCCTCATCTTTGAGGTGTTTATGAATATTGCCCAGCTCTTTCTTTTTACTCGTACCAGAGAGGTTGTCTACAGGTAATAATAAAGAATGCATAGGCGTTACTGACATCAACATCCTATTAGCGACTACTTTAAGGTCTTTGCGAACACTAAATAGCACTTTGATTAACGCTAAAGCATCTAATGAGCCGATTGGGTGATTGGCAACAATCACTAACTTGCCCTCACTGGGAATATTTTCAATTTGCTTAGGTTTATAGCGAGTATCAAAATCAAGTTCGTCTAGGACTTGCTCTACAAACTCAATCCCTTGTAAATGTGGGTAAGCATCGCCAAACGCAACAAACTCTTGTTCATGGAGTAAATATCCCAACCCTTTTTTTACCAATCCCTTTACTTTAGGTGAGTGTTCTAGTTGCGGAAGGTTTGCTGCGATTACTTTATCAACACTGATCATAAATACCTCTTCGTCTTAGTCGATCAATATATGTTCAGAGTAGAAGCTGGCGATGACAATTAAGTTGCAGTTGTATGACTTTTTAAAGTGATTCATCCCTTCACAGTCACTTGTGTATATAATGGCACTATAAAATAGATTAGCGGAGGAGCTAGATACTATGCATTTACTTTTGGCTATTAGTAACAGAGATTGCACTAAATTAATTAGTGCGCTAAAGGAAAGCTTACCTGGCGTTGTTATTTCTCAGTGGCCTGAATGCGATCATCCAGAAGAGGTTGAGTTCGTTGTAGCTTGGCAGGCGCCGGCTAACATGTGGTCAAAGTTACCTAATTTAAAAGTCGTGTCTTCTTTTGGTGCCGGAGTAGATAGTATTGATCTAGACTTGCTGGCAAAAGATGTTGTGGTAACACGTATTGTTGATCAGTATCTAGCCAATGACATGGCTGAATATGTATTAACGCATGTGTTGGCACAGAAGTTGAGATTACGAGAATATTTTAATAAACAACAGAATAACCTATGGCAACCAAAACGTGCGTATACGCATAATCACGTTCTATTTCTAGGTTTTGGTGAATTAGGCCAACACTGTGCAAAAAGGTTATTACTCAACGACTTTACTGTGAGTGCTTTTTCGCAAAGCTTAAAAGACGTTGCGGGGGTAAATTGCGTAAATACTCAAGAGCAGCTCGAAGCGTTATTACCGTCAGCTGATTTTGTTGTGTGTTTATTACCTTTGACGGTGAAAACAAAGGGAATTATTAATAAAGCATTGTTGTCTCAACTGCCCAAGCATGCGGTGCTTATTAATGTTGCACGCGGTCAACATATTGTCGATGACGATTTAATAGCCGCATTAAATAATCAAGTTATTCGCGCTGCGACACTGGATGTATTTTCTTCTGAGCCATTGCCAAGTGAGCACCCGTATTGGTCTCACCCTGCGATAACAATAACGCCGCATTGCGCTGCTTTATCCAGTATTGATAGTGTAGCTGAGCAAATTGCAGAAAATGCAAAGTGTCTTCAGAATGGATTGGAACTAAAGTATAAGGTTGATAGAACAAAAGGTTATTAAAATTTGAGCAATTCATGTTGTGTACATCTTGTTAACATGTGTGATTTTGGTTATTGTAGACGTGTTGCGTAAAAATAATAATAAAAACAAGGTGTACTATGAAACAGCATCAAGGTGGCGTAAAAATTAGTCTTATTGTAGTCTCGGTTATACTTATGGGCGTATCTGCTTGGTTTAATCAAGCAAATGCGGCTGAATCACCCAGTGCAGTGGTTATCCAACAAAATAAATAAACGGGTTAAAGAGCGTCATCGTTTAGCGTGACGCTCTCTGTTTTCATGCTTCTTTTCTTCACTCTTCTTGAGTAACACATACGTTGCACCGATACCCCCGTGCTGCTTTAATGCTGTGTGAAATGCCAAAACACAATCTAGCTCTTGCAACCACTTGTTGGTGTAGCTTTTTAGTATCCCTGGTGTTTTTTTATTTTTTATACCAATACCATGGCGTATCAACACAACTCGAATGTTTCTTATTTGACAGTCAGTAATAAAGTCAAATAATGATTGTCTAGCAGATTTCAAAGGCTGGCCGTGTAAGTCAAGCGTGGCGTCTACTTGGTACTTTGCTAAGCGTAGGTTTTTAAATACGCCATCTTGCACACCTGCGTTTTTAAAACTTAATAATGTATCTGGGGGTAAAAGCTCTACAAGTTCACTGCGAAGATAGTTTTCATCAATCAATAAATCTGCTTCAGCTGCTTTTCGTTTTTCTTGCTGTGATAAAGAAGGGGTGGATTTTGAATGCGTTAATTTAACCGTATCATGATTTAACGGTGTTACATCTTCCATGGATGATAAAAATAAATCAAAATCGGATACTGACATAAGTCACCTTAAATTAGCTTAATACGTAACGGATTTTATCCTAGTTCACCATCTTAGTCATTTCGCAGATAAAAAAATACCCCATTGAGCTCACTCAACGGGGTATAAAATTATCTTGGGAGAGATATTAATTCGTGGTCACATTCAATTGTCCAAAAGTATATACTTTGAACAGATAAAAAGTGTTGATCAACACAAGGCTCATATTTGAAATAACACTCGAAGACATTAAGTCTAAACTAAACGATAAAAACAGTAATACGCAGGCACTTATAGCCGCAATACGCAGTAATGTTAGTTGATTGATAAATAATGCCCCTAATCCAAGGGCTAGCAGTATAAAATTTAAAAGCCAATCTAGCTCGTTTAACATGGTCGTTTCAGTGTACTTGTGGTTAAAAAGGAGCGCCATTATGGTGATCTTTTACACACCTTTCAACCAAGTAATTTTATAATTTTAAGATTAGTTTTTCTAATCCAAAATTAACTTTTTCATTGCGGCAAAAAAACCGCTTTTTTCAGTGATTCGGTATTTTTGGCATGTAGCTGGTTGCTTTAGATCTTGGCAAAGATAAATCGTATTGCGCTCTAGATCAGCTCTAGGCTGTAAGCTAGAATCAAATAGGTTTGCACCATAGCCCAATAGGCCTGGCCAATATACGCTTTGCGTAACCAATCCTAATTTCTGATAAGTTATCAGTTGTGGTTTTGGTGTAATTAAAAAGCCTAATACTATAACGATTATACTTATAATTAGTTTACGGCTTTTTGGTTTGTTTTCATCCGTACTCAGGTCATTAGCTGTATTCGCTGTATTTTGGCTTGTTACAGGGTTAGATCTTTTAGTTGATGTCTTTTGTGTTTTATTTCGTTGCGGGGTTTTACCCAGCAGAGATTGTTTTTTTATTTTATTTGACATAAAGCAAATCTGGCCTTTTAAGCAGGTGTCTCTATAATGAGATCAGTGTATTAAAAAATTTCTTAAGTATAATAACTTAAACCTAGCTGATAGCCTATGGGGATCAAGTATGAATGCGCAGCTTTCAATTTTAATAGTCGATGATGTAGGTACAGTTCGTAGCTTTCTGCATCAAACACTGATGCATTTAGGGATAGAGAAGGTAAGAGAGGCGTCTACAGCAGCCCAGTGTATTAGTGCTTGCCAGGAGGCTGATTACAATATTATCTTTTTAGACATTGAGTTGCCCGATGGTGACGGGAAAGAGATTATTGCGAAGATAAACGAAATTAACCCGGCTTCTAATGTTGTGATGGTTTCGGCGCACTCAACGGTTGAAAACGTCAAAGACGCTATTGATAAGGGAGCAAAGGGGTTTGTAGTCAAACCTTTTACACCAAAGAAAATAGCAGCCATGCTGAAAAAGTTTTATCCAGAATTAGAGATAGCTTAATAATACCAATCCGCAGTAATACTTAATCATTTGCGGGGCTAAACGTGTCACTTCCTGTGTTAAAAAATTCTCATTTAGAACAACTAAATAGCGAATTTTTTGCCTTGCTATCAACACGTTTTTTTTACCCTCAAAATAGATCACTTAATTAAGCGAATTGGTATAAGTAGGGTTGTTAACGAATTTTAGATACAAAAAAACCGGCCAAGGCCGGTTTTTTATATTCTACAAAAACAAATTATAGTGCTTTGATCTTAGCAGCTAAACGGCTCTTATGACGAGCAGCTTTGTTTTTGTGAATTAGACCTTTAGTTGCGTAACGGTCTAAAATTGGTGTAGCAACTGCGAAAGCTTGCTGTGCAGCTTCCTTGTCGCCCGCTTCAATAGCAACAACTACTTTTTTGAAGTATGTACGCATCATTGAACGACGGCTTGCGTTATGCTGACGGTTTTTTTCGCTAGTGATAGCGCGTTTTTTTGCAGACTTGATGTTAGCCAAGGTTTGCTCCTAACAATCTTAAAATAAGCTTAATTTAAAGGCCGTGGAATATGCCTTTTTTAATCATGATTGTCAATAAAAAATTGACAAAACAAGAAAAACTGCTCCTTTGTAACGAACATCAATTTGCCGCTCTAGCAGTTAATACGCCTATTGTAACAAAGCCCATGCACTGAGCCTAGTGCTTTAGAGCGATTTATAAAAAAGACTGTGGCATAATTAACTTTCCCATTGGTTTTAAAGCAGGTTTTAGTGTGGCAAAAGGATTATTTCGTTCAGGCATGATTGTTAGTGCAATGACCATGATATCTCGTGTTTTAGGCCTTGTACGCGATGCGGTAGTGGCAAATTTACTGGGCGCCAATGCTGCGGCAGATGTATTTTTATTTGCTAATCGAATACCTAACTTTTTACGCCGCTTGTTTGCTGAAGGTGCCTTTGCTCAAGCGTTTGTGCCTGTATTGTCTGAAATTAAAGAGCAGCAAGGTGACGATAAAGTCAGGCTTTTTGTTGCTCAAGCTGCAGGCACACTAGGAACTATTTTATTAATTGTCACAGTGTTTGGTGTTGTCGCTTCACCTGTGATTGCAGGGCTGTTTGGTACAGGTTGGTTTATTGATTGGTATCAAGGTAACCCCGACGGTGAAAAATTTATTCTTGCCAGTGAATTGTTAAAATGGACCTTCCCTTACTTATTTTTTGTAAGTTTAGTGGCATTAAGTGGCGCAGTAATGAATGTTTACAACCGTTTTGCCGTGGCTGCTTTTACTCCCGTGTTACTTAATATCTCTATCATTAGTTGTGCGATTTTATTGCATGATAAATTTAGCGTAGGTGCTTATTCACTTGCTATTGGTGTTTTTGTTGGTGGTGTTGTGCAACTATTGTTTCAATTGCCATTTTTGTATCGAGCAAGAATGCTTAGTAAGCCTCGCTGGGCTTGGCAAGATGATAACGTTAAAAAAGTCCGAAAATTGATGATTCCAGCATTGTTTGGTGTTTCTATCAGTCAAATTAATTTATTACTCGATACCATGATTGCCTCATTATTGATGACAGGCTCTATTGCATGGTTGTATTACTCTGACAGATTGATTGAATTTCCACTGGGGCTATTTGGCATTGGTATAGCGACGGTCATCTTACCTGCGTTATCTAAGTTACATAGCACTAAAAAAAGTAGTGATTTTCAGCACACATTGGACTGGGGTGTGCGATTTGTGATTTTTTTAGGCCTACCTGCAATGGTTGGCTTAATGCTCATCAGCCCTTTAATTATTTCAGTGCTGTTCGATCATGGTGCTTTTAAAAATGGTGAGATTGACCATGTCCACGCGGTAAGTTTAGGGGTTACAGCTTATTCGGTTGGCTTAGTGAGTTTTATGCTGATTAAAGTGTTAGCGCCGGGTTTTTATGCTCGCCAAGATACCAAAACCCCCGTACGCATTGGTATTATTACGCTGGTACTTAATATGGTTTTTAATATAATGCTTGCCCCGTTTATTGGTTATTTGGGCTTAGCTTTGGCCACTTCAATGTCCGCCAGTTGCAATGCTTACTTGCTGTATAGACAATTAAAGAAAGAAAAAGTATATAGCTTTTCAAGTTTTAGTGGTCGGTTTGCCCTCAAGTGTATTATTTCTAGTGCGGTTATGGGGTTGAGTGTTTGGTATATTTCAAACCAGTTTTTATGGCGTGAGTGGCACTTTAGTGAACAAGTTGTTTTACTGTGTAGTCTATTAGTGCTAGCAGGGATTGCATACTTCTTGTCGATGTTTTTGCTAGGCGTAAGACTAAATACGATAAAAAACGTAGCAACTACTGAATCAAATTAAAAAAAAGATTATAATCGGCCATTCTACGGCTGAAATAAATTTTCGGGCGGGTTAGCAAAGGCAATTAGGTGGTATGGAGTTAATTAGAGGTATTCACAACATTCGTACGCAGCACAACGGCTGTGTATTGACCATTGGTAATTTTGATGGTGTTCATTTAGGCCATGCCGAAGTTTTAAAAGGCTTGCTGAAAGACGCTAAAAAGCATAATTTGCCAAGCACAGTGATGTTATTCGAACCCCAGCCGCAAGAATTTTTTGCAAAAAATAACGCACCTGCTCGACTTACACGTTTACGTGATAAACTGAAGCTGCTAGATAATCTTGGTATTGAACGCGTTATTTGTATTAGTTTTAATCAACAATTTGCGAATATGCAAGCAGAGCAGTTTGTTAGTGAGATTTTGATTAATAAGTTAGGCGTAAAAGCATTAACTGTGGGTGATGACTTTCGATTTGGTAAACAGCGCAGAGGTAACTTTAAGTTACTTACCCAAATGGGTGAAGCTGCACAAATGGACGTGAAAAGCACTGCGAGTTTTCGTCAATTAAATGCTAGAGTAAGCAGCACATTAATACGTGAAGCATTGGCTAACGGTGAACTTGGGCAGGCAAAATCGATGCTTGGCCATAACTACGCTATTTCAGGGCGAGTTATTCATGGTTGGAAACGTGGCCGAGAGCTTGGCTTTAGAACAGCCAACATTGCTTTAAAACGCCAAGTGTGCCCAGTAAATGGGGTGTTTGCAGTGCAAATAACACTTGGGGAAAGAACACTGTATGGGGTTGCAAACATTGGTAACAAGCCCACATTTAATGGAACACGCGCATTATTAGAAGTACATTTATTTAATTTTGCGCAAGATATATACGGACAGTTTATGCATGTGGAGTTAATAAAAAAACTTCGCGATGAGCAAAAATTCGAGACATTAACACAATTGACGGCACAAATAGCAACTGACGTTGCTGCCGCTAAACAGTGTTTTGGTTTAAATTAGGTAGCCGATACGGAAAGTAGGATTAATGAGCGACTACAAACATACTTTGAATTTACCGGAAACAATGTTTCCAATGCGCGGCAATTTGGCACAACGTGAACCAAAAATGCTTAAAACATGGTATGAAGACGACCTATACGGTCAAATTCGCAACGCTAAAAAAGGTAAAAAAACTTTTATTTTGCATGACGGTCCTCCGTATGCGAACGGCGATATCCATTTAGGCCATTCAGTTAATAAAATCTTAAAAGACATTATTGTTAAGTCAAAAACATTGTCTGACTTTGATGCCCCTTATGTACCAGGTTGGGATTGTCATGGTCTTCCAATCGAATTAATGGTTGAGAAAAAAGTTGGTAAGCCAGGCGTTAAAGTAACCGCAGCTGAATTTCGTGAAAAATGCCGTGCTTATGCTAAAAAGCAAGTTGAAGGCCAAAAGGTTGACTTTAAACGCTTAGGTGTTTTTGCCGATTGGGATAAACCTTACTTAACAATGAACTTTGATTTTGAAGCCAACGCTATTCGCGTGCTTGGTCGCATTATCGATAAAGGTCATTTACACAAAGGTGCAAAGCCGGTTCACTGGTGTACAGATTGTGGTTCAGCATTAGCAGAAGCAGAAGTAGAATACCAAGATAAACAATCACCCGCGATTGATGTAAGGTTTGAATTTACCGATCAAGCTGCGGTTGTTAACGCATTTGATTTAAAAGCAGGCCATGAAGGTACTGGCACAGTAAGTACAGCTATTTGGACAACAACACCGTGGACGCTACCAGCAAACCGCGCAGTTGCCGTTCATGCTGATTTAGAATATGCCCTTGTTCAAGTTGACGATGAAGGCGCACAGCAGCGTTTGATCTTAGGCTCAGAGCTGGTAAAAGATGCCATGGATCGTTACGGCTTTAACCATTACCATGTTTTAGGTTATGTAAAAGGTGCTGCAATTGAGAATCTACACGTTGCGCATCCATTTTATGACTTTAATGTGCCGGTTATTGTTGCTGAACACGTAACCACAGATTCTGGTACGGGTATTGTTCATACTGCACCAGGACATGGTCAAGAAGATTTCGTGGCTGGTTTACAGTATGGTCTAGAAGTTGCCAATCCAGTGGGTGCTAATGGCGTATACCTACCTGACACAGAATTATTTGCAGGTCAGCATGTATTCAAAGCGAATGCGAGCGTAATCGATGTGCTTACCGAGCGAAATGCGCTAATGCATCATCATGCGCTAACGCATAGTTACCCGCATTGCTGGCGTCATAAAACGCCAATTATTTTCCGTGCTACGCCACAATGGTTTGTCAGCATGGATCAAGCTAATTTGCGTCAAGACTCGTTATCTGAAATTAAAAACACCCAGTGGTTACCTGAGTGGGGCGAAAGCCGCATTGCAAACATGGTAGAAGGGCGTCCTGATTGGTGTATTTCACGCCAACGTACTTGGGGTGTTCCAATCGCGTTATTCGTAGATAAAGACACCGGTGCATTACACCCGAACACGCAATCACTGATTGAAGAAGCGGCTAAGCTGGTAGAGAAATCAGGTATTCAAGCTTGGTATGACTTAGACCCTGCAACACTTTTAGGTGAAGCAGACGCTAAGCAGTACATGAAAGTACAAGATACACTCGATGTATGGTTTGACTCAGGCGTGACACATGCTTGTGTTGTCGATGCGCGTGAAGAGTTAACTGGCCCAGCTGATTTATATCTAGAAGGGTCTGATCAGCACCGCGGTTGGTTCATGTCATCAATGATGACCTCTGTTGCAATTAATGGTCATGCACCTTATCGCCAAGTACTTACGCACGGTTTTACCGTGGATGAGAATGGCCGTAAGATGTCAAAATCATTAGGTAATGTTATTTCGCCGCAAAATGTGATGAACAAACTAGGCGCTGATATTTTACGCTTGTGGGTTGCTTCAACGGATTACACTGCTGAAATGACAGTATCTGATGAAATCTTCAAACGTTCAGCAGATCGTTACCGTCGTATTCGTAACACCAGCCGTTACTTACTGGCTAACCTAAGTGGTTTTGATCCAAAAACAGATCAAGTTGCTATTGATGACATGGTTGAGCTTGACCGTTGGATTGTTAGTCGTGCGGCACAGTTACAAGATGAAATTGTAACAGCTTATGATAGCTACCAAATGTTGCAAGTGACGCAAAAGCTGATGAACTTCTGTACAGGTGAGCTAGGTTCGTTCTACTTGGACGTAATCAAAGACCGTCAATATACAGCTAAAAGTGATAGCCATGCTCGTCGCTCTTGTCAAACTGCGCTTTATCATATTGCTGAAGCGATGACGCGCTGGATGGCACCAATAATGAGCTTTACCGCTCAAGAGATTTGGGAAGCTTTACCAGGTGAGCGTGGTCAATATGTGTTTACGTCGGTTTGGTATGATGGCTTAGAGGCTGTAAGTGAAGGTCAGTTTAGTAATGATGATTGGCTAACTATCCTAACTGTTCGTGATGAAGTAAACCGCGTTCTTGAAGGTGCACGTAAAGAAGAAATCATAGGTGCAACATTACAAGCAGATGTAAGCATTTATACGACAGCAGAACTTGCACAAAAGCTAGCTGCTTTAGGTGATGAGTTACGCTTTGTATTATTAACATCAAAGGTAACGGTTACAGTAGTCGATGCACAACCTGATGCGACTCATGCAACTGAAATCGAAGGGCTATACATTAGCGTTGCAGCAACGGATGCACAAAAGTGTGAACGTTGTTGGCATTACTGTGATGATGTAGGAAGTAATCCTGCTCATCCTGAAATCTGTGGTCGTTGTGTGAGCAACGTAGATGGCGAAGGCGAAACTCGTCAATTCGCATAGGAGTAGTAAGTGAGCAAGCTAGCCCAAAAAAGTGGTTTAGTGTGGCTTTGGTTGAGTCTGCTATTTTTAGTAGCAGACTTCGCCAGTAAAACACTGGTCGTGAATACTATGAATCTTCGTGATTCAATTGATATCTTACCGTTTTTTAATCTAACTTATGTACATAATTACGGTGCGGCATTTAGTTTTTTGAGTGACGAAAGCGGTTGGCAACGCTGGTTTTTAAGTGCAATTGCAATCACGATTAGCGCACTATTAATTTGGTGGTTAAAACGCTTGCCTGCATCAAATAAAGTCTTGTGTGGTGCTTATTCTCTAGTATTAGCTGGAGCGATAGGTAATCTTTACGATCGTATGTACTACGGCTACGTTATCGACTTTTTACATTTCTATTATGAAAACTGGCACTTCCCTGCGTTCAATATTGCTGATAGCGCAATTTGTGTCGGTGCTGCGTTGTTATTATTTGATGCCTTTACCGGCGAAAGTCCAAAGGAGCATAAAGCATGAGCCAAACAGTTATTACTGAAAACTCAGAAGTCATTTTTCATTTTTCGATCAAGCTATCTGATGGCTCAGCGGCTGACTCTACTAAGGTTCATAACAAGCCAGCAAAGCTTGTGATGGGTGATGGCAGCCTAACAGCTAATTTTGAAAAGTGTTTATTTGGTTTAGCACCAGGTGATAGTAAATCATTTGAATTGGAGCCAGAAGACGCGTTTGGTCAGCCAAATCCGGATAACATTTATTATGTTGACCGAAGTAAATTTGGTTCTGAGACCCCTGCGACTGTTGGTTCTATTATTGCGTTTACACAACCTGATGGTACAGAATTACCAGGACTTGTTCGTGAAGTGCAAGGCGAGTCAGTTACTATTGACTTTAATCATCCACTTGCAGGTCAAAAACTGACTTTTGAAGTGGAAATTATAGAAGTTGATAATACGGCTAAGGTAAATGATTAATGGATATTCTATTAGCTAACCCGCGTGGCTTTTGTGCTGGTGTTGACCGTGCTATTAGCATTGTAGAACGCGCGCTAGATATTTTTGAAAAACCAATTTATGTGCGTCATGAAGTGGTGCATAACCGTTATGTTGTTGATGGATTAAAACGACGCGGTGCGGTATTTGTTGAAGAGCTTGATCAAGTGCCCGACGACAGTATTGTTATTTTTAGTGCTCACGGTGTATCGCAAGCGGTTCGCAGTGAGGCTAAGCGCCGAGAATTAAAAGTATTTGACGCAACATGCCCACTAGTTACTAAAGTGCATATGGAAGTGACCCGTGCAAGTCGAAAAGGCACAGAATGTGTGCTTATTGGGCATCATGGTCACCCAGAAGTTGAAGGCACCATGGGGCAATATGATAACAGTGAAGGCGGTATTTATCTTGTCGAAACTGTTGAAGATGTTGCTAACCTAACGGTTAAAAACCCTGATAATTTATTTTACTGTAGCCAAACAACGCTCTCGGTTGATGACACTGCTGATGTTATTGACGCGCTGCGTGCTAAGTATCCGGTTATTGATGGCCCTCGAAAAGATGATATTTGCTACGCTACGCAAAACCGTCAAGATGCTGTACGTGACTTAGCAGATAAAGTGGATGTGCTTTTAGTTGTGGGTGCAAAAAATAGCTCAAACTCAAATCGTTTGCGTGAACTCGCTGATAAAATGGGCACAGTGGCTTATTTGATTGACGATGCGAGTAGTGTTGAAGATGCATGGTTTGACGGCACAAATAGCGTTGGAGTGACAGCAGGCGCATCAGCACCTGAGGTACTTGTACAACAAGTTATTAGTCGTTTAAAAGAACTAGGTGGCAAACAGGTTATAGAAAATCCAGGCGAAGAAGAAAATATCGTATTCGCCGTACCTGTGGAGTTACGTTAATAACGTAAATAGGCAAAGGAGAGAGTCCAATGAGCAAGTCAATGCAACCCAATGCGTTGCTTTTTGGACCTCTTTTTACTGAAAGAGGTGTACTTGCTACGCTAGTGGTTGGCCAAGTTATTGCAACAATACTTGCGTTTGCCCCAACACCATCACATGACACTTGGGTTCGCCTTGGGATTATCAGCCTTTTTATTCAGCTTACCTTCCTACTTAGCCTGAGTGTACTTTATCTTACACGTCACCTATTGAGTAAACGTTCTCAACTCGTACAAAGCATAAGTTTATTTGTGTCATTATTTATGACGACAATACTAATGAGTATGCTAGCCATAAAAATGATTGACGGTATAGTCGATATTACAAATCCATGGATATTTGTATCTCATAATTTATTGATTGTATTTTTAGTTGCCTGCTTATTTGTTCAATTTCTGACAATATATTTTGAAAAACAGAAACAAACACAATCACTTGCTAGAGCCGAGTTAGATGCTTTGCAAGCCCGTATACGTCCACATTTTTTATATAATAGCCTCAATACAGCTGCAGAGCTGACACATTGCGACCCAGATGCAGCAGAGCGTGCTATTTTAGCGTTAGCTGCCTTATCACAAGCAGCGCTCAAAGCGGGGGAAGGAGTAACACTTCAAGATGAAATAGCCCTGACGAAGCAATATATTAGTCTTGAAAGCTGGCGTTTTAGCGAACGATTAAAAATGAACTGGCAATTGCCAGATTCACTCCCAGATATCAGTATTCCTTGTTTAACGTTACAGCCGATAATCGAAAATGCAATTTGTTACGGGGTAGAGCCATCTACAAATGGGGCGCAAATCAATGTTCTATTAAATGTGAGTAAGCAGTCCATCACATTTTTAATTGAAAACCCGATACCATCAGCAGAGCATAAGCGTACTGGAAATGGCATGGCACTTGATAATATTCGTCAGCGTTTAAACCTGTATTATAAAGGTAGAGCAACATTGAATATCAGCGCTCGCAATTCGACCTTCAGAGTTAAGTTGGTTCTTCCTTTATTCGATGAGAGGAAGATATGAAGGCACTGGTTGTAGATGACGAACCGTTAGCGAGAATGAGAGTTCAGCGCTTGCTAAGTGATATGACTGAATATACAGCTTTTGCACAAGCCTGTAATGGTCAAGAAGCGCTTAAGATCGCGAGCTCTTTTAGTCCTGATATTGTGTTTTTAGATGTTGATATGCCCCAAATGAGTGGTTTAGAAGTGGCTGAAAAACTTAATGAGTTAAGTCTTCCGCCAGCAGTTGTATTTATTACTGCGCATCCTGAACATGCACTAGATGCTTTGCAATTATCGGCAGTTGGGTATTTAGTTAAGCCTGTTACTAAAGAGTCAGTTGAAAAACTAACTGCACAGTTAGGGCGGATGAATCGGGCACACCTTCAAGCCCAAAAAACTAAATCAATCAGCTATCAAAGTGGTGGCAGCATCAAAACAGTTCAAATTCGAGATGTGTATTTTTTGTCTGCTGAGGATAAATATACCCGCATTGTATTTAGTGGAGGGGAGGCGTTAATCGATCAAAGTTTAAAGCAAATAGAGCAAGACTATCCAGCTTTCTTCTTAAGGACTCATCGCAAAGTACTGGTGAATAAAGAACGGGTTTTGGCATTAAAAACACACAGTGATGGAACACATGCAGTACAAGTTGATGGTTGTGCGCAAGAGTTAGTTGTCAGCAGGCGTGAATATAAAGCCGTTAAATCTTTTCTATCTTAAGTACCGTTTATCAGTTAAATCTACCGCTTATCTACCTACCACTTGTATTTCAAACAAGGTCGATTAATCTTACTGTAAGTAATTTTTTTGGCACTATTATGCATAATTCACCACCTAAATCGGTACGCGGTTTCACTTTAGTTGAAGTGTTAATTGCATTTATCATTTTAAGTTTTGGACTTCTTGGCGCAGTGGCATTGCAGGCAAAAGCAAAGCAAGCAAGCTTTGATGCTATGCAGCGCTCAGCAGCAATAGCACTTGGCAATGATATTATTCAGCGGATGCGTGCGAATGACAATGCAGGATTAACAGCGCGTTATAATGGTAACTTTACAAGTGATGACAAATTAAATAAACAGTTACGTTGCTATTCTAATGTGTGTACGGCCGCTGAAATTGCAGCACTTGATAAGCAACAATGGATTCGAGCAATCCAAGCTCGCGAGAACACAGGTGCACTTGATGATGCAACAGTGTGTATTAACAATCAAGCTGATGCCGCAAGGGGCAGTAACGCATTCAACCTTGAAGTCATCATTAGTTGGCAAGGGCGACAAGAATATACTGCAACCGGTGACACAGCAGCGATTAAATGTGGTGCTAACAATAAAAAGCGCAGAGTTGTCGTTCTAACAAGTTTTATGTATTTGAGGGCATCTTAAATGAAGCAAAAAGGGTTTACTTTGGTTGAGATGATGGTTGCCTTATTTATAGGTGGCTTAGTGTTAGGCGGTGTCATGTTTACTTACGTGAGTATGAAAGTAACCACCCGAGACACCATGACCATTGGCGAATTGCAGGAAACTGGCCGCTTGGCTTTGAGTATAATGCAGCGTGATATAGAGCAAGTTGGTTTTTGGGGCACATTTTATGAAGATTCATTTTCAGCAGACAATACCATTGTTGCAGGTAGTGCCAGTAACCCGACCGGGGATTGCACTGAGGGACTGAATAATAAAAGTTTCCCAGATAATAGTGTTAATTCTAATTTCCGACTTATTTATGCTATTGAATCAAGTGGTGGTGACCAGCTAAATTGTATTTCAAACGCACAAGATGATACTGATGTTCTGCAGCTTAAGTTTTTAGAAGGGTTACAAATAGATACCGCAGATGCTGCACAGAATAACGACGGCAACTATTATTTTATTGCTCAGCAAGAGTGGGGGGAGTTTACTCGTGGCCCTGCAAACCCAGCCAACCCAAATTCAACCGTGTGGCGGTATCGTCATCACGTTTACTACATTGATGAACAGACTTATCAAGTAAATAAGCAAGATTTAACAATACCGGTATTAATGCGTAAAAGGCTAACCCCTAAAGGTGGCATGATCACCGAGACTATTATGGAAGGTGTTGAAAATATGCGCTTTTTATTTGGTTTAGATACTAACTTTGACAGCAGGATTGATACATATCGCAGTGTGGAAAATATGACTGCATCTGACTGGGAAGACCGCCGTGGCATTTTAACTGTTCAGGTGTTTATCTTAGTAAGATCACTCCAGCCCGATGCTGACCTTAATCAAGTAAATCAAACATACACCCTAGGTGAAGATGTTAATCAACGCGTTTTGGAATTCAATGATCGTTTTCGCCGAGCTTTGTTTACCACCACGATACGCTTAAACAATGTGGGAGCTAGTCAATGGCGAATTTAACATTAGCAAACAACCAACGCGGTGTTGTTTTAATTGCTGCGCTCATTATGGTCGTTGCTGTTACAGGCATTGCAGTCACGCTGATGAGTAGTGCCAGTGTTGATATAAAAATCACCAACGCTGCATTGGAGCGGGAAGAAGCTGAGAATATATTAATGGGCAATGTACAAAAAGTAATTGCAACAGAGGCACGAAAAGGTGGAACAAGTAAGTTACTTTTTACACAAGCGCAGATTCCAGACGGCTCAATCCCACTCACACAAATTGACGATACAGCGAGTGAATTAAGTAACCTGAATAATGGCGCACTTGATTTGCCCTGTCCCCGTGATTACGACTTCACTGCGGGGATTGCATGTAACATGATTCAAATAAATTCAACGATTACTTATGGCTCAAAGAGCAAGCACACCATAACGGTAACCACTGGAATAGCACAGCAAATGGCTAGCCTAAATACTGGCGGTTAAGTGAGATTAAAAATGAAGATTAAACAGTTAATGATTAAGTCGGTATATATCGCTTTTACGTGCTTTAGTTTTTTCAGTGTAGCTGAAGATATCGAATTGTATGTAAACCACAAAGTTGAGCTTGATGAAAAACCACGGGTGTTACTTGTGTTCGATACATCGGGCAGTATGGATTGGAGTGTTGTCAATGGAGATGACCAAACATGCTATATGAAATACAGCGTAGGAAAAGATAAAGATAAAGGCAAAGGTAAAGGTAAAGGTAAAGGTAAAGGCAAGGATAAAGACAAGGATGAAATTGAATATAAAGTGGTTACCTGTTTTGCAAGTAATGATAGCTACGATGAGTTTGAGCAACAGTGTTATATAAAAAAGAGTAATGAGTTTGTAGCTCAGTGCCATGATAGGAGAATCGATGTCGCAAAAAATGCAATTAAGCAATTGGTAAGTGATAACGATGATATTGATTTTGGCCTTATGCGTTTTAATGGCGATGCTGGTGGTTATGTCTTGGCAAAGCTAGGGGCGACAAAATCCTTTTTGTTAGATAAAGTAGATAATTTACCTGCAAGCGGGAGTACACCACTTACTGAGACTTTGTGGGAAGCCTACCTCTATATCACTGGTCAAGGCGTTTATTATGGTGGTAATACTAGTGATAGAGATTACACTGCAGAGTCCTCAGGTGTTTATAAGTCTCCATTTAAGCCCATTAGTGGTGAACCACTTCGCTGTGATAACAGCATTAACATTATTTTGATGACAGATGGGGATCCTACCAGTGATTCAAACAGAAATAATGATATTTATTATTTACATAATTACTATTTTACTGCTAACCCTCCCGTAGTCAGTAACAGCTATTTAACAGCACTGTCTAAAGTCATTAATGGCACGAAAGACGTTGAAGTTGATTTATATTCTCCAACAAAAGAAACGCGTGAATTCGGTCGAATTTTTCCTATTGGTTTTGGTACAGGCATGAGTAGCTCGGGTAAAAAGTTATTGTCTGAAGCAGCAAAATACGGTGGCGGGCAATATTTGCATGCAGACACTGCAGAGCAACTCTCAGAAGCACTTAAAAATACCATTACGCGTATTCGCGAAGTAAACGACACATTTACCTCACCTTCAATTGCGAGTAATAATGTTGACCAAACACGTAGCCGTGATTCTATTTATTACGCAATGTTTTACCCTGATAGTGGTGCTCGTTGGCGTGGTAATTTAAAAAAGCTTAAAGTTTCAGGCACTCAAATTATTGACTCTGCAAACCTTCAGGCGCTCAACTCGGAAGGTTTAATTGATAAAGATGCACGCACATTTTGGTTACCTAGCACTGCTGCGGCGGATGGTAATTCAGTTGAAAATGGCGGGGTTAATTTGATGCTTTCAACGACCGCAAATAGTGGTCGCAATTTATACACCGATGCAGGAACCGCCGGACTTATAACATTTAATAAGAATGCAGTATCATCAGCTTATGGTGGTGACGCTAAAGCGGCTAAAGCATTTGGCGTTGATCAGGATGAACTTGAAAACACGATTGATTGGGCTCGAGGCATAGATGTCGATAACGAAGATGGAGACGCTTCAAGCAGCGATCAAAGGCAAGATATCTTTGGGGATCCTTTACATTCTAAACCTGTTACAGTTGACTATGGTAATGACGATGTAAGAATTCTTATTGGCACTAACGCTGGGTTTTTACATATGTTCAAAGACAGTGGTAACACAGTCAGTGAAAGTTGGGCGTTCATTCCCAGTAGCCTGTATGGCATTATTGATCCCATTCGTAAAAATGCAGCCGATACAAAAAAATACGGCGTTGATGGCCCAATTACGATCTATTTTGATGACTCAAACCGTGATGGAATTGTAAATGGTAGCGATAAAGTATGGGCCTTTTTTGGTATGCGCCGTGGAGGCAGCAATTATTATGGTTTAAATATTACCGACCCAGATGACCCACGTTTAATGTGGGGCGGGCCAATTCAAGGAGGGACAGGGAGCTTTACTGAGTTAGCGCAAACATGGTCTGCACCAACGGTTTCGTTCATAAAAGCATTTGGCGATGAACCAGTACTGATATTTGGAGCCGGTTACGACATTAATAAAGATACCGTTATACTTGGAGATGATAGCAAAGGTCGCGGTATTTATATCGTAAAAGCCTCTGATGGTAGTTTGTTATGGGAATTAACCCCTAAAAAAGGCTTTAAAGGCAAAAATAGCATAGCAGCGTCAGTAACACCATTGGATTCAGATTATGATGGTTATATTGATCGTATTTATGCGGCAGATACCAGCGGCAGTATTTGGCGAGTTGATATGCCGAGCAATAAAACAAGTGAGTGGAGTCATTTTGAGTTTGCTAAATTAAATGGCTCAACAAATGCGCTGGATAGACGCTTTTTTTACAAACCGATGATTGCTCGTACTATGTATAGCAAGGTGACGAATACTACCTATAATGGAAAAACCATTGTTACTCGAAAAGACACGCCATTTGATGCAGTTTTGGTAGGCAGTGGTAATCGCTCAAACCCAATTGGTACAATAACCAAAGATCAACTCTATATGATTAGAGATGTAAATACGCTAACTAAGTCATTTAAGGGTTTAGATGTTCCAGATACAATTACTGTTTCAGATTTAATGAATGTAAATGACGACCCTTTTGGTAACTCTTTGGACGATATCGACACGTTTGTTAAAAATGAAATAAAGTTAAGTAAGCAATCCGGTTGGTATTATGACTTGCCCTCCATTGGTGAAAAGTCCCTCGCGGCTGCTACTGTTGTTGGAGGTGTTGCTTATTACACGAGCTACACCCCAGCCTCAGCAACAGAAACCATTAATCAATGCTCATTAACTGGCGGTTCGGGATCACTGTATGCATTTCATTTGCACTACGGCACAAAAGTGTATGATCAGTTGAGCTTCACAACAAGTAATGACGTGCCAGATACGCCCCAACTTTATTTTGGTAGTGCTGATAGTTGTGTAGATAGTAACTCTAATGGATATTGTGACGGTATGGGCGATGACGGAGAAGATGGAGGGAATGATGAGAATAAAAAGGTAGAAACAACAAGCCAATTTTTAATGATTGGACCAGGTATAAAAGCGAATGAAAGCTCTGATTTGAGTGCGCAAAATCCATTTATTCCGAAAAAAATAAAAGGGCCTGGCATTTCACTAGATGAGGATGGCAACATTGATTTGGTTGATAGTGCGATTCCTATAGGTTTTGGTTTTAATACTCAACAGACTTTCATTTATAAGCGAGAAGTGAATGATAATAAAGACAAGTAAACAGCAAGGGTTCACGCTCATTGAGCTCATGATAGCGGTTGCGATTGTAGGCATTATTGCTTCTGTTGCTATACCTAGTTATTTTGAACATGTTAAGCGTACGGCGCGCACAGAGGCTATAACTACATTGCTTGATGCAGCAAATAGGCAAGAGCAATTCTTTGTTGATAACCGTCAATATACCAATGATTTAGATAATTTAGGTGTTGTATCGCCTACTGAGCACGGTTTTTACACTATTACTGTTGAAGTAGATAACGATGCGGGGACATTTAGTTTTGAGGCAACCCCAGCGGCAGGGCCGCCTTTAAAAGATGATGAATGCAAAACTTTCATCATTGACGACTCAGGCCTTAAAACAGCAACACCTAATGCAAATAGCGCTAAGTGTTGGGGAAATTAAGAGTGAGATTAGGGTTTGTTGACATTTGCGGATTGAAATTTGTTCAAACTAGGAGCGATTTAATTGCGGCGCGAGGTTTGTAACCTAGTGGGCTAAGTCAAAACCGAGCAAAGCTACCGCGTCCTGCTAACGCCCTTAGGCAGAACCCTAAGGGCAGCGCCTGTTTGGCATTGATGCTGCGTTATCACCTATTTATGGGGAACAACCACACCACATAGGTGCTGCCTTGCCTAAATACCAAACAGGCTGCTGCAAATTTAACCTTGAAAGGTCAACATACCCTAATTTACTCTAAGCACTTTTCTGTATTTCTTATTTTTGTTCTGCCTGTGTAACTTATCGATATAGCAAGCCCTGCGTGGCTTGCTTTTTCGTATTCTGGGCAGTAAACAAATGTGCCATTATGAAACCCCATGGGTGTTCCATCGTTGCGAAATGTTAGATACGTACGAGGGTAAGTTAATTTATCTTTTAGATGTGTGGCATCAATATGTAAAAGAGCTACATCATCGTCGTCAAGTACGCCTAACTTATTTGAATCTGTGAATACGGTTAGCTTTTGGTGCCACTGATTTGCTACGCATTTATCGTTTTTAAGTGCACATAGGGTCACGTTTGAGCCGTGCGAAACTGCATTTAGTCGTGAAAGCCCAACGGCTCGATTAATTTTTGCTATGTGGTTGTCTAGTCTGTTTTCAATGATTAGTGGATGATAATTAAATAGCGCTATATGGCACATTATTGCAATGATACTTAATACCACCATGCTCTCGAGTAAAGAGGTACCCTTATTTTGTTTGTTACGAATAACCTTCATCCATGAAGACCTCGATTGTGACAGTTATATTAAATTTAGTTGACCCTATTTTAGTTGCAAGGTGATTTAGTCAATTAATCTGAATTTTGATCAAGAGATTTACTAATGGACTGATTTTTATAGTAAAGTTTTTTTCTAAGTAGCCGCTTGAGATAGATTTATTATCCAGAGCTTAGGTTAATTAATCACACTTACTGTCGGTATCGCCATTATAAAGCGTGGTGCCAGACTGCGTGATAGTAAGCGCTTTATTGTTTTCATTGTCATTATTAGGGCAGTAAATAAAGGTGCCTGCGGCCGTTGTAATTCGACCACTGGCATCAAATATAATCGATTTATCACCTGAAAAACTAAGTCGACTGTTCTCAGGTATCTCATCCAGTACCCTTAAAATTACATCGCCGCGTTGTGGGTTTTGCACGCCGTTGCTGTTACTGTCATAAAACGCAAGCACGGTCCCTGATGTCCAGCTGGTAGTGCATGGAACGCGTTTATTTTTTTCAATTCTGTTGGTATCACCACTACATACAACAACGAGCGAATCTGTACTTGTGGCTTTCGCGCGGGCAAAAGTCAGGGTGCGCTTTAAATCCAACAAATAATTTTCAGCTTGGTTTTCTTCTAACATATTGCTGCTGTTCCAAAATGCAATAGCAGCGACGATGCCTACGATTGAAATAGTGACCATCAATTCCAAAAGTGTAAAACCGCGTTGTATTTTTTTCATCCTACACCTCTAAGTACAGATAAAATAGTGATTAATTACCGCTAACTAAAATATATTATTTTTAATTATCCAGAGTTCAGGTTAATTATTATATTTTAGTCAATGATACCACTGTTGGTTATTAAATCCTCTTTATTCAATTGCTTTGTTTGCTATGAACAGCAGTATTGTCTAAAATCGATGCAATAAGAATTGAAAAGTAGCAGTGGAAAATGAAAAAAATAGAAGCAATTATTAAGCCATTCAAACTGGATGATGTGCGTGAAGCTTTGTCAGAAGTCGGAATTACTGGTATGACAGTAAGCGAAGTAAAAGGCTTTGGTCGTCAAAAAGGACATACTGAGCTGTATCGCGGCGCTGAATACATGGTTGATTTTTTACCGAAGGTAAAATTAGACATCGTACTTGGTGATGAAGATGTTGACCGTGCAATTGACGTTATCGTGAAAACTGCGCAAACCGGTAAGATAGGTGATGGTAAGATTTTTGTAACTGACGTTGAACGTGTCGTGCGTATTCGTACTGCAGAAGAAGACGAAGACGCGATTTAATACCAATCCGCAATAATACTAAATCACTTTTAGGTATTAAAAAATAAAAAAGGCGCTATTTTAAAAATAGCGCCTTTTTTATTTATAAATCGAATTACTTCTTCTTGTTTAATTCACGCGTTAGTTTAGCGTGCTTACTAAGCTCTGGTAAGCCAAGTTTTTCATAGCTCTTTTCCATCATCTCTAGCGCTTGGTTTAAATAGCTGCTTTGAGAATAATGTTCAACAACATATTTACCTCTATTCGCAGCAGCTAAGTAGGCTTCACGCTCATAGTAATAGTCAGCCACTTTTAACTCATAACGTGCCATCTTATTTAACAGCCATACTAAGCGTCTTTTAGCTTCGGGTGCATAGCTACTGTCAGGAAAGCGATTTACTAATGTTGATAAATCAGTAAATGCAACACGAGTACGCTTGGCATCACGGTCAGCTCTGTCAACACCAAAATACTCTTGGAATGCATTTTCGTCCGCTTTGATATTCACCAGACCCCGCATGTAGTACATGTAGTCTAAGTCTTTATGATTTGGATTTAAGCGGATAAAGCGGTCAATAGTTGCAAGCGCTTGCTCAGTATTTCCTGCTTGATAATGAGCAAAAACTAAATCCATTTGTACTTGCTTGGACATAGGGCCAAATGGGTAGCGAGAGTCAATAGCACTTAATAGTTCAATTGCTCGCGCATATAAACCAGAATCTAGCGTTTGTTTAGCATCTTCATAAAGTGCTTGTGCAGATTTATTAGGAACGCGTTGTATATCTTCTTCATCTGGAGCTGATGAACATGCCCCTAAACCAAGTAATGAAACTGTAAAAAAGATGGCGAATGCACGTTTACCAATTCTATTTATCATTTTATTTGTTACCTTCGATGTCTTCGGCTAGGCCAAGTGGGTAAAACCGAGTAAACTATACTTATTATATAAATGCTTTTACTAAAAGCGATTCTAACCCAGTCGAGCACAGCTTGCACTGGTAAATTGGGTAAAGTTACTAATGTCAGAACAAATTTCACTTCAAGCCGAGGTGCCAACTGAGTTAGGCGGTAAACGTCTAGACCAAATATTGGCGCAATTGTTCCCTGATTATTCACGTTCACGTATAAAAACGTGGATTTTGGATGATAAAATCACCGTAGATGGTGAAATATTCAACACACCAAGAGAAAAACTGCTTGGTGGCGAAATGGTAAACGTTGAAACCAGTATTGAAGCGCCAAGAGAATATGAAGCGCAAGATATAAAATTAAACATTGTTTATGAAGATGATGATATTTTAGTCATTAACAAACCAATGGGGTTAGTTGTCCATCCAGGGGCAGGTAACCCCGATGGTACTGTGTTAAATGCGCTATTGCATCATTTCCCAGAGATCATAAATGTACCACGAGCAGGTATTGTGCATCGTCTAGATAAAGACACGACAGGTTTAATGGTGGTGGCTAAAACAATTCCAGCTCAAACCCATTTAGTTACTGCATTGCAAAAGCGTGAAAACTTCACTCGTGAGTATGAAGCGATTTGTAATGGCACCATGACTGCGGGCGGTATGGTTGAAAAGCCAATTGGTCGTCACCCAACACAACGCACGCACATGGCCGTTCATGAACAAGGTAAGCCTGCTATTACGCATTACCGTGTAGCTGAAAAATTCCGTGCTCATACGCGTTTGCGTTTACGTTTAGAAACAGGACGTACACACCAAATTCGTGTGCATATGGCGTTTATTAACCATCCACTTATCGGTGATCGCTCATATGGCGGACGTCCTCGCCCACCTAAAGGCGCAACACCTGAGTTGTTTGAAATGCTTAGAGCATTTAACCGCCAAGCGCTACACGCTGTAAAGCTTAGTATTGCGCACCCAATTACGGGTGAAATGATGACATGGCAAGCGCCAATTCCTGATGATATGGTTGCTATGACACATGCTTTGCGTGAAGATACAAAAGCTAATCCTAACATCGATATCTAGTGATGCATTTAACACCTACATGGCATGCACCAAATAACATTGGGGCATTGAGCACAACTCGAGCTGGTGGTTTTTCTACTCCTCCTTTTTCAAGTTTAAATTTGGGGCTCCACGTAGGTGACAATCAGCAACATGTGCAAGCTAATCGGCAGCTAATTGTTGAAAAATATTTGCCTGCTAATCCTGTATGGTTAAATCAAGTGCATAGCAGTGATGTGATCATGGTTGATGAGCACTTTGATCATTCAACTGTGTTAACGGGTGATGCGCTTTTTACGCGCCAGCACAATCAGCCACTTGCTATCATGACAGCAGATTGTTTACCTATTTTACTTAGTACACGATGTGGTAGCGAAATAGCTGCAATTCATGGTGGTTGGCGAGGCTTAAATGCTGGGATTATTGCAAATACGGTGTCCAAGTTTTCATTCCCTTCTTCAGATATTATTGCGTGGCTGGGCCCTGCAATTGGCGCACAGCAGTTTGAAGTAGGGGCTGAAGTTAAGGCTAGGTTTATTGAGCAGTCAGCTGAGTATGAACAGGCTTTTAAACTATTAAACGCAAACAAATACCTGCTCGATATATATGCGATTGCACGGCTTCAATTACGACAAACTGGAGTTAAAACTTTCAGCGGGGGTGAGCACTGCACAGTTAGTCAGCCAGAAATGTTTTTTTCATACCGGCGAGACGGTAAAACAGGGCGCATGGCATCTTTGATCTGGCGCAAGTAATTGTGCTCTACACGTATTATATTTTTTCTCACACCTTGAACAAATCATTAAACATACCCATTAATTAACTAATTAATTTTTTAATAGGTAACCCCTCATGCGTTTAGATAGATTTACCAGTAAATTTCAATCTGCGCTTTCTGATGCCCAATCATTAGCGCTTGGTCGTGATCACCAGTTTATTGAACCTGTGCACTTGATGTACTCATTGCTACAACAAAGTGGCTCAAGTGTTCGAGCATTGTTTGCACAAGCTGGCGTTAGTGCTGATGAGCTAAATACTAAACTATCCAAAGAGATTGAAAAGTTATTCAAAGTGGAAGGTGTTGGCGGTGATGTTCAATTATCAAACAACATGGTTTCACTGATCAACTTATGTGATAAGTATGCACAGAAGCGTAAAGACAAATTTATTTCGAGTGAACTATTTGTACTAGCAGCGTGTGCTGATAAAGGCCCTTTGGGAGACGTACTTCGCGCGTTAAACGTCACTGCACCTAAAATAGAATCAGCGATTGAAGCCATTCGTGGTGGCCAAAAAGTCGATGATCCTAATGCTGAAGAAACACGACAAGCACTTAAAAAGTTTACCATTGATCTAACAGAGCGTGCTGAGCAAGGTAAGCTTGATCCTGTTATTGGCCGTGATGATGAGATTCGCCGTACTATTCAAGTATTGCAACGTCGTACCAAAAATAACCCCGTATTAATAGGTGAGCCAGGGGTTGGTAAAACAGCCATTGCCGAAGGTTTAGCGCAGCGTATTATTAATGGCGAGGTACCAGAAGGACTGAAAAATAAACGTGTTCTTTCTTTGGATTTAGGTGCGCTGGTCGCGGGAGCTAAGTACCGAGGTGAGTTTGAAGAGCGATTAAAATCGGTTTTGAATGAACTGGCTAAAGAAGAAGGTCAAGTCATTCTGTTTATTGATGAAATTCATACCATGGTAGGCGCTGGAAAAAGTGATGGTGCTATGGACGCGGGTAATATGCTCAAGCCCGCTCTTGCCCGAGGTGAGCTTCACTGCGTAGGCGCAACAACTTTAGATGAGTATCGCCAATATATAGAAAAAGATGCAGCACTTGAACGCCGCTTTCAAAAGGTGTTGGTTGAAGAGCCATCCGTTGAAGACACTATCGCTATTTTACGTGGCTTAAAAGAGCGCTATGAATTACACCACAGCGTTGATATAACCGATCCGGCGATTGTGGCTGCGGCGCATTTATCGCACCGTTATATAAGTGATAGACAGCTACCCGATAAAGCCATTGATCTTATTGATGAAGCAGGCTCGTCAATTCGTCTGCAAATAGATTCAAAGCCAGAGTCTTTGGATAAGTTAGAACGTCGAGTGATTCAATTAAAGCTCGAAGATAACGCGCTTGCAAAAGAAAAAGACGAGGCTAGTCAAAAACGTCGAACTGAGATGCAAGAGCTAATCAGTGATTTAGAATCACAATACCGCGAACTTGATGAAGTCTGGAACGCAGAAAAAGCTTCGTTACAAGGCACGCAAGTAATTAAAGCCGAGCTTGAGCAGGCACGTTTAGATTTAGAAGTAGCAAGACGTGCAACCGACTTACAACGTATGTCAGAGTTACAATACGGTCGAATCCCTGATCTAGAACGTAAACTTGATTTAGCGTCGCAAGCTGAAATGCAAGATATGAGCTTGCTGAAAAACCAAGTTGGTGAAGATGAAATTGCTGAAATACTATCTCGTTGGACCGGTATTCCTGTTTCTAAGATGCTACAAGGTGAGCGTGAAAAGTTATTACAAATGGAAGAGCAACTTCATGCAAAAGTAATTGGTCAAGATGAAGCGGTTGTTGCTGTATCAAATGCAATTCGTCGTTCGCGGGCAGGGCTTGCGGATCCAAATCGTCCGATTGGCTCATTTTTATTTTTAGGCCCAACTGGGGTGGGTAAAACAGAGCTTACCAAAGCGCTTGCAACCTACATGTTTGATACTGAAAGCGCCATGGTGCGTATTGATATGTCAGAGTTTATGGAAAAACACTCTGTGGCACGTCTTGTTGGCGCGCCTCCAGGTTATGTTGGTTATGAAGAAGGTGGCTATTTAACAGAAGCCGTTCGCCGTCGCCCATACTCTGTAATCTTGCTTGATGAAGTAGAAAAAGCACACCCTGATGTGTTTAATATTTTACTACAAGTATTAGATGATGGTCGCTTAACTGATGGTCAAGGTCGCACGGTTGATTTTAAAAATACTGTGATCATTATGACCTCAAACCTAGGCTCAGATATCATTCAAGAGCAAGCGGGTAATAACGATTACGATACCCTAAAAGAAAAAGTGATGGGTGTGTTGGTTAGTCAATTTAGGCCTGAGTTTATAAATCGAATTGATGAGACGGTTGTGTTTCATTCGCTGGCGAATGAGCATATTAAAGAGATTGCTGATATCCAATTAACTAAGTTACGTGAGCGTTTAACGCAGATGGGTTACTTACTTGAAATTAGCGAAAGCGCATTGGAGCGCATTGCTGCAAGTGGGTTTGACCCTGTTTATGGTGCGCGACCACTTAAGCGTGCTATTCAACATACAATTGAAAACCCACTAGCGCAGAAACTTTTAGCAGGGGAGTATCAAAGTGGCAGCATGATAGTCATAGATGCCGATGAAAACGGACTTATCTTTACTGCACGTTAGTGTTTTGGGTATAAATACAAGGCCAGCATTTAGCTGGCCTCTTTTTTCAGTGACTATTTAACCTGAACTCTGGTCAACAGACCCTAATGTATTGATAATAAATTTATTATCCAGAGTTCAGGTTATTTATACTTTAAAGGTTTGTAATATATCTCTGACTTTTGCTGAACCTTCAACAAGATGAGCTGCATCTTGCGCTACTTTATAACTCATATTTAAATTCTCATCGCTAAAGCCTTTAATTTGCTCAATATTGTTGCTGATATCACCACTAACAACCTGTTGTTCTTCTGCTGCGGTAGATATCTGTGTTGCTAACTGAGAAATCTCACTAATTTGTGCAAAAATACTGTCGAGCTCTACTTGAGTATGGCCTGTTGTATTTACGCATTGATCAGCTTGGCTCTTGGTGTTCTTCATTACAGACGACCAGCTGAATAAAGTGTCTTGTATTTCTTTTATAGAATTATGAATTTGTGATGTGGCCTTTTGAGTACGTGATGATAAGGCACGAACTTCATCGGCCACTACTGCAAAACCACGACCATGTTCACCTGCTCTAGCGGCCTCAATCGCAGCATTTAATGCAAGTAAATTAGTTTGCTCTGCTATTCCCTCAATTTCAGTCATTACTTGACCAATTTTATCGGCTTCAGTGGCTAATGCGTTGGCTGTACTGGCCGCTTCCTCTACTTGAACAGCAAGGCTAGACACCATAGTGCTATTGTCTGCTATGTGAAGTTTAATATCAGAGCAGCTTTGATAAGTTACATTTACTTTTTCCGCAGTATCATGCGTGCTACTAGAAATTTCACCAATAGTGGCGCTCATTTGTGACATGGCAGTGGCAATTTGACTAAGGCGCTCGCCTTGAGCAGAAATACCTTGCTCAGTAAGAGAAGACTGATTGTCTAAGTTTGAAGCAATTGAATTAAATGTCGCAGTTGCATCTTTTATGCGGCCCAAAACAGTACTTAGCTTCGCGTTCAGCATTTCATTATTATAGTGACTAATACTAAAGGGATAAGCGCCAACGTAGATATACCGTGAGACAGAATCAAACGTTGCTTTTTGTTGCTTTAATAAAGCCGGATTGACAAAAAGTTCGTCATAATTGAGTGCCATTATCACCAAGCAAAATACAGTTGTAATTAATGCGATAGCCATAGAAGAGTAGATAGCTAATAATACGAGGCCAATAAGTGCCACTATTGCAGATAAAGACTGCCTTGCAGTAACAAGCTCACGATATGAAGTAACTGATTTACCTGCGTTAATTTTTTCGTAAAGTGCTGCAGCACGTTGTTTTAATTGTGTTGTAGGTTTAGTTCTTACTGATTGATAGCCAACTAGTTGATTATTTTCAAAAATCGGGGTGACAAATGCATCCACCCAATAGTAGCGGCCATCTTTGCAGCGATTTTTTACCATTCCGCGCCATGAGTGACCCGCTTTTAATTTTTCCCACATTTCTTTAAATGCTGCTTTTGGCATGTCTGGGTGACGAACGATGTTGTGGTTCTTTCCCATTAACTCTTCAAGTGAATAGCCGGCAATATTGCAAAATGATTCATTGGCATAAGTTACAACGCCTCTTAGGTCGGTTGTTGAAACGAGAGCTTGATCTTCAGCAAATGAAACTTCTTCATTGATCAATTGTTGGCCACGACGCATGGAATATCCTTAAGTACTCATATATTTCAACTATTATAGAGCCTAAAAGGTTATTACACACCTAAAATACTAGGTTTTAGGCAAGGAGTTAGCTTAAAGTCTACTATTTGTTCTAAGTGAAAGTTTAAGGTGTACCGAGGTTAATTATATTTCAAGTGAATGAGTATTTGCATGTTGAGGGTCTATTATTAGGGTTTTAAAGACGGGGTTATAAATTGGCACGACAGTGATGCTATCAAAGCAATTGTATATTACCGCTTTCAATGGCAAGATTAGCGTAGATACCAAAGGATGATGAAAAAGTGTATGGGCATTGGTTTACGCGTTTTATGTCGTATTCTTTCATTAAGAGTAAGTAATAGATATTACGGTGATCCTGATTGTTTTGCCTTGAGTATTATCATTTCGCCCCCATAGACTTAGGATTATGCCACGTGGCTCGAGGAAGTATTTTTTGACTACACATGAACTAACAACAACGTTAACAGCGTTATCTTCAGAACAACATAAACACGCTATTAAAGGTATTCAACGTGGTATTGAGAGGGAAGCTCTCAGAATTAAGCCTAATGGCGTTATATCTCAATTAAGGCACCCAGAAGGGGTGGGTTGTGCATTGACGAACGGTCATATCACAACTGATTTTTCAGAGTCGCTTTTAGAATTCATTACACCGGTCAGTGAATCAGCTGAAGAAACCCTAAAACAACTACAAGACTTGCAAAAATTTACATTATCAAAAATGGATGATGAATTACTATGGCCAATTAGTATGCCGTGCTTTATCGATCATCAAGATGATATTGTGCTTGCTCAATTTGGTGAGTCTAATGTTGGCCGCATGAAAACTTTATACCGTGAAGGTTTAAAAAATCGTTACGGCAGTATGATGCAAGCAATTGCTGGTGTGCATTTTAATATCTCATTTCCTAAAAGCTTGTGGCAATCACTCCAAGCCTTAAAAGGAGATACAGGACCTTTAGATACATTTATTTCTGCAGGTTACCTAGGACTTATTCGTAACTTTAAGCGCGAATTGTGGTTAATTAGTTATTTGTTCGGCGCTTCACCAGCATTATGCAGCTCTTTTTTGCAAGGTCGTGAAACAGATCTTCCGTTTAAAAAGTTGGGTAAGGGTACATTGTTCTTAGAGACTGGCACTGCGTTGCGTCTTGGTAATCTGGGTTACACTAATAGCGCGCAGTCATCATTAAAGGTTATGTATAACTCATTAGATGAATATGTGGCAGGCCTAAAGCGAGCTATTAACTCACCTTCAGATATTTACGCTGATATTGCTGATTATAAAAGCGATGAACCAAAGCAGTTAAATAAAAATATCCTGCAAATCGAAAATGAGTTTTACTCGCCGATTCGTCCTAAGCGAAATGCGCAAAGTGGTGAAACCCCAACTGATGCTCTATTACGCGGTGGTATAGAATATATTGAGATACGTGCTTTAGATGTTAATCCTTTTAGTGAAACGGGTATTTCTTTAGAGCAAATACACTTTTTAGATGTGTTTTTAACTTACTGCTTATTAAAAGACTCTCCAGAAATGGATTGGGATTCGCAAACACGCAGTACTGAAAACCTAGATTCTGTCGTGAATAATGGCCGAGATCCGTCATTGTTATTGAATAAGTCAGGTGATCCCACGAATTTAGTGCAATGGGGTGAAGAGATATTCGCTCAGTTAGCCGATGTAGCAAGTTATATGGATACAGCCTACGGTACGAGTCATTATGTTCAAACGGTTGCACGATTGAAAACATGGTTAAATGATGCTTCGCTCACGTATTCAGGTCAATATGTTGCCCAGCTGAAAGAAAAAGATGTTGATAATGGTCACTTTGCATTAGCTCTTGCGCAAAAATACAAACAAAGCCATCAAGCAACGCCTTATCATGTTTATTCAGATGCTTATTTGCAACAGCAAGCTGTCCAATCGGTAACTGATGAGCAGGCAATTACCGCCGCTGATAGTTTATCGTTTAAATCATTTTTAGCGGATTACTTTAAAAGTAATTAATAGGCAAAAAAAAGCAGCCCAATGTGGGCTGCGTAAAGATTCTTCAGGGATGAAACAATGCTAAACTGCGCATTCAAATAATCTGACCCACACTTTTATAAAAAGTTCAGCGAGAACGCAAAAAAATGAAAAAAAGTTTAATAATTCTATCGCTGGGAGCTATTTTAACTGGTTGCGCAACAGCGCCCCCTAAGCAACCTAATGATATATGTAAAATTTTTGAAGAAAAAAACGATTGGTATTATGATGCTCGAGATGCTCAAGAAAAGTGGGGATCGCCTAAACATGTTCTTATGAGCATGATGTACCAAGAAAGTTCTTTTCGCCATGACGCAGCGCCGCCGATGGAATACTTTTTATGGATAATTCCAACAGGGCGAGCCAGTTCAGCATACGGCTACTCACAAGCAAAAACCCCCACCTGGTCAGATTACATTCGAGAAACCGGTAACAGTGGTGCCGACAGAGATGACTTTGATGATGCCATTGATTTTATGGCGTGGTTTGTTTACAAAACCAACAAAGTGAATGGGGTATCTAAATGGGATGCTTACGCACAATATCTAAACTACCACGAAGGGTGGGGCGGTTATAAGCGCGGAACCTATAAAAAGAAAAAATGGCTAATGAGTGTTGCTAATAAAGTAAAAAACCGCGCAAGTCGTTACGGTGCACAACTAAAAAAATGTGAAGATGATTTAGACAAAGGCTGGCTAGAGCGTATATTTTCATAGCACTCATATTTTACACACATAAGCTTCTCTTTTAGTAGCTTAAAAGGCTAACAGCCGAAAACGGGGCAAGATAAATTGCCCCTCCTTTCTTAGAATTTGATTAGCGGTAATGAACTATTTTTTTGATCCGTCCAGTGTACTAACTGAGTGCTTGGGTAGGATTTTATTGGCGATAATTCACTAATCGCTATGTCATCTAAAAACAGTTGATTGCTGGTTAATACAACCCATTCAGAGCCTAATGCAGTTAACTTTGTTGCACTGTGCTTAAACTTTATTAATGCTTTATCAAAGTAAGTACTATGCGCTTGGATCACTGGCAGTAAATCTATATGGTTATTTGATATATGGATAATTAAAATGCCATTATTACTTAATCGTTGCCAGTAAAGCTCAAACGCTTGTTGAGTTAATAGGTGGGCGGGAATAACATCACTTGAAAATGCATCAATAACCAACGCGTTCATTAAAGGAGCGTTTTCTTTAAGCTCGTTTGCTAATGCGATTCTGCCATCACCAATGGTGACATTTATTTTGGCTGGGCTGTTTTTAAGGTAATCAAAATACGTATTCGCCATTGTGTATACCGCGGGGTTTAGCTCATAAAAATGCACTGTATCGTGCTCATCAGCGAGGCTAGCTAACACCCCTGCACCTAAGCCTACCACGCCCATGTTGAGCTTTTCTTGACTTTTAAGTATCGCCAGCGACTTAGCGACGCCTGTTTGCTGATGATAGTAACTACTAGCGAGTGCATCTTGACCATGCAAAGGCTGCGAGCCATGTACTGTAGTGCCATCAATTAAGCGCCTTTGTGCAAGCTCGGGAGTATTGATATCTTTTACTGTGATGTAACCATAAAAATTTCTCTGCGATGCAACGTTATATTGATTAAAACTAGAATAAAGCACTAAATAGCAGCCACACCACAGAGCTGTAGCACCGAGCAATATCGTATTTATTTTTTTTAATTGAGTCAGTTGCATGTAACTAATAAGAATAAGCAGCACTGCTAAAGCGACGATATACTCGGTGATTTGTTCAAACAGCAGTGGAGCAAATAACGTTGTAAATAAACTGCCAAGTGCGCCACCTAAAGCAATATACAAATAAAAGTGTGTTAGTAATGTACCTTGTGGTGCGAGTTGCCTAAGTTCACCGTGGCAAATCATGCAGCCACTCAATAATATAAAGCTATAAATAATAATTTGTGCAATTGCATTAAACTGACTGCCTAAGAAGTACATTATTAGGCCTGCAAACGCGCTGAATATAAAAGCATATACCCAAACAGAACGGTTATAGTTGTTTTTATTGGCAAACGTATAGCTAAAACTACCTAAATAGATAGCAAGCGGCACCACCCATACAAGTGGCATTGGTGGGATATTAGTGCTGATCATTTGCGTGGTCGCAATTAGCAGAATTGAGCTTGTTGCGGATAAAATAATCCAAAGCATATTTGGTTTTTTGAGAATGGTTTGTACCTGTGGTAGCGGTGAGTTACTTTCTTTGCTGCTCTTGCTTAAAAGTTTATAAGCTAAACAGATTAATAGTATGCAGTAGGTAAGCAGCCCTATTTGCCAGTAATGTTTTTGTTGTGGCAGTGAAAAAAACACCTCAAATACGATTGGGTAGCTGATTAAGGCTAATAAAGAGCCAAGGTTAGAAACCGAATACCAATGATAAGGCACGGTATTTTTACCATGTTCAATGTACCATCGTTGCATAAGTACACTTGTTGCACTTAGTAACATAAACACTAAGCCAATTTGATTTAGTAAGTTTGCCATTACGGACCAGTTAGGGGCTAAATTTAAATTAAAATGAACCTTGTTTAGGCTAATTAAGCTTGCTAAAACAACAAGCGAAATATGGATTACCATTTGTTTTTTTAGTGAACAGCGACTTAAAAAGTGTGCATAAAAGTAGCCAAGTAATAAAACAGTTTGATAAAAAAACAGACTGGCTGACCACACCGATGCGCCGCCTCCAAATCGCGGTAACAGCTCTTTAGATAGCATAGGTTGAATTTGAAATAGCAAAAAGGCGCTAACAAAAATGGTTAATAAGAATAAGATACGAAGCATGGATTTTAATTATTAATGAATCATGTAAGCAGCATTGCGGGTAACGGATTAAGCAGCAATGGAATTAGCCTAGAGTTTCTCTTAAGAAAACCTTAATATATGATTTATAATAATTTATTGGAGCAGTTAGTGGGCAAGTTTGTAATAGGGGAATTTGCTATAGATGTCAGTCGATGCAAAATATCATCAGCTGACACAGAGCAAGTCGTTGAACCTAAAGTCATGGATGTACTGCAATACCTTTATTCACACCGGGGTACTGTGGTTAGCCAAGAGCAAATTTTTTCAGCCGTTTGGCCAAATGCGACTTTCAGCCCCAGTTATGTACAGCGCTGTATTGCATTGCTAAGAAAAGCATTGAGTGAAGACTCAAAAAATCCACGCTATATTATTACTCACCCAAAGCGGGGTTACAGCCTCGAAGTAGCTGAGCCTCAGTTAAATAAACCCAAACGTATATATTTATCTGCGTTGGTAATTTTAATGGTCACGTTGATTGGGGCTGTAAGTTGGTTTTACCCTGATACACCGCAAGTAAAAACACACTTTACTAAATTGATGCCTATTTCTTCGAGTGAAGAGAATGAATCCAGTATTTCCTTATCACATAATGGTGAGCATATAGCGTTTGTACGTGGTGATAAGCCAAATCAAACTATCTGGATAAAAAACTTACGCTTAGGAAAAGAAGTTAAATTAACCCAAAAGCAATCAACCTATCACAGCCTAGGGTGGAGCAGCGATGACAGTGAAATCGCATTTGTGCACCAGCAAGATACTCAAACACTAGGGTATTTCACCTTAGACAAGCTGACATTACAACCTGCAAACTACAGAGAAGTTTATACTTTTAAAGACTTTACAGTGACGAGTCAGCAGTTAGAGTGGGCCAGCGACAACCACATTTATTTTATTGAAAAACGTCAAAGCGATAACCACACTCAACTAAGTGCAATTGATTTAGCAAAACAAGAAAAACGTGTTATTCAATCATCCGCAGGGCAAGATTGGATGAAGTTGCAGGCACTCTCACCGAGCCAGCAGTCTATTGCGCTAGCTTATGAAGCTGGACAAAATAAATACAGAATTGATTTGTTTGACGTTAAAACAAGCACAACGAAAACACTCGCGATTATTGAAGATTCAGTACAGGGTTTAAGCTGGCACCCCGATGAACAACAATTATTGATTAGTAATAAGCATGAACTCCAGTTATTAAATTTACAAGGGCAACTAAAAAAGTTGGCGTTTAATAACTACCACATTATTAGAGACGCGGATTTCTCGTTGTCAGGTAACGACATTTTAATGGAATTAGTTAAGATTGATGTGGATATCACCCGCTCAACTCGTCAAGCGCCAACGCAATTTGAAACCCTTGTAGATACCTCATCGGTCGACTTTTTACCTGTGTACTCCCCTGATTCGTCAAAATTTGTATTTGAATCTCATCGGTTTGGTACAAAGCAATTGTTTTTATATGAAAATGGCACGCAAACGCTGATTTTTTCTAATTCAAGCAATGAAGAATTATTTGGTATAGTTTGGTCAAAAGACGGGAAAGAAGTGATCACTGCTAGTAAAAATACACTCTTTCGAATTAATCTCAAAGAAGAGAGCTTTGTGAGTATTCCTCACGCCTATCATTCATTTTATCTACGAGAAATGTATCACCACGAAGACGCTATTTTAGTTTCTTATCGCGCTGCAGATGGGGTCACTTTTCACCCCGCTAAATTTGACTTAGAAACGCTTGAATTAACCCCTTATACAGGCTCTGGAAAGCGGTTGGCATGTTACGCAATGGATATTGATGAACAAGATCAGGTTTACTTTTCCAATGAAAAACAAATCTTTAGATTGAACAAAAATAATGAGCTTGAAACTGTTTGGCAATCACCTGCAAAAGAGATCATCGGTTTGAACGCCGGAGCTACGAAGATGACAGTCACACTTGCAGATAAAGACGGTTATGTGATGAATGAAATAGATTTTAAAACAGGTAGTAATAAAACCATATTCAGCGGCAAAGATGATGGGAAAATGCTAATAAACGCATCCCATGATTTTCAGCAGTTTCTTTATTTAACAGAACCGAAAAGAACACGTACCCTAGTGCGCTTAAATTAAAGGCTCTGTCAAGTGAGTAGGCGTTAACTTATGATGAGGTTGTTATGACGACGAACAATGAGCACCAAGCGACGTTAAAACGCTTAGAAAGGTTTAGCCGATTTACAGACAGCAGTATAGGTATCCCTTTTACAAAGTTTAAGTTTGGTATAGAAGCACTGATAGGAATTTTGCCAGGCGTAGGGGACTTAGCGGGCTTAGTCTTATCAACTTATGTGCTTTTTGAAGCACAACGCTTAGGTGTTGGCTGGGGCGTTAAGCTACGCATAATTATAAATATGCTAGTTGATTTTACGGTTGGTTTAATCCCGTTTTTTGGTGATATTTTTGATGCTTACTTTAAAGCGAATACACGAAATACTCAGCTGTTAAAGCGTTATCTTCATGAGCAAAGTAAGAAAGAAGATTTATAAATTTGTAACTTTGTATTAGCTCATATCTGAGCTTACAGATTAAGTGAATAGGTTTAGACTGTCATCTGATAGACAGACAGCCATGAGTGATAAGCAGCCGTTGAGATTGGCTAAATATCGTAGATAATTGTTTGGTCAAACTGCGCTTTGCGTATATATTCATGAAAATGAGCGACGCGCGCACTATAAAATTGTTGAACTAAGCCGCTACGCGGAGATCCTATTCTTATCATTTGAGCCACACTTACCTTGGGGTTATCCCATAACTTGGAGGTAGGTCATGAATACACTCATTGAACAAGTCAAAACTGAAATAGCCTACCGAGGTTATTCGCAAAGTACATGTAAAAGCTACTGTGAACATTTACTAAAACTCAGTCATTATTTTGATAAACCACTCGATTCGATTAGTGTCAGCGACTGAAGAAACAGTGAGCTTTAAATATCGGGATTATGCAGATAACAACCGCGATAAAGTAATGACACTGAGCTGTGATGAATTTTTACGGCGTTACTTACAACATGTACTGCCGAAAGGGTTTATGCGCATTCGCCACTATGGGTTTTTAGCGAATGCGTGTCGCAAGAGAAAGTTAGGGTTAATAAAGGCTCAAGCATCAATAACCCCATTCAAAGCGGTGAAGTCGAAGGCAGAGCAAGAACCATTCATAGCGCATTGGCCTTGCCAGTCATGCAAGGCGGGTATCTAACGATTTATTGGTGTGATGAATTTAGATGGGGCGACAAATAAAATAGCGCGAACGAGTTGGTAGTCTTTCTTTCTGTATAAAATCAAAAAGTTAATCTACTTAGCTGCTTAACTGCTTAGGCTAGTCGCGACTGTGCGTGAGAAAAATATCCTTGCTCAACGGTTAAACATTAGGTTTAATGAATAGATAATAAACGCTGAGTAAAGCAGGGATGGCTTAGATACGATAGACACGCCAGTAAAGTTGGTTTGATATCACTTAGGCCATAAAAAGCAAATCCCCATAGCATAAACAACACCAACTCTATACATCGAGCAGGTAGCGCCTCAGTCCAACAAGCGATTATGCAACACAAACTGCGTGTCGCATAAATACTAAAATGTTAGCTGTAAGTCATACTCGGAGTTTATATGTCTATTCAAGAAGTTGATGTTACATTGGAAGAGTTACAGTCATTAGATCAAAATGAAATTCTAAGATTATGTAAAAGTCCTGTGTACTATGAATTGGAATCAGCTTTTGGGAGTATTAAAGGCTCTGAAGCTGCAAAGTTGTTGTCTGCAACTTGCTCTATGCATTTAAAGCCTGAAAACCCGAAAGCTCCTTTTTCTCCAAAGTTTATTATGCAAGACCGAAGAGGACTTATTGCAAATGATTTTTCTAAAGAGTCTTTGAATTCTCTTTCTCAATTTTGTTCGTTTGTAACAATACCTGAATTAAAGGCTAGATTAGCGGATATTTCTTGGGTTACAAAAGCAGGAAGTGTTGAACATGCACATATGGCAATAGAATCATATATTGAATCAGCAAAGCATTTATTAACTGTAGGTGATTCATGGGTTCATCCAGCAGAAAGAATTGAACGTGCCTTAAGATTAAGTTGCATGTTTCGACGGGATTCGCAAGGACCTGATTTGTTTGAAAAATTATCAGACTTTATTTCATCTGAAATAAACAATAAAAAATTAGATGATTCGCCTTTTTATGCATTACGTTTATTGAAACTATCACATGAATGTGGTGTTGGAGATGATGACTGGATTCTTAATACAGCGGAAGAAATTGCTCAAACTCGTTTTGAACTAGGCGACACGAGAACAGCGATAAGTGGATGGGAATGTGCCTTGAACTCGGCAATTTCAACACGAGATAAAATTAAACAGCAAAATATTTGGAGAGAAATAGCAGCTTGCCACATTAAAGATTCTGAAGTACAAGATGGTGGGTTAATAGCAGCCAACTGCATACTTAGAGCAATCGATGCTTTATCGAAAGTTCCCAATACTAGACAAGAAAGACTTGAGCTATATGAGACTATGAGGGATCATCAAATTGAATCCCTGCATCAACTTCATGAGTTTTCAACTCCGCCTCAAGACATTAGCGAAATTGTTCATCAATCAAAAATTGAAGTTCAAGGTAAAGATTTTTTCGATATGCTTTTTAGACTCGGCGTTTTGGTTTCAAGACCTACAGATATTAATAGGCTTAAAGAGCAAGCTATGGAACAAATGCAAAATAGTTTTGCATGGATGTTTGGCGGAACGCATATAGATCATGAAGGGATCACCGTTGCTACAGTTCCATCTGGAATGGGTCTTGATGATAAACAAGATGGACCTGCTACTTGGTCTACTATGATGAAAAATATCGGAATTGATCATCAACTTGCAGTACAAGGGCAAATACGACCTGCTCTAGATGAGCTAATGATACAGCACCATGTTTCAGAGTATGCCTTAGAGAGGATTTTAAAAAATAATCCGTTCATACCTTATGGGCATGAACACTTTTATATAAAGGGTATTACATTTGGCCTTGAAGGTGATTTTCTTAGTGCATGTCACATTCTTATTCCACAGGTTGAGAATTCTCTTAGGTATGTAGCGCGGACTCAAGGGGAGGAACCAACAACATTACATGGTGACGGTTCTCAAGAAAGAAGTGGTCTTAAATTTCTATTAGACCATCCAGCTGTTATTGAAGCTTTAGGGCAAGATATTGTTGGTAACCTACAGGCAATATTAATAGATAAGATATATGGGGATTTGAGAAATCAAATGTCACATGGGTACATGCCAGCAGGCCATTTTTATGGCGTTGCGCCTGTCTTTCTTTGGTGGTTAGTTTTACATATTGTAATGTTGCCTTTAGGTAGCCACTGGAAACAACACTATAAACTAGAAAATACAGCTAACAAGGCAATTAAACGTAACTAAAACAGTTGGTTAGGTTTTACTTCGCTACACGTTTCAACCCACTGTTTTAGTCCGCTTAATGCGGCGTTACGACCGTCCGCTTATGGCACATATGCGACTGTTAGATTTGATCAAAATCTAAAAATCAAACCTGACAGATTAACTTAAGGCTTATTCACTTTGTCTTGTTAACACCAAGCGACTTTGTCCATGCGTAACGCTTTTTACTTTCCCTTTAAAAGCCCGTACAATTCGCCTCGTTTTTAGCATGTACTTGTTACAGTTTATTCAAGCGAATTATTAAACCTTATGCATCAAATAGCCGATCTAATATCTATTTTTGAGTCAACTTTTTATCAAAGCCATAATACGCGCTTAGTAAAAGGTGAGCATGAGCCTATTTATATTCCTGCTAGTGATGAAACAAACTTTCATCAAATTATATTTGCCCATGGCTTTTATGCCAGTGCTCTGCATGAAATTGCTCATTGGTTAGTCGCGGGCGATAAACGACGATTATTAGAAGATTACGGTTATTGGTATTGTCCTGATGGACGTGATAGAGCGCAGCAAGCTGAGTTTGAAAGCGTTGAAGTAAAACCGCAAGCCATTGAATGGGCACTCAGTGTTGCCGCTGGTGTTAATTTTAATGTCTCGGTTGATAATTTAAATGGCGAACAAACGTGCCGATTTGCTTTTCAAACTCGCGTACACCAGCAAGTTTTGCACTTGCTACAAGTAGGCTTTAATGAGCGTACTAACCGATTATTACACGCGTTAAGTTCATTTTATAAAACACCGTGGCCTATGAGTGCTACGCAATTTGAGTGGCAGTCCCCCGAGGAGCTAAAGAATGCAGTTTAAATTAGGCTTAATTGTAAACCCAGTGGCGGGTTTAGGTGGCAGTGTTGCATTGAAGGGCAGCGATGGTGTCGATACTGCAGCAAAAGCCATTGAATTAGGAGCCCAGCCTAAGGCCAATTTACGCACTAAAGCCGCGCTTGAGGTGTTGTTGCCTTATAAGGAGCAATTAACAATATACACGGTTAATGATGCCATGGGTGAAAACACTGCGAAGGCGATGGGCTTTGCCACACAGGTTATTTATCGTAGTGAGCGCTCTACAACCAGTGATGATACAGAGCTTGCAGCCAAAGCCATGCAGCAACTTGGTGTTGATTTAATTTTATTTGCTGGTGGCGATGGCACAGCACGTAATATCTGTCATGCGGTGGATGACAGCGTACCAGTGCTTGGTATTCCTGCTGGCTGTAAGATTCATTCAGGTGTTTATGCCATTACTCCTAAAGCGGCGGGTCGAGTTGTCGAGATGCTGGTCAAAGGCGAGCTCGTAACACTAGCAGATGCCGATGTTATGGATATTGATGAAGATGCGTTTCGCCAAGGCACAGTAAAAGCTAAGCGTTATGGTGAAATGCAAGTACCCAGTGAAGTACGTTATGTACAAGCCGTTAAAAATGGCGGTAAAGAAACCGACGAATTAGTACTTGCTGATATTGCAGCTTATGTAGTGTCAGAAATGGAAGAAGATACCCAGTACATTATGGGCAGTGGCTCAACCGTTGAAGCCATAATGGAAGAAATAGGCCTTAGTAACACCTTGTTAGGGGTTGATTTAGTGCAAGATCAAAGCCTTGTACAGCAAGATTTAACCGCTCAACAATTAATTGATTTAACGAAAGGTGTGCCAACAAAGTTGGTGATCACTTTAATAGGTGGCCAAGGGCATATATTTGGTCGGGGTAATCAACAATTAAGCCCCTCACTTATTCGTACAATCGGTAAAGACAATATTATCGTTGTGGCAACCAAAACAAAATTACAGGCCTTAAATGGCCGCCCGCTCATTGCTGATACCGGCGATAGCGAACTAGATGACGAATTAAGCGGTTATATGCGGGTTACAACCGGATTTAACGACCATGTTATGTATGCTGTGGGTCACCAAGACACCCTGCAAGTACAGGAGAATTAAATGAGTTTAGTAAGTTACATTGATGCAGCGCAGCAATATTTTGACGATTTAGTAATAAAAGCCACTGATGATGAGCTTTTTGCAGGTGGTTATCTACGTGGTCATTTTGATTTAGCTGTTGGGTATGCGCAAGTTGAAGAGCTTAATTTAGAAGTGTCAGAGCTCAATGAAACGGTTGAGAAAAGCTTAGTTAAAGCGTATCGCAATGGCGAACTAAACGAAGATGATAAAGCACTCGTAGTGCGTATTTGGGAAGAAGTAAAAGCACTCGCTTAAGTACTTTGCTCAAATAACACACTGTTAAACGGCTGAAAAGCCGTTTTTTTATACGTAAAATAAATACTGTACCTGATTAATGTATTTTGTGTTTACTTAAAATTTACCTAACGCAGCATTTGCGGTAATGTATGCAGGTTAAACTTCTAGGGAACAAGCGAAATGAACAACAATAATGATGCGACAATGCCGACCGGGCTAGTTGCGCGATTTTTAAATTTTGTCGAAAGGGTCGGGAATAAGCTTCCAGATCCGGCAATTATCTTTCTATTTGCCATGTTACTAATTTGGGTTTTGTCGTGGTGGTTTTCAGGCGTTAATTTCGACGCCATCGATCCGCGTACGGGCGAGGCCATTATAATCAATAACATGTTGGCCAGTGATTCACTCGCCACCTTCTTATCGTCTATGGTAAAAACATTTACCGGTTTTGCACCATTGGGCGTGGTATTAGTAGCGATGCTAGGTGTTGGTGTTGCTGAGCATTCTGGCTTTATTAACACGGGTTTAAAGCTCATGTTAAAGGTAACGCCTAAACAGTTGCTTACACCGTCTATTATTTTAGTTGCCATTGTTAGTCACACCGCAACTGATGCTGGCTATGTATTGGTTATTCCTCTTGCGGGTGTTATTTTTTATGCGGCAGGGCGCCATCCTCTTGCTGGTATTGCTGCTGCGTTTGCTGGTGTAAGTGGCGGCTTTGGTGCTAACTTTATTCCTTCAGGCATTGACCCATTATTGCAGAGCTTTACCCAAAGTGCTGCGCAAATAATTAACCCGACTATGTCGATTAATCCATTAAATAACTGGGCGTTCACGTCTGCTTCTAGTTTATTTATTGTTTTATTAGGCTGGTATATCACTGATAAAATCATTGAACCTCGATTAAAAAATACAGATCTTGACGGGAATGAAGAAGATCTTCCTGTATTTGAAGATGCCCGTAGCGATGAAAAACGTGCTTTCTTTATTGCAAGTGCTGTGATGGTGGCGGGCCTTGCCTTATTGGCATTTGTTTCTGCGCCAGCGGATTCAGCAATGCGAAGCAGTGATGGTTCGCTTACTAATTTTAGTTCGCCATTAATGCAGTCTATTGTACCGTTAATCTTTTTATTGTTTTGGATACCTGGTGCAGTTTATGGCTTCACGGTTGGTACCTTTAAAAGCTCAAAAGACATGATAGATGCAATGAGTAAAGCGATGAATGGCATGGCTTACTATATTGTGATGGCGTTTTTCTGTTCGCTATTTATTGCTGCATTTAGCAAATCAAACTTAGGTGCGTTATTGGCAATTGAAGGTGCACAAATTTTAAAAGCAATGGAGCTACCAAGCGCTGTAACGGTTGTTGGTATCATCTTTTTAACTGGCTTTGTAAACTTATTTGTAGGGTCAAGCTCGGCCAAATGGGCGCTACTAGGCCCTGTGTTTGTTCCTATGTTAATGCAACTGGGAATTTCACCTGACTTAACGCAGGCTGCATATCGTGTTGGTGATTCAAGCTCAAATATCATCACTCCACTAATGCCTTACTTCCCGCTTGTTGTGGTGTACTGTCAAAAGTATGTTAAAGGCACAGGCATCGGCACCTTGATTGCGATGATGCTGCCGTACTCAATTGCCTTTATGATTGGTTGGAGTTTATTTTTACTCGGCTACTGGGCACTTGGTATTCCACTGGGTCTTGATGCCAGCTACGTTTACCCAGCTGTTGCACCTTAACTTAAGCAGTTTATTTTAAATTTAAAAACCTCACCATGAAAATGGTGAGGTTTTTTTACGATATTTAATACATACTTATGTATTAAAAAATAAACTAATTAATGATAAGGCATTTAGCAGCTTAATAGCTTTTGCGTAACTTTTGATTGAGGCTGGCCAAAAATAGTCTCTGTTTTACCACTTTCAACAATTACGCCGTGATCAAGAACGACTAGATGGTCGCTTATATGGCGAACTAAGCTTAAGTGATGGGTGATCAAAATATAACTTAACCCAGTCTCTTGTTGTAATTTAAGTAATAAATTAACGGTTTGAGCGCGTACAGAGGGGTCTAACGAAGATAAAGCTTCATCTAATACAACGACTTTTGGGTCGAGTATTAAAGCACGAGCCAATGCGACTCGCTGCAATTGACCGCCGCTAAACATGTGTGGGTAATAATGTTGGTGGTCGTTCAACAAACCCACTTTATGCAAGGTCGCTGAGATTTTATTGGCGCGGGTTTCTTTATCTAAATCACTATTGTATTGCAGGCAGTCATCGAGCATATCGCCAATGGTTAACCCCGGGTTTAATGAAGCTTCCGAGTCTTGGAAAATCATTCTAATATGCCGACACTGTTGATCGCGAATGCCTTTATCTTCGATAATCGTGCCATCAAGTAATATTTGACCGCTATCAGCGCTGTCTGCACCAGATAAAAGTTTTGCTAGCGTGCTTTTTCCTGAGCCAGTTTCGCCAATAATGGCTAATGTTTCACCTTGGTTTAAACAAAACGAGATATCCTTCAAGACCTCAAAGCGTTTACGTGAAAACAGACCTGCGCGTAAGTTAAAGCTTTTTGATAAGGCTTGCACCTTGAGCAATGGTTGCATCATTTCATCGCCTTAATTAATGGAAAGTGGCAGGCATAACTATGGCCATGTTGTTTCGTTAATTGAGGAGTTACAACACAGGCTTTTTGTGCTTGTGGGCAGCGTGGCCCAAGCCGACATCCAATGGGTAAATGCTGCAAGGTCGGAATCGTTCCCTTTAGTGCATAAAAAGGTTCTTTATGCGCTAAGCCTTGCTCATAATCTGGAAGGCTCTTCAACAAGGCTTGTGTGTATGGGTGACGAGGCTGTTTAAAAATTTTCCCCGTTGGACCAGCTTCAACCATTTGTCCGCAATATAAAACATGCATGCCGTGAGACCAGTTCACAATTTCTTCAAGCTCATGGGAGATCATCAGTATCGACATGTTTTTAAGTTGATTCAAACTTTTCAATAACCTAAACACTTGCGCACGAGTGGTGCTTTCAAGTGCGGTAGTGGGTTCATCTGCAATTAAAAGTTTAGGAGTACGAGCAATGGCCATTGCTATCATCACTTTTTGGCAAACTCCTTCAGAAAGCTCATGCGGATAACTTGTTAAAACCTTTTCATGATCTTTAATACCCACTTTATGAATAAGCGCTTTTACACGGTCTTTACGCTGACGATTGCGCTTTAAGAAAAAGCCCTTACTTTGAATCTCTGGTAAGGTTTCTGCTATTTGGTCGAATATTTTTGCAGTGGGGTCAAGGCAGCGACTTGGATCTTGATATATCATCGCGATATCCTGACCAACAATTTTTCGTCGTTGTTCACTTGATAATCGCATTAAATCGACACCGCGCCAGTGCATACGATCTGCCGTAATATGCCAGCGTTTATTGAGCACGCCAACAATGGCTTTGGCTATCAAGCTTTTTCCTGAGCCAGATTCACCTACTAGGGCGTGAACTTCACCTTCTTTTAAGCTCAAGCTCACTCTATCTACTGCACGAATAACAGTGTCTGAAGTTCTAAGCTCTATCGTTAAGTTGCGTATGTCGAGTAATTGCATTTAATCTGCCTTACGTTCTTTTAACACTTGGCGAAGACCGTCACCGACTAAGTTAGTAGAGAGGACGGCTAAAAAGAGCAATACGCCGGGTAACCCAACTGTCCATGGCGCTAAATAAATTAATCCAAGGTTTTCAGCTAAAATAGCACCCCACTCAGTGGTTGGTGGTTGTGCGCCAAGCTTAAGAAAGCCCAGTGCTGCTATATCTAATATAGCGGTAGACAGCGCCATAGTAAAAATAACCACAATATGCTCGTAAATGTTAGGGAAAATACCACGAGAAAGCACATGCCAGTTAGATGCGCCATCAAGCTTAAAGGCGGTGATATAGTCTTTGTTAAGTTCTTCCACAATAAGATTACGCACTGAGTGAATAAACTGAGGTAACAAGGCTAAAATAATCGCCCAAACGGTGTTCATCAAACCAGGGCCTAGAATAGCAATAATAATAATAGCCAGTAAGAGTGATGGGATAGACAAAGTAATATCAAGTAAATGATTTAAAAAGCTCGAGCGTAAACCGTGGCTAATACCGGCAAACGTGCCTACCAAAACACCTATAATAGTGGTTATTAATGCCGCAATTACAGATAAGCCAAAGGTATAAGTTGCCCCATTCATCAAGCGTGAAAGAACATCACGGCCCAGATCATCAGTCCCTAAAATAAAACGCACATCGCCAAGGTCATGCCATGAAGGAGGAATGAGTAATGCATCGCTGTGTTGCTGATTAACACCGTAGGGTGCAAGAAAAGGTGCCGTCGTTGCTAACAAAACAAAAGCAATAAACACCCATAAGCCAACTAATGCGGGGTGATTAGACTTAAATTTTCGCCAAAATCGCGCTAGGGGCGATTTGTTAGACTCTTCTGAAAATAAATTAAACTTTGCCATGCGCTTGGTTCCGAGAAAGCGGATCGAACAGGGTATAGGTCAGTTCAGCAATAATAGTGGCTAAAATAACAAACATAGAAACCGCAAGTAAACCGCCTTGAATTGCAGGGTAATCACGTTGGTAAATACTATCAATAAGCCAACGGCCTACGCCTGGCCATGAAAAGATAACCTCAGTTATCATCGCTAGCGTGATCAAGGTACTAAATTGAAGGCCGATTTGTTTAATAACAGGTAAAAGCGCATTACGCAGTGCGTGATGGACTATTAATTGTGCTCGATTTAGCCCTTTAGCTCGCGCAGTTTTAATGAAGTTTTGCTCGAGCACATTTAGCATCGATTCACGTGTAAAACGAATCAATACCGTGGTGGGGTACATGGCCAATACAATGGTAGGTAACGTTAAGTGATGAACGGCATCAATCATTGCCATACCAGAGTAAGGAAACCCTGCTAAGGCGATATCAATGAGGATAAACCCTGTTTGTGGCGGGATTTCGTAAAGTAGCCCCATACGGCCTGACATCGGAAACCAACCTAGTTGCAACGAAAAGACCATAATGAGTAATAGCGCCAACCAAAAAACAGGCATTGAATACCCAGCAAGGGTTGAGGAGTTAATCAGTTTATCGGGCCACTTTTTATAATAGGCTGATGCTATGATCCCTGCAGGTACGCCAACTACCACCGAAATTATTAATGCGTATAAACTTAGCTCAAGTGTAGCGGGAAATAAATCCACAATATGGTTAAAAACATTATCGCCTGAGGCAAATGATAATCCCCAATCCCCCGAAATTATACGCTCTAAAAAAGCGAAGTATTGAGATACATAATTTTCGTTAAAGTGGTATTTTTCTTGTAGTTCACTCGTTTGTGAAAAGCTTGTATTAGAAATACCACTTAAATTACTTAATGCATCCCCCGGAAACAAATAGCTAAGTGAAAATGTGAATATGCTTAAGGTGAGCATCATAAAAAATAATAAGCCCAAACGCCGTAAGAAATAATCTAACACCATTACTTCTTCCTCGCATTAGCCAGCGAGATACCGCCAAATGGCCCAAGCGGAATGCCTTCTACATCGCTGCTGCTTGCTTGAAATCGCATGCCATGGGCAAGCGGTAACAATGGAAGTTCGTTAATAAGCATGGTTTGTGCTTGTTGGTAATATTGTTTGCGCATAGCCAAATCAGTGGTATCAAGCGCCTGTGTCAACAATAAGTCAAACTGAGGGTCACACCAATTTGCAGGATTTTTACCACTAAAGGTGGCAGAACAACTTAGTAAAGGGCTAAAAAAGTTATCGGGGTCGGGTGTATCAGCAGCCCATCCAAGCAGTACACTATCATGGCGATGTTCACCAATACGCTGAATAAACGTATTCCACTCATATTCTACAATACTGACATTAACACCAATTTTGCGTAAATCACTTTGCATTAATTCAGCCATTTTACGTGCGTTTGGGTTATAAATTCGGCTTACGGGCATGGCCCAAATGGTCATATTGAAGCCATTACCTAGCCCTGCTTCTTCTAAAAGAGCCAAGGCTAATTCAGGATTAAAAGCAGGAATATTTTGTTGTGATTTAAATGCCCACGATGTGGGAGGTAAAATAGATCTCGCTCGAATGCCGTTACCATAAAAAACAGCTTGCATGATTTTTTCAATATCAATGGCGTGGGCAAGCGCTTTGCGTACTCTAATATCATTAAATGGCGGTCGTTCAGTGTTAAACGCCCAATATCCGACATTAAGGTTAGTTTCTTTTTGAACGTTTATATCGTCACGTTGCGCCAAGATACTTAATTGAGCGCTACTTGGGTGTGCTGTTACATCACATTCTTTAGTGAGCATTTTCGCAATACGGGTTGTGCCATTTGGCGTGATGTCGTAAACCAGCTGCTCAAGTACAACTTTGTGTTTCCAGTATTCGGTGTTGCGATAATAGCGTACTAAATGGTCTCGACGATATTCTTTATAAATATAGGGGCCGGTGCCTATTGGGTATTGATCAAATAAATTGAGTTGCTCTTGTGCTTTTAATTGCATAGCGTACTCACGAGACAATACCACGGCAAAATCTGTTGCCATGTTGGCTAAGAAGCTGCTTTCAGCATTAAATAGTTCAAACCGAACTTGATAATCTGATACGCGCACTATGCGGCGAATAAGTTGGTCTATCCCCACACTTTGAAAGTAGGGGTAGTTTGCATCACCAACAAAATGGTAAGGGTTATAGACATCAAATAAGCGACTAAATGTAAAAATGACGTCATCTGCGTTAAAATCACGAGTGGGTGTAAAGTAATTAGTAGTGTGAAATTTCACCCCTTTACGCAGTGTAAAAGTTACTGATTTACCATCAGGGCTGATTTTCCAATCTGTTGCTAGTTCACTTTGAAATTCAGCCGTTACAGGGTCAATACTGATTAGACGGTCGTAAAGTTGATTGGCAATAATGTCAATAGTTGAACCAGTGGTCGTAACTTGTGGATTAAATGAGACAGGGTTTGCCTCAGCGCAATACACTAAGCCTTGGTTCTTTTCTTCTAGCGTTTTTTCTTCGGTATCTATGCAGCCTGCTAGGCAGAGCGACAGCATACCAAGTAATAATTTATACACTCGTTCAACCTCTGACTATTGTTGTTGATCTAGCAAATTATATTTTTTTAAATAGCCTCTAAGTTGATGATACGTCAAACCAAGTACTTCTGCAGTCTTCTTTTGATTAAATTGACTGTATTCCAGTGCTTTTTTTATTAAATCAATTTCAAACTCATTTGAAAGATCTTTTAAACTGCATGGAAAGCTATGAACTGAAGGCTCACTAACTGGCTTAACCTCTGTAACAATCGGCACATCCTGTGTTGATTGCTCAGTCTTAACTGGGGCTTTAATACGTTGTTTGGGCCTAAATTTACTTTCGAATGGGTCTAAAATAATCTGGTGAACGGGAATATGTTCATTGCCATGACGATATAAACTACGCTCCACGACATTTTTCAGCTCACGAATGTTACCTGGCCAATCGTAGCTTAGTAGCTTTTCAACGGCGCTTCGGGTAAAGCCACTAAATAACTCCCACTCTAAATCGCGAGCCATATTAATGGCAAATTGTTCAGCCAGTAGCATTATGTCGTCTTGACGTTCACGTAGCGGCGGCAGAGTAATTACATCAAAGGCGAGTCGGTCGAGTAAATCACTTCTAAATTCGCCTTGTTCGGCCAAATATGGCAGGTCTTCATTAGTAGCACAGACTAAACGGGTATCTACTTTAACCGTTTGTTTCCCCCCAACTCGTTCAAACTCGCCGTATTCAATGACTCGTAACAGTTTTTCTTGCACCATGGCTGAGGTGTTGGCTAATTCATCTAAGAATAGGGTACCTGAGTTAGCACGCTCAAAACGGCCTTCATGGCGTTTACTAGCTCCAGTAAATGCGCCGCTTTCATGGCCAAATAATTCGCTTTCAAGTAAGTTCTCGTTTAATGCCGCGCAGTTGAGCTTTACATAGTTTTGCTCCCAGCGTTTTGACAAAAAGTGTAAACGAGCAGCAATTAACTCTTTACCTGTCCCGCGTTCTCCAATAATTAACACCGGTTTATCTAAACTTGCTAGCTGCGATACTTGATCCAGTACAGCTAAAAAGCTGTCTGATTGGCCGAGTAAGTTATCCTGTTGACGAAATTGGCTCATATTCCCTAACTCTTAGTCATTTTTACTAACAGTTAGTGTATTTCATAATTCGGGAGAACTAAAGGAATTTGTATTTTTAGTTTAACTTTATGAAAATATTACTGTATTTTATGTTTTATAAAGTTGGCAAGCATATTGTAACAGTGAGTGCAGACCAATTAAGTTAAACATCACAGAGGTAAATGTTATGGGAATTTTTTCACGTTTTGCAGACATTGTTAATTCTAATATCAATGCCATTTTGGATAAAGCAGAAGATCCTGAAAAAATGGTTCGTCTTATCATTCAAGAAATGGAAGACACGTTAGTTGAGGTGCGTTCAACATCAGCTAAAACATTAGCAGAGAAAAAAGAGTTAGTACGTCGTGTTGATACACTAAAAGCACAAGTATCAGAGTGGCAAGATAAAGCGGAGCTTGCATTAAGCAAAGACCGCGATGACCTAGCACGCGCCGCTTTACTTGAAAAGCAAAAGTCGGCTGACGCTGTGGCTGCTGTTGAAACTGAGCTAAGCCATGTCGAATCTCATATTGAGAAACTCCAACAGGAAGTTAGCACACTTCAAGAGAAGTTAGCAGACGCTAAAGCACGTCAAAAAGCAATTATCTTACGTCAACGCTCGGCTGAGTCGCGCCTTGAAGTGAAAAAAGCATTAGATAGCTCAAAAGTTGAAGATGCATTAAATCGCTTTGAACGTTACGAAACTAAAATTGATGGTCTAGAATCTCAAGTAGAATCGTACGACTTAGGTAAAAAGTCATTGTCTGATGAAATTGCTGATTTACAGCAAAATGAAAAGATTGATGATGAATTAGCAGCGCTTAAAAAGAAGCTTGCTGACAAGTAAAATATAATAATTAAGGGGGAATATTCCCCCTATGCTTAAACAAATAAACGGATTGTGCAGGAGAAGGTTATGATTGACGCAGATGTGTTGGTTGCCCCAATTATCATTTTTATGATTGTGGTTGCGCCACTATGGTTAATTTTACATTATCGTAGCAAAAAGCAGGTAAGCCAAGGCTTGAGTGAACATGAACACCGCCAGTTATTAGAGCTTGCTCAAAAAGCAGATAAAATGGCAGACCGAGTAGAAACACTAGAAGCACTACTTGATCAAGAGGCCCCACAGTGGAGACGTAAAGTATGAATACTAAACGCGAACTGTTAAGAGACCCAGTACGAGGCAAAATTGCCGGTGTATGTGCAGGACTCAGTGATTATTTTAATATGGAATTGTGGTTAGTCAGAATCATTTTTGTCACCGCAGTTCTATTAGCCGGCGGACCTTTATTTGTGGTCGCGTATATTGCAGCATGGTTTATTTTAGATAAAAAGCCTACAAATTCACCGGCAAGCTCTTATACAACACAACATGAAGACCCACTTGAAGTAAAATTTAAGGTATGGCAAAAAGGTGAGCCACCACGTCGCGCGTTACAAGATCTTAAAGATCGCTTGGGCCGTGTAGATTCACGCTTGCAAGAGATGGAGCGTTACGTGACTTCAACAGAGTTTACGGTTAGCCGTGAAATCAACAAGCTTTAAAGGATTTAATAGCACTTTATCAGACTAGTAAAGTAAGTAGATAAAGTGCTCACTCATTATGATAAACACTTCATCTGCAAAAAAAGCCTTCAATAAACTTAAAGGGAAAGCTGAAAAAGCAGTCCACCGAAGTTTAGACCAACATGTAAAACTTGCCGTAACAGGCTTAAGTGGTAGCGGTAAAACAGCATTTATTACTGCACTTGTTAAACATTTGACCAGCCAAGCTGACGATAAAAACTTACCCTTTTTTGATGTTATGCAGCAAAAGCGTCACATCGCCACTAAAGTTGTACCGCAACAAGCGCTGACTATTCCTACCTTTGCTTATCAAAATGCGTTAGGGGCATTATTGCCTCACGATGGCGAACCTATGTGGCCTGCCTCAACAGAACGTATAAATACCTTGCGTTTGGCTATTAAATATCAAAGTGGTTCGGGATTACGCTCGCACATTGCACCACAATCAACATTATACCTTGATATTATTGATTACCCAGGTGAGTGGCTACTTGATTTACCGATGCTTGAGCAAAGCTACCACCAGTGGTGTGAGCAACAATACGCGTTATTGGTGCAGCAGCCTCGTGTTGATAAAGCACAAGACTTTTTATCCGCTCTTAATAACCTTGATTTGAATGCGCCTGTCGATGAGCACGCATTGAGTGAACTTGCTAAACTCTACCAAAGCTTGTTAGTGGGTTTAAAAAAAGACACTAAACTTGCCATGCTCCAACCTGGACGCATGTTGATGCCTGGAGAGCTGCAAGGCGCACCTCTTTTGTTGTTTTTTCCTGTGGCTGAATATGACGGTGAAGTAATTCCCGGTTCAAACTTGGCACATTTACACAAGCGTTTTAACGCTTATGTAAAAGAAGTGGTGAAACCATTTTATACCCAGCATTTTCGTCATTTTGACCGTCAGATTGTATTGGTCGATGTACTGAGTGCATTAAACGAAGGACCTGAAACGCTGCATGAGCAAAGCGCTGTTATTCAGCAATTACTAGCGCATTTTAGCTATGGTGAAAATAGCTTTATAAAGCGCTTGTTCAAACCCAATATAGATAAATTATTGTTTGCGGCTAATAAATCAGATCATATCAGTGGTGAACACCATAAAGACTTAGCCTTACTGCTTGATTCATTAGTACATGAGCAAGCAAATCATCTTAAGTTTGATGGGGTGAAAATTGAGACCATCGCGATGTCATCTATCGCAGCAACGCAACCTCGAAAAATTACTGAGCAAGGCAAACCCCTTAATTGTATTTATGGCAAACCATTAAATGAGCAGCAATGGCTGACCTATTTACCTGGGCAACCGCCATCACGCATGTTAACTAAAACAGAATGGCCTGCAAATGGGTTTGAGTTTTTGTCATTCTCACCTATGCCATGCCCAGATAAACAGTTAAAACATATTCGGTTAGATCATGTTATGCAGTACCTATTAGGAGATAAACTTACATGAGTGAATCAACTTCATTTCAAGCGGGAAGGCGTATTGAGTCTGAGCAGCCGATTGGCGACCCTGAATTAGACTTGGTTACTGCAAAAATCGTTGAACACGGTGAATTTGAACACCAAGCCGAAGAGGAACCTGAGTTAGAAGACGATATTGACCTCGCACCAGTATATAAAAAATCAAAATGGCAAACCCTAAAAGGGGTATTCGTTGTGAGCTTTTTAACGTTAGTGCTGATGGAATTTGCATTTTCGTTAGTGGTTGCATTTCAACAATCAATTATTTTAGGCACTGTTTATTCTATTGCCGTTGTTACTGGTTTTTTGCTAATTGGCCGCTTGTTATGGCGTGAGTACCGTATGTTGCGCAGTTTAAAGCGTAATCAATTACACCGTCACGAAGCCGATAGGTTACTTAATTCAGAGCAAGTGGGTGGTGCATTACCTTGGCTTGAAAAGCTTAATAAGCATCAGCAATTAACAGGCTTTGATGAGTTTAAAGCAAGTGTTGCAACGCACCATACGGATAAAGAAATCATGACCTTGTACGCTGATAGCTTATTGGTCGCGCAAGACACCCAAGCAAAAAAATTAATTAACCGTTTTGCCACAGAATCAGGTTTGCTTGTGGCACTTAGCCCGATTGCATTAGTTGATATGATGGCCGTTCTTTGGCGAGGCACTAAATTAATAGAGCAAATAGGGCGTATTTATGGCATTGGCTTTGGTTATGCAAGCCGCATTAAGCTTTATAAAATGTTGATAAAGCAAGTGATGTTTGTTGGTAGTGCTGAGCTGGTCTCTGATTTAGCGGCAACCGCACTTAGCGCTGAGTTACTTGGTAAACTGTCTGGCCGTGCGGCGCAAGGTTTAAGTGCTGGTATATTTACCGCGCGTATTGGTTATAAAGCCATGGAATTGAGCCGTCCGTTACCGCGCTTAGAGCATAAACGCAGTTTGCTCAAAGGCACCGCCCAGCTTATTGCCAGTAAAATTGTGTCTCGTAAAAAGAGCAGCAAAGATCAACAGCCTCTTTAAAACTGACAACATATCTGTACAGTGGCTATTAGGTGCTTAGCACTGAATAGCCATCTGTGCATCCGGCATGCTTGTTATCTACCTGCTGATACGCTTTGATTATCATATTAATAATAATCAAAAAAGATCATACAATGAACAAACTCCACATCGACAGTCAATGTATTCATGGGCCAAATAAAGCGAACGATCCACACGGCGCTTTAACATCGCCTTTGTATCAAACATCTACCTTTCATTTTACTGATGCAGCACAAGGCGCAGCTCGATTTGCAGGGGAAGAGCCCGGTTATATTTATACCCGTTTAGGTAACCCAACGACCACAGAGCTTGAGCAAAAGGTTGCTCAACTTGAAAATTGCGAAGCCGCTGCGGCCACAGCAACCGGAATGGGGGCAGTGTCAGCATCGGTGTTGAGCTTCTTATCACAAGGGGATCACCTTGTTGCATCAAGTGCTTTGTATGGCTGCACATTTGCTTTTTTTGCTCATATGCTACCGCGCTGGGGAATAGAGGTAAGCTTTGTTGATATGACCAATGAACAAGCACTTCGTGAGGCGATAAAACCAAACTCAAAAATGATTTTTGCTGAAACCCCGATTAACCCAACAATGGCTGTAATGGATTTAAACTTGATCAGTGACGTTGCAAAACAGCATCAGCTTATTAGCGTTATCGACAATACTTTTTTAACTCCACTGCTGCAAAAACCAACTGATTATGGCATTGATTTAATTGTCCACAGTGCAACAAAATACCTAAACGGCCATGGTGATGTGGTTGCGGGCTTAGTGTGTGGCTCCGATGAGCATATTAACTTAATTAAAATGACGGTACTTAAAGACATTGGTGCAACCATTAGCCCTCATGATGCGTGGTTAATTAACCGTGGTTTAAAAACATTAGCAATACGTATGCAGCGCCATTGTGAAAGCGCGCAAACTATTGCTGAATTTTTAGAGCAACACCCACATGTTAACACCGTTTATTACCCTGGCTTGAAGTCTCATCCGGGAAATAAGTTTATTGGCACGCAAATGAAAGCGGCTGGTGGAGTGATTGCATTTGAGCTAAAAGGCAGCCTAAAAGACGGCGAGCAGTTTATAAATAGTACCAAGCTGTGCACATTAGCAGTGAGCTTAGGTGATGCTGAAACATTGATACAACACCCTGCATCGATGACTCATTCGCCCTATACGCCAGAGGAAAGAGCGGCTGCGGGTATAAGCGATGGCTTAATTCGCCTTTCTGTTGGGCTTGAAGATGTTAACGATATAATTAATGATCTTAACCATGCATTTACTCAAACTATGTAATTCGTAATTTTATGTGTACATTAAGCTGGGTCTTAAGGCCAGTGTTTATAAGGGTGTAAATATTACGCTCTAAAACTGTAATTTTAAATTTACGATCTTGGTGTTGTAGCCATTGGCTGATATGAACCCAGCTATTAAACTTTGCCTTACATTTGCTTAGTATCTGGGTAACACGTTGATACCGATATTCGGTTTAACAGCAAGAAGGTAATTATGGCTAAAGCAAGTAAGTACACCTCTAGAACACCCGATGAAAATGGGGTGATTCACTGGAGCGATGAAGAAAACAAAACATGGTCAGAGCTCGTTGCCCGTCAATTAAAGTGTATTGAAGGCAAGGCGTGTGATGAGTATATGGAAGGGCTAAAAAAAATAAACCTTCCTCATGATCGCATTCCGCAGTTAAGCGAATTAAACGAAGTGTTGTTAGCAACCACAGGTTGGCAAGTAGCCCCGGTGCCTGCATTGATTGACTTTGATGAGTTCTTTCGTTTACTAGCAAACAAGCAGTTCCCTGTGGCAACATTTATAAGAACACGTGAAGAGTTTGATTATTTACAAGAGCCAGATATTTTCCATGAAATATTTGGCCATTGTGCGATGCTCACCAATCCTGATTTTGCTGAGTTTACCCATAAGTATGGCCAGTTAGGGTACGCAGCAGAGAAAAAAGATCGCGTTTATTTAGCGCGTATGTATTGGTTTACTGTTGAGTTTGGTTTGATGCAAACCAAAGACGGCCTACGTATTTACGGTGGTGGTATTTTATCAAGCCCAGGCGAGACACAATACGTATACTCTGATAAGCCAGAAATAAATCCAATGAATGTACTTGATGTGTTACGCACACCGTATCGCATTGATATAATGCAGCCTTTGTACTACACCATAAACTCTATCCATGATTTATTTGATATTTCACAGTTGGATATTATGGCGATAGTTGAGCAAGCAAAAGAATTAGGGTTACACGACCCAAAATTTCCTCCTAAAGAAAAAATAGCAAGTTAAGGATTTAAAATGTCATCATTAAGCGCACAAAAGTGTGAAGCATGTCATGTTGATGCTCCAAAAGTGTCAGACGAAGAGCTAGCAGAACTAATTAAAATGATCCCGGACTGGGTGCCTGAAGTACGCGATGGCATTATGCAGTTAGAGCGTGTTTATAAATTTAAAAACTTTAAACAAGCTATTGCCTTTACTAATAAAGTAGGTGATATGGCGGAAGACGAAGGCCATCATCCTGGTTTATTAACTGAATGGGGCAAAGTGACGGTTACTTGGTGGAGCCATTCTATTAAAGGCCTTCACAAAAATGATTTTATTTGTGCTGCAAAAACTGACGAGGTTTTTGCTGCGCTATAACTAACCCTGTTTTACCCACAGGATAAAAGGTGCATTATAAATGCACCTTTTTTTTACGTATTTTTTGGCAAGCGTAGTGCTAGTTTTTTAGGTAAAAAGCCAGTGACTAACATAGTGCCACTTATGACACACAATGCACCAAGTAGGGTGTTTGAACCAATCTGTTCATCAAGCACTAGATGACCCCAAAAAATCCCAAAAAGTGGAATTAAAAACGTCACGGTTAGTGCTGACGTTGGGCCTATTTCTTCAATTAAATTAAAAAACAAAATATAGGCAATACCAGTACAAATAACGCCTAGAGCAACAACCCCTAACATAACGTGTGTGGTTGGGACTTCTCGAATTGGCATAACAAAAACGAGCGGCAGTACCAATATACTTGCTGCCCACATCGAGCCATGTGCATTATTGAAAGGCGTTAACTTAGGTGCGTGCTTAGTGTAATGCGATGCAATGGCGTAGCTTAACGATGCACAAAGCGCCGCAATAATAGCTATTAGTGAGTCTGAATCTGGGCTAAAGTTATCTTGCCCGACAAGCAGTACAACGCCGATTAAGCCAAGCACTAAACCACAAATCATACTCTTTGTTGGTTTTGTTTTAGCCCATATTACGCCTACTACTGCTGCCCAAATAGGGGTGGTTGAATTTAGTATGGATAACGTTGATGCGCTGATTGTTTGGGCTGCATACGCAAAGAGTAAAAAGGGCAGTGCGGAATTAAGTGCGCCAATAATAAAAAAATGTTTACGATGGGCTTTAAACGCTAAGCTCTTAAAAACAGATTGGCGTTTAATATACAGTGCTACTAAAAACAATGTGAGGGCTGCAAAGCCGACTCTAAATTCAATCAGTACCGCTGGGCCTAAACTGGTTGCTGCCATTCGCATAAATAAAAATGATGCGCCCCAAATAGCCGCAAGCGCAAACAATTGGATTAAACTTTTTAAGCTCATAGTAAACACCTTGGATAAGTAAGCGCAAAGCATAGCATTGTCTGTTTACAGCCTCAGCCAAAATCGGCACTCACAGATAAAATTTATATTGCTGTAAAGTTTGATACAATTGGGCGTCTTTATTCAAAATTATTAAGGAAGTCGCGGGTGGTAAACCTAGGTCAATTGTTTGGTGAACTCAAAACGTGTTTAAGAAAAGATCAATTCATCTTCAAAAAGCGCCTTCATGGCATAAAAAAAATATCTGATGAAGCTAAACAAGCGGCTGTTATAGAAAAAATAACCGCAGATATAACACGTAGCCGACAGTTGCGTGAGGTTCGCTTAGCTCAACTACCAAAAGTGGCCTACCCAGAGCAACTTCCGGTTAGTCAGAAAAAAGACGACATTAAAGACGCTATTGCCAATAACCAAGTAGTTATCATAGCTGGCGAAACCGGCTCAGGTAAAACAACTCAGATCCCTAAAATGTGTTTAGAGCTTGGCCGTGGTGTTGATGGCTATATTGGCCACACTCAACCGAGACGTTTAGCGGCACGCAGTGTTGCAGATCGTATTGCCAGTGAGATGCAATGCGAACTTGGCCAGCAGGTGGGTTTTAAAATTCGCTTTAGCGACCAAGTATCAAACAATAGTTACATCAAATTGATGACAGACGGTATTTTGTTAGCTGAAATTCAGCAAGATCGTTTTTTAAATCAATACGACACCATCATAATTGATGAAGCCCACGAACGTAGCCTTAATATCGATTTTATTTTAGGCTATTTAAAAAACTTATTACCTAAACGTCCCGATTTAAAAGTCATTATTACCTCTGCAACCATTGATCCTGAGCGTTTTTCAAAACATTTTAATGATGCACCAATTATTGAAGTGTCAGGGCGCACTTTCCCGGTGGATGTGCGTTACAGACCGTTAGTTGAAATTGATAAAGACGACATGGAGGCAGAGGGCGATCAACTGCAAGGCATTTTTGATGCAGTGGATGAGTTATGCCAAGAAGGCCCAGGCGATATTTTAATCTTTTTAAACGGTGAACGGGAAATTCGCGACACCGCCGATGCACTCAGTAAACGTAACTTAAAAGGCGCTGATGTACTGCCGCTTTATTCACGCCTATCAAATGCAGAGCAAAACCGCATTTTTGCCCCGCATAGTCGCCGCCATATTATTTTGTCAACCAACGTTGCTGAAACCTCTTTAACGGTGCCGGGCATTCGTTATGTTATAGACCCAGGAACAGCGCGTATTAGCCGCTACAGCTACCGAACCAAAGTACAGCGCTTACCTATTGAACCGATTTCACAAGCCAGTGCGAACCAGCGTAAAGGGCGCTGTGGCCGTGTTGAAGCGGGTATATGCATTCGATTATACGCAGAAGACGATTTTAATTCGCGCCCTGAGTTTACCGACCCTGAAATACTGCGCACCAACTTAGCCTCGGTTATTTTAAAAATGCTTGGTTTAGGCCTAGGCGACATGGCTAACTTTCCGTTTGTACAAGCGCCTGATAGCCGTAACATTAACGATGGTTTAACCTTGCTTGAAGAACTTGAAGCCGTTAAACCCACTAAGCGTCATCAAGAAACACGATTAACAAAATCGGGGATGGACTTAAGCAGACTCCCGGTAGACCCGCGCTTAGCTAAAATGGTATTAACTGCGCAAAAGCTCGGTGCACTGCGTGAAGTAATTATTATTGTTGCAGCCTTGTCGATTCAAGACCCTCGTGAACGCCCGCAAGAAAAACGTGCTGCAGCCAATGAAAAGCATGGCCGTTTCGATGATCCAGATTCAGATTTCATTGCGTTTTTAAATTTGTGGAATTACTTAGAAGAGCAGCAAAGTGAACTCAGTAACAGCCAGTTTAGAAAGCTTTGCCAAAAAGACATGCTGGCGTATATGCGTATCCGTGAGTGGCAAGACATTGTTTATCAACTAAGCACGGTTTGTAACGAAATGGGCATGAAAGCCACTACAAATGTGGCTGACGGCGATAAAATTCACCAAGCGTTATTGAGCGGTATGCTGAGTCATATTGGTTTTAAAGACGAAAAGCAGTTATACAAAGGTGCGCGCAATAGTCAGTTTCATATCTTTCCAGGTTCAGGATTATTTAAAAAGAGCCCGAAATGGATTATGTCGGCTGAGCTGGTTGAAACCAGTAAGCTTTATGCGCGTATCAATGCCAAAATAAACCTTGATTGGGTTGAACCGTTTGCGCAGCACTTAGTTAAGCGTAGCTACAGTGAGCCACATTGGGAGAAAAAGCCGGGCGCTGTTATCGCGTTTGAGCAGCAAGTGCTTTATGGGTTGATTATTGTCTCTAAACGCCGTTGTGTGTATAGCAATATTGACCCAAAAGTGAGCCGTGAGCTATTTATTCGCAGTGCTTTGGTTGAACAAGAGCTGGGTCAAAATGAAGGGTTTTTACAGTTTAACCGTGAGCTGATTGAAGATATTCAAACGCTTGAGAATAAAAGCCGCCGCCGCGACATACTTGTTGATGAGCAAACGCTTTATGAGTTTTACGATAAAAAAATTCCGCAAGATATCAATAACCGTGCGGCATTCACTAAGTGGTACAAAACCAAAAAGCAGCAAGATAAACGCTTTTTACATATGACTCGTGATGATTTAATGCAACACGGCGCTGACAGTGTCACTGAGTTTGATTACCCTGATGTTTGGCAGCAAAACAACCTGATGTTGCCGCTGAGCTATCATTTTGATCCCGGCCAAGCCGTCGATGGTGTGGCAGTACAAATACCGGTGGCATTATTGAATCAGGTTGAAGAAAGCGGTTTTGATTGGCATATTCCGGCGTTTCGCCATGAGCTTATTACTGGATTAATAAAATCATTGCCGAAATCGTTACGTCGTAACTTTGTTCCTGCACCGAACTATGCTGATGCCGTGCTAGGTGCTATTACGCCAATGCAAGGTAACTTTATTGAAGCGCTTAGTCATCAGTTGTTGCGTATGACTGGGGTGCGTGTTGAACCTGATGCTTGGGAGCTAACAACACTAGCCACTCATTTACGATTCCAGTTTGAAGTGCGTGATGAAAAAAATGCACTGCTCGCTCGCGGTATGGACTTAGCCAAGTTAAAAGCGCAGCTACAAGGTAAAGTAACGCAAACACTCTCTAAAGTAGCTGATAAAGGAATTGAAAAAGCAGATTTAACGCAGTGGGATTTTGGTAAGCTCCCCGCTTCATATGTTAAAAAACAAGGGCAATACGAAATTAAAGCGTACCCTGCGCTGGTGGATAAAAAATCATCTACTGCAGTTGAGCTATTTGATAATGAAATCAAAGCACAAGCGGCACATCAGCAAGGGCTGCGTCGTTTGGTATTATTAAATGTGCCGTCGCCAATAAAGTATTTACAACAAAATTTGCCTAACAAAGCCAAACTCGGCCTCTACTTTAACCCATTTGGTAAAGTGGCTGATTTAATTGATGATTGTATTGCCGCAGGCGTAGACAGCTTACTTAAAAACTTAGGCGATGTGAGAACAGAGCAAGCATTTGAGCAAGTAAAAGAGCAAGTACGCGGTGAGCTCGGTGATACCGTTGTTGCGATAGCAACGCAAGTCGAGCAAGTGCTGAGTATTGCGCACGCTTTACATAAAAAAATGAAAGGGCGAGTGGACTTAACCATGATCACAGCGCATGGTGATATAAAAAGCCAGCTGGAGTCATTAGTCTTTAAAGGCTTTGTCTCCTCTCACGGCGCTGAAAAGCTAAGTGATCTCATCCGTTATTTAAAAGCCGTAGAAAAACGCTTAGAAAAGTTGCCAGTTGATCCAAATCGTGACAGATTATGTGTACTAGAATTAGACAAGGTCGCACAAGAATATCAAAAGCAGCTTAAAAAAGTGGCGCCGGGACTACCTGTACCCCAAATGCTGATTGATATTTTTTGGATGCAGCAGGAACTTCGCGTATCACTTTTTGCGCAAACCCTAGGCACGCCTTATCCAATTTCAGCAAAGCGTATTTTAAATGCTATAAAAGAGTGTGAATAGCCTTAACAAGACAAGAAGGAACTAATCGTTATATGGACTCAATGGCTCGTTCGCGTCTACGGCTTCTGGTTGTAGACGATGAGTACTTTAATTATGAAATGCTAGAAGCGGCGTTATCAAATAGTTTTGATTTGAGCTATGCTGATTCAGGGCAAAGTTGTTTGACCTCAGCCATTGCTAATCCTCCCGATGTAATATTGTTGGATGTATGCATGCCGGGGCTTGATGGTTACGATACATGCCGGATGCTAAAAAATACACCAGAGACACAGGATATCCCGATTGTCATGGTGTCAGGCTTAGAGTCTGAAAAAGAGCAGCAGGCTGGATTTGAGGCTGGCTGTGACGCCTATGTCATTAAACCATTTTCAGTCGTTGTGCTAGTTGATAAAATTAATAGTGTTGTTTAGGAGACAGTATGCTTAATGAAGACCAACGCAATTTTAGACGGATGCAAATTAACGCAAAGGCCACTTTAACAACGTTAGAGCCAATTAAAGATGAGCAATACGACGCATTATGTGTTGATTTGAGTGCTACAGGTTTGTCTTTGCAATTAGACGATCTGTTAGAGATAGGCACAATTGTTAAGGTTAAAATTGACTCCACGAGTCCAACAATTGCACCGTTAGATGCTGTCGCTAAAGTGATTCGTGCCTCTAAAGAAGATGACGGCACGATCACCGCAGGGCTTGAGATTATGCAGTTTAATTAGACTGCGTAGTCAGCCTAATAAACTTTACAAATTAATCCTTTGAGGTAAAAACCTTCTGGGTAGCTACCTGCAATAGGGTGATCGGCTGCTTGGTTTAAACGCTCCATAATTAATAAATCCTTACCGGCATCAAGCGCTGCATCGGCAACCACTTTTTGGAACAAGTTTTGTTCCATCAAGCCTGAGCATGAAAATGTGAGTAATGTGCCGCCGGGTTTAAGTATTTGCATGGCAATCATGTTGATATCTTTATAACCACGACACGCGCCAGTGAGTTGAGCTTTGTTATCTGCAAACTTGGGTGGGTCCATTACGATGGTGTCGAATAAAACGCCCTCTTCACGGTATTGACGCAATAGCTTAAAGACATCTTGTTTGACAAAATCGACTTTATTTAAATCAAGATTGTTATGTTCAACGTTGCGCTTTGCTGTATCAAGAGCTGGTTGTGATACATCAACATTAGTGACATGCTCACAGCCCCCACGTAATGCATAAAGTGAAAAAGTACCGGTATAGCTAAAGCAGTTAAGTACTTTTTTGTCTTTAGAAAAGCGTTCTAAGGCGGCACGGCTATCACGCTGATCAAGGTAAAAGCCAGTTTTATGACCTTCAATAATATCAACTTCGAGTTTTAAACCGTTTTCTTCTATTAATACTGGCTGCTGTGGTTTATTGCCCCACAGTACACCCGTTGTCGGCTCTAAACCTTCTTTGTTACGTACATCAACGTCAGAGCGCTCATATACATCACAACCCGGGAAAATAGTCATTAGAGCGGCGACAATTTCACCTTTATGGCGCTCGGCACCTGCGCTCAACAACTGACAAACTAATACATTGTCAAACTTATCAATGGTCACACCGGGTAAAAAGTCAGACTCGGCGGCACATAAACGAAAACCGGTTAAACCACCTTCTTCAATAACTTGGGCGCGAGCAGCAAGTGCACGACGTAAACGGCGTTCAAAAAAGTGTTGGTCGATAACCTCTTTTTCATCAAAACTCCAAACACGTGCACGAATTTGCGAATGCGGGCTATAAGCAGCAGTTGCTAGGAATTTACCTTCGTTATCGTGAATAGTAACGGTGTCACCTAGGCCAGGTTTGCCCTTAATTTTTTTAATAGCTTTAGAAAATAACCAAGGGTGCTTTCTTTTTAAAGACTTCTCACGACCAGCTTGCAGGTAAATAGCAGATGACATTTGCATACTCATAACAGATAAATTAGCGGCTATTTTAGTAAAGCGGGGTCGAACATACAATGAATGTTTTGCACAAGTGCCTATAACCGCGTTAAAGTAGCCGCAATATATTGTTTTACATTGAAACAGCGAAATTTATGGAACAGCAAATAGCGTTACCAGCGCCGCTACAACAACTTGAAAATGAATGTCGTAGCTTTATCTCGTCACTTATTTGCGCTGATGTAGCACATGATATAACGCATATTGAGCGGGTTGTGAGAGTTGCCAAACAATTATGTATTGCAGAGCAGGCCGAGATGGCTGTAGTGCTCCCTGCAGCATGGTTACACGATTGTGTAGCGGTTGCAAAAAACCATCCAGATCGTGCAAAAGCGTCAACCATGGCGGCAGATAAAGCGGTCACCTTTTTAGCCTCTATTGGCTACGATGAAAGCTACTTTGATGCGATTCATCATGCTATTGCAGCCCATAGCTTCAGTGCTAATATAAAAGTGCAATCCATTGAAGCGCAAATCGTTCAAGATGCAGACAGAATGGATGCACTCGGTGCAATTGGAGTAAGCCGTTGTATGAAAGTAGGGGGCTCAATAAGCCGTCATTTATATCATCCACAAGACCCTTTTTGCCAAGACCGTGAAGCAGACGATAAGCTTTATACGCTTGATCATTTCTTTATTAAGCTACTTCATGTCGCAAAGAGTATGAATACACCGTCAGCTAAAGAAGAAGCTCAGCGCCGCACTGATTATATGTTGGCATTTATTGAGCAGTTAAAGTCAGAAGTAGGTGAGTAATATGACTGCACCATTATTATCGGGTATTGATCATTGCCATCTTAATGTTGAAAACTTAGCCGAGGCTGTTGTTTGGTATAAGGAGATACTCGGTTTTAATATTGTGCCTGAGCTTACATTTTGGGATGAGGGCAAAGGTCCGCTGACACTCGAAGACGCAGCCGCAACAACACGACTGGCACTATTTGAGCGTACAGGTGCAAGTAAAGGAATCGCGTTTGGCGCAACAGGGCAGCAATTTATTACTTGGCTTAGCCACTTCGAATCACATAAAATCAAAACGATTATTGCCGACCACGGTGTAACATTTTCGATGTATTTTAAAGATAACAGTGGTAATAATCATGAGATTACTTCCCATGATTACAGCCATATCAGCAAAGCTATCGATAAATCAGTTTTGGTAGGTTGAGTATACTTTCATAATTTCATCAAGCTGGCCTTCAAACAGGTCAATAAGTTGCGGATCAAAGTGCTTACCTGCTTGTTCTCTCATGTGGGTGAGTGCTTCATCGACACTCCACGCCTGTTTATAAGGGCGTTTAGAGGTAAGCGCATCAAATACATCGGCGATGGCGACTATGCGCCCCTCAATCGAAATTTCTTCACCTTTAACACCGTTAGGGTAACCAGTGCCATCCCACTTTTCATGATGTTCCATAGCGAGGACATAAGCGAGTTGCAATAACGGTGAGTTTGAGTTTGCTAATATCTTGGCGCCTATTTCAGCGTGCTGCTTCATATAATCAAACTCATTAGACGTGAGCTTTCCTGGCTTTAATAAAATTGCATCAGGAATACCAATTTTACCTATGTCGTGCATGGGAGCAGCTTGCCTTAGAAGCTCGGCGTGATGTTCATCCATTCCATAAGCCAGCGCCAATATTTTACTATACTTACTCATTCGAACAATGTGTTCGCCGGTATCAGTGTCCTTATATTCAGCCGCTTGACCAAGACGGTGAACTAAATCAACGTGCGCGAGTTTCAGTTGTTCTGCTTGCACCAGTGATAGGTGTGTTTTTACTCTAGAGCGAACAATAGCAGGGCTTATAGGTTTTGTGATGTAGTCAACAGCGCCTATTTCGAAACCTTTAAATTCATCGCTTTCATCAGCAAGAGCAGTAACAAAAATAATCGGGATATGCTGGGTTGCTGGATTAGCTTTTAACCGTTTACATACTTCAAAGCCATTCATATCAGGCATCATAATATCGAGTAATATAAGCTTAGGAGGTTCTTTATCTATAAGCGCAAGGGCGGCTTCACCCGATTTTGCAAACGATAAACGGTATTGGTTACTTAACACCTCACGCATCACTTTAAGGTTAGCAGGCTCATCATCAACAATTAATACACGAGGTCGGTTTGCGTTGATATCCATCACTGGACCTCCATTTGTTCTGTTTTATTCAACAGCTCAATTAAAGCTTTTAAACTATCTTGTGCTGCATCGAAATCAAATTCGTCAAAGAATTCAACCAAATTGTCGATATCGGTTTGATACCCTTCAGGTGTATGACGTTTAATCTTTTCTAAAAATTCATCATTGAGCTCTGCATGCTCAGCGTCTTTATACAGTTGCTCACAAAGTCGTTTAAATTCGATGATAGAGAGCGCACTCGTGTATTGTGTATTATCTGCGGTTATAGCTGGTTTACATGCTAAGGTTTTTTCCTCGAGTAATAAGCTTACCGCTGTTAATTCGACTTCAAGTTTAGAAATTAGCTCAGTTTGCAATTGGGGAGATTGTGCCTTCTCAAGCTCTGAAAATAACGCCATCATAGTCGGTAAACCTAAGTTACCCGCCAACCCTTTTAATGTATGCAGGGTACTGTGTGCATTATCTAAGGCATCGAGCCCGCCAGTAAACAGGGCATCGCAAAGCGTTTGCTGTTGCTCAAGGAAACGCTGTATTTGTGTGATTTGTTTGCACTTGCTGCCCCACAGTTGGCGTCCTCTTTCAAAATCAATATGCTTTGCTTTGGGGTCTTTTTGTTCTATGAGTACTTCTTTTTTTAGACCATAGCCAAGTACTTGAGAAATCTCTTGGTTAAGCTGGTTAATATCAACTGGTTTGTTGGCAAAGCCATTCATACCTGCCTTTTTAGCGGTTAACTTATCTTGCTGTAAAACGCTCGCTGTTAAGGCAATAATTGGGGTGTTTTTTAGTTGCCTATGTTGTTCAATCTCGCGTATTTTTTGAGTCGCTGTTATGCCATCGCACTGAGGCATGTGAATGTCCATTAAAATCACATCAAAATCTTGTTGTTCAAAAATAGCCAGAGCTTCTAATCCATTGCTTGCGGTGCTGACTGTATGCTTATCACGAGAAAGTAACAAACGAAGTAGTTCTACATTTTGTTCAATATCGTCAACGACTAAGATGCGAAGAGCTGGTAATTGCGTGTGTAAACCGTCAAAGTAGTTAATAAGGTTTTCATCACCAACCTCTAACGGAAGCGAGAAAAAGAAGCAGCTGCCTTTATTTTCTTTACTTACTAGGTTGATAGTCCCGCCCATAAGCTCAACTAATTGTTTGCTAATAGTAGTGCCAAGCCCTGTGCCGCCAAAACGGCGTGTAGTGGTGCCATCAGCTTGTTCAAAAGGCTGAAATATTGCTTTTATGCGCTCTGGTGCAATACCAATCCCCGTGTCTTGAACTTCAAAAAACAGGTGTTCATTTTGTGTCGTACTCACTGTTACATTGATAGAACCCTGTTCAGTAAATTTAATAGCATTGCCAATCAGGTTTGTTAGTACTTGGCGAATACGATCGGGGTCGCCATAATAAGCTTTATGAACAGAGTCTTTGATTGTTAACGTTACTTCAAGGTCTTTTTTCTTGGCTTCTAACCAAAAGGTTGAAATTATACTGTCGAGCACTGGTTGCAAATTGAAATGCACTGGTTCAATAGTTAATTTTCCTTTTTCAAGTTTAGCGGAGTCAAGTACTTCGTTTAACAGCCTAAGCAATGAGCGCGCTGCATTGTTGACGGTCACCAGATGTTTTTGTTGCTCTTGATCAAGGGGCGTATCCATCAGCAAGTCACTAAAACCAATAATTGAATTCATCGGAGTGCGAATTTCATGACTCATGTTGGCCATAAATGACTGTTTAGCTTGTGCTGCTTCTTCTGCGGCAATCTTGGCAAGTTTTAGCTTGTCTTCGTACTCTCGTCGCTCACTGATATCGACTAAAACACCATCAATCCAAATAGGTTCGCCTTGTTGATTAAATTCAAAGCTGCCCTTTTCTAGTATCCATATTAGTTTGCCGTTACGGTGGCGCACTCTGTATTCAATAGAGTATTGCTCTTTTTTAGCAATAGCTTGCTCGACAACTTTATTTATATGCACAATATCGTCTTTGAATAGTAAATCGCCATATTCTATGTTTTTGTTTATAAACTCATCAGGTATATAGCCAGTCATTTCATTGATATTAGGGCTGATAAATATCATGCTCCATTTTTCGTTTATTTGGCAACGAAAAACAACGCCGGGCATGTTATCCATCAATGAGCGATATTGTTGCTCTTTAGTGACTAAGTCTTGCTGTAGTTTGCGTTGCTCAGTCAGGTCTGTAATAAAGCCAACATATAATGGCTCTTGATTCGGTTGCTCTACCTCTCCAACCCCTAAGCGAATGGGGAAGACATTCCCATTTTTATGCTTTGCAAAGACATCACGGTTAACCCCAATGACAGCTTTTAAATCAAATGTATTTGTTCTTGCTTTAGATAAGTAGCCATCGTGATGCTTAGCAATCTCATCATCCATTAGCATTTTAACGTTGTTACCTTGTACTTCAGTTTCTTGCCAGCCGAATATGTTTTCTGCTGCTTTGTTGAAACTGAGAATGATACCTTTTTGATCTATTGTCACTATGCCATCAATGGCGGTAGATAAAATAGCGGCGAGTCTAGATTCATTACTGGTTTTATCTTCTAGTAGCATTCGGTAGCGCACCATACCGTTTATAATAGCAACAATAGCTGTGAGAATAATTGTTGAGAAAACCACGCTAATAGCAATTAAGGTAAGCTCTGAGCTTTGGCCGTCAGTAATTAAAGGTGATACTGCAACAAAGCGAGTTGCGGCCATGCCCATGTAGTGCATTCCTGCAACGGCAAAACCTAAAATAATTGCACTAATAAGGCGGGTTTGCGTCACGTTTAATTTGGGGAAGAGTCGGTTGATATTAAAGCGGGCATAAAGTGAAATATACGCAAGTACAACAGCAACCAAAATAGACAAACTGAATGTCAGCGGGTCATATCTAAGTAATGGGCTAAGCTCCATAGCCGCCATACCACTGTAATGCATCGTTCCAATTCCAGCACCCAGCAAAATGGCAGGAATAATCAACTGTATATTTGTTTTATCTTCTTTAACAAGCATCGATGTCGCTGTGAGGCAGGCTAAAAATGCAGGAATAAAAGATAAAAAGGTCAATGCTGGATCATAGCTAATATTTGTGCATAAGGAGAACGCTAGCATGCCAATAAAGTGCATGCTCCAAATACCGCCGGATAGTACTAATGCAGCCGTAGAGTTAGCGAGTTTTTGGTAGTTATGAAATCGAGTTACTTTAGCAAGATCAATTAGTAGTGCTGCAAAATAAGCTGCAAAAATGGCAGTGAGGACTGATAATGTAACCAATAATGGATTATAAGTCCCGTTAATAATGAGACTAGGATCCTGGTCGGTAATAAAAAAAGCTGACAGCATAGCGGCTCTAATTTTGTCATTACAATCATATAACTCATTGATTGAAAGTGAGGTGTGTGAAAATAATTAATTTTAAAAACAAAACTAACTGAAAAATATATTAGTAATTATCATACCATTAATATTAATAATAGTTATAGCCTGATTGTATATTTCTAACTTTTCCTAACGCGTCATTCGTTTTACAAATACGACTACGAATAAAGCCAAAGAAAAGCTGCCACAGAAAGCTTCAATCGCCGCGATTAAACGTGATACGCCAATTGGCGTTATATCGCCATACCCCAAAGTAGTAAAGGTGACTACACTAAAATAAAAACTGTTTAGTAAGGCTGATAAATTGTCACTTAATGGGGCCGAAAAGTTGAGCTGTAAAAGAGTGTCGTTGTATGTAACGCCAAATAGGAAATAGCACAAAGCACAGATAACGATGAGTGATAAACTAAAGCGAATCACATTTTGTGGTTTTTCACCGTAACCACATAACATATTAATAAAGCTTGAACTGAGTCGCTTTAAAGAATATTTTGGATATTGCTCATGGCGCATTCTAAGTTCTTTAAATGTAAAATTACCCGCCAGTTCAAACAAACCCTGTTGTTCAGATGCTTTTCTCAAATTACGATAAATCTCTTCAGACTGTTCATAGAGATCTATTGATTTAGCCGCATCTTGCTTTTTAAAGGCCGCTTTTGCTTGCTGTTCTTGAAGTAGCTGAACGCCTAAATCTATATTATCGATTCGCGTATTATGTAACTTTATACCTAATAAGTTTGTGTGTTGAAGATTACAATAATGCAGGCTTGCTTCGTGAAGGTTGGCTTTCATCAATGAAGCATAAGCAATTTTATTATTAAATAAGTGAGCGCCTGAAAGGTTTGTACGGTAGAAATTACTATAAGAAAGATCGAATCCTTCCTCGTCATCATGTTTAACCAAGTTGAGTCCGGTTAAATTTGCGCGTTGAAGCTCGAGCCCTTGGAGTAGTCCACCTTTTTTTGCATAACGCTCTAGCTTTTGAGTCAACTCAAGGCCCGTTTTATCAAATTTCTTATCGTGCCAAAAGCAAAATCCTGTGCCCATGTCTGTTTCTTGGCATCGTTTGTTATCAGGTGAGGTATAACTACAACAAGGCTTATCTGGCATAATTGTTTCAGCTTTAAATTATTATACTTATTTATAGATTAGCAGTTATTTAGCAAGGTATTATGTGCGCATGCAAATTTCTTTATTAGTGCGCTCAAGAGTTTAAATTGGTTGAATACACATTAAAACGAAGCCGCCGGCGTAAAACGGTTGCGATGAAAGTACAACATCAGTCACTGACGGTTTATGCTCCTTATGGTGTCGCAGTTGCTTCAATAGAACACTGGTTACAGACAAAACAAGATTGGATTCAATTACAGATAACAAAACAAAGTGAATTAATACAAACGCAGCAGTTACCACTCAAATCCTTGCAGATAAACTTGTTTGGCTCACCATTGAAGCTCAGCTTTAATACCGGTAAAAAAACGGCAGTGGCTGCAATGGACAGTGGCATAATGTCGGGCTTAGACATCACAATTTCACCTCGTGTAAAAAATAAAACAGCAATGTATCAAAGCCAGCTAGAAAGTTTTTTGCATGCTCAATTAGAAAGCTATATTGAAATGCGAATACATGATTATTGTAAGCAAATGGGGGAAGAGTTACCGAACAAGTTAAAAATCATGATTTATAAACGACGTTGGGGCAGTTGTAACCGTCGTAGAGAGTTGACGTTTAACCTTTTACTAGTCGGTGCGCCAAAATGGGTGATTGATTATGTGGTAGTGCATGAATTATCACATTTAAAATACTTAAACCACAGTAGCCAGTTTTGGTTGAGAGTGGGTACATTTCATCCGCAATACAAAAAGGCATCACAATGGCTAAAGCAGCATGGCATGAGTTTACAATGGGTATTTGATTAGTATATTGATTTTTATAATGAAAAAACTGAGGTAGAAAAGAAGTGGTGGAGGGAGCTGGATTCGAACCAGCGAAGGCTGAGCCGTCAGATTTACAGTCTGATCCCTTTGGCCGCTCGGGAACCCCTCCACACTATTTTGTTACATTTGGCCCCACTTAACTTAGCGGTAAGAAAAGTGGTGGAGGGAGCTGGATTCGAACCAGCGAAGGCTGAGCCGTCAGATTTACAGTCTGATCCCTTTGGCCGCTCGGGAACCCCTCCAATGCAACGGCGCCGATAATAGCAAAGTTATTATTTAAGTAAAGAAAAAAGCTAAAGAAATATCAAATAATGCCGATAAATATTTATTCATGAACATAATCGGCCAAAGTCTATGCAAATTGATGGATTGTTAATCACAGAGAGTCAGCTCGACAATCGCCTCGCGAAAAGCGTGTGTGAATCACGTCGTGGCGAGTTTGCGCTACTTTTAGCAATGTTATCCCATGATGCTCTGGATTTTAGTCAATTTCATTTACCCAAAACTCCATTTGGCGCTGATGCGAAAGAATATGATGAAGAACAGTTGCGCTCTGAGCTCGGCGCAGGCCCCAAACAACCTCTTGCGCCAGATGAGTTTGATATGCTTATTGGGGAGCACAACGCACAGATTTTGCACCAAGCAGGAATGAGTGATATACGCTTACGCAGCTGTTTATCACCTGAGCCAATTGCTGTTCGAGATGATAAACATCATATTCCTCTTCACATTATAGATAACTGTGAGCCCGCGGTTCGCAAGCGTCACCTTGATAAAGAAACGCAACTAGATAACCCACAAATTGATGCAGCCGCATTTTATGACAGCCTTAATAATGACGCTTTACACCAGCCGTTGCATTTGGCTCAAGCGTGACACTTTTTTGCAATAAATAACCGCTAAAGTAATTTATTTCGTTTAAGGAAAAAAAAGCACCCAAAACTTAAATGCAGTTGCTATAATGGCCTTAAATGGGATTCAAAAATGCCATTATCATTAAACCAAGGTAATTTAGGAACATAATGAAGAAAACATTCACGCTGAATCACGAGAAAATCAAATACCCTCGCATGGTTGACGCTGCAAAGCATGAAGTGAAAAAATATTTGAAAAGAGAGCGTAACAAAACGTTACCGTTCGATGCTGATTATTGGGCATTTGATTGTAAATTTGGTAACACAGCAGAAGAAGCGCAAGTTGTGCATGTTGCCGAAATTAATAATTGTATCAGCGAAATTGAAAAGCAGGAGCTGTCATCTTTCTATGTGGAAATTTTGGCAAGACCAGCACAGCGCCAGTCGCCAGATTTTGATGATGAAGCTGATGATTAAGCAATAAATATTTATTGTGCTAAAAGAGTGGGCTTAATTGCCCATTTTTTGTGCCTGAAATAAAAACAAATTTCAGGTATGCTAACAACAACCCTAAAGAAAAAATAATAAAAAGGATGTTGTATGTTTATTCCAGCTTTATCGCTTATGGTACTTAGCTCTGTACTTTCAGTGTCTTCAACCTCAGCACAGCAGTGTCAGCAAGAGTTGGCTCCAACCGCACTTAATGAAAAAGATTGGCGCTTTGCCACTGATCCACATGGCAGTGAAGTCAAAATGAAGCAGACGCTGTTAACAGATGAGCGCATCTGGATTTCGTTTAAACGAGTGCCAAGAGTGGATGCCAAAAATAATTCTTGGGTTGAGCTGATCTATGATTTACCGGAGCAAACGTTTGAAGGTAATTCAGCTATTTTACTTAAATATAAAAGCAGCAAAAATCTCGTTGTGAAGCTCTCTCAAAAGGATTATGGCGGGCAAGGTGATAAAAGTTATGCACACTACCAGTATATACTTCCAGCACAAACTCAGTGGGGTACTCACTGCATAGATTTAGCGGATTTTGCTAGACCAAGCTGGACTCCTGAAAACTCTATTGATAAAGGAATAATAAAAGAGAACGTAAGTGCAATTTATTTAGTGCCAGACCTAAAGGATGAACTTGGTGGGGAAGCGACTATTGAAGTTAAAACTATTTCATTGAGACCTTAACCTCCAGCCTCAGATTCTAGATATAAAAACCAGCAATTGCTGGTTTTTTGTCTAGCGTGGTTATTTAAGCGTCAGCCAATTTAACACGGATCTTGTTTTTATCAACATTGCTTTGGTTTAACGCTTTAATTGCATCGTTAGCTTCTGATTCAATAGGCATTTCAACAAATGCAAAGCCCTTTGATTTACCTGTTTCTTTGTCTAATACAAGCGTGCATTCAGCAACTTTACCATAGGCGGTAAATAACACACGAATGTCTTGCTCAGTCGTTGCGCGTGAAAGGTTTCTAACTAATAATTTCATAATAAGCCATGTTTAATATAATTGTGCTAATTGTCGCAAGGAATAGAGAATTGACCTAGTGTTTAATTAAAAACCAAGTAAATAATTTATCTGCCACCATTAATAATGCAAAATTGCACTGGTTAGATAACATTTAGCACTAGTTAATCGAACTTTGATTAAGATATGTATTAGTGTACTCATATTACAAAAGAAGGCTTGCATTATAGGTATCCACGATGAAAGAAAATGAATCTCATGCCATTATAGTACTTGGTTCACCGAACTATAATGACGGCCGGTTATCTTTGATAGCCAAGAGTAGATGTGACAAAGCATTTCAATTATATGTTCAATACCCTGGCAGCAAAGTACTTTGTACTGGAGGCTTTGGTGAGCACTTCAATACAAGTAGATTTGCTCATGGAAAGTTAACCAAAGCGTATTTAATTGAATTAGGCGTGCCTGAGAGCGCATTTTTAGAGATTGCCCAAAGTCGTTTTACCTTTGAGGATGCAACAATGTCTCTGCCTATATTGATTGCTAATAATATAAATAAAGCGACGATAGTGAGTTCTGAATTTCATATTAAACGTGTTGAATATGTATTTAGCAATCTCATTTCTAATATTGAATTAAATTACCTAGCCGCTACAACCCCTCTCGATAAAGCAGAGCTGGATTTGTTATGTCAGCATGAAGCGAAGGCCATGATCCGTGAAAAGCAGAATATAGCAAGCACAAAGGTATAACCTATGTTTATTGATTATAATGGATTAATTGGCCAGTTAATTGACATATATATGAAATAGTCATACATTTATTTAACAAAATATGTTTAATAGATTTGAGGGACTAAATATGAAAAGTACAATGTTGGTTTTAGCATTAACTGCAGCTCTTGCTGGCTGTAATTCAACTACTTCGCAAGATGATGAAAAGTTTTTACTGGTTGACAATAAAACAGGGCAAGTGAAAAGCTTTCACTATTCAGCGAATGCATGCAAAAGTGCGATGATAAAAGAGAATGTTAGTAATAAAGCGGATTGGTTAACATCAAAACCATCACCTTATAGCACAACTCCTACATCAACTAAAAACAGAGATTATGATGTCTGCATTAAGCAGTCTTAAGTAAAGCCTACCTAAAACGCTACACCCACAATGAAACAGGGTATAGCGTTTATTATATATTACTTAACTTCTTTACCCGCGGCTTGTTGATCTGCGTGATAGCTCGAACGTACAAATGGGCCTGAGGCTGCATGAGTAAAGCCAATTTCATCTGCATAATCTTTCAACGCATCAAATTCAGCTGGCGGTACATAACGCTTAACAGGCAAGTGATGTTTTGACGGTTGTAGGTATTGGCCTACAGTAAGCATATCGACATTGTGCTCACGTAAATCGCGTAATACTTCTTCGATCTCGCTAATTTCTTCACCTAGACCTACCATTAAGCCAGATTTAGTTTTAACTTCTGGGTGCGCTTCTTTAAAGCGACGTAGTAACTCTAATGACCATTTATAATCAGCACCTGGGCGAGCAAGCTTGTACAAGCGTGGCGCGGTTTCAAGGTTGTGGTTAAATACGTCTGGCGGCGTTTCAATCAATATCTCAAGAGCTCTGTCCATACGACCACGAAAATCAGGAACTAAAATTTCTATGGTAATGGTTGGGTTATGTTTGCGGATTTCGCGAATACAATCTGCAAAGTGCTGCGCACCACCGTCACGTAAATCATCACGGTCAACCGAGGTGATAACCACGTAGCTTAGCTTCATGTCTTTAATAGTTAGTGCCAGCTTTTCAGGCTCTGCGGCATCCGGTTTTAATGGGCGGCCATGGGCAACATCACAAAACGGGCAACGACGAGTACAAATAGCCCCTAAAATCATAAAGGTTGCTGTACCGTGGTTAAAGCACTCAGATAGGTTAGGGCATGAAGCCTCTTCACATACTGAGTGTAAGCCGTGCTTACGCATTGCTTGTTTTATGCCGTCGATACGTTCAGTTGATTTTGGTAAACGTATTTTCAGCCACTCGGGCTTGCGCAACATTTCAGTTTTTTCAGTCGGTAATACTTTAACTGGGATCAACGCCATTTTTTCAGCGTCACGTAATTTTACCCCTGGTTCCATCTTGACTGGTTTATTCATTCGTTTTCAAACCCTTCAGTATGCTTAACCTGTGTAGCATTAAGCTTTGTGATCATATGTTTTACTAGCCCATTACCTGCTTGCTCGAGGTTTTGTGGACCATTTAAATCAGTAGTTTGCACCATATTCATACCTGCATAACCACATGGGTTAATGCGTAAAAATGGGCTCAAATCCATACTTACATTTAAAGCTAAGCCATGAAATGAGCAGCCGCGACGAACGCGAAGGCCTAACGATGCAATTTTACTATCATTTACATACACACCCGGCGCATCTGCTTTAGCGTACGCTTCAATATCGTACTCTCTTAATGTATCGATAATACATTCTTCAAGCCAAGTTACTAGTTCACGAACACCAATTTTCAAACGGCGTAAGTTAAATAAAACATACATCATTTGTTGGCCTGGTCCGTGATAGGTCACTTGGCCTCCGCGATCAACTTTGATCACTTCAATATCGCCAGGTGCAAGTAAATGTTCTTCTTTTCCTGCTTGGCCTTGTGTGAAAACAGGTTCGTGCTCGACTAACCAGATTTCATCAGCGACAGCATCATCTCGAGTGTCGGTAAACTCTTGCATTTTTTGCCATATTGGCATGTAGCGCTGGCGACCTAATTGGCGCACGATTAACGTGTTTTCGCTCACTGCAATCTCCAATTAGGGCTTAAAGCATGTGACGAACGTCATCGATATTACTGATCACGTTGTAGATTTCTTCAATATGTTTGCCACTGGTCACTGTTGCAACAAGAGTCACAGACTCGTAAGTACCTTTACTACTAGGTTTTACTTTAGGCGCGTAGTCGCCAGGAGCTATTGGCTGTAACTTTTCAAGAATTTGGTCAGTTAAATTAACGTTTGCTAAGCCCATTACTTTAAAGGTAAACGGACAAGGGTACTCTAAGTACTCATCAAATTTAGTATTTTCTACAGGTGTAGCCACGACGATGACTCCTTACATAATGCTCTGATAACCGACTAATAACCTACACTCGACCTTGCAGGTTAGATATGAGGCGCATTCTAGCATTTTTCAGGCAAAAAAAAACGCCTTGTAGTGCAAGGCGCTTAGAATTATTAAATCGTTAATTACATAATCTGTAAACGTAAGTAATCATAGATTTTGCTAAAGAAGCTACCTTCCTCAACTTCTTCAAGCGTTACAAGTGGATATTGTGCAATCTCTTCGCCTTCAAGTTGTAAAAACAAGGTGCCAACTTTGGTACCTTTAGCAAGCGGTGCCTCTAACGTTTTATCCAGCTCAAAATTTGCTTTTAAATTTTTACGTTGGCCGCGAGGAATAGTAATAGGAGTATCTTCTAAAATACCTAATGATACATTTTCTTTGTTACCCATCCAAATGCGTTGCTCTGCAAAACTATCACCTGCTTGATATGGTGTGATTGTTTCGAAAAATCGGAACCCGTAGTTTAAGAGTTTTTTACTTTCTACTTTACGAGCTCGTTCACTTGATGTCCCCATAACTACAGCGATTAAGCGCATTTCGTCTTTGGTAGCAGAGGTGACCAAGCTGTAGCCAGCTTCTGAAGTATGACCCGTTTTAATGCCATCAACATTCAAGCTCTCATCCCATAACAAGGAGTTGCGGTTATACTGCTTGATACCGTTAAAAGTGAATGACTTTTCAGCGTAAAAAGCATATTCCTCAGGAACATCACGAATAAGTGCTGCACCTAACGTTGCCATATCGCGAGGTGTTGTGAAGTGCGCGTCGGTATCTAAACCATGGCTGTTAATAAAATGAGTGTTGCTCATGCCTAATTTTTCAGAGTGAGCATTCATTAAATCTGCAAATGCACTTTCACTTCCTGCTATATGCTCAGCCATTGCTACGCATGCATCATTGCCGGATTGAATGATAATACCACGGTTTAAATCTTCGACGCTGACCTGCTTACCCACTTCAATAAACATTTTAGAAGATTCAGGGAAGTTCTTGGCCCATGCTTTTTCACTGACAGTAACCATATCTGTTGGCGCGATATTACCCGCATTAATTTCTGTGCCAATAACGTAACTGGTCATCATTTTAGTTAAGCTTGCAGGTGCTAATCGAGTATCTGGCTCACCTTCAGCAATAACTTTACCAGTGGTAAAATCAACAAGGAAATAACCTTTTGCATTAATTTGTGGAGGCGCAGGGATTATTTGTGCAGTTGCAGAGAAAATGGCAGCAGAACATACTAAGCCGCACACACCGTTGAGAATTTTGTATTTAAATGATTTCATCATACTCATTAATGGTTAAAGTTAAAGATTCGCGTTACACCATTCTAAAGGTGTTATTGGCCGTAAAGCAAGAACGCGTTTTGAAATTGGTTTTGTTTTAATTTTTCTAGCACTTGCTGAGCTTGCTCAGCGTCTTTAATTGGTCCAAGTCGCAACCTATAAATGGCATCTTTTTCTACAATACTTGTAGGTAAATGATATTGTTGGCGTAAGGTTGAGGCAAGTGCTTCAATATTTGCTAATGTACTGCCCGCTGCAACTTGAATATAACTTGGACGTGTGGGCGAATGCGCCAGTGTAATAGCCTCAAGCTTAACCTTGGCTGTACCATGGTTGTAATAACCAAGCTTATAAGCCGCTGCGTATGATAAGTCTATGATTCTATCATCATGAAAAGGGCCACGATCATTAACGCGTACAATTGCAGACTTACCATTGGCCGTATTAGTTACCCGAACAAAGCTCGGTAGAGGCAGTGTCTTATGTGCGGCAGTCATGGCAAACATATCATAAATCTCGCCATTTGATGTGTGGTAGCCGTGGAATTTGCGGCCATACCACGAGGCTATACCTTCTTCCTTGTAGCCAGTTTCATCCAGCATAGGCGTATAGTTTTTACCAAGTACAGTATAAGGACGGCCAGCGCTAGCACTTTTTATTACTTCAGTTACAACAGCGTCCTGCATTTCTAAAACGGTTGGTGTGCGTAAAGGCGCAGCATCATGCCTCATGCTATAACGACTACTGTGGTCCGTTTTATTACCAGAACTGCTACAGCCGCTTAATATAAGTGCAATCAGCATCAGGCTTATATACTTCAACATCCACTTCATTATTTTAAAAGCATCCTCTTATCAGTGGCAATCGACATAATTATGCCAAACCCTGCCATTAAGGTCACCATTGAGGTACCACCATAACTGATTAATGGCAAAGGAACACCTACAACCGGTAAGAGCCCAGATACCATGCCAATATTTACAAAGACGTATACGAAAAAAGTAAGGGTCAATGCACCTGCGAGCAACTTACCGAATGCATCTTGCGCATTGACGGCAATGTATAAACCGCGACCTATAATAAATAAGTACATGCACAACAGTAGACATACGCCAAACAGACCAAACTCCTCACTGAGTACTGAAAAGATAAAGTCAGTGTGGCGTTCAGGTAAAAACTCGAGTTGTGATTGCGTACCTTGTAGCCAGCCTTTACCTTCAATTCCGCCTGAACCAATGGCTATTTTTGACTGGATTATATGATAACCAGAACCTAGAGGGTCACTCTCAGGGTTGAATAAAGTCAGGACTCGTTGTTTTTGATAAGCATGCATTCCGTAATGCCAAAACGGCCAAGCGGATAAGGTAACTAAGCCTGTGAAAAAACTAATTAGACGCCAACTTAGTCCTGATAGAAAAATGACAAATATACCTGAACTTGCTATCAGAATTGATGTGCCGAGATCAGGTTGTTCCATTATAAGTATCGTGGGTAAAATCACGATAGCAAAGCCAACCATTAAGTGTAATGCCCTAGGGGGGAGGTGATTTCGCCCGATATACCATGCAACCATCATTGGCACAGCTAGCTTCATTAGCTCGGACGGTTGAAAGCGGGTGACTCCTAAATCCAACCAGCGTTGCGCTCCTTTTGAACTAACACCAAAAAGTATCACCCCAACCAACATGAGTAGCCCTAAGCAGTACAATGGAATCACGAGCCGCTTCAGTGTCGCTGGGCTAAATTGCGCTAAGACAATCATCGCTATGACAGCAGCTGCCATGCGGGTAGCGTGGCGAAGCATCATTGCCTCATTTTGACCACTCGCGCTGTATACAATAGTTAAACTGGCAACCATCATACAAACTAATGCAAGTAGCAGAGGTAAATCTAAATGTAATTTATCCCAAATAGATCGCTTATCATGTAATTGCATTATTGTTTAACACTCCTAGCAACCGTTATGGGATTTGCTGAAAAATAATAATCCATCAACTGACGGGCAATAGGAGCGCCAACAGTGCTACCTCCACCGGTATTTTCTACCACTATAGATACCACTATTTGAGGGTCTTTGTATGGTGCAAAACCAATGTAAATTGCATTGTCGCGTTGTCGTTCTTTGAGTGATTCTGCATCGTAACGCTCACCTTGGGCGATACTGACGACTTGAGCTGTACCAGTTTTACCAGCCGGATCATAAGTTGCCCCCCTGAATGCTTTGTGGGCTGTGCCTGTTACTTTATGCACAGTATTATGCATTGCATCTAGGGCAATACGCCAGTGATCAGCATTTTTCAATTCAACAGGAGGCTTTTCTTCATTATTTATTTGCGTTACTTCATCTTCTTTTTTTGCAACTTGGACTAAATGGGGTGGGAAGTTACGGCCCTTATTAACAAGAATATTAGTTGCGTTTGCAATCTGCATAGGCGTGGCTGTCCAGTAACCTTGTCCAATACCGACAGAAATAGTATCTCCTCGCCACCACGACTCACGAAAGCGGCCTTCCTTCCATTCTTTTGATGGTAAAATAGCGCTCGTTTCTTCATGTATATCAATGCCTGTCAAATCACCGAAGCCAAATTGAGCCATAAAGTTGCTGATCTTAGTGATCCCCAAACGATAAGCAGTATCATAAAAATAGGTATCACATGACTCTTCAATTGCTTTGTAAACATCAACATGACCATGGCCCCAGCGCTTCCAGTCACGCCATTTATGTTCTACATTGGGGATTTGAAAAAAACCAGGATCCCACATTTTTGTTTGCTCTGTTACTAAACCTTCTTCAAGAGCAAGGATCGCAAGGTGTGGTTTTACAGTTGATGCCGGTGCATATCGCCCTTGAGTTGTTCTATTTATAAGTGGACGGTCGGGGTTTAGTAATGCTTTATAATTTTTACTACTGATACCATGAACAAACAAATTTGGGTCGTAGCTTGGGTTTGAATAAAGCGCCAAAACTCCACCGTCTTTTGCGTCCATCACCACAATTGCACCGCGCATATCTTTTAATGCATGTTGTGCAATTTGTTGTAATCCAATATCAAGTGTTAACACCAAATCATGACCAGGTTCGGGTGGCGTCATACTTAGCGTACGAATTACACGTCCTCGGTTGTTTACTTCAACTCGTTGTGAACCTACTTGTCCGTGCAACAGTTGCTCATAATATTTTTCAATACCTAGTTTACCAATGTCGTGAGTTGCTCTGTAATTGGTGGCTTGATCATCCATTTCGAGCTTGGCGAGCTCTTTTTTGTTTAGTTTAGCAACGTAACCAAGCGCATGGGTAAGCGTGTCGGCGTAAGGGTAGTAGCGAGCAAGACGGGCCTCAATACTAAAACCAGGGAATTTATGTTGATTAACCGAGAACTTAGCGACTTCCGATTCGTTCAGTCGCGCTTTTAATACTTGGCTTTTAAAGCGGCGGTTATGCTTGATGTCGTCAAGAAAGTCATTTTTTTGCTGATCAGAAATAGCGATGAGTTGGCTAATGGCTGCTAACGAGTCATCAAGATTCTTAACATCTTCGGGTATCACTTCAAGGTTATAAACTGGCTTGTTTTCAGCAAGAAGCACACCGTTTCGGTCATATATAAGGCCTCTATTGGGTGCAATTGGAATAACCTTTATGCGATTGTCGTTCGAACGCGTTTGATAATCTTGGTGATCATCAACTTGGATGGTGTACAAATTTGAAAGTAAAATAGCGACAAGAATAGTAACGAAAACAAAACCCACAAATGCGCGACGTGCAAACAGATTAGCCTCTGCTGAGTGATCTCGAATTGTGGGTCTTCGTTTGAGCATGCTGATTACTCGCGATGATAAGGATGGTTATTGTTTAAACTCCATCCTCGATACAAGCTTTCAGCCACTATAATGCGTACTAATGGGTGTGGTAGGGTCAAGTTCGATAACGACCACTTTTGCTCAGAGGCTGCGATACACTCTGGTGCTAATCCTTCCGGACCACCAATCAGCAAGCTTACATCGCGGCCATCCAGTTGCCACTTTTCCATATTTTTTGCTAACTGATGCGTATCAAGTGGCTTACCTGTTACCTCTAAAGTAACAATACGATTGCCTTTAGGTATTGCGGCAAGGGTTTTTTCGCCTTCGATATGTAAAATCCGCTTTATATCGGCATTTTTGCCGCGCTTACCTGCCGGGATTTCAATTAGCTCCAAAGCCATATCTTTTGGAAAACGGCGCTGATATTCAGCAAAACCCGTTTCAACCCATGCTGGCATTTTGGTACCAACGGCAATCATTTGTATTTTCACGCGTGTACTTCCAAACTCAGTTTAAATAAAGCGCTGTTAGCTCCAAAGCTTTTCTAGATCGTAGTAGCTACGTGCTTGATCTTGCATCACGTGTACGACAACATCACCTAAATCTACCAGAACCCATTCGCCTTCATTTTGGCCTTCGTATCCAAGAGGTTCTTCACCGGCATGACGTGCTTCTTTAGCAACATGATCAGCAATTGATTGCACATGGCGTTTAGAATTACCTGAGCAAACAAGCATATAGTCAGTAATGTCAGAATTGCCTTTTACATCAATCTGAACCACATCACGGGCTTTCATATCGTCAATTTTGTCTAGTGCAAAGGCGAGTAGTTGTTTCGAATCCAAAGTGTTATCTCATTAAAAAAGGGAATAGCTGTTATTTTATCACGGCGGTGATTTTTATTCACCACTTAGATAAAGTTGCTGCTCACCTATATAGTGACTCACCGCAGTAGGAAGAAGTTCCCCACAAGATTGACCTTTTTTTAGTTTTTGCCGAATATCGCTCGACGCAATATCCATAATTTTACCAGGCAAGAAATACAGTCTCCCAGCGCACTCTAAACGAAGCGTGTCAGGTGATGTCGTGAGGGCCTGTTTTTTGTATTCAATAAGCTGCGGGCTTAAATTCATATTTTGATTTGGGCGCTGGAAAACTACAAGGTGACAAAGCTGAGTAATAGTTTGCCATTCAAACCATTTATCAAGCGTATTAAATGAATCGAGGCCAATTAAAAATAAAATGGGATCGTTAGGGTGTTCCTCGCGTAGCTCTTGTAAACTTAATAGCGAATAAGAAGGCCCTTGGCGTTTTAATTCACGCAAGTCTAGCGAAAAATAATCGTAAGTTTCAATCGCTGCTTGCAGCATTGCAATGCGATCCTCGTTACTGATCCCCGGTACTGCTTTATGCGCAGGAATAGCACATGGCATAAATTGTAAATTACGAAGGTTTAAGTGCTCAACACATTGCTTAGCCATATTGATATGGCCTAAATGAATAGGATCGAATGTACCACCAAATAGTGCAATCATTTTTGCTCCTAAGTTTTAAACAAGTGGGTGAGCGGGGAGAGCAACCTCAACAGGTTGACAAAAAACTAGGCATATGTGCGCCAGCGCCTGATAAGGTTTGATCAAGGTGCCTTGCTTATAACTTGCATCAAATTGTGCGAGCAAACTGATTAGATGTTCAAGTGTTTGTATAGATAAGCGGTTTAATGCTTGATTAACAGGCCCTTGCTGGTTTTTCCAAATTGCTTTTTGTTTAAATAAATTGGTTAAACTCTCGCCCTGTAATAGGCCTATTTGCAAACTTAATAACGTGTTTGCTTCTTTGTTTATAGCCCATAATATAGTGACCGCTTCAGTATTATGATCTGCAAGCTTAGTGAGGATTTTAATTGCTTGGCGGTTATTACCTTGCAAAAGTGCATCACTTAAATCGAAAATATCGAACTTAGCTTGATTAAGTAAACCTTGAAGCACTAATTGTTGATCTATTAGCGCATTGCCATGAAGTAGTGAGAGTTTTTCAAGCTCTTGAAAACACGCTAGCAAATTACCTTCAGTTGCATCAATCAGCGTACGTTTAGCATCATTTTGCATATTAATAGATAAACGGTTGCACTGCTCATCGAGCCAACGTTGTAGATGATTGCCAGCCAATGGGTAGCAAGGTACAAATACACCGTTTTTATCTAGCGCTTTAAACCATGCACTGCGCTGAATTTCTTGGCTTGCCTTGGCTCCGGTTACAATTAGAAGTGTGTCGGGGTTATTGAGTTCAACCAGTTTTTTAAATGTTTGGCTACCAACAGTACCGGGCTTTTGATAATTGAGATCAAGTTCAATTAAGGTACGAGCACTAAATAACGACATACTTTGATATTGGGCGATTAATTCTTGCCAATCAAAGCCGGGCATCAGTGTAAATTTTATGACTTCGTCAAAGCCTTGCTGCTTGGCTTTTGAGCGAATTTGCTGTGCGCATTGCGCTATTTGAAAAGGTTCTTCACCAAACACTAAATAAAAGGGTTGGAGTGCTTTATTTAATTCACTCGGTAATTGGTTAGCGTAACAGCGCATTATAGTTGTGACAGCTCTCGTACAATACGACGACTTGCTTGCTTACGTATTTCATTAAGCAATAAATCAAGCTCTTTGGCTTTTGCCAAGGCGTTATCTGGGTCATCTTGGTAATTACGGTAAAGCTCAAAACTTTGCTCTATAGGATCTTTTCCGGGGCGTTTTAGGGTATACGCAACACTATAAGCGAGTTCGTATTCGGCTACTTGGCCATTTTTAAATAACGACAAAATCTGTCGCTCTAAACGATCTTTAGACAAATACAGTTGAGCTACATTTTTTTCAGGTACTGATTGCAATTCAACTTTGCTTAAAGTGAGTTCTTTTTCAAGGGTGGCAAAAAGAGCAGACTTTTCATCATCGCCATTAAGGGTCATGATTTTTAAGTCATCTGGTAAGCTGGATGCTTTTTTTAAGTGAAAGCCACAGCCAGTTAGTAAAAAACAGACTAGCACTAAGGCTAGTCCGTTTTTAAAGGCATTAAATGATGCCATATTAGTTAGCAACCACGTTGAGTAGTTTGCCTGGTACGTAAATCACCTTACGAATGGTTACGCCATCGGTAAACTTAGTTACGTTAGATTCTGCAAAAGCAAGTGTTTCAACTTGTTCTTTAGTTGCATCAGCAGGCACGGTTAATTTTGCACGTAGCTTACCGTTTACTTGCACGATGATAAGCTTCTCATCTTCAACAAGTGCAGACTCGTCAACTGTTGGCCAAGCGGCATCAAGAATGTCGCCTTCTTTTCCAAGCTCTTGCCATAATTGATGTGACAAATGCGGTGTGATTGGAGCAAGCATAATTAACAGTGCTTCAAGTGCTTCATTAGCAATCGCCACATCTTGTTTATCGGCCAGAGGGGCTTTTAACAATTTGTTTGAAATTTCCATGATAGCGGCAATCGCGGTATTAAATGTTTGACGACGTTCAACATCATCAGTCACTTTTGCAATGGCTTTATGTAGCTCACGGCGAAGTACTTTTTGTGGGTTGGTTAGTACTGATTTATCAAGGGCTTGGTAACCTACTGTGTTTACATCAACCGCGTATTTCCACACACGTTTAATGAAACGATGCGCGCCTTCAACACCCGAATCAGACCATTCTAGCGTTTGCTCTGGCGGTGCGGTAAACATCATAAATAAACGTACTGTATCTGCGCCATATTGAGCGATAACTTGCTGCGGGTCGATACCGTTATTTTTCGACTTTGACATTTTGCTCATACCAGATGAGAACACCGGCTCGCCATCGTCTTTATGCCATGCTTTTGTTACACGGCCTTTGTCGTCTGTTTCTGTTTCAACGTCGCTTGGTGAAATCCAAATGTCGCCGCCTTTCTCATCTTTACGATAGAAAGTTTCAGCCAGTACCATACCTTGACAAAGTAGGCGGTCAAAAGGCTCGTCTGAGTTTACTAAACCAAAGTCACGCAATAATTTATGGAAAAAGCGCGAGTACAATAAGTGTAAAATAGCGTGCTCAATACCACCAATGTATTGGTTTACTGGTAGCCAGTAATTAGCTGCTGCAGGGTCTAACATGCCTTCATCATGGCGAGGGCTACAATAGCGAGCGTAGTACCAAGACGATTCCATAAAGGTGTCAAAGGTATCTGTTTCGTGAAATGCAGGAGCACCATTAACCGTAGTTTTTGCCCACTGAGGGTCAGCTTTGATTGGTGACGTTACACCATTCATTACCACGTCTTCAGGTAAGCGAACTGGTAGCATATCTTCAGTAGCGGCAAGCTCTTTACCGTCTTCATCGCTAAGCATTGGGATTGGCGAACCCCAATAACGCTGACGGCTTACGCCCCAATCACGTAAGCGGAAGTTTACTTTACGTTCACCTACGCCAAGTGCTTTAAGCTTATCGGCAACTGCATTAAATGCACCGTCAAACTCTAGGCCATCAAACTCATTTGAGTTAACTAACACGCCTTTTTCTGTGTAAGCTTGTTGAGCAAGGTTTACTTCAAGTTCAGAGCCTGCGACAGGCGCGATAACTTGTTTTATGTCTAGGCCATAAGCTGTCGCGAATTCGTAATCTCGTTGATCGTGTGCCGGTACTGCCATCACTGCACCAGAGCCGTAATGCATAAGTACAAAGTTAGCGACCCAAATTGGCAGTTTTTCACCAGTTAATGGATGTGTTGCATAAAAACCTGTTGCAATGCCTTTCTTTTCCATAGTTGCCATATCTGCTTCAGCAACTTTGGTGTTTTTACATTCCTCAACAAACATTGCCACAGCGTCGCTATTTTTAGCCGCTTCTTGAGCAATAGGGTGCGCACCTGCAACTGCAAGATAAGTTACACCCATGAAAGTATCTGGGCGAGTCGTGTATACGCTAAATTTTTCGTTGTTATCTGTGCGCGTGAACTCGATATCTAAACCTTCAGAGCGGCCTATCCAATTGCGCTGCATGGTTTTTACTTGCTCAGGCCAATCTTCTAGTTTGTCTAAGTCGTCAAGTAATTCTTGTGCGTAGTCGGTAATTTTAATAAACCACTGTGGGATTTCTTTTTGCTCAACTACAGCACCAGAGCGCCAACCGCGACCATCAATAACTTGCTCGTTTGCAAGTACTGTTTGGTCAACTGGATCCCAGTTTACTGTTGACATTTTCTTGTACACTAAGCCTTTTTCGTAAAGCTTGGTGAAAAACCATTGTTCCCACTTGTAGTAATCTGGGTGGCACGTTGCGATTTCACGATCCCAATCATAACCAAAACCTAATTGTTTAAGTTGGGTACGCATGTAATCGATATTTTCGTAGGTCCATTTTGCAGGGGCTGTTTTGTTTTTAATTGCCGCATTTTCTGCTGGTAGACCAAACGCATCCCAACCCATAGGTTGCATTACGTTTTTGCCTTGCAAGCGTTGGAAGCGAGAAACAACATCACCAATGGTGTAGTTACGCACATGACCCATATGGAGTCGGCCGCTTGGGTATGGGAACATAGAAAGGCAATAATACTTTTCTTTACTCTCATCTTCAGTGGCTTTAAATACTTGGTTTTCTTCCCAATATGCTTGGACTTTTGACTCTATATCTTGTGGGTTATATTGCTCTTGCATCTATGATTCCAGACTTCTTGCAAACTAGTAAAAAATTGCCGAATAGGATACCCCAAAAATAGTACTAATCACAGCGGCAAATAAGCGGATTTTATAAATTCATGACTTAATTAGTTTTCAGGGCAGGTTAACCTATACTTGTTTAAGGTAAACACTGATTTAACGTAGTTTTGAAGGAGTATGAAATGGCTGATTATAAAGCATGGTTAACAGATTTAAGTGCCTGGTTAAAAGATGTAAAAGAGCATGAGCTTAAAGACGCAATGGATAAGTTTGTTGAATCTGAACAAGCACTCAAGCAATTAGGTCAAGAAAAGCTAACGTTGTACCGCGAGTACCTTAAACGTGACATTGAACACATTAAAGAAAACGACAATCACTATGACTCACTTGCATGGCAAGAACTAAAAGAGTCTTTATGGTTTGAATTGTCACACATAGAAGATAAAACCCAGTTAGAATGGCACGCATTAAACCAAGATTTTAAGCATAATGGCGTTTATCACCAAGGTGAATGGATAGCCATGGGCACATTAGTATGTAAGAATTGCAGCCATAGTTATGATATTTATCACGCCACGCAAATTAGAGCTTGTTCGCAGTGCGACGGTATCTACTTTTCTCGTAAGGCATTACAACCTTAAAATAGTGGGTAGAGACATTACTCTGCCCATATTAAAATTAATCAGCCGATGTGCTGATACAAAAAGAAGTTAGAATGACGAAAAAACTGCTGCCATTACCTGTGTCTGCGTTAGCGCCGACTATTTCACTTAATCATGTGCAAACGTGCATGAATAATCCGTACCCTGAAACCTTGACTTTCATCGGTCAACAGCGCGCTCAAAGTGCGTTGGATTTTTCATTGGGGATGGAGCTTCCTGGTTACAATGTGTATGTCATGGGTGAAGCCGCCCATGGTCGCTTTACTTTAGTAAAAGACAAATTAGAGGCACATAGTAAAGGCCGGCCGACGCCAAACGAGTGGTTATACGTTAATAATTACGACGATCACCGTGAACCAATCGCGATGTTTTTACAAGCAGGGCAAAGCAAGCAATTAGCCGATGATATCGACTCGTTTATCGACGAAGTACTCGACACCTTTCCGGCAGCATTTGATAACCCAGCTTATCAACGTAAAAAGAAAAAAATAGACCGTGAGTTTAATGACGCTTATGACGCAGCAATCACCGAAGTTGAAATTGCTGCACTTGAACAAAGCGTTGCTTTAATTGAAGAAAAAAGCGTGGTCGGCTTTGCGCCGTTAGTTAATGGTAAACAATTAAGTGATGCTGAATTTGCAGCCCTTGATGATGATTTACGCGAGCAATTTTATGAGGTTATCGAAAAACTCGAAGATGCCTTAATCGAAGCGTTAATTGAATTACCGCGTTGGAAACGTGAGTCCTCAGAAAAACTACGTAATTTAAAAAAATCCACCGCTGAGCTTGCTACTAAACCGCTGTTAAAAGATTTAGAACATAAATACGCCGCCCATATTGGCGTGCTACGTTATTTAAAAGATATTCGTGTTGAAATTATTGATGCGGTGCTTGAATGGCTTGACGACGAAGATGTAAGCGACGAAAACAAAGAAGACTTTGATAGCAAAGGTATGTTGACCGACTTTTTTGCGCCCAATATCTTAGTAGAATTTAAAGAAGGCGATGCAGCGCCTGTTGTTTATGAACCTAACCCAACGTTTGGCAATATTTTTGGCAAAATAGAATACGCCGCGTCGCAAGGCTCGTTGATCACTAGCTATCGGTCAATCCAGCCCGGTGCACTTCACCGTGCTAACGGCGGTTACTTGATTATGGATGCCGAAAAAGTCATGGCAAACCCACAAGTTTGGGATGGCTTAAAGCTGTCACTAAAAACGCATCAAATTAAAAATGACTTACCGTATCAAGACAGTGCAGTGGGCAGTAGTTTTACGCTTCGTCCGCAGTTGATACCCCTTGATGTGAAAATTATTTTGCTAGGCTCACGAGATTTGTATTACACCATTGGTGAGTACGACGAAGAATTTGCTGAATTATTTAGAGTACTAGCTGATTTTGATTACTACTTACCTAGTAGCGATAAACTGCAATATCAATTTATTACTAAAGTAACGGAATACTGCCAAGATACTTTAAAATGTAGTTTGACCGAGCCAGCTATGGCACGACTACTTAAGTTTAGTTATCGCCAAGCAGAACACCATAATAAATTATCAGCGCGTTTTGCTGATGTACTAGAGCTGGTGGCAGAGGCAAGCTTTTATACTAAACAAGATAATTTAAGCCTAATTGACGCTCACCATATTGATGAAGCGATTGAAGGTAAACAGTACCGTACTGGGCAAATTAGTGAAAACATGCTCAGCGACATTAAAGAAGGACACACCCTAATCGCCACTGACGGCCAAGCTGTGGGTAAAGTAAATGGCTTAACCGTGTTACACATTGGTGATACATCGTTTGGTACGCCTGCCCGTATTACAGCCACAGTATATGCTGGTGCTGATGGCGTGATTGACGTAGAGCGTGAAGCCGAACTTGGTAAAGCAATTCACTCAAAAGGGGTGATGTTACTTACGGGTTACTTGGGTAACAAATACGCGCAGCAATTTAGTTTAACGCTCAGTGCTAATATCGCTATCGAGCAAAGTTATGGCTACATAGATGGAGATAGCGCATCACTGGCTGAGTTATGTGCGCTGATTTCGGCTATTACTAACTTACCCATCAGCCAATCAATTGCGTTGACCGGCTCAATAAACCAACATGGTGATGTACAAGCCATTGGCGGTGTAAATGAGAAAATAGAAGGCTTTTTCAAACTGTGTAAAATGCGTGGTTTAACAGGTCAGCAAGGCGTGATTGTGCCAAAATCTAACCAAGTGAACTTGGTACTCGATGACGAAATACTTACCGCTGTCGAACTAGGTAAGTTCCACATTTATGCCGTTGAAACAGTAGATCAAGCTCTTAACGCATTAATGGATATAGACGCCGGTGAGCTGGTTGATGGCCATTACCCAGAAGAGTCGGTTAATGGCATTGCCTTGGCACGATTAAATAATATTGCCGATATCGTAAATGGCGATAATGATGAAGACGAAAAAGAACAAGAGAATGAAGAATCATGATTAATATTATTTTAGCGATTATTATTGCTATATTTTGTTATTTAATCTTTCAAAATAGTAAAAAAGTTAAGCAACAAGCGCTTGCCAATGCGCAGCTTGGCAGTGATTTTTTAGCGACCAATAGTAAAGTTGAAGGTATAACAGAGACTGCTTCTGGCTTGCAATATAAAATTGAGCACAGCAGCGGCAGTGATGTAAAACCAAGCCCGACCAGTATTGTGAATGTTCACTATCATGGTACTTTGCTTGATGGCAGTGTGTTTGACAGTTCAGTTGAGCGAAACAGCCCGATTAGCTTTGGCTTACATCAAGTGATTAAAGGCTGGACTGAAGGCTTACAATTGATGAGCGAAGGTGATAAATATACCCTTTATGTTCCGCATCAGCTTGCGTATGGCGAAAAGCGTGTTGGGAGCATTCCTCCTGCGTCTTTACTTATTTTTGAAGTTGAATTATTAAAAGTAGAGTCGTAAAAGTAGCGTAATTAAGCGCTTTTATAGGTATTGTTTACTCAGGGGGGAATATAATCACCCCCTGGTTTATTGCCTAAATAATTGAACAAAATTACACTACTCACTGAAAGCGACGTCGCTTATTTCAAGTTTAAACTCACCTTGTTGTTTTTTAGCAATCATAAAGCCCAGTTGACTAATTTCTTGAAAGTTAATTATTGGCTGTTGTTCAAGCTCTCGTCCCCGAAAGGTCAAAATAAAATCATTTGGAGCAAACGTAAAAACTTGCCATTGGTCTTCTTTTGTATCAAAAGACGCTGTATAAGCAGGACCATCCATATATTTACTTGTTCTTAAACGAAGTTGATAGCTTTTTCCGTCACCTTTTACGCGCAATGAAATCTGTTTAGAAGGTTCACTTTCTGTGTTGATGATAGTGCGCACAGAGGCAAAGCCGCCATTATTTTCAAGCGATACAGTTCCGGTGAAAATTAAGTTGTTATTCTTTTCGTAAATTTGACTGGTTGAAAGGCCACCCATTACGGAATCATTAACAATGTACCAATTTGGAGTTGCATCAACATCGCTAGATGCTAAAAGCAGGCCAGCAGACAACAAAGGTACCAAGTGAGTCTTCATACTAAATCCTAACGCGTTGGGTATCTAGTAAACAATACGTAGCATAGACAAAATGGTTCAAACTGTTAGCGTATTCTAGGAACGGTTTATTTGCTTAATTGGGTACGTGACTTGTATTTTAAACAGAGCACTCGCTATTGTTCAAAACAATGCTTCCAGCGTGAAATATTCAACACCATGACCCGATTGCTTACTGATCTGAGTTAGTTTGATTGCAACTTGTCGGCCTGTAATAGGCCTATATTTTTTTAACCTTGGAATCACACAAAGTACTGGTAACAATATACTGCCAACTTTTTCTGCAATGCGAAAATCATTAGTGCGCTTACCTAATAATAATGAAGGCTGGATAACGCTAATGCGTTTAAATGAAAGGGCTTGAACAGCATCTTCAAGTTCACCTTTCATCTTTAAATAAGCGCTACTACTGTTTGCATTTGCACCACTTGAAGACACCAGTAAATAGTGTTCTACCCCCATTTTTGCAGCAAGCTGAGCGGCATGAAGTTGATAATCAAAATCTACTTTTCGCTGCGCATCAACAGAGCCAGCTGTTTTTTTAGTTGTGCCTAAACATGAAAATACTATATCTGCTTCAAACAACGCGGAGTACTGCGATAAGTTATCAAAGTTAATAACGTGATTAATCACTTTATCGCTGTGATAGGTAATAGGGCGGCGCGTCAATGTGACGACTTTAGAGATATGAGTCGCCTCAGTTAATTGTTTAACTAAATGGCCACCTACTAAGCCTGTTGCGCCAATGACTAATGCTATTTTCCCCATATCATCTACCCCATTTTATCATATGATTCGCCGAGCACTGTCATAGATATTTGAACGTAAGACAAACTATTCAATAGTTTAAAGTAAACCTCATGCTAGTAACCCAAACATTATTCATGGCATTATAAGACATAGCCCTTTGAGAGCATGAAGGGATAATCCAATAAAACAATAATTAGTAGGCACTTTTATGAGTTTGATGACATTAAACACTCAAGGCAACGTTGCGGTGATAGCCCTTACCAACGGTGAAAACCGCCACAATCCACAATTTGCTAAACAATTAAAACAAACTCTTACAGAGGTTGTAGCAAACGATGCTCATAAAGCACTAGTTATTACATCAAATGATGAAAAAAGCTGGAGCTTGGGTATCGATACTGATTGGTTGATGCCTGCGATGAAAGCAAATAAAGCCGATGAAATACGTGGTTTTATGTATGACATGGACGATATTTTTAAAACTTTATTACTATTTCCAATGCCTGTGATTGCGGCGATTAATGGCCATGCGTTTGGCAATGGAGCTATCTTAGCATGTGCCTGTGACTTTAGATTTATGCGTAGCGATCGTGGGTTCTTTTGCTTCCCTGAAGTTGATTTATCAATTCCATTTTTACCGGGGATGGTAGCGTTTGTGAAAAAAGCGATACCTTACTACCGTTTTAACGAAATGAAGTTAACTGGCCGTCGCGTTGCGGGTTCTGAGCTGGCAAGTGATCACGTTATTGAAAAGGCTTCAAAAGATAGCGACGCTTTGCTTGCTGATGTAATGGAATTTGCCGCTACATTTGACAAAAAGCGAGCTATTTTTGCTGAACATAAAAAACGCCTACACAAAGAAATAATTCAAATTATTGATGAAGAAAATAAACCGTATATTGATAAATTGGCTTTAATGGTTTAGTTGCCAATAATTGCTTCAAGGATATAAGAACGTTTATGAAAGCTAAACAAATAGAAGAGTTAGAATTGACACTCTCTGAAACCAAGGAAGTCATTACACCTTTTGCATTTAAAATAGACGAAGCATTATTAGGATTGCCGCTGGCATCGCCAACTAGGAGAGCGTCAGCGATGGTTATCGATGTTATGTTAATCTTTCTCGCAGCAAAACTCAGTGCGGGTTTAATAGCATTTGTAGCTTCAGTGGCTTTTTATAAAGGCACAGCGCAAAAACACTTACCTAAAATGAACTCGTTCTGGCGGCGAATATTAAAACTAACGGCTGCTACTTTGCTGTTCATCAGCTCGCTGTATTTATTGTCAGTAGCAATTGATTACTTTGAGGGTGACACTGTGACTGAAAGTGCGATTACTCAACAAGATATTGTATTAAGCTCAGAAGAAGTGCTGGCTGTAAACACATACTTACAACTAACATCGGATAATGAAAAGTGCGGTCAAGTATGCCAGAAAAATGAGTTAACCGACCTAGTATCTCAGATACCAAAGCTAAACGATCTCAATGAACTCAATGAAGATGCTAACGTTTATGTGGTAAGAAGCCTGTTACAGCTGATGACAGCAGGACAGCAATCATATGATGGACAATTATTAGAGGAAATTGAATCTATAGAGCCCCAGTCAAGCTCATCAACTTCACATAGTATTTTAAAATGGGGTTTAGGTATTATTGAAGATTTAGGCCTAGGATTTGGTTGGGCAGCCATTTACTTCACTTTATTTTCTCTATTATGGAAAGGGCAAACGCCAGGTAAGAAAGTATGTAACATCCGTGTAGTGGCTTTGAATGGCGAGCAGTTAGGATTACTTGACTGCTTTGGTCGGTACGGTGGTTATGGCGCAGGTTTTGCAACTGGCTTATTAGGGTTTTTACAAGTTTATTGGGACCCAAACCGTCAAGCCATCCAAGATAAAATATCAGCGACAGTTGTTATAAAAGGGTCTTTGAATCAGCCTGTTACTCCAGAAACAATAGGAAAGGTGATTAAGTAATAAATTAAAAAATCACTTTGGTAATTATTTTAGCTCTGGTTTGCTCAAACTTAGGCATTCGCTATAAATTGTAGGACGCCATTTACGGCGAAAGAACGCTTTTATTATAATATAGGGTTAGCTTTAAAGTTTCATAATTCAGTCAAATCAGAGGCAGACAATAAGTATTAAAGCACAAATCGATGAGGGTAAAATAAACGACGTTGCATTATCGCTGATGTATTTAACTTTGTATGATCATTGTCACTAATGGAAGCAGATTGACTGGGATGTACCAATTGATTGATAACCAAGCTAGCAAAATCAAATCAGTTGTACACATAAAATAATAGTTAAATCGATGATGGGTATTTACCCGAAATTAATATATCGAAGATTTGATGGCAAAAAATTAAATATATTTTAGGATTATAAAATAGGAATTACTTTCTTTGGGTGACTTTTTTGCAATAGTAAGATCAATGCAATTATGATCTTTTTTAACATTCAAATGGAATTTTAAATATCTGTATAACTCGTACTCAATGTCTTTGAAGCAGATGATGAAATAAATTGAGGGGCAACCTTAAGTTTACAAGGTTTGTTTATTATTCAAAAAAATGCATCCCCGATAAATTGATTAAGTAGTCCCAGTATATATAATATGTTGTATTAAATTTATTCAATTGCATGTATTCCTTGTACCTATACACTCTACTTGTAGTTAACATTTTGTTGCTATGTATATATTGCGTAATAAAAAGGAATGAGAATGAAAAATAAAATTTTAGTAATGACATTGGCACTTGGTTTCATTTCTGTAAGCTCTATAGCAGCAACCTCTTCTGGTTGGTGGCGTACGGTTTCAGTTGAGTTATCTGCAAGCACACCTGCAAATCACAACGAAGTATGTGCGCGTGCAGAGAACAGCTTGAGAGCACAATACAGTGATGTCACAGAGGTAAGATTAAGCCCTAGTTTTGATATGTATTCAGGTACTTTGTATTGCAGAGCAACTGGTCAAACACAGCAATGATCAACTTATGATTGTTAATAGCACCATCTATAGATGATGCTATTTTCTAATTTTTAGCAGGCTCTGTTTTAAAATAGGCTTTACTTAATCCCAGTAGGCCTCCAACAACTCCTATCAAAACTACTGTAATCCACACCGGCCAATTACCATATTGACTATAGATACTATTTCCTTGAATGAGTTTAACATTGGCTTTTAATATGTCGGCTTTAAACTGTGGCATGCTGATTTGAGTTTGACTAATAGGATCATACACACCACTGATACCGTTGTTTGTAACCCGTATTAGCGGGCGTTGTAATTCAAGGGCGCGCATGCGGGCCATTTGCATATGCTGGTGGGGTCCATGTGAGTCGCCAAACCAGGCGTCATTACTAACAGTAAACAAGATATCTGAGTCGCTGCGGTAGTTACCACGCACTAAATCAGCAAAAGCAATTTCGAAGCAAATAGCAGGGAGAATATTTAAGCCGTTCGCACGTAAATTGTTTTGTACTTCATCACCACGCGAGAATGATGACATAGGTAAATCAAACAAAGGTGCGATTGGACGTAAAATATCTTCAAACGGCACAAATTCACCAATAGGGAGTAATTGATGTTTTTGAAAGCGGTTTTTACCTAGGTATTGATAGTGGCCGTGTTCGTCGTCACGCTCTTTATTACCCAACACAATAAGCGTATTGAAGATGGTCTTGGTATCAAGCTGGTAGTCGACAATACCCGTAATTAGGGCGGTTTTATTAAATGAGGCTGCGCTATCAAGGCCGGCTAAAAAGTTGTCAGCAAGGGCTTCTATTTCAGGTACCGCAGCTTCGGGCCATACGACCAAGTCAACGTCCCAGTGAGGGCGTGTCATGTCTTGGTACTTACTCATAGTGGTCCAAAACTCACTGGGTTCAAACCGTAGGTTTTGTTTGATATTACCTTGAACAAGCAAAGTACTGATGGTTTTATCGTTATAGTGAGGGCTTTGACTTAAATTGCTAACCAAAGAAATGAGCGCTATTAAAGACGTCGTTGCAATCGCGCTTTTTAAACTGCGACTAAATAATAATTGGTAAAGTGAGAATGCAATGGCAATACAGATTAAGGTTAAGCCAAACTCACCGATAATGGGGGCGAGGTAATTAAGGGGGCTATCTGTTTGAGTATAACCAAAACTGAGCCATGGGAAACCCGTCAAAACAACACCACGTAAATACTCAGTAATAGCAAAGCCAGTCAACAATAATAGGCCATAGCTATTAGGACCGCTTGCAAAGCGTGTAGCAAACATAAATGCAAGTGCAGGGTAAATAGCTAGATAAACGCAAAGTATCGCCATTAAGAGTAATGAGGCTACTAGCGGCATACCACCAAAGGTTGCAATAGACACATGCACCCAACTGATACCAGCGCCAAACCAACCTAAGCCAAAAATAAAGCCATACATGGCTGCTTTTTTACTGGCTTGCTTACCATATTGATGAGTATGTGTGGTGTAAATAGCCAGTGCAATACTGGCAAAAGTGAGAGGCCAAATCTCAAATGGGGAATAACTAAAAGTTAAAAGAAGGCCCGCAACCAGTGCGAGCCATGCTTTTTTATCTTTTGCTAAGTTTAGGCAATTAGTCAGTATTTTCTTCACTATCGCTGTCATCAGCCTTAGGTACAGTAACTTGTATTTGCAACAAACGGCGGCTATCTGCATTGGTTACTTTAAATTGTAGGCCATCAATATCGATGGTTTCTCCACGCCCTGGCATATGGCCAAACGCGTGTAACACAGTACCGCCAATAGTATCAGCGTCTTGTGTGCTGTAGCCTGTTTTAAACTTTTCGTTAAAATCATCAACTGGTGTAAGCGCTTGGACTACGTAAACATGCTTGGCTAATTGACGAATATCTTGCAGTTCTTCTTCTTCATCGTGCTCATCTTCAATTTCACCTACGATGATCTCTAAGATATCTTCAATGGTGACTAAGCCTGAGACACCGCCATATTCATCAATAACAATCGCCATGTGATAGCGCTGTTGGCGAAACTCATTCAGTAATGTATCGACACGTTTACTTTCAGGTACGACAACTGCTGGGCGCAAGTAATCGCGCAAAGACGGAAGTTGGTCGTCTTTATTTAGTATTAACGGCAGTAAGTCTTTCGCTAACAAAATTCCTTCAACATGGTCTTTGTCTTCACATACCACAGGAAATCGTGAATGCGTCGAATCAACCATCATTGGGATCAACTCTTCTAGCTTTGCATCAACCTCAAGTGTGATCATCTGTGAGCGCGGGATCATGATGTCGCGCACTTTAAGCTCAGATACACCGAGCACACCTTCAATCATTTCTTTGGTTTCAGGGTCTATGACATCCCGTTCTTGCGCATCGGCAATTACTTCAACCAGCTCTTCTCTATTCTGGGGTTCCCCTTGCAACATTTGGGTAATTTTACCCAACCAGTTCTTGCTTGAAGAACCCTGGCTAGTCTGCGAGTTATCGTCGCTCATTGCGTCTATCTGCTCCGTTAGTTTAAATATCGTCCCGATATGGGTCTGCTATGCCTAGATCAGCAAGTAATTGCTTCTCTATGCTTTCCATCTCATTCGCATCTTCTTCCTTTATATGGTCAAATCCAAGTAAATGCAAGCATCCGTGAATCACCATATGGGCAAAATGGTCGTGAAAGGTCTTTTCTTGTTCATTTGCTTCGGCTAAAACAATCGCTGGACAAATTATCAAATCACCTACAAGAGGGAGTTCAATCCCCGGTGGCGCCTCAAACTCAAATGATAGTACGTTTGTTGGCTTGTTCTTACCACGGTAATCATTATTAAGTTGCTGACTTTGTTCTTCATCAGCAATAACGATGGTGAGCTCAGATTCATCACGATACTGACTTAATACTTTATTAGCCCAAACAGCAAATTGTTCGAGGCTAGGTAAGTTGTCAAACTCGCAGGCAATTTGTAAATCAAGTTCTGTTGTCAAAGGTTTACTCATTATTATCAGTGGCCGCTTGCTCAGCATTTGCTAGTAAATCTTTCGCTCGTTGTTTTTCTGCGCGTTTAAGTCGGTCCGCTTCATCGTTACGTTCGTAAGCCTCAACAATGCGGGCTACAACTGGGTGGCGAACAACGTCGTGCGATTGGAAAAAGTTAAAACTAACTTCTTCAACATCACTCAGCACTTCAATGGCATGTCGAAGACCAGAGCGAGCGCCGCGCGGTAAATCAACTTGGGTGATATCACCGGTTATAACTGCTTTAGAATTAAAACCGATACGTGTTAAGAACATTTTCATTTGTTCTACAGTAGTATTTTGGCTTTCATCTAAAATAATAAAGGCATCATTTAGGGTTCTGCCACGCATAAAAGCAAGTGGCGCTACTTCAATAACATTTTGCTCAAGCAGCTTCTCAACCTTTTCAAAGCCCAGCATTTCAAATAATGCATCGTATAACGGTCGTAAATATGGGTCGATTTTTTGGCTTAAATCACCAGGTAAAAAGCCTAACCTTTCACCAGCTTCAACAGCAGGGCGAGTAAGTAGTATGCGACGAATTTCTTGACGCTCTAGAGCATCAACAGCCGCTGCGACTGCGAGGTACGTTTTACCCGTACCAGCAGGTCCAATACCAAAAGTAATATCATGGCGAAAAATGTTTGATACGTAATGACCTTGGTTATCGTTACGCGGTTTGATCACGCCACGACGAGTTTTAATCACCACTTCTTTACCGTATTCGCTGAGTTCGTCTTGTTCAAGAGCGGTTGATTCAGAAATTGCCAAGTGAACGGTATTCGGTTCTATTTCCTTAACTACACCACGCACCGGTTGTGTTTCAACATACAAATCTTTAACGATTTCCATTGCAGCAAAAGCACTGGTGGTTTTACCTGTTATCTTAAAGTAGTTATCGCGGTGAGTGATTTCGACGCCCAGACGGCGTTCAATTTGTTTGATATTTTCATCAAACGGGCCGCATAAAGAAGTAAGGCGTTTATTGTCGGAGGGTTCTAAATAAATCTCTAATTTTTTTAATTGATTACTCAAAATGGCTTCCTGTTATAGTGTGCCAGCTGTTGCTGGCACTGTCATTGTCGCCTACGGAACGAATGTAGTAACACCGATTTCATTGGGTGTTGCTTGAGGTTCAGGCTGCGCTGCTTTACTAAGAATGTCAGCAGGGGCGATATCACGGCGTAAATTCATTTCTGATTCTGTACGAATTAAATCACCACGTAAAGAGTTAGGCAGTGCTTCAGTTATACGTACATCAACAAATTGACCGATCACATTATGTGGCCCTACAAAGTTAACTACGCGGTTGTTTTCAGTACGGCCACGTAATTCCATCGGGTTTTTCTTCGATGGACCTTCAACAAGTATACGCTGCTCGGTATCAAACATTTGGCGACTTATTTGCTGCGCCATTTGTGTAATACGATTTTGTAATAAGTATAAACGCTCTTTTTTCTCTTGCTCAGAAACATCATCTGGTAAGTCTGCAGCAGGCGTACCAGGGCGCGCACTGTAGATAAAGCTAAAGCTCATATCAAAACCAATATCATTGATAAGGTTCATCGTTGCTTCAAAATCTGCGTTGCTTTCACCTGGGAAACCAATGATGAAGTCAGACGACATGCTTAAGTTAGGGCGAATTTTACGTAATTTACGAATAGTTGATTTGTACTCAAGAGCTGTATGGCCGCGCTTCATTAAGTTTAAGATACGGTCAGAACCACTTTGTACTGGTAGGTGTAAGTGATCAACAAGCTCTGGTACATCTGCGTAAGCGTCAATAATATCAGGTGTAAATTCTACTGGGTGCGATGTGGTATAACGAATACGGTCAATACCATCAATCGCTGCTACATAACGGATTAAATCTGAGAAGTAACAAATTTCGCCATCGTAAGTCTCACCGCGGTAGGCGTTTACGTTTTGACCAAGTAGGTTAACTTCACGTACACCTTGCTCTGCAAGTTGAGCAACTTCAAGTAATACGTCATCAAGTGGGCGACTTACTTCTTCACCACGTGTATAAGGCACTACGCAGAAAGTACAGTATTTAGAACAGCCTTCCATAATTGATACAAATGCACTTGGGCCTTCAGCTTTTGGCTCAGGTAGGCGATCGAACTTTTCAATCTCAGGGAATGAAATGTCAACTACAGAGCTGCCTTTATTGCCTTGCACTTGTTTGATCATCTCAGGCAAACGGTGCAAAGTTTGTGGGCCAAAAATCACATCAACAAAAGGAGCACGTTGACGAATAGAGTCACCTTCTTGAGAGGCAACACACCCACCAACACCAATGATGAGGTCAGGCTTGTCATCTTTTAGTAACTTCCAACGACCCAGTTGATGAAACACCTTTTCTTGTGCTTTTTCACGAATTGAACACGTATTGAGTAGAATGACATCTGCTTCACCAGCTTCTTCAGTTAACTGATAGCCGTTGGTTGCATCGAGGAGATCCGCCATTTTCTGAGAGTCGTACTCATTCATCTGACAACCCCAAGTTTTAATATGCAGCTTTTTACTCATTGAAATATAGCCTCGTTTTCAATTCGGTAGTGGCACTAAAATGTGCTAGAAACAGGAGTTAAGTAGTGTGAGCATTTAAATGCCCGCTAACTTAAAGGACGCGTATTTTATCTGGATACCCGCCCAGATCCAAGTATAGATTTGATCTTTGTGATTTGAAATCAAACAAACTGCGCAATAGTGCGTCTGAGTATTAAAGCAACTCGCATTTTTTCAACTAAGTACGCTACAATCAACGCCATAGTTAATGACCTAAGTTGTGAACAAAAGTATGCAAAAAAACAAAGTTATTGTTGTCGGTGGCGGTATGGTCGGCGCCGCAATGGCAGTAAAATTAGCAAAGCAAGGTTGTGATGTAAGCGTGATAGAACAACGACCTATCAATGCTGAGCAAGAACTGCAAAGCGAAACTATTGATATACGCATATCAGCTATCAATCGTTTCTCTGAAAAGCTACTTGATGAGCTTGGGGCAATGCCATTATTACGAGAGTCTCGCTTGGCGCCATATCAACAACTAGAAGCGTTTGAACGTGTCGGTGATAACCTCTTGTTTGACTGTAATGACATTAACACCTCGCATTTAGGCCACTTAATCGAAAATAAATTAATTCAAGCCAGTTTATGGCAGCAATTTAAACAACATAAAATCGATGTGCTCACTATCAAGTCACCGATTTGTGCTATCGAACAAACCGCGCAAGATATTAGCTTAATTTATGGTGAAGAGCGTTTAAGTGCCGATTTAGTTATTGCAGCGGACGGTGGTCAATCGCAATTACGCGCAAAAGCTAACATTGGTGTAACTGGCTGGCAGTACCAACAACATTGTATGGGGGTTTTAATTAAACTTGATGCCCCGCAACAAATTAAAACATGGCAACAGTTTAAACCTACAGGCCCTGTTGCATTTTTACCTATGCAGGCACCTTACGCCAATTTAATTTGGTACGATGGCGCAGCTAAATTACAAGATTTAAATAAATTAACTAAAGAGCAGTTAAAACAAAAAATAATTGAAAATTTTGCGCCACTAGCAGGTGATTTTGAAATTGTTAATCAAGCAGTATTCCCACTTGCTCGTCAACACGCTAATAAATATTCAGCAGGGCGTTTGGTGTTAGTTGGGGATGCAGCACATACAATAAACCCTTTAGCTGGGCAGGGAGTTAATCTAGGCTTTCAAGATGTAGCAGCGCTTGGCGATATTTTAGCAACGGCAGACGACATTGGTGCTGTGACACATCTTAAAAACTACGAGCAAACCCGCCGTAAAGCAAACTTACTGATGATGAGTATGATGGATGCCTGTTATTTTGGTTTTTCGAATCAAGTAACGCCTTTGCAATGGGCGCGTAATCGCTTTTTAAAAATGGCTAATAAGACTGGGCCGGTAAAAAATTGGGTTTTAAAGTATGCGATTAGTGGTGAATTGAAATAACTAAATTACAAGTGGAGTGGGTGAAAGCTCACTCAAACAATTTTGATTAAAGATTAAAGATTAAAGATTAAAGATTAAAGATTAAAGATTAAAGAGAGAGAGGTAATAAGAAATTGGCTGGGATACCAGGATTTGAACCTGGGAATGCCAGGATCAAAACCTGGTGCCTTACCGCTTGGCGATATCCCAA
>NZ_JBHZRV010000003.1:438341-455895 GCF_043641955.1 Pseudoalteromonas atlantica
GGAGAGACTTGAACTCTCACATCCTAAGATACTGGAACCTAAATCCAGCGCGTCTACCAATTCCGCCACTCCCGCATTATCACTTTGAATTAATCAAAGAAATGGTAGTTATTTTAAACTCTTCATTGAGTTGCAATTTAACTCTTGCAGAGCCACTTCTAAAAGAAGAAATGGTGGCTAAGACGGGATTTGAACCTGTGACCCCATCATTATGAGTGATGTGCTCTAACCAGCTGAGCTACTTAGCCATTGTTGGCTGGGATACCAGGATTTGAACCTGGGAATGCCAGGATCAAAACCTGGTGCCTTACCGCTTGGCGATATCCCAACTAAGAATTGTTTGATAATTTTAATTCTTATCAAAGAATATGGTGCGGAAGGAGAGACTTGAACTCTCACATCCTAAGATACTGGAACCTAAATCCAGCGCGTCTACCAATTCCGCCACTCCCGCATCGAGCATACAAGTAATACTGCTTTGGAACCTAAATCCAGCGTCTAATTCAAGACAACTGTTAATTCCGCAACTCCTGCACACAAGGTAGTTATTTTAAACTCTTCATTGAGTACAAAAAAGAATGGTGGCTAAGACGGGATTTGAACCTGTGACCCCATCATTATGAGTGATGTGCTCTAACCAGCTGAGCTACTTAGCCATCTTTTTTGTCAGCACTTCATCGCTGAGTGCGGGGCGTATTATGCTGATATGACCCAAATCCGTCAACACCTTTTTTGCAAAAAAACACTTATCAGGGTTTGTTTGCAGGAAAATTAAGCTAAGAGGCTATTTTTTATTAAAAATGGTGTTTTTTTAACAAGCCAATCAGCAAAAACCTTCGCGTTACTGTTAATCGATAATAGCACAAAAACAAAAAAGGCTCGTAAATACGAGCCTTTAAAATCATTGCCAAACTTTATTTGGCACAAATAATTACTATACGTTGAACAAGAAGTTCATTACATCGCCATCTTTAACGATATATTCTTTACCTTCTTGGCGCATTTTACCTGCTTCTTTTGCACCACTTTCACCTTTAAAGGCAATATAGTCATCATAAGCAATGGTTTGTGCGCGGATAAAGCCACGTTCAAAGTCAGTATGAATTTTACCAGCAGCTTGTGGCGCAGTTGCACCGACAGGGATGGTCCATGCACGCACTTCTTTTACGCCAGCCGTAAAATAAGTTTGTAGATGAAGTAATTCATAGCCACCGCGGATAACGAGGTTAAGACCTGGCTCTTCTAAACCAAGATCGGCCATAAACTCAAGTTTATCTTCTTCATCAAGCTCTGACAGTTCAGACTCAATTGCTGCACATACAGGAACAACAACGGCATCTTCTGCTGCAGCAATTTCACGTACACGGTCAAGGAATGGGTTATTCTCAAAACCGTCTTCAGCTACGTTAGCAATATACATTGTAGGCTTGATAGTTAAAAAGTTGATAGAAGCAATAGCCGCTTTTTCTTCTTTAGTTAGTTCTAAAGAACGTAAAGTTAAGCCTTCATCAAGGTGTACTTTTACTTTTTCAAGTACTGCGTTCTGTTCTTTCGCGTCTTTATCGCCGCCTTTGGCTTTTTTAGCGTTACGGAATAAAGCTTTTTCAGCACTGTCCATATCAGCAAGCACAAGTTCAGTATTAATTACGTCGATATCGTCAGCTGGATCAATAGTACCTGCAACGTGGATGACGTTTTCGTCTTCAAAGCAACGTACAACATGGCCAATCGCATCCGTTTCACGAATATTTGCTAGGAATTGGTTACCTAGGCCTTCACCTTTTGATGCGCCTTTTACTAACCCTGCAATATCAACAAATTCCATACTAGTTGGAAGGATACGCTGAGGATTAACTATTTTAGCAAGTTCGTCTAAGCGAGCGTCAGGAACCGGAACCACACCTGTGTTTGGTTCGATGGTACAAAAAGGGAAGTTAGCGGCTTCAATGCCCGCTTTGGTTAATGCATTAAAGAGTGTAGATTTACCAACATTTGGTAAACCAACGATACCACATTTAAAACCCATAGTAAGATACCTTGTTTAGATCCGTTCAACCGATTTAATAACTATGTTACTAGGGTTTAAACGAATGAAGTCTGTTTTGTGCTTTTAACACACCGTCTTTTGCAAGTATTTCCATACAACGAACTGCTTCATCTACAGCTGCATCCATTTTCTCTTGGTCTTCTTTGGCTGCTTTTCCAAGCACCCAACCGGTGACCATTTCACGATGTCCTGGATGACCGATACCAACGCGTAAACGCATAAAATCTTTTTGATTTGCCATTTTTGCAATAATGTCTTTTAAACCATTATGACCGCCATGTCCGCCGCCTTTTTTTAATTTAGCAACGCCCGGGTCTAAATCCATTTCATCATGTGCAACTAAGATGTTTTCAATAGGGATTTTGAAAAAATTGGCTAAACTACTGACCGCTTTACCACTTAAATTCATATAGGTGGTGGGGATCAATAATTTGAATTCTTGGCCTTGAATGATCACTTTGCCGGTTAGGCCGTGATATTTAGGATCGTGTTTAAGCGTACAGTTGTAGCGTGCTGCGAGTTGCTCGATGAACCAAGCACCTGCATTGTGGCGTGTGTTTGCGTATTCGGGGCCTGGATTAGCCAGGCCCACAAGCATTTGAATAGAATTCAAGGTGCAAGACCTTAAATATTATTCTGCAGCGTCTGAAGCTTCGTCTTCAGTTGGAGCTGCTTTGTTAGCTTTAACAGTAACTACTGACTGATCATGGCCTTCACCTTTAGCAAGTTCAACTGATTGAACGCCAGCAGGAAGTTTAAGCTCAGAAAGGTGGATTGAATCACCAGCTACTAGGTCAGAAACGTTAACTTCAACGTATTCTGGAAGTGCTTTTGGAAGACATGTGATTTCAACTTCAGTTAACTGGTGAACAACAGTTGCACCAAGTTTAGTTACTTTATCTTCGCCGATGAAGTGAAGAGGAACTTTAGTATGAAGTTTATGAGTAGCGTCAACACGTTGGAAATCAAGGTGAGTAAGCTTAGGCTTGAATGGGTGACGTTGGATATCTTTTAAGATAGCTTCAACAGACTCGCCGCCAATGTTAAGCGTAAGAATGTGAGTGTAAAAACCTTCGCTTTCTTGTGCTTTGATCATATCTTTATGAGCAAGAGTAAGCGCTACTGCTTCTTTTTCTGCACCGTAAAGGATCGCAGGTACTTTGTCTTCGCGACGTAGGCGGCGGCTCGCACCAGTACCAGTTTCTACGCGAAGTTCAGCGTCATAAGTGTAAGTTGTATCAGACATAATGTCTCCAATAATTTAAAAGTGTAGGGCCTTTGCGACCAAGGTCCCTAGCCAAAAGGCGCGCTATCATACCACCACCTATTGACAAAAGAAACACAGGGTAAAAAAAAAGCGCCAAATAGGCGCTTCAATCACGATAAAGTATCGATATTAATGTTCAAACATCGCAGAAATAGACTCTTCGTTACTAATACGACGAATCGTTTCAGCAAGCATATCTGCTAGTGTCAGTACTTTGATTTTTTCAATCGATTTTAATTCATCAGATAATGGAATTGAGTCAGTAACAATTACTTCGTCAATCACAGAGTTTCGAATGTTCTCTGCTGCTGCACCCGATAAAACTGGGTGCGTTGCGTAAGCAAAAACACGTTTAGCACCATGCTCTTTTAATGCTTCAGCCGCTTTACATAAGGTTCCGCCTGTGTCGATCATGTCATCTACAATGATGCAGTCACGGCCTTCAACATCACCGATGATATGCATTACTTGAGAAACGTTTGCTTGTGGGCGGCGTTTATCAATGATAGCAAGGTCAGTGTCGTTGAGTAGTTTTGCAATAGCTCGGGCACGAACTACACCACCAATATCAGGTGATACTACAACAACATCATCAAACTGACGTTCTTTCATATCTTCTAATAAAACTGGACTACCAAATACGTTATCCACTGGCACATCAAAGAAACCTTGAATTTGCTCTGCGTGTAAGTCAACCGTTAGAACACGGTCAACGCCGACACTAGATAGGAAGTCAGCAACAACTTTTGCGGTAATTGGTACACGCGCAGAACGTACACGACGGTCTTGACGAGAATAACCAAAATAAGGAATGACGGCTGTAATACGACCTGCAGACGCACGACGTAACGCATCAACCATAACGATTAACTCCATTAAGTTATCGTTAGTAGGGGCACAGGTTGATTGCACAATAAAAACGTCCGAGCCACGAACATTTTCATTAATTTGAACACTGATCTCACCGTCGCTAAAACGGCCAACAACAGCATCGCCAACTTCAATATATAAACGTTTTGCAACTTTTTGAGCTAACTCAGGTGTTGCGTTACCAGCGAAGAGCTTCATGTCAGGCACGGTAGGGTTCCTCAGGCACTGAAATTTGGGACTAACAAACGAGGCAAAAGCGCCATTTGTTAACTTAAATTGTATTTTACTTGTACGTTACTTCATTGCTTAAATGAATTGCGTTCAACTGCGTATGGGCAGGAGAGATATTAACGCTACTGGCAATAAAACCATTCCAATCACTTGGAAGATTTTCAAGAACATGAAGTGCCTCTGATTGCGATGCAAATTCAGCAAAACAACATGAGCCTGTGCCAGTCATCTTAGACGGGGCGTATTTTAGCAACCACTGGAGGGTTTTTTCAACCTCAGGACAGAGCTTTTTAACTAATGGCTCACAATCGTTGCGCAAAACTTGTTGTTGCCATGGACCATTAAGCTTGGGTGTATCGCGCGTTAAATCGGGATGCGTAAAAATTTTAGCGGTACTTATATGTTCACTTGGGTGAACAACACAATACCATTTTTGTTCAAGCTCAACATCGCTCAGCTTCTCACCAATCCCTTGTGCTAGTGCACTTTTACCGTTTATAAACACGGGTACATCAGCACCTAGTGCAATGCCGAGAAGGGCGAGTTCTTTTAAAGAAAGGTCGCAACACCATAATTTATTTAGCCCTAAAAGAGTTGTTGCTGCATCAGATGAACCACCACCTACACCTCCACCCATAGGCAAAATTTTAGTTAAATTTATTTTTGCTCCTAAGGTCGTTTTTGTATGTTTTTGCAGTAATACAGCAGCTTTGTAGATCAAATTTTCTGTTAGAGGGATGTTATTTGTATCACCTGTTAACTCAATGCTGGGTGTATTTAACCGAGTAAACGCTAAATTGTCACCATAATCCAAGAAAGTAAACAGGGTTTCAAGCTCATGATAGCCATCATCACGACGGCCATTTATGTGTAAAAATAGGTTGAGTTTTGCAGGCGCAATAAGTGAAAATTGAGGGGCAGAATCTAACGTCATATTAATTAAAATACCATCGGTAAAGTTGAATTTTAAGTCTAATTTTTTTGTGTTTTAATGTCAGTTTTTTTGGCAGCCAAAACCCAGCATATTGCTGATAGTCGCCATAGGTAATATCCCATTTTTGACCGTTCTTTGATTGCCACGTAACGGTTTTGGCGCGAGCTAATTCATCAACGCGCAACGAATCGTTAGTGACAGTCCCTTTTAGCCAGTTATCGGCATCTTCAATCGGGATTGTAAAACCAGTTAACCGTTGCAGTAAACGAGATGCACTTGCATCTTGGTATACTTCATAGTCAAATTCGAGTTTTGCACTGTTCGCGTCATGTTCTAACTCGAGTATTCGAATTCCCATAAATGTTGTAAGTACTAATTTATTCAAATCATCTTGCTGTTGCCAGTTTAAGTTTGCAGACTGGCGCTCATCAGGACTAATAAACGCCAGTTTACCTTCAACTTGCCATGTCTTTTGGGCTGATAACTTTGTCTTCCAGTCATCATAAAGACGGGTTTGAGGGTCAATTCGATGCGCACAACCACTTAAAAATAAAAAAAATGTGAGTAAAATCAAATATAGTCGAATCAAATGTCGTTCCTTACTTTCCATATTCCGTTGATTTTTGATAAAATTATGCCTTTCGAGCATCGCTTAGCAATATTTGGCACATATGACCATAGTAGCACTGGGTATAAATCATAAAACCGCATCTGTAGAACTGCGTGAAAAGGTCGCTTTTTCACCAGAACAGCTTTCAGAAGCCTTACAGCAATTGAGTGATCATGATCAATTCAATGAGGCCGTTATTGTTTCAACCTGTAACCGTACTGAAATCTATTGTAGCCTTGCCCAGCAAAATTCCCAAATCCTGTTGCAATGGTTAGCCAGTTTCCATGGTTTAGATGAACAAGAACTGAGCAAAAACATTTATTGCCACCAAGATAACGAAGCCATTAACCATTTAATGCGGGTCTCTTGCGGTTTAGATTCGCTTGTTTTAGGAGAGCCACAAATACTCGGCCAAATAAAGCAGGCTTATAATAGTGCAAAAAACCACAACTCTGTTGATGTGGTATTTGACCGTCTATTTCAAAAAACGTTTTCAGTGGCAAAACAAGTACGCACAGAAACTGACATTGGAGCAAGCGCTGTATCGGTTGCGTATGCCGCAGTTAACTTGGCAAAGCACATATACGGAAAGCTTGATAAAACCAAAGTACTACTTATCGGTGCGGGAGAAACTATTGAACTGGTTGCCAAACATTTATACCAAAATGAACCGCAACAAATAACCGTTGCTAATCGAACTATTGAGCGTGCGCGCGCTTTAGCGCAAGACGTATCCGCTGATGTAATTGCTCTAGCACAGCTACCTGAACGTTTGCACCAAGCCGATATTGTGATTAGCTCCACCGCCAGTACCTTGCCTATTATAGGTAAGGGAGTGGTTGAACAAGCGCTTAAACAGCGCCGCAATAAACCAATGCTATTTATAGATATTGCGGTTCCTCGGGATATTGAAAGCCAAGTAGGGGAGCTTGATGCTGCCTATTTATATTCCGTTGATGACTTACAAGCCATTGTGAGCGAGAATATCGCATCACGCGAGCAAGCAGCAGAAGAAGCGCAAGAGATTATTACACATCGCAGTGCTGAATTTGCCATGTGGATGCGCTCACTTGATTCTGTCGATCTCATTCGCAGTTATCGTCAAGATGTACATGATATAAAGTCTGAACTGGTTGATAAGGCTATTAGCCAATTAACAACCGGGAAAGACGCAGAAAAAGTAATTTTAGAGCTGGCCAACAAATTAACCAACCGCTTAATGCACGCGCCTACCCGTGCAATTCAAGATGCGGCGAAAAAAGGTGAAGTTGACCAGTTAAGCCAATTAAAGAAAATGTTAGGTATTGATCAGGAATAGCAGTTACATGAAAGAGTCCGTTTATCGTAAATTAGAAACCTTAGTTGAGCGTTATGAAGAAGTGCAAGCGCTACTAAGTGACCCCTCTGTTATAAGCGACCAAAATCGCTTTCGTGCTCTTTCAAAAGAATACTCAGAGCTTGAAGAAATCGTAAAAGCATTTTTATCGTACCAACAGTCACAAGACGATGTTGCAACCGCCGAAGAAATGCTAAAAGATTCAGACCCTGATATGCGTGAAATGGCGCAAGAAGAATATAAAGAAGCAAAATCGCAAATTCAAATTATTGAAGACCAAATTCAAGTGCTTATGCTGCCGAAAGATCCGCGAGATAATAATAACGTGTTTCTTGAAGTACGTGCGGGTACTGGTGGTGATGAAGCTGCTATTTTTGCGGGTGATTTATTCCGTATGTATACCCGCTATGCTGAGACGAAAAAGTGGAAAGTGGAAGTGGTTAGCACCAACGAAGGTGAGCACGGCGGTTTTAAAGAAGTTATTGCTAACATTAGTGGTGAAGGTGTTTACGGGCAGCTTAAATTTGAATCAGGTGCGCACCGTGTACAACGTGTGCCAGAAACAGAGTCGCAAGGCCGTGTTCACACATCAGCATGTACTGTAGCTGTAATGGCTGAAATTCCAGAGGCGGAAGCCATTGAAATAAACACCGCAGATATAAAAGTTGATACGTTTCGTGCATCAGGTGCCGGTGGTCAGCACGTTAACAAAACTGACTCAGCAATACGTATTACGCACATTCCAACGGGTGTAGTGGTTGAGTGTCAGGATGAGCGCTCGCAGCATAAAAACCGTGCTAAGGCGATGTCAGTACTTGCTGCCCGCTTACAACAAGCAGAAGATGAAAAGCGCCATGCGGCGGAAGCTTCAGAGCGTCGTAACTTAGTAGGTAGTGGTGACCGCTCAGAACGTATTCGTACTTATAACTACCCGCAAGGGCGTATTACAGATCACCGTATTAACTTAACACTGTATCGTTTAAATGAAGTAGTCGCAGGGGACTTAGGTTGTGTGGTTGAGCCGCTAATGCAAGAACATCAAGCCGATTTACTCGCTGCGATGGGCGATGAATAACGGTGACTGACACGGTTGAATCTGCAATCCACAGTGCTACTTTGCTTTTGCAAAATAGCACTGAGAGCGCCAAATTGGATGCCCAAGTATTACTTCTTGAGGTATTAAACAAACCCCGAAGCTATTTGTTTAGCTGGCCAGAAAAGCAGCTTACAGAAGAACAGCAACAGCTGTTTGATAGTTATTGTCAGCGCCGTTTAAATGGTGAACCGGTTGCTCATATAACCGGCACAAGAGAGTTTTGGAGCTTACCCTTACACGTTAACGCTACAACATTAATCCCTCGCCCAGATACCGAAACGTTAGTTGAAACCGCACTTGAATTACCACTTAACGATAGCGCAAATGTGCTTGACTTAGGCACGGGCACTGGCGCTATAGCGCTTGCATTAGCATCAGAAAAACCTCGCTGGCAAATAACAGGGGTTGACCGCATAGCGCAAGCAGTTGCATTATCTACATTAAATAAACAAAGACTAGGTTTAGATCAAGTTAACTTTTTACAAAGTAATTGGTTTAGCGAAGTTGAAAATCAAAAGTTTGATTTAATTGTGAGTAATCCACCTTATATTGAACATGATGATGAACACTTGGCCCAAGGCGATGTTCGTTTTGAGCCACTGTCTGCGTTGGTAGCAGAAGATGATGGTATGGCTGACATAAAACATATTATTACTCAGGCAAAGGATTATTTAGTGCCTAATGGCTATCTTTTGATTGAGCATGGTTTTGAACAAAGTATTAAAGTGCATCGTTTTTTTGCACAAATGGCATATATAAATATACTTACAGTTAAAGATTTAGCAGATAATGATCGTGTAACATTCGCTCAGTGGCCAAAATAACCAAAACAGCACTGTGAGAATCTATGTAAATGGCCAAAAGGACCGAGTATGATGGATGATTTTTTGTTTTCAGATGAAGCGCAGGAAGAAGTAAGTAATATTGTTCGCGGCACATGGAAGGTTATTATTGTTGATGACGAGCCAGAAGTACATGCCGTAACAAAGCTTGCACTGAGTGACTTCGAGTTCCAAGATAAGCATTTGGAATTTATTAGTGCTTATTCAGGCGCTGAAGCAAAAAAAATCATTGATGCTAACCCTGATGCTGCCATTGTATTACTTGATGTAGTAATGGAAACGGATGATGCCGGTCTTAAAGTCGCGCAATACATTAGAGAAACAGCAAAAAACAATCATATCAGAATTATTCTACGTACCGGTCAGCCAGGCCAAGCGCCAGAAAGGCAAGTCATCGTTAACTACGATATAAACGATTATAAATCTAAAACAGAGCTAACGGCGCAAAAATTATTTACTGTTGTGATGTCTAGCTTACGTTCATACCGCGATATCTTGTCTATTGAACAATCACGCCAAGGGCTAGAAAAAATAATAAAAGCTTCACGAGATATTTTCGCTGCACACTCTTTAGAGAGTTTTATTGAAGGAGTGATGCAGCAATTAACGTCCTTATTAGGAACAGTTGACAAAGCCATGTATGCAACGAGTTTGGTTGCAAGCAATCCTGAGGATAACCAAAAGAAGTTAGTCGTTTTTTCTGGTAGTGGTGATTTTGAACGCAGTGAAGGTAAAGCGATTGAAGAGGTATTGAATAGTGAGCAGTTACTAGCTTGTAAAAAGGCGCTACAAGGTAAAACGATCGTCTATAAAGATAACTACCTATTTGCTTATTGCTGTAGTGAGTATAACCACAATTCTATGTTATTTATTTCGGGCATACCCCAATACTTGACAGATACACAGCGCCATTTAATTGAAATATTTTCGCAAAATGTGCAATTAGCTTATGAAAATGTGCAGCTGCAAGCTGAAATCGAAGCCACTCAGCAAGAACTTGTTTTTAGATTAAGTGAAGCACTTGAACAGCGCTCTACAGAAACTGGCAATCATGTAAAACGAGTATCCCATATTTGCAACTTGTTAGCACTGAAGTATGGTTTATCAAAGCGTGATGCCGAATTAATTCGATTAGCTTCGCCATTGCATGATGTCGGTAAAGTGGGGATTCCAGACGCTATTTTGAATAAACCAGGCAAACTTAATAGTGAAGAGTGGGAAATAATGAAGACCCACACGCAAAAGGGAAATAAAATACTCGAAGGTTCAAAGCGTGACATTGTAACCGCAGGAGCTGAAATTGCTCGTGATCACCATGAGAAGTGGGATGGCACGGGCTATCCACAGGGTATATCAGGTGAACGCATTCATATTTTTGGTCGTATTGTTGCGTTAGCTGATGTTTATGACGCATTACGCCATAAACGATGCTACAAGGAAGCGTGGTCATTGGATGATGTTGTGAACGAAATAAATTCACAAAAGGGTAAACATTTTGAGCCTAAATTAGTGGATGTATTTAACGAGCAAATTGATGATTTAGAAAAAATTCTTGCGCTATATCCAGATTAAGTTAGTTTGGGTATAAACACCGTCATTTTAATAAGAGTAAATAGGAAACCATGGATTATTTAGCAGTAAAACACACACATATGGCAATTGCTGTATTGAGTATTATTTTATTTTACGTACGTTCGTTTTCACGCATGGGCAGTGGTGCCATTGCTAAAAATAAAGTGGTATTTATTGGCAGCCACGCTACAGACACATTTTTGTTAATCTCTGCAATTGCTGTTATGGCCATGGCAAAAATTAATCCACTTGAGCAAATGTGGTTACTTGAAAAAATTATTTTAGTGGTTGCCTATATTGCATTTGGTATAGTTGCTAGCAAACAAAAAGCAATGATAGTTAAAGTAGGCTTTTTAGTTGTAACAACTGCTGTTATTGCATTAATAGGTAAGCTGGCTGTAACCAAGACCCCTTTGATTCTTTAATATTGCCGCTCAAAGGTAAATCTTCATACCTTTGAGCGATATTCACGTTGGTATCTGATTTAAAAACTAGGTAAACTAACCCCTCGTTTTAATAAAAGATGTTGTAGTATTGATGACCGCTCCTTGGTTTGAAGATGAAAATGAGACCTATCAAAATGAACCTTACGATGAATTTGCTCCCGATCCCCTATACCGCTGCATAAGTGCAGAGGCTAAATGGGACCCACAAGCTAAGATAAGCGAAAGTTTTGCAACGCTCAGTGAGTTTGAAAACTTAGTTATGCAAGTTTGTCAGCAACAAGAAGATATTCATGAGCGCTTAGATACCCTATTAGATATGTTCTACACTCAATGGATGTTTAGCGTATCTAGCTTAAAAGTACCTGAGTACACACTCAATAGTTTCAGTTATACATTAGCAATGCGTAGTGGCTCTCCTACCACATTGGGTATTTTATTGTGCCACCTTTTATGCCACGCAAATTACGACGCCAGCGTGTGCATCTCTAATAGTGATGTAAATGTGCATATAGCCATTAGTGACGAAGAGGGCTATGTTTTAGAGCCCAGCAGTGGACAGCAAAGCTGGTATATTATCCCTGAGAATGCAAGTGAAGAAAATGGCGATGAGCAAGAGCCATTAGAACTGATTTTCGCAGATGATGTATATAAACTTTACCTAGCTCAGCAAAAGTGGGCATTTATAAGTGAAAATAAATTTGGTCATGCATTAACCTGTGTTGAGTTGTTGATGGATTTACTTGGCGATGATCCTTATGAACGCAGAGACCGCGGATATCTTCTTAATCAATTAGATTGTCCAAAAATGGCCAGAGATGACCTACAGTTTTTTATTGATGAATGCCCAGATGATCCGGCAATTGAAATTATTCAACATCAAATAGAAGAACTCGAAGATAATAATAAAACTCACCACTAATTTTAAGGAATCAACATGGCTGACACCCATACTGCATTGATCACCAATGATGCCGTAGTATTTGGCTTATTGGCGATAATACTTGGTTTTATTTTTAAAACATCCCACAGTGAAAACAGCACACTAAAGAAGTTTTACAAATATGTCCCAGCATTATTACTTTGCTACTTTTTACCTTCACTACTTAATACTTTCGGTATTGTTGACGGCCATTCATCGAATGTTTATTACGTCGCATCTCGTTATTTACTTCCAGCGTGCTTAATTTTATTAACAATCAGTATTGATTTGCGTGCTATCATTAACCTTGGGCCTAAAGCACTGATAATGTTTTTAACAGGCACCGTGGGCATCGTTATTGGTGGGCCCTTAGCCATACTTATAATGAGCGCAGTTTACCCTGATGCAGTAGGTGGCCACGGCCCTGATGCAGTATGGCGTGGCATGACAACTATTGCTGGAAGCTGGATTGGCGGTGGCGCGAATCAAGCGTCAATGAAAGAAATGTTTGAAGTGGGCGGTGATATTTTCTCTGCCATGGTGACAGTTGACGTCATTGTCGCCAATTTATGGATGGCAGTTCTACTGCTTATGGCTGCGAATCACAAAGCAATAGATGCTAAAACAGGTGCTGATACTAGTGCCATTGAAGATTTAAAGCTGCGTGTAGAAAAATATCATGCAGAACATGCCCGCATGCCGACACTAAACGATTATATGACAATTATTGCTATAGCATTTGGTATTACGGGGCTTGCCCATTTTTGTGCGGACTTTTTAGGGCCTTACTTTGGTGCGAACTTCCCGTGGGCACAAGAGTACAGTTTAAACAGTAAGTTTTTCTGGCTAATTGTTATTTCAACAACCATAGGTATTAGCTTATCTTTTACTAAAGTACGCCATATTGAATCATTTGGTGCATCTAAAGTAGCGTCGAGTTTTTTATATATTCTTGTTGCATCGATTGGCCTACATATGAATATTACAGCAATTCTTGAATCGCCAATGTATTTTGTTATCGGCTTAATTTGGATGTTAACCCATGCAAGCTTAATGCTGATCGTAGCTAAAATTATAAAAGCGCCACTGTTTTACATGGCCGTTGGCTCACAAGCAAATGTGGGCGGAGCGGCATCAGCACCTGTGGTGGCATCGGCGTTTCACCCATCACTTGCGCCAGTGGGTGTACTATTAGCGGTTATGGGTTACGGTGTGGGCACTTATATGGCTTATATTTGTGGATTAATGATGCAAGCAGTTGCACCTTAAGGACTAACGATGAACAATCATTTAATTAAAATTAACGACATTGAACTTGCAAACGACAAACCGTTTGTGTTGTTTGGTGGTATGAACGTATTAGAGTCGCGTGATTTAGCAATGCGCATTGCTGAGCACTATGTAGAAGTAACCAGCAAACTTAATATACCGTATGTATTCAAGGCGTCTTTTGATAAAGCAAATCGCTCGTCAATCAACTCTTATCGTGGTCCTGGTATGGAAGAAGGTTTAAAAATTTTTGAGGAAATCAAAAATACCTTTAACGTACCTTTGATCACCGATGTACATGAGCCGCATCAAGCTGCCCCTGTTGCTGAGGTTGTAGATGTAATACAGCTGCCAGCATTTTTAGCTCGTCAAACTGACCTTGTTGTTGCAATGGCAAAAACAGGTGCGGTGATCAACGTTAAAAAGCCACAGTTTTTAGCACCGCATGAAATGCGCCATATCATTACTAAGTTCAATGAGGCTGGCAATAATAATATTGCATTATGTGAGCGTGGCTCTAGCTTTGGTTATAACAACTTAGTTGTTGATATGCTTGGCATGGATGACATGAAGCCAATGGCCCCTGTTATCTTTGACGCAACACACGCGTTACAGCGCCCAGGTGGTCGTGCAGATTCAGCTGATGGGCGTAGAGCACAAGCCGCTGAACTTGCACGCAGCGGCATGGCTTTAGGGCTTGCTGGGCTATTTATTGAAGCTCACCCTAACCCTAATGAAGCAAAATGTGATGGACCTTGTGCCCTTGCACTGAGTAAATTAGAAGGCTACTTGAGCCAAATGAAAGCGGTTGATGACTTGATTAAAAGCTTTGCACCACTGGATACCAGTGCCAGCGATTTATAATTAATTACCTTTAAATAGGTAGAATTAAAAGCGACTCATGTCGCTTTTTTTATGTCTCGAATATACACATCCCTAGCATGTGTATATAATCTTACTCATAAGAAAAACTAATTCTAAGAGTGGTTAATATGTCTCGTCGCGTCCCGCCATTGAATGCCTTAAAAGCATTTGAAGCAGCTGCTCGTCATTTGAGTTTTACCAAAGCAGCTGAAGAGCTTTATGTTACTCAAGCTGCGGTGAGTCATCAAATTAAAATACTTGAAGAACACCTTGGTTTAAAGCTGTTTTTGCGTAAAAATCGCTCGTTGTTATTGACCGAAGAAGGGCAGGGTTACTTTTTAGATATAAAAGAAATCTTTACCCAATTAATCGATGCCACAGAAAAACTGCTAGCGCGAGGGGCGAAAGGTTCACTTACGGTAAGCCTAACGCCGAGTTTTGCAATTCAGTGGTTAGTACCCAGGCTTAGTTTATTTAATGAGTTACACCCTGAGATTGATGTACGAATAAAGGCGCAAGATCAAGACGAAAACTCGCTCTCTGATGATGTTGATGTGGCTATTTATTATGGTCGTGGTCATTGGAGTGGGGTGCAAACGCATAAACTACACACCGAATACCTGGTACCCTTGTGTAGCCCTATGTTGTTAACAGGGCCTAAACCTCTGGACCAACCAAGCGATTTAGCTAATCACACATTGTTACATGATACTACGCGAAAAAACTGGAAAACCTGGATGAAAACCGCCGGTGTACGTAATGTGCAAGTAAACCAAGGGCCGATTTTTAGTCACTCATCTATGGTTTTACAGGCAGCCGTCCATGGTCAAGGCGTTGCAATTGGTAATAGTGTTTTAGCAAAACCAGATATTGACGCCGGACGTTTGGTGATCCCCTTTAGCCATAGTTTAGAAAGTAAAAATGCCTACTACTTGGTTAACCGTGAATCACAATCAGAGCTGGGTAAAATAGTCTCCTTTAAAGAATGGATGCTAGGATTAGTAGAGCAAGAACAAGAGTTTTAAAATGACAATACAATGGATAAAAGCGAAAGAGCCGGCCCACGGACAGTTTATTTTTGCTCATGGTGCAGGCGCAGGCAGTGACTCTGAATTTATGCAACAGATGGCAAACTTGCTAGCCGAGCAGGGGATTAATGTTGGGCTTTTTGATTTTGAATATATGCAAATCGCCAAACAAACGAATAAACGTAGACCGCCTGAACGAGCACCGAAATTACTTGCCTATTTTGCCCAAGTAATTGAACAAACAGACCCAACATTACCATTATTTATAGGTGGTAAATCAATGGGGGGAAGAATGGCCTCAATGCTGGTGTGTGAAACAAGTAAAAAAATCAAGGGTGTGTTGGCATTTGGTTACCCATTTCATCCGCCGGGTAAGCCTGAGAAGCTGCGTATCGGTCATTTTGGCCAAATACCGTGCCCGTTTATGGTGCTCCAAGGTGAGCGCGATACATTTGGTACTCGCGAAGAATTAGATGCGCTCACGCTTGATAAACGTCCTGAATTTGTCTGGTTAACAGATGGCGACCATTCTTTAAAGCCGCGTAAAAAAAGTGGTGTTACGCTTGAAGAAAATTTACAGATGGCAGCAGAGCACGCAAGTAAATTTATTAAGCAGCATTGTTAGTTGAATTAAAGGAGAGTGCTATGATCAAATTATTCCTTATGGCGGGTAGCTTGTTTTGTATGTTGTCAGTGGTACTTGGCGCATTTGCCGCCCATGGTTTAAAAAGCCGTGTTTCTGAATATGCTATCGGCGTATTTAAAACCGCTGCTGAGTATCAAATGTTCCATGGCCTTGCACTTATTGCTGTGGCTATTTTAATAAAGTGGGGCTTAAATTTAACCTCTGCCGGCTGTTTTTTTATCGCGGGTATTTTACTCTTTAGTGGGAGTTTATATTTACTCGCAGTGACAGGCTGGAAGTGGCTAGGGCCAATTACACCTCTAGGCGGACTGTGTTTTATTGTTGGTTGGTTGATTATTTTAGTGCAAGTGGCACGGTTTAAATTTTAATAAAGAATATCGCGCAGAATGCGCAATTTAAGGGTTTTTATGTCAAGCGTAGTGATTTATTGTCGTAGCGGGTTTGAAAATGATGCCGCAGCAGAAATAACCTTTCATGCAGCAGAGCAAGGATTTGCCGGTTATGTGAAAGCCAAGCCTAACACCGGCTATGTTATTTATGAATGTTTTGAAGCCGCACATAGCGACGAAATCATCAAAAAAGTTGATTTTAAAAACATGGTGTTTGCGCGTCAATGGTTTGCAGGAACGTTACTTGAGAATATGCCCGTTGAAGACCGTGTTGGTGAAATTAAAACAGCAGCTATAGATTTTCCGCTGTGCTCAGAACTACGTGTAGAAACCCCTGATACTAATGAAGGCAAAGAGCTTTTAACGTTTTGTAAAAAAATATCAACACCACTCAAAAAAGCATTAGAAAAACAAAACACCGTACTGCGTGAGCCCAAAGCTAACCGCCCAGTTATGCATGTGATGTTTTTGACTAACAATACAGCTTACGTTGGACATTCATACAGCTACAATAACTCACCATTCTTTATGGGTATTTTGCGCTTGCGTATGCCAAGTGATGCGCCTAGCCGTTCGACTTTAAAGCTTGATGAAGCATTTAATGTATTTATACCACCCAATGAAGTTGAGTCACGGGTACAAGCAGGAATGCGTGGCGTAGACTTGGGCGCATGTCCAGGTGGATGGACATATCAACTAGTGCGCCGCGGCATGTTTGTCAGCGCTATTGATAACGGCCCAATGAACGATGATTTAATGGAAACAGGCCAAGTTAAGCACTTTAGAGCCGATGGTTTTAAATACCGTCCTGAGAAGCGCAATATTCAATGGTTAGTCTGTGACATGGTTGAAAAGCCAACCAAAGTAACAAATTTGATGATTGATTGGGCTGTGAATGCGTATGCTAAAGAGCTTATCTTTAACTTAAAACTACCCATGAAAAAACGTTTTGATAGCGTTTATGAATGCTTAACCATGATACGAGAAGAGCTGGAGAAATACGGTATTAGCTATGAACTACAAGCAAAGCATTTATATCATGATAGAGAAGAGATAACAGTGCACTTGAATGTCACCAAAGTTCCACAGAGTTTGTATAGTTAAGTAACCGGAACTCTGGATAATAAATCTATCTCCAGCGGCTACTTTCAACGCTAACTGCGTTGAATTTACTTGCAATAGGCTAGC